>NZ_JAQTMS010000007.1 GCF_028714215.1 Rhodoferax sp. | reverse complement strand
CGACCGGGCGCCAGATCCACTTGCCGATCTTCTCGCCATCCTCGGTTTCCACCACCATCGCCTTGAAGGTGATGACCGCCCCCAGCAAGGCCAGCAGGACGCCCAGCATGAGCGGGAAGTAGCCCGGTCCCATGCGCGCGCCGCTGCCCACCGTGTAGGTGGTGGCGCCCCAGGCGAAGGCACCGCCCACCGCCATGAACACGACACCGGAGAAAAAGTCTTTTTGACTTTTGATATTCATTGGTATGCTCCTCGAAAATTCGACCGGTCCATTTTGCACGCGAAAGCCAGGCCGCAGCATGTGGATTTCACCTACCTCGTCGCCTGCGAGACCAACCTCAAGTCAAGGGCGGTGTCGAGCTCAGAACCTCTTCCAGCACCGTCAGACCCTCGGCCACGCGCAAGGCGCCGGCCAGCCGCAAGGGGCGCATGCCGTCGCTCACCGCCTGGCGTTTCAGCGCATCCGTGTTGGGCTCGCGGTTGACCTTTTCCTTGAAGGCCTCGGACACCACCAGCAACTCGTACAGCCCCATGCGCCCCAGAAAACCGGTCATGCGGCAATCGACGCAACCGACCGGTTTGAAGGGCTTGTAGCCGCCGCTGATCTGCCACGGTTTGACCACCTCGGCCAACGCCTCCCGCGTGGCCTGCGGGTCGGGCACCTTGCATTGCTTGCACAGGGTGCGCACCAGGCGCTGCGCCAGCACCCCCAGCAAGGTGGCGTTGATCAGGTAGGCCGGAACGCCAAGCTCCAGCAGGCGCGTCACGGCCGACGGTGCGTCGTTGGTATGCAGGGTGGAAAACACCAGGTGTCCGGTCAAGGCCGCCTGCACCGCCATCTCGGCCGTTTCCTGGTCCCGGATTTCACCCACCATGATGATGTCCGGGTCTTGCCGCATGAGCGCCCGCAGGCCTTCCGGGAAGCCGAAGTCGAGCTGCGTCTGCACCTGGGTCTGGTTGAAGGACGGCTCTATCATCTCGATCGGGTCTTCCACCGTGCTGACGTTCACTTCTTCCGTCGCCACGCGCTTGAGCGTGGAGTACAGCGTGGTGGTCTTGCCGGAGCCGGTCGGGCCGGTCACCAGAATGATGCCGGTGGGACGTTTCACCAGCGCCTCCCAGCGCTGCGCATCGTGCGCCGAGAAACCCAGCGCATCGAGGTCCTTGACGGTGGTGTCGGGATCGAAGATGCGCATCACCATCTTCTCGCCAAAAGCCGTCGGCAGCGTCGAGATCCGCATCTCGACCTCCTCGCCGCCGGGGTTGCGGGTCTTGATGCGGCCATCCTGCGGGCGGCGTTTTTCCACCACGTCCATGCGGCCCAGCAGCTTGATGCGCGCGGTCATGGCGACCAGCACGCCCATCGGCATCTGGTAGACCGGGTGCAGCACGCCGTCGATGCGAAAGCGGATCACGCCCTGTTCGCGTCGCGGCTCCAGATGGATGTCGCTGGCACGCTGGTCGAAGGCGTACTGCCAGAGCCAGTCCACCACCTGCACCACGCTCTGGTCGTTGGCGTCGAGCTGCTTGTTGCTCTTGCCCAGTTCCACCAACTGCTCGAAGCTGGAGCCACCCCCGCTGCCGGCCTTGTTGGCGGCGCGCACCGATTTGGCAAGGGCAAAAAACTCCGCCGTGTAGCGCTGGATTTCCTGCGGGCTGGCCAGCACCCGGCGCACGCCGCGGCGCGCCTGGCGCTCGACCTCGGCCACCCAGTCGGTCAGGAACGGTTCGGTGGTGGCGACCACGATCTCGCTGGCCGTCACCTGCACCGGCAAAATCTTGTGCCGCTCGGCATAGGCCGCGCTCATGGTGTCGGCGACCTTGCCGACATCAACCTTGAGCGGGTCGATGCGCAGATAGTCCAGCCCGGCGCGCTGGGCCAGCCACTGCGTCAGCGATTCGACATCCAGCGGCTTGCCATCGCTGGCGCGCCGCACCGAGACACTGGCCAGGCGCAGCAAGGGGTGTTGCACGCTCTCGGCCTGGGCACAGCGCGCGACGATGCGCTGCGCCTCCTCGGCACTGATCACGCCGTCACTGCGCAGCCACTCGACCAGATGGCGCCAGTCCAGCGGCCCGCTGTAAGCAGTTCGGGCAGGTGACTTGGAGCGCGTGTTGTTGTTCATGCCAGCATCGGTTTAAAGACGCGCACCCATTTGGTGGCGGGCAGACCCCAGCGGATCTGGATCATTTCGGCGCGCGGCAGCAAGCGCTCGCGCTTGGGCCGGCTCGGGCTGCGTTGGGCCAGCACCACGGTATTGCCTTCGCGCGTCGGCTTGAAGGCCCACACCGCCTCGGCACCGAAAGCGGCCGAGATTTTCTCGACCGTGCGCACAAAGCTGGAGGAGCGGCCAAACAAATTCACCGTCATGCAGCCGTCGGCGGTGAGCAGACGCCGGCAGTTGGCATAGAACGGCAAGCTGTCGAGCACCGGCGTGGCGGCTTCATGATCGTACAAGTCAACCTGCAGCGCATCCACCGTGCCCCACCATTTGGCGTCCTCGATCTCCTGCCCGGCATCGGCCAGCACCACCTGCAGCCGGGCATTTTCGGCCGGCAATTTGAACCAGCCGCGGCACGCCACCAGCACTTGCGGATTGAGTTCGATCGCGGTGGTTTTCATGCGCAGTTCTTTATGGCAGAACTTGGTCAGCGAGCCGGCCCCCAGCCCCAATTGCATGGCGTGCCGCCCGGACACGCTATCGGGTTCGACAAACAGCAGCCAGGCCATCATGCGCTGTATGTATTCGTGGTACAGCGCGGTCGGCGCGTCCAGCCGCATGCTGCCCTGAATCCATTCGGTGCCCAGATGCAGGTGACGAAGCGGGCCATCGTCGGAGAAGTTGACTTCGGGGAGCGTGGTTGTGCGTTTTTTCAAGATGGGGCGATTATCCCCAAATGCCGACCCCTGCCCTTGGGCCATCGGCTTGGCCTGGCCCTTGCGTGGTTCAAACCGGCGCAGCGATTGCGCTCCCGGCGTCAGCCCGAATAGGCCCGCTTGGCCAGTGCCCTGGCCAGCACCTGGGCCGGATTGACCAGGGTCCAGCGCGCCGCTTGGGGCGCGGACGGCAAGGCCAGCGGAATTTCGGTGCAACCCATGATCAGGGCGATGTCGCCGTGGCGCGCCAGCAAGCGCTCTGCCACCTCGACAAAGCAACCCTGGGCACAGGCCAGGTCGCCGGTCTTGACACCGTCGTAAATGCCCCGCATCAAGGTCTCACGCTCGGCTTCAAGGGGCAGCTGGCATTGGATGCCGGCTTGCGCCAGGGCGATCTCGTAAAGGGCGCTGCGGTAAGTCCCCTGCGTCGCCAGCAGACCTACTTCCGACACGCCCAGGGATTGCAGGTGGAGCGCCACTTCACGCGCCACGTGCAGCAGCTCAAGGCGCGGAAAGCGGGCTTGCAGCGCCGCATGCCAGGCGTGCGCCGTGTTGCAGGCCATGGCCACGGCGACGGCGCCCAGTTGCTCCAGTCGATGCAGGCCACTGGCCATCGCCGCCAGCGGCGCATCGGCCGCTTCGCCAATGGCGCTCAGGGCTTGCGTGCGGTCGGGCACCGGCAGTTGCGCCAGCCAATGTTCGGGAAAGGCCTGATCGTTCACAGCCTGGCCATGCTGCTGCATCCAGTCGATGCAGGCCTGTACGAAAAGGCCAACGAAATCGGCGCCGGCGGCCGGTCCCATGCCGCCCAGAATACCGACGATGCGGGTCGGCACACGGTGCGCGCCAGCCGGCGTCGGGGAATCAGAAGGAGTCATCATGCGTCCGATGATTGGCGTAAAAAACCAGCGCTAGCGCAGCATGCTGGACATGGCCGACAGGCAGTTCAGCATGCGCACCGCAGCCTGCACCGTGGGGGCATCAAAACCAAGCTCGTCGCCGTCCAGCCGTTGCAGGCCGGGCCACTGGCAGAACAGGTCGGCCAACGCCGGGGTCTGCGTCTGGAGCCGCACGGCGATCGGTGTCGTCAGCACAAAGGGGCGGGCCCGGTCGCGCTGCGCCAGCGCGCCGGCAACGCCGGAGCGGATCGCGCTGGCGGCCTGCCCCGGCGACAGGCTGATGCCGCTGGTCTGGCCGTTGGCGCGCTTGCTTTGCACAAAACTGGCGTGCGGGAACAAGGGTTGGTTTTCTTCTATGAAAACATCGTCGCCGCTGGCCATCACCACCGGCACGCCAAACTCGCCGGCCAGGGCACCATAGAGGCCGGCCTCGCCCAGTTCCAGGTCGTTGAAGCGGACCCGCGCGAACGCAAAGCTGTTGATGGTGTGCGCCAGAATGCCGCGACCTTGCGCGCGCGAGTGGTAGCCGATCAGGCAGACCGCGTCGACGCCCTCTTCGACCCCGGCCATCATGCCCAGATAGCGCGGCTTGCCCTGCACGATCTGGGCGCGCGGGTCCAGCAGATCGGGCGGCAGGTTGCGAAATGTGCCATGCGAGTCGTTCACCAGCACCGTGCTGGCACAGCCGTCGAAAGCACCGGCAATGGCGGCATTGGCCTCCTGCGTCATCAAGCGGCGGGCTAGTTCGTACTCCGGGTTTCCGGGGTGCGTCTGCTCCGGGTGGTACACGCCGGCGACGCCTTCGATGTCAACGGAAATCAGGACTTTCATGGTGCACTCGCTGAAGGGTTTGATGGTTGCGCAAGCGCGCTCCAGCCGGGCAGCAGATCGGCCAGCGCACGACGCTGGTGGCCGTCGCGACCGGTCACGGCACGCGCCAGCCACAAGGCGTGCAGGATGGCCTGCTCGGTGCTGTCGGCGACGGCCTGAAACAAGCCATCCAGCAGGCCGTCGTGCAGCATCGCCAGGCTGGGCATCGGACGCTCGGTTTCCTGCGGCACGGTGTAGGCCGTGGAAAAAGCCAGTGCGATGTCGCCGCTGCCGTGACCGAACACGGAACCGGTGCGGGCCAGACCGGCGCCGGCGCGCAGGGCCAGCCGGCGCAACTGGCGGGCGTCGAGCGGCGCGTCGGTGGCAATCAGCATGATGATGGAACCTTTTTCCGGCTCTGCCGTTGGCTCCGCAAACTGGGCAGCCAGCCGGGCGCCCAGCGGCTGGCCCGCCATCACCAGTTGCGCCGGCTTGCCGTAATTGGCCAACACCAGTGCGCCGACGAGGTATTCACGCTGGCCGGCCAGCGCGACCCGGCGCGATGCGCTACCGACACCGCCCTTGAGCCCGAAGCTGGACATGCCGCGCCCGGCGCCGACCGAACCTTCTTCCACCGCCGCTCCGGCTTGCGCACAGGCTTGCAGATAGTGCTGCTCGGTGATCGCCTGGCACTGCATATCGTTGAGAAAACCGTCGTTGCACTCCAGCACCAGCGGATTGACGGACGGCAGGCGGCGCCCGGTTTCGGGGTTGGCGGCGATGCATTGGCGGATCTGCGCGGTGGCCACGGTGCCGACCGCAAAAGTGTTGGTCAGCGCAACGGGCGTCTCCAGCAGGCCCAGCTCCTCGACCTGCATCAAGCCCACGCTCTTGCCGAAACCATTGAGCACCACCGCGGCGGCCGGCACCCGGTCGCGAAACAGATCGCCGGCGTGCGGGCGCACGACCGTGACCCCGGTCTGCACCGCTTGCGCAGCTAGCGTGCACTGGCCCACCGTCACACCCGCCACATCGGTGATGGCATTGCGTTGCCCTGGCGGCAGAGAACCGATGTGCGGCAGGGATTGACGGGGGATCACAAACAGGCTTCCTGAAACATTGTGGGACAGTCCGTAGCTACGCGTAGCGAGCAAGCTCTGTCCTCAATTAATTAAATGCGGTCGATCTTGGGGTCCAGCGCGTCGCGCAAGCCATCGCCCAGCAGGTTGAAAGCCAGCACCGTCAGGAAAATTGCCAGGCTGGGGAACAACGCCACGTGCGGCGCGTTGACCATGTCGGCGCGCGCTTCGTTCAGCATGGCGCCCCATTCCGGCGTCGGCGGCTGCGCCCCCATGCCCAGAAACGACAGGCTGGCCGCCGTGATGATGGAGGTGCCCAGGCGCATGGTGAAATAGACGACGATGGTCGAGATGGTGCCGGGCAGGATGTGGCGCGTGATCAGGGTCCAGTCGGAGGCGCCGATGCTGCGCACCGCCTCGATGTAAGTCATGCGCTTGAGCACCAGCGTGTTGCCGCGCACCAGGCGGGCAAAGGCCGGCACGCTGAAGACCGACACCGCCACCACCACGTTGACCATGCTGCTGCCCAGGATGGCAACGACACCCAGCGCCAGCAGGATGCCGGGAAAGGCGAACAGCACATCGGAGATCCGCATCACGATGCGGTCCCACCAGCCTTCGTAGTAGCCGGCCAGCAGGCCCAGGCTGGTGCCTATCAGGCCGCCCAGTGCCACCGACAGGAAGCCCGCGGCGAGCGACAGGCGCGCACCGGAGAGGATGCGGCTCAGGATGTCCCGGCCCAGCGGATCGACGCCGAACCAGTGCTGCCAGGACGGCACTGCGTTGAGCTGGTCGTAGTCGAAATAGTTTTCCGCGTCGTAGGGCGCAATCAGTGGCGCGAAAACCGCCAGCAGTACCAGCAGCGCCACCAGCATCAGCGCCGCCAGCGCCACCGGCTGCTTCTTGAATTTGCGCCAGAACTCGCTCCAGGGCGTGCGCACGCCGGCGCTTTGCTGGGCCGCGGCAACTTCGGTGACAGGGGACTTGCTCATGGCTCGATTATTGGTAGCGGATGGTCGGGTTGATGAAGCCGTAGAGCACATCCACCACCAGGTTGATCAGGATGAACTCCAGCGAGAACAGCAACACCAGGGTCTGGATCACGGGGTAGTCGCGCGTGCTCACGGCATCGACCAGCAAGCGGCCCAGGCCGGGCCAGTTGAAGACCACCTCGACGACGATGGAGCCGCCCAGCAGAAAACCGAACTGCAGACCCATCATGGTGACCACCGGGATCAGCGCGTTGCGCAGGCAGTGCTTGGCGATCACGGTGCGCTCCTTCAGCCCCTTGGCCCGGGCCGTGCGCACAAAATCCTCCTGCATCACTTCGACGAACGAGGCGCGCGTAAAGCGTGCCATCACGGCGGCCACCGCGGCTCCCAGGGTCAGGGACGGCAGGATGTAGTGCTTCCAGCCATCGGCGCCGACGGTGGGCAGCCAGCCCAGTTGTACCGAGAACACCTGCATCAAGAGCATGCCCAGCGCGAACGCCGGAAACGAGATGCCGGAGACGGCGATGGTCATGCCCAGGCGGTCCGGCCACTCATTGCGAAAGACGGCCGAGACGACGCCGATCGACATGCCAAGGACCACCGCCCAGCCCATGCTGGCCAGCGTCAACAGCAGGGTCGGCATGAAACGTTCGGCGATCTCGGTAGCCACCGGCCGGCGCGAGCGCATCGAGGTGCCGAAATCGCCGTGCAGCATGCGCGTGAAGAAGCTTATAAACTGCTCCGTCAGGGGCCGATCCAGCCCCAGATCCTGGCGCACCAGCGCCACCGTCTGCTGGTCGGCATCCGGCCCGGCTGCCAGGCGGGCCGGATCTCCCGGCAGCAGGTGGACGAACAGGAACACCAGCAGCGCGACGATCAGCAACGTCGGCAGCAGGCCCAACATGCGTTTGAGGAAGTAGCTGGTCATTCGTGCCGTCCGCCGGGTTGCTTACTTGAGTTCGATCTCGTCGAAGTTGAACGACGCATCGGGCATCACGTAGAAGCCGTTCATGCTCTTGCTGCGCGCCGACAGCAGTTGCTCGGTCGCCAGGAAGGCCCAGGGCGCGTCTTTCCAGATGCGCTGCTGGGCATCGGTGTAGAGCTTGGTCTTTTCCGCCGCGCTGGTGGTGTTGAGCGCCTTGGCGATGTCGGCGTCGACCGCCTCGTTCTTGTAGTAGGCGGTATTGAACATGCGCGGCGGGAACGACTCCGATGCCAGCAGCGGGCGCATCGCCCAATCGGCCTCACCGGTCGAGGACGACCAGCCGACGTAATACATGCGCACCGGCGCCGTGGCCGCATCCTGCGCGCTCTCGACCTTCTCCACGCGCTGGCCGGCTTCCAGCGCCTGCACCTGCACCTTGATGCCGACCTGGCCCAGTTGCTGCTGCAGGAACTGGATCACCTTCTGCGCCGTCGTGTGGTTGTAGGCCGACCACAACGTGCTCTCGAAACCATTCGGGTAACCGGCTTCCTTCAGCAGTTCACGCGCCTTGGCCGGATCGTAGGGCCAGGGACCGAGCTTGACCGCGTATTCGACGCCCTTGGGCAGCACGCCTTCGGCCGGAATCGCGTAGCCCGAGAAAGCGACCTTGATCAGGGCCTCCTTGTTGATCGCGTAGTTGATGGCCGCGCGCACCTTGGGGTTGTCGAAAGGTTTTTGGAGCGTGTTCATCGACAGGTAGCGGTGCACGATGGAGGGTGCCGCCGTCAACTCGATGCCGGGCTTGGTTTTCAGCACCTCGGCCTGCTCGTAGGGCACCGGGAACGTGAAGTGCGCCTCGCCGGTCTGCATGATGGCGCTGCGCGTGTTGTTGTCGACCACCGGGCGCCAGGTGATGGAGTCGACCTTGGGGTAGCCCTTGCGCCAGTAGCCGGCAAACTTCTCGACCTTCAGGTAGTCGCTCTGCTTCCATTCGACGAACTTGAACGCGCCGGTGCCCACCGGGTTCTGCGCGATGCCCTTGCCCAGCTTCTGCAAGGCGGTCGGCGAAATCATCACCGCCGACGGATGCGCCAGCGAGTTGATGAAGGGCGAGAACGACTCTTTCAGGGTGAAGCGCACGGTGTAGGGGTCCACCACCTCGGTCTTGGCGATGTTCTTGTACAGGTTGTAGCGCTTGAGCTTGTTGTCGGGGTTGGTCACGCGGTCGAAGTTGACCTTCACCGCTTCGGCGTTGAAGTCGGTACCGTCATGGAACTTGACGCCGCGCTTGAGTTTCATGGTGTAGACCAGGCCGTCCTTGCTGACCTGATGGCTTTCGGCCAGCACCGGCACCATCTTCATCTCGCGGTCGAAGCCGTACAAGCCCTGGTAAAACGACTTCACGACGGCTTGCGACAAGGTGTCGTTGGCATCGTAGGGGTCCATGGTGGTGAAGGTCGAGGCGACGGCCACCACCACGTCCTTGGCGGCGAACGCCGGCGCGGCAAAAGTAGCCGTCAGCGCAAGCGCGGCGGCCAGAGGGGCAAGAGGATGTTTCATACAAATAGCTCCTGGGTTGAAAAGAAGGGAAAACACATTGCTGTCAATAGAGGCCGCCGACACTGTGGCGGGCTACATAGTGGCCCGGCGCAACCTGCTGCAGGGGCGCCACCACGGGCTCGTCGCCGACGGCGCGGATCGGGCTCGGAATCTCGCCTTCCAGCAGCGTGCGGCGCAGGTGCCGGCGCGCCGGATCGGCCACCGGCACGGCCGCCATCAGCCGGCGCGTATAGGCGTGCTGGGGGTTTTCGAAAATGGCGCGGCGCGGGCCGATCTCGACGATCTGGC
Organism: Rhodoferax sp.; assembly: GCF_028714215.1. Taxonomy (GTDB): domain Bacteria; phylum Pseudomonadota; class Gammaproteobacteria; order Burkholderiales; family Burkholderiaceae_C; genus Rhodoferax. Next base: position 131,213 of record NZ_JAQTMS010000007.1, on the reverse strand, counting down.
CCAGGTACATGACGGCCACCCGGTGACTGATGCGCTCCACCACCGCCATGTCGTGCGAAATGAACAGAAAGGCGATGCCCAGTTCGCGCTGCAGGTCCAGCATCAGGTTGATGATCTGGGCCTGAATCGAGACATCCAGCGCCGACACCGACTCGTCGGCGATCACCACCTTGGGGCTGAGCGCCAGGGCGCGCGCAATCGCGATGCGCTGGCGTTGCCCGCCCGAGAACTCATGCGGATAGCGCTGCGCGTGCTCGGCTGGCAGACCGACTTTTTCCAGCAGCCAGTCGACCCGTTCCTGCGCTTGCCGGCCCTTGGCGATGCGGTGCACCAGCAGCGGCTCCATGATCGAAAAACCGACCGTCAGACGCGGGTCCAGCGAGGCGAACGGGTCCTGAAAAATGAACTGGATGTTGCGCCGCAGGCCTTGCAAGGTGCTGCTTGCCAGATCGCGGATGTTTTGCCCGCCGAACTCGATCACGCCGCTCTGGCTCTCGACCAAGCGCAGCAGCGAGCGCCCAGTGGTGGACTTGCCGCAACCCGACTCGCCGACCAGTGCCAGCGTCTCGCCGGGGCGCAGGTCGAAGCTGACTTGCTCCACCGCATGGACGCGGCGCTTGACCCGCCCGAACAGGCCGCTGCGCACGTCGAAACGCGTCACCAGATCGCGCACCCGCAGAATCGGCGCGCTGTCCGAGCGGACGGTGTCCTGCGGCTGCGCCGGTTCGGGCGCTGCCGCGTCGGCCTCTTCGCTGCGCAACAGTTCGAACTTCAGCGGCAGCGCTATGCCCTGCATGGCGCCCAGTCGCGGCACGGCGGCCAGCAGGGCTCGGGTATAGCGGTGCCGCGGCTGGCTGAAGACTTCTTCCGACGCGCCCTCTTCCACCTTGTCGCCGCGGTACATGACCAGCACGCGATCGGCCACTTCGGCGACGACGCCCATGTCATGCGTGATGAAGATCACCCCCATCTGCATCTCGTCCTGCAGCGCGCGTATCAATTGCAGGATCTGGGCCTGAATGGTGACGTCCAGCGCAGTGGTCGGCTCGTCGGCAATCAGCAGCGAGGGTTTGCACGACAACGCCATGGCAATCATGACGCGCTGGCGCATCCCGCCCGAGAGCTGATGCGGGTAGCTGCCCAGCACGTTGCGGGCTTCCGGAATGCGCACCAGCTCCAGCATGCGCAGCGCCTCGGCGCGGGCCGCCGCCGCGCTCTTGCCCTGGTGTTCCCGGATCGACTCGGCGATCTGGTCGCCGGCGGTGAATACCGGATTCAGGGAAGTCATCGGTTCCTGAAAAATCATCGCGATGTCGGCACCGCGGATGCTGCGCATGGTTTGGTCGCGCGCCTGCGTCAGGTCCAGCAGTTGGCCGTTGCGGCGCCGAAACAGCAGGCGGCCATCGACGATGCGGCCGCCCCCATGCTCGACCAGGCGCATCAAGGCCAGCGCGGTGACCGATTTGCCGGAGCCCGATTCACCGACGATGGCCAGGGTCTCGCCGCGATCGACATGAAAAGAGAGCTGGCGCACCGCATCGACCGTGCGTTCGGACGTGGTGAAGCGCACCGACAGATCGGTGGCCGCCAGCACCCGGTTCTCGCACAGGTGCAGGGCGCTGGCTTGAGGTGCTTCGACCAGGGTGGATTGCATGGCGCTGCGCTGTTGTTGGCTAAGTGATGGGGACTGGGCCGGGAGCGGGGCCGGTCAGCGGAAGATGGCCGTCTGCGGCGCTTCACCAACGCGGGCAAAGCCGCGGTACATGCCTTCGGTATTGAAAGGCAGACTCAGGTTGCCCAGCGCGTCGACGGCAATCAGACCGCCGCGGCCGCCGATCGCCGGCAGCACCTGCATCACGACTTCCTGCGCCGCGGCAGCCAGCGACTGGCCGGCGTAGGCCATGCGCGCGCAGACATCGTAGGCCGCGACGACGCGCATGAACATCTCGCCGCTACCGGTGCAGGAAACCGCGGCGGTGCGGTTGTCGGCATAGGTGCCGGCACCGATCAGGGGCGTGTCGCCGACCCGGCCCGGCCGCTTGTTGGTCATGCCACCGGTCGAGGTGGCTGCCGCCAGGTTGCCGTGGACATCCAGCGCGACCGCGCCGACGGTGCCCAGTTTGCTGCCCTCGTCCAGCGGTGGCGCACCGGCCGCCGAGGGGCGGAACACCAGCGCCGCGGCGTCGTGGTCCAGCAGCGTTGCGTCACTGGAGCGTGCGCGCTGCAATTGCGCGCGCCGCGCCTCGGTGGAGAAGTAGGCCGGATCAACCAGTTCCAGTCCGCAGGCCTGGGCGAAGGCTTCGGCACCCGCCGCCACCAGCAGCACGTGCTCGCTGCGCTCCATCACGGCGCGGGCCGCGCGCAAGGGCCGGCGCACCCGGCTGACGCAAGCCACGGCGCCGGCGCGCAAGGTGGCGCCGTCCATCACGGCGGCGTCAAGCTCGTGGGTTTCGTCGTGCGTGAAGACGGCGCCATGCCCGGCATTGAAGAGCGGGCAATCCTCCAGCAGATCGACCGCCAGGCTGACCGCATCGAGCGCGCTGCCGCCAGCGGCCAGCAGTTGCTGCGCGGCCAGCAGCACGTCCTTCAGGGCGGCCTGGTAAGCGGCCTTCTGCTCGGTGCCGATGCTGGCGCGGCTGATGGTGCCGGCGCCGCCGTGGATGGCAATCAAGGGCACAGGGGGTGTTGAGATCATTGGCCGGCCTTTGACGATTTGGCGACGCTTGGCCGCTTGCGCGGCAGCGGCGCCGCGGCCTCGGGGCTGACGCGCAAGCGCCCGCCATGGTCGCCGTGCAGCCATGGCAAGACCGCCTCGGCCAACTCGGTGGCCGCCTTCAGCGAACCCTTCGCGCGGTGCGCCACCGCGCTGCACAAGGCTTCGATCAGCGCCAGCACACTGGTCTCCGAATTGGCGAAATACTGACTGTCGGCGTGCGCGTAAAGCGAGACCGTCGCCAGCGGTGCCAGCGGCGACGTCACGCGATCCGTCAAGGCCAGCACCGGCACGCCAGCGTCGCGCGCGCGGCGCGCCAGCAAGACCGTGTCGTTGATGTAGCGTGGGTAGGCAATGGCGATCAGCAGATCGCTCGGCTGCGCGCCGGAAAGAATGCGCGCGCCGTATGACGAGCCTTCCATGCTGGCCAGCAATTGAACGTTTCTGCAATACAGGTCCAGGCAGCGTTGCAACAGCCCGCCCAGCCAGCTGCTGCTGCCAAAGCCGGCGATGTAAATGCGCTTGGCCTTCAGGATCAGGTCCACCGCCTGCTCGCAACTGTGGCCATCGAGGGCCTGGCGCGTCGCCTCGATATTGCGCTGGACTTCGGCCAGTGCGGCGGCGAAAACATCGGCCGCCGTGGCCGGGTGTTCGAGCTGGCTGCGCAGCTTTTCGACCGGCGCCAGCGTGGCTTCAAAACCCAATACCAGGGCCGCCCGGAACTGCGGATAACCGTCGAATTCGAGGGCCCGTGCAAACCGGTTGGCGGTTGCCACCGAAACCCCCAGGGTGGCGGCCAGTTCGTCAATCGGCATGGTGGCCGCCTGCAACGGCCGGGCCAGCACATAGTCGGCCATGCGCCGCTGCGAGCGCGTCAGCGTTGGCAGCACGCGCGCAATGCGCTGGGCCATCGACGGGTTGCCGGGAAATGTCGCCATCAACTTGCTTACCAGGTCAGGGGGAAAACCGGAATGAACAAAAATTTACAATTTGTTGGATGTTACCAAAATTTTTGATCATTTAGACTGGTTTTGCCGACTTCGGCGCTGCGTGGCGCTGGCCGCTTCGGAGTCAACGATTGGCTTCCGAAATTCACAACACCGTTCTGGCCGAGCCTGCCTGATGCAGATGGCTCCCGCAAGTCAGGAACCATGGCACACGCGTGTGTGTGGGTCGAGGGCGCCGCAGTGGGCGGCTCCGCGAATGTCCGCCGGCCTGCGGCCTCCCCCTTTATTTGGCAAAACCCCAAGTCCACGCTGCGCCACCCACTACAGCGCCCTCGGCGACGAACGTTGGTGGTTTGCGCCGGTCGCACACCAACCCTGCTTGAAAGATCAGGTTGGTGGGGCTCTCAGCGCAGCGGCATAAAGGCGGAGACCGAAGGTCGGGGGACAGCCGCGGAGCTGAGTGCCCCTCCAGCCTGATCCACCCGCCATGCCGAACGGGGTTTGGCATGTCATCATTTCAGAAAAGGGCTGGCTTACGGGCTGCTGCGGCGGGCGCCTCGGGTAGCGCATTGAGTTGGTCCACGATCGCCTGATCCAGTTTCAATGGGTAGGCGGCGGGGATGACCAACGTGGTAGTACCTTGCAAGGAAGCGCTCGGCAGATCTTTCAGCAAAATCGTATCCATGCGCGTCTTTTCCAGCGGATGGGTGGCCGCTTCGTACAAGATCACCGGGTGCTCCAGCGGGTAGTCGCGTGCCAGCTTGTCCACCAGCACCTGTAGCCTGGCCGCCGTGGTGTCAAAGCGCTTGAGGGTCAGTTCACCCGCCAGAAACGGTTGCCACAAAATCAGCAGCGCGGTCGGATCGATCCGGCGCTCAAAGATCATGAACTGCGTGGTTTCCATGGACTGCGTGCCGGTGCGGCCCGGGTCCAGGCCCAGATCGGCGACCAGGCAATCTTCCGCCGAGATGCCTGGCAACATCTCGGCGCTAAAGCCTTCGGCGCGCGCGTCGGCAATCGCCATGTGCGAGATGCAGGCAAAAATGCCGGGGTGCCCGTAGAATGCGGCGCAAACGGTTTTGCCGGCGCGCACCTGCTCCAGAATGGTGTCGGCCATGCGCCTGTAGGTATCGCGGCGATTCTTGCCGTCCACATCGCAATCGCTGTAATAGCCCAGCACGCAGATGTATTCCCTGGCAATCTGTTGCAGCCAGTTGCGCGTAAAGAGATTGGGCACGGCGCCGATCACCACGTCCGCCGTCTCGATATAGCTTTGCGCCAGCGGTGTCACCTGCCCGGCCATGCGCATGCCGGTGCCGACGCAGATCAATTTGCCTTTTCGTGTGTGTGCCAGCGCCAAGCTATGCCCCCGAATGTTGATAGACCGTGACGCGGTTGCGTCCCTCGTTTTTTGAGAAATACAAGGCCTTGTCCGCTGCCGCCAGCGTCTCCTCAAAGTTGAGAGGTCCGTTGATGTCGCGTGAGGCGATACCCAAGCTGGCGGTAATCTCAAAACTGAAGCCGCTGGGACCGGTGTCAATGGCGGCAATGGCGGCACGGCAACGTTCCGCCATGGCTTTTGCTTCTTCGGGCGTGAACAGCGGCAGACACAAGGCAAATTCCTCGCCTCCCAGGCGCCCCAGCAGGTCGGTCTTGCGCAGTTGGGTCTTGACGGCATCGCACACCGCCCTCAGCACCCAGTCCCCGGTGGCGTGGCCATAGGTGTCGTTGATTTTTTTGAAAAAATCCATGTCCAGCAGCACAAGACTGACGCCAGTCTTGGCGCTCCTGAACACCTGCCGCGCAGACGCCACAAAGTGCGCCCGATTGCTCACCTGCGTCAGTCCATCCACCTGGGCGGACTGGCGGAAGATATTTCTTTGCCGCAGCGTCTTGGCGAGCCAGACACCGAGCAGAGTCAATACCACCAAGCTCAAGGTCATCAACAGGATCAGGTTCTGATTCCTGCCTTGTTGCAGTTCCTTTTCAATGTTCAGGTTTTTGTTTTTTTGTTCCAACAAGGCCATCTGGTTGGCCTTGTCCTGGGTTTCAAACTTGACTCTTTGGTAGGCCAGGTTCTTCTGCAATTGATCGTCCAGGACCTTCTTTTTCAGGGCCAGATTGATGTCGTAATAGCCCATGGCCTTGACCAGTTGGCCTTGGGCGCGTTGGATGGCCGCCATGGTTTCACTGGTCTTTTCCTGCAACAAAAGAACCTTCCCCGACTGCGCACGTTGGTAGGCTTGAAAACCGTAGTGTTCCGCTTGCTCCACATTTCCGGTTTTCAGGTAGGCGCGGGCCAGCGCTTCCTCGAGTTGTGTTACGTAATCCGAACTCTGGCTCAGTACCGAAAATTGGCGCAGCAGGGGCAGGCCGGATGCGATCCCGGTTGCATATTTTTCTGAGTCGATCAAATCAATCGCGACAAGGGTCTTGACGAGCAGGGTAAAAAATTGATTCTTGTTGGCGTCGCAGGCAAGGATGGCATCTGGCACCAGGGAGCGAGCCTGTTGGCGATCCCCGCGCATGAAATTCAGCTCAACTTTGTCGGTCAAGCCAACGCAGGCTGCGTAGGAACCGACTGTGTCTCCACTCAGGGAGTACAGGCGCTCGGCAAAATCCAGCGCCTCGTCGTAGGCATGCAATGAGCTCGACAAAGCAAGCGCACTTTGCAATACGTTCATTTTCTCTCCTGCGCTTTCCAGTCTGGGCAGCAAGAGAATCGACTGGTTCATGGCCAGCAGGGCCGCTTCGTATCTGCCCAGAACCGTGCTGCCATCGATCAGTTCGTAAAGAAACCGCGCACGCCGGGCTGGTGTTTTCACCTGGGGCAGAAACGACTGCACCAAGCTAATGCGTTCCTCGTGTCTTCCCCTAAAGCCCAGCGAAGACGCGTAGTAGAGCTGGTATCTTTCGTTTTGAACCGGGGTGAAGCTTGACTGCAACGCCTGCAGCTTTTCGAGTGGTGCGACCGCCTTTTCCGGCGTCGAGAAAAGATAGGTCGAAATCTCGGCAAGCAAAGCATCGACCGAGGAGGGATCGGCCGCCCCTGCGCCCAAGGAGCAAGCCAGCCCCAGGGCGACGAACGCAATGGTTCTAACGCAACGGCCTAGCACGATCACAGTCGCTGCGTTTCTCCCAATTGCTCAATTGGGCTTGTAATCGGTCTGCCCTATTTGAGGTAACGGAAGCGCAGCGACATCAACGCCCACCAGCTTGGCGATGTCAGCTTGGTTGCCCGACAGCAAAGCCTGCTGTTCCGCAGCATCCAAACCATACGCCGTCATCGCAGCTTGGGGATCTTTGGCAAACGCTTCACGCGCCACGGCATCTTTGTCGAGAAGGTTGAGGTAGTCCAGCAGTTTTGATTTTGGCATGGCGTGGGCCCTGAATTGAAGGCATTGAACTGAAGAAGAGTTGGTTGGGATCGTTGATCCTCTTACGATTCTAGGGGCCTGCGTCGAGTTCGATCTCGCGATCAACGGGCTATTGACGGGCCAATTCCAGCCAAACTACTAGCTGCTTTGCGGGCTGCTGCGACGGGAGGCAAAAAAATCGATCACCACCAGCAGACCGCTGCCACCATGCTCGGGCTCTGCCACTCGCACCGTGGCGCCGCATTGGGACACCAGTTCCTTGACGATCGCCAGTCCCAGACCGCTGCCGCTGGCCTCGCCGGTACCCAGACGGTGGAAACGTTGGAAGATCTTGTCGCGGCTCTGCGGCGGCACACCCGGTCCGTTGTCTTCGACTTCCAGCGAAAGTTTTCCCTCTGTCGAGCGCACCCGCACCGTCACCACGCCAGCGGCCGGCGTGTACCGAATGGCGTTGTCAACCAGGTTGACGGCAATTTCCCGCAACGCCGCCGGATCGAGTGAAACCACGGTATCCGCGCCACTGCGCTCGAAGCCCAGATCGATGTTCTTCTGATGGGCCGCAAAAGCCAGATCCTCCAGCACTTTTTGCACGCTGTCGCAACACGCCTGGGTCGCCGCCGGCGTGGTGACGGCGACGTAGGCCTCAGCCGAGGAAAGTGTCAAAAACTGGTTCACCAGTCGCGTCGTTTGCTGCAGCGTCCTACGCGCGGCGAGCAGTGGCCGCTCGGCCTCGGCCTGGCTGGGCGCGCGCTGGGCGTCACTGATCTGGGTGTTCAATACGGTCAGCGGCGTGCGCAACTGGTGCGCCGCATTCTGGATGAAAGTGCTGCGCAGATTGGTGTGATTTTCCAGCCGCTGGATGTAGTCGTTGAAGGATTCCAGCAGCGGCGTCAGTTCCGCCGGAATGCCGTCGGTGCGCAGCTTTTCCAGCGAACCTTCCTGGCGCGAGCGGACATCGTTGCGCAGCCGGATCAGCGGCTGCAGGCCGCGTTTCAAACCGAACAGGATGAAGATCGTCGCCAACGCCAGTATCAGCAACTGCTGGGCCAGCGCATGCAACCACAATCCGGAGCTCAGCTGCGCGTGGGCATGGGTGGTTTGGGCCACTTCAACGACCACCGGCAAAGCCGACGGGTTGCCGATCACGGGTTGGAAAAAGGCCACCACCCGCACCGTCTCGCCGCGCATCGTGGTGCCGAAGAAATAGGGCGAGTCAGCCGGCATATTCAGTTTTGGCAAGGGCAGATCGGTATAGCCCGACAGCAATTGCCCGGCGCCGGTGGTAACGCGGTAGAAAATCCGGTCCGGCTGCTCGGACTGGAACAGCTCCAGCGCGGCGGGCGGTATGTGGTGCTGGAAGGTGCCGTCCTCGTAGCTGATCTGCTGGGCGATCATGCGGGCCGAACCGAGCAGCAGCCGGTCCTGCACCACGGTGGCGGTATCGACCGAGCTGTTGTAGGTCAGCCAGGCATCCACCGCAACGGCGCTGGCCAACGGCAACAAAACCCAGGCCAGCAGCTGGCGCCGCAGGCTGCTATTCATTGCCAGCCGGGCGCAGCAGGTAACCCAGACCCCGCAAGGTCATGATCCTGGCGGAGCTGGGTTCGAGCTTCTTGCGCACCCGGTGCACATAGATTTCGATGGCGTCGGTGGAGACGTCCTCGTCGAGCGAAAACAGGCTTTGGGCCAGCTCCTGTTTGGTGACGCTGCTGCCGGCCTTGCGCAGCAACACCTCCAGCACGGCACGCTCGCGCGGCGTCAGCGCAAGGGCTTGCCCGGCGATCTGGAATTCGCGCGTGTTCATGTTGTAGCTCAGGTCGCCGCAGGTCGTCAGGGGAGCCGCCTGGCCGGCGGAGCGCCGCAACAGGACCCGGATGCGCGCCTCCAGTTCGTCGATCTCGAACGGCTTGGCCATGTAATCGTCAGCCCCGCCATCGAGTTCGCTGACGCGGCTCTGCACCGTGTTGTTGGCCGTCAGCACCAGCACCGGCGTGCTGTCGTGACGGGCGCGCAGGCGGCGCAAAACCTCCTTGCCGTCCATCCGGGGCAGCGCCAGGTCGAGAATCACCAGGTTGTATTTTTCCGAGCGCAGCGCAAAGTCGGCATCGGCACCGTTGTCCAGGCAGTCGACGGTGTACTGTTCCTTGCGCAAGGTGCGTGCCAGCCATTGCGCCAATTCGGCGTTGTCTTCGACGACCAGGATCCGCATTGCACGCTGCTCGCTAGGGTTATTTCAGAGGGATGCCAGATCATAAGCTGACGCGCCCATCAGTACTTTCCCTAGGTTCAGGGAAACTGAAAGCAGACTGAAAGCCGCCAGCGATTATCGTCAGCGCACAAACCAACCCAGGAGATGCCATGAAATCCAGTATCAAACCGAACCGACTGTTGCAGGCCCTAGGCCTTGCCGCCGTGCTCTTTGCCAGCGCCAGCGCACTGGCGGCCGACAAGGTCACCATCATTGTCGGCGGCTACGAAAAGCAGATTTACCTGCCCGCCAAATTGACCGAGAGTCTGGGCTACTTCAAGGCCGAGGGGCTGGAGGTCGAGCTGCTCAACGAAGCCTCCGGCGTCGATGCCGAAAATGAAATGCTGGCCGGCGCGGTGCAAGGCGTGGTCGGCTTCTACGACCACTGCGTCGATTTGCAGACCAAGGGCAAATATGTCCAGTCGGTGGTGCAGTTCAGCCAGGCACCCGGCGAAGTGGAACTGGTTTCCAACAAGCACCCGCAAATCAAATCCATGGCCGACCTGCGCGGCAAGAGCCTGGGCGTCACGGGCCTGGGATCTTCCACCAACTTCCTGTCGCAATACCTGATGGTCAAGTCCGGTGTTCCGCTGGGCGAATTCAGCACCATCCCGGTCGGTGCCGGCACCACTTTCATCGCCGCCATGACGCAGGACAAGATCCAGGCCGGCATGACCACCGAACCGACCATCTCGCGCCTGCTCAAGACCAATGAAGCACGTGTTCTGGTCGACATGCGCACGGTTGAAAAAACCAAGGCGGCGCTGGGCGGCACCTACCCGGCGGCGTCCCTGTACATGTCCACCGACTGGGTCGAGAAGAACAAACCGACGGTGCAAAAACTGGCCAACGCTTTCGTCAAGACGCTGAAATTCATCAACACGCACAGCGCGGCCGAAATCGCCGACAAGATGCCCAAGGATTTTTACGCCGGTGACAAGGACAGCTACACCAAGGCGCTGGCCGACGGCAAGGCCATGTTCACGCCCGACGGCGTGATGCCGGCCGGCGGACCCGAAACCGTGCTCTCGGTGCTGGCCGCCTTCTCCAAGAACGTCAAGGGGAAAACCGTCGACCTGTCGAAAACCTACACCACCGAGTTCGTCAAGAACGCCAAATAAGCCAAGCACCGCCATGCCCCTTCAGAACGACAGCCCGGCCATTGAACTGATCAACGTCAGTCGCCGTTTTCTCACGCCGGACGGCAAATCCATGACCGCCCTGCGCGACTTCAACATGAGCGTGGCACGCGGCGAGTTCGTCGCCGTGGTGGGTCCCACCGGTTGCGGTAAATCCACCACCCTGAACCTGGTCACCGGCCTGGCCAAGCCCTCGGCCGGCGAGGTTCGGGTGATGGGCGCGCCGGTGAACGGCATCGACCCGCGCATCGGTTTTGTGTTTCAGACCGACGCCTTGTTTCCCTGGCGCAGCGTGATCGACAACGTGGTCACCGGCCCGCTGTTTCGCGGCATTGCGCAGGAACAGGCCTATGCCAAGGCGCGCGAATGGCTGGCGCGGGTCAATCTTTCGGAACATGCGACCAAGTTTCCGCACCAACTGTCGGGCGGCATGCGCAAGCGCGTGTCGCTGGCCCAGACCTTCATCAACGAGCCGCAGATCCTGTTGATGGACGAACCGTTTTCCGCGCTGGACGTGCAGACCCGCGTCCTGATGCACGAGGAACTGCTCAAGCTGTGGTCGCAGTCCAAGGCGTCGGTGGTCTTCGTCACGCACGACCTGGAGGAGGCGATTGCCCTGGCCGACAAGGTCTACGTGCTGACCTCCGGGCCGGCCACCGTCAAGTCGGTCTATCCGGTGGCCATACCGCGCCCCCGGATCGTCAGCGAAATCCGCTACGACAAGGCCTTTATCGACATCTCGCGCACCATCTGGGAAGACTTGCGCGACGAGGTGCTGCGCGGTGCCGCACGTGAAGAAGCCATGGTGGCCTGAGGAACGAGACTGATATGACTGATGCAACACTTTCCAGCGGCGCCATTTTTCAGCCGGGCACCTCCGACGCCGAGATCGAGGCCGCGGCCGCGGTGGCGGCGCGCAAACGCAAATTTGCCGTCTATTTCTGGCGCTATTTCATTCTGGTCGTCTTCCTGGGCGGCTGGGAACTCGCGGTACGCTTCAAGCTGATCGACCCGTTCTTCTTCTCCAGCCCGTGGGCCATCGTGCTGCGCCTGCGCGAATGGGTGGTCGAGGGTACTTCGGAGGGTCCGCTGTGGTTCCACCTGTGGGTCACCATGGAAGAGTCCCTGCTGGGTTTCTTCTCGGGCTCGATCGCCGGCATCATCGCCGGCATCGCCCTGGGGCGCAACCGCATGCTGGCCGATGTGTTTTCGATTTACATCAAGGTCATCAACTCGATTCCACGGGTTGTGCTGGCGCCCATTTTCATCATGATCTTCGGCCTGGGCCTGACCTCCAAGGTGGCGCTGTCTTTCGTCATGGTGTTCTTCGTCGTTTTCTCCAACGCCTTCCAGGGCGTGGTCGAGGCCGACCGCAATCTGCTGGCGAATGCCCAGATCCTGGGTGCCAAGGGCTGGCAACTGACGCGCTCGGTGGTGATACCGTCGGCCATGAGCTGGATCTTTGCCTCCCTGCATGTCAGCTTTGGCTTTGCCATCGTCGGCGCCATCGTCGGCGAATTTGTCGGTGCCCGTTATGGCATCGGATTGCTGATCAATGTGGCCAAGGGCTCGTTCGACGCGGCCGGCATGTACGCCGCCATCGTCATCATCATGGTGGTGGCCTTGGCGGCCGAATACGCCATGACCCGGGTCGAGAACCGGCTGGCGAAATGGCGTCCGGCGCCGCTGCAGGACCAGCCGTAATCAACTCGAGGAACTCAGCGTGCACTGCTGGCTGGCATTGGCCGGACAAGGCCCCAGCCAGCGCAGTTGCGTGGCATCGGTCGGCGGCAAGGGCACGCGCCAGCTTTGCGCCTGGGCCCGGGCCAGCTGGAAACTGGCCAGCGTGATCCAGTTGCCGGCGCTTCCAACGCGGTACTGCAGCGCATAGCTGGCGTTGGCGCGCAAGGCCCGGCTGCCGATCAGGTATTGGCCGCTGTCGATGGTGAAGCTCGGAGTGTCGCGGAACGGCTGGGCCAGCGGTTCGCCGACGAACAATCCCTGGCCCGGCCATTGAACCGCTTTCCAGTAGGCCTCGATCAGCGTTGCACCGCGGTAGTACTGGTCGATCAGCACCGAGGCGCGGGAAAATTTCTGCGGGTAATTGCACGGCTCCTCCACCGTGCCATAGCTGGCCGTGGCGCCGGCATCGAGCCAGGCGGTGATCGGCATCTGACCATTGCCGCTGGGCAAATAGCCACCCCACGAAGTCAGGCTGTCGCCAATCGCGCCGGGCCGGAAGCTGTTGCCGGCCAGACCCGGCACAGTGGCCAGGCCGGTGAAATAGAACAACACATTGGACTTGCCGCTCAGGCTGTCGCTGGCGGCGCCGGCCGAGTTGTCGATATAGCTCAGCTGGACACCTGAATTGCCGGACCACAGGGCCGGCAGCGCCGGGTAATCGAGATAGCGCACGCTGCGTGCGGCGTCGCTGGTGCGCAGCAAAAAGCCATCGCCGGCGGGCAGGCTGGCGTCGGCGCGCAGACCCCGGTCGATCAAGGCCTTGGCGGCCTCCAGCGTGCTGGCGCCCAGCATCATGGAGGGGCGCATGCCGTGGTCTTGCCAGGGCTGTGCCGATTCGGAATCGTAGTAGGGTGAGGCTGTCGTGGCAGCACAGCTTGTGGCGCAATACCTGGTGTCAAAACCCAGCGCCAAGGCACTGGTGATGCTCATCGCGCAACTGCCGGCGACGCGCGACGGCGCCGTCCAGGTCAGCAGCGTCGCCTGCACCGTGCCGGGCAGCTTGGCGTCCAGTTCAGCCTTCAGCAGCGCGAAGTCGGCGGCCGAAATGGTGTCGACCCCGGTGCTCAGCTTGACCCGGATGATGTTGGCCGCCGGAATGCCGCGCGCCGTCTGGTAATAGCTGGCGATCGCCTCCGACAGCGGATCGCCGGCGGCCACGATCACGGCCAGTTCCTTGGCACCGATGGCGCGGCCCGGCAAACTCAGGGTCAAGGTGGGTGTTGGGGTAGGCGTCGGTGTTGGCGTTGGTGTTGACGGCGTACCGTTGGCGCTGCCGGCGGCCGAACCACCGCCGCAACTGATCAGCAAGACGGCCGCCAGCGGCAGCGCCGGCAGCCAGCGCAGCGCGCGCGGCAAGGCGTTCGGAAACAGGCGGCAAAAACGGGTCATGGGGGCGGGCGACTCAAACACTTCGGTCCGCAGATCATAGTCAACCCTGTTGGAACAAGGGATTAACCGCCAGGCGCGGCAGCGCCGCCAGCGCATTGCGCGTGGTGGCCTGGGCCAGCTCGGTCGCCGTGATACCGCGCAAGGCCGCCAGTTGGGCCCCTATGCGCGGCAACTCGCCCGGCTCGTTGCGACCCTGCGGCTCTCCGGCGGCGCGCTGCTGGGCGGTCCGGTACAGCCAGTGCGGCGGCATGTCGGGCGCATCGGTCTCCAGCACAATCGCTTCCAGCGGCAGGGTGGCGGCCAGCCGGCGCAGTTGCAAGGCCCGCTCGAACGTGAGGGCGCCGCCAAAGCCAAGCTTCAAGCCCAGCCCGATGAAGGCATTGGCCTGGCTGGCGCTGCCGTTGAAGGCATGCGCAATGCCCAACCAGGTTTGTCCCGGCGCCACGGCGCGCAAGCCCCCCAGCAGACGGTCGGCCGAGCGCCGCACGTGCAGTAGCACCGGCAGTTCATGCCGGCGCGCCAGCTTCAACTGTTCCAGGTAAAAGTATTCCTGACGCTCGCGCAGCGGGCTGGCGCACAGCTCTGGCACAAAGAAGTCGAGTCCGATTTCGCCCACCGCCACCAGCCGGGGGTCGCCGCGGTATTGGCGCAACTGTTCATCAAGCTGCGCCAGGTCGCTGTCTTGCGCCTGCGCAACATAGAGCGGATGAATGCCCAGCGCGTAGCTGTCGCCGCCGGCATGTGCCAGGCGCCGCACCGCATCAAAACTGGCCACGTTAACCGCCGGTAGAACACACAGCATCACCCCGTTGGCGCTGGCGCGCGAGCGCACCGCTGCCCCGTCCGGCGCAAACTCCGGGGCATCAAGGTGGCAATGGCTGTCGATCCAAATGGTCATACAGGGAAAATACCATATCCTGGTCATCGGATTGACATCAAAATGTCATTTGCCTGCGATATCCTTCGCCGGCTTTGGGGCCTTGCTTGGCCCTTGCGCGTTCAGCTTCAACCTGTCACAAAAAATCCAAGGAAAATCGCATGAAAGCTCATCACACCCTCATTGCCGCCAGCGTTCTGGCGCTCGGCCTTGCCGGCACCGCCACGGCACAGGAAAAAACATTTCGCCTGCTGACCTGGGCCGACTACGCCCCGGCTGACGTGGTGGCCCAGTTCGAGAAGGAAAGCGGCTACAAGGTCGAGCTGACGCTGTCCAACAACGAAGAGATGATCTCCAAGCTGCGCGCCACCGGCGGCGCCGGCTTCGATCTGGCCCAGCCGTCGCAGGACCGCATCACCGGCCCGCAACAGGAGTTCGGCATTTACAAACCGATGGACCTGAGCAAGCTCAAAGCCGAGTTGTTCATCCCCTCGATGCTGGAAGCGACCAAGAAAAACACCACGCTCTCCGGCAAGGTCTATGGCCTGCCGCACATCTGGGGCACCGATGGCCTGGTGGTCAACACCAAGCTGACCAAAATGGGCGACTACCCGGATCTGTGCCGCGCCGATGTCAAGGGCAAGACGGCAGTCCGCCTGAAACGCCCGACCCTGCTGGCGTTTGCCTTCGCTGCCGGCAAGGACCCGTTTGCCTTGTACGGCAATCCCAAGGCCTACACCGCCTTGATGGACGAAGTCGGCAAGACCATGATCGCCTGCAAGGGCAACCTCAAATTCTTCTGGGACAACAAGGACCAGTTGCTCAACGGCATGCGCACCGGCGAGATCGTCGGCGCCATGATGTGGGATACGGGTGGCTGGAAGCTGAACAACGAAAAAGCGGAAATCCAGTTCATCGCTCCCAAGTCCGGCGCCCTCGGCTGGATCGACACCTTTGCCATTCCGGCCAAGGGCAAGAACGATGCCGCCGCTTACGCCTGGATCAACTTCAACATGCGGCCTGAAATTGCCGCCAAGGTCGGTGCCTCGGCCGGCAACTTCACCGCCTCCAAGGGCGCCGACCAGTTGGCCGATGCCAAGCTGAAAGCCCAGTTTGCCGCCAGCTTCCCGGAAGCCGCTTTGAAGAACGTGAAGTGGTACCCCGCCGTGCCGGCTGGCATCGAGGACATCGAAGGCCGCGTGCTGGACCGCATCAAGGCGGCGAACTGAAACGGTTTGCGATTTGAGTTCAAACCCTGCTGCGCCCCCCTCTGGATCCGGGGTGGCGCAGCCTGACCTTGAAGCCCTGCATCTGGGCAAGCGCTTTGGTGATTTTGTCGCGGTAGAGGATCTGTCGTTTGCTGTTGAGCGAGGCAGTTTCTTCTCCATCCTGGGGCCCTCGGGCTGTGGCAAGACCACGCTGTTGCGCATGATCGCGGGCTTTTCAAGCCCGGATTCGGGTGACATTCGCATTGGTGGCAAGGACATGCATGGCGTGCCGCCGAACCGGCGCCCGGTGAACATGGTGTTTCAGCATCTGGCGCTCTTTCCCATGATGTCGGTGGGCGACAACGTGGCCTACGGTTTGACCAGGCGCGGTGTGCCGCGGACCGAGATCACGCGCCGCGTGGGCGAAATGCTCGATCGCGTGAGCATGTCGGGCGCTCAGCTCAAGCGCGTGGATCAACTCTCGGGCGGGCAAAAGCAGCGCGTGGCGATCGCCCGCAGTCTGGTGCTGGAGCCCACGCTGCTGTTGCTGGATGAGCCTTTGGGCGCACTTGATCTGAAATTGCGCGAGCACATGAAAATCGAGCTCAAGCAATTGCAGGCCGCCTTCGGCACCACTTTTGTTTACATCACCCACGATCAGTCGGAAGCCCTGGTGCTGTCCGACCATGTAGCGGTGATGAACCAGGGACGCTTCGAACAAGTGGGCACGCCGCAGCAGCTTTACTACGAACCGCAAACGCCGTTCGTGGCCGGTTTTGTCGGTGCCAACAACCCCATCAAGGGTCGCGCCACGCAGGTCAATGCCGGCCTCGTGACGCTCACCAGCGCCGAAGGTCTGGTGCTGTCGGCGCGTGCCATTGGCAAGGTCCAGGCGGGCGACAGCGTAACCGCTTTTGTGCGGCCCGAAGTGGCCAGCGTCGCGCGCAGCGCCACAGTGTTTTCCGATGCCGGTGTACCTCACTACGGCGCCCGCATCGAGAACCTGCTGTTCGACGGCGCCAACTCGGCGGTGCTGGTGCGCGAGACCGGCTCGCAGACGGAATTCCGCATTGCCTTGCCGCAAACCGGTCACCTGTCTGATCTGGTGGTCGGCGAAGCGGTGGTTTTCGGCTTTGATCCACAACGGGCGGTCTGTTTCTCGGTCGACCATGGCAACTCAAAACCCTGACGGCGGCAAGGCGCAGGCGCGCTTGATATTGATGCTGCTATTGGCGCCGGCCCTGTTGTGGCTGGTCAGCCTGATCCTGCTGCCGCACGTGGAGCTGGGCATCCTGTCGCTGCGGGCTCGCGTCGCGCCTCGTGTTTATGAGGCCAGTCTGACCCAGTACCAGACCTTCATTCAAGAGCCGCTGTACTGGCATACCTTTGTACGCACCGCGCTGATATCGATTCTGGCCACCGTGATCACACTGCTGATGGCTTTCCCGATCGCCTGGACGATTGCCAAACTGGCCCGCGGTCGCAGCAAATCCATGATGTTCGTGCTGTGCCTGATTCCGTTCTGGGTCAGCGAAACGGTGCGTACGCTGGGCTGGATGATTCTGCTGCGCGAGTCGGGCGTGTTGCCGGCACTGCTGGTCTGGCTGGGGCTGACACCGGCGCCGGTGGAGATGCTGTACCACGACGCCACCATTCTGGTGGGACTGGTCTACACCTCCATGCTGTTCATGGTGGTGCCGCTGATCGGCGCCCTGGAGAGCCTGGACGACTCATTGATCGAGGCCGCCTACGACCTGGGCGGCAACGGCTGGGACATCCTGCGGAGAATTGTGATCCCGCACGCCGCCCCCGGCATCGTGGCCGGCTGCATCGTGGTCTTCATGCTGACCCTGGGCAATTACCTGACGCCGACCCTGTTGGGCGGCAAGAACTCGCAATGGTTCACCGAGCAGATCTACACCCAGTTCATCACCCGCTTCAACTGGGAACAGGGCGCCGCCTTCGGCTTTTTGCTGCTAGGCCTGTCGACGGCCATCGTCTGGCTGGGCTTGCGCTTAAGCGGTCAGAAATTTGGCGAAGTGATGCAGCAATCATGATCCCTTCCCTGCCCCGCCCGGCCTGGTTGCGCGTCAGCACCGTGGTCTACGCCGTGCTGTTTTTCGCCTTCCTGTTTCTGCCGCTGGTCATCGTGGCGGTGTTTGCCTTCAACGATGCGCCCTACCCGGCACCGCCCTGGCGCGGTTTCACGCTGGACTGGTTTCTGGGCGCTGCCGGCTCGGGGCGGCGTGGCCTGTTTGCCGACAGAGCGATGCTGGGCAGTCTGTGGACCAGCGTCGTCGTGGCCTGCTGGGTCACGGTCTTGTCGGTGCTGGTGGGTACCGCCAACGCTTTCCTGATCGAGCGCACGCAGTTTCGCGGCAAGCAGGCGCTGTCGCTCCTGATGCTGGCGCCGCTGGTGATCCCGGGCGTGATTCTGGGCATCTCGATCCTGGCCTTCGCCAGCCGCATTGCCAACCTGGCGGACGACTTGTGGGGCCTGGAACTGGAGTTTCTGCGCCCCGGCCTACCCCTGGTGGTGCTGGGCCAGTTCTCCTACATCGTGTCGATCGCCACGCTCACCATCACGGCGCGCCTGAAGCGCTTCGACGCCACGCTGGAAGACGCCGCCTACAACCTGGGTGCCTCGCGCGCCGCCGTCTTCACCACCATCACCCTGCCCTACCTGCAACCGGCCCTGATCGGCGCCGCCGCGATCTCTTTCCTGATGTCGTTCGAAAACTTCAACACCACCTTGATGCTGGTCGGCTCGGATGCGCCGCTGACGGTCATGATGTACGGCCGCATGCGCGAGGGGGCAACACCGGTGCTCAACGCCGTGAGTCTATTTTTGATGGTGGCCTCGGCGCTGCTGGCGCTGACCTTGCTGCGCGGAGCCAAGGGTTCTGATTCTCAGACTTAGAACTTGTCCGTAGCGGATTGCCCCCTTGCGCACACTCACAACGGCGCGTCAGGCTCCTGTGTTTCTGATGCCGTTGCCGCCTTTACGCTCGCTTTCCCTGGCCTTGATGCGCGTCTTGGTGGCCATGTTAGCGGCTCATCAAAAGCAGGGCATTCACCACCGCCACTTGGGATTCGTTTTGTGCCGTGGCAACGGCGCTGCCAAAAGCCATGCGTTCGTCCACACTCCAGGCCTGTGCGCTTGTGGTGGCGACCGCGTTGGCCTGGGAATCTTCCCGGAATTGGCCAAAGCGCGCATCCGCATGGCCGTCGATTTGGGCATCCTGCATGGTGGCCAGTGAGGGCGTGAGATTGCGCAGCACCATGACGTTACGCGAGCGGGACACGTAAGTGCCGACGGTTGCACCGGGTTCTGCCCAACTGACGTTTTGAAAGCAGACCTGCACCTCCTGCGGGTTGCCATTGGAGTCCAGGTAGGCGTAGCGGTCATTGCTGCCTTCGGCGCGACCTTCGGGCAACCGAATGCCCGCAGCCAGGAAGACGTTGAGCAGGTTGTTGCCGCACAGGGCCACGGCACTGGCGTTGACTCTTCCTGTTGGCGCAGCGGCGGTGTCACCGGGGACAGTGCCCGTGCCCGTCACAAATGTGTCGTAGGCAATCATCCAGCCTTGCACAAAGTCGCTGGATAGGCGCTGGTAGGCGGCATTGCGCTGAACATCTTTGCCAATGGCCACGGTCCCCAGAATGAGCCCGATGACGGCCAAAGAAATTGTGAGTTCGATCAGGGAGAAGCCCTTTTCGCGGTGCGGGTGAGCTGATGGTTTCATAAAGTTATTTCCCGTATTTTTTAAAACCCAAGCGCGTCTGCGTTGCGGGCATTGGCATTGATGGCCGTGGACAGGGTGGCGCTGCTGGCGGCCATTTCCGCGCCGGTGGCAACGCGTTGGGCGGCTTCCACCGTGACGAGGATGGAGGTGGTCAAGGTGCCGATGGAGGCCAGCACTGTCGTGGTGTTGGCAACGACAGAGACAGCAGCTGCCGCAATCAGCCCGGCCTGTGTGCCCACCGTGATCACGGTGAAGGTGGTGGCGTTGACCAACGTTGTGACCGCAATCGCCAGGCCCGCAGTGGCACCCGCCGTCCCGGCTGTGGCGCTGGCTACTCCGGCACCCGCCAGGACGGCTTGCACCTGAAGCTGGTAGTGGTAATCACTGAGCGCGCGTTCCATGACGGATGCGCTCAGGGCGGCATTGAAATGGCTGTGGTCAATGACGGACAGTGCCTGCGCGCAGTTCATTTGGGTAAACAGGGTGTCAAAGCCAATGGCAGACACGCGGTCGTCGTAAAGGTCACTTCGGGATCGGTTGCCGGCCTCGAAGGTAGGGGTCACGTCACTGGCGCCGTGGTTCAGTGCATCAAAACGATCACCATCACCGTCCGCATCAAGCAAACCGGGTGCCGCAATCACAAAAGCCATGGGGCGGCGCGTGGCTGTCGTACCGTCTTTCACTGCCAGTGCGGTGGCACTGGTTCCCGCCTGTGCGGCCAGTGTCGCGCCATAACAAAAGTCCAGCAAATTGCGGTTTCCCAGCAGCGACTCCGTGGCGACGGGGGTGATACCGATGGCCACCAGTGGGCGCATGCGATCGCGGCTGACGGCCAGGTCGGTGTCTTGCCAGCCATTGGCGTTGGCGACCCGATAGACCCCGTATTTGAGCGTGCTGGCTGTCGCATCGGGCAGTTGCAGTGTGCGCCAAGGCAACATCCCGACGCTGTGATCGCCCCCATTGACGTGGCAACTTTCGATACCACTGGTGTCGGCTGCCGGACAGGGCAGGCGGAAGTTGGCATGCACAAACCCATACACCGCCTGCTGAGCCCGCCTCTGCAAGTCATGCTCGACGGTAGCCACCTTTTGTTGCCCGGCCAGGCGCAGGTAGGCCACTGCCGCCGTTGTCAGCAAACCCAGAACAATCAGCGCAATGCTGCTTTCCATGAGAGAAAAACCACGCTGCGAAGATTTCATGGCGTGAGTCCCTTGTTGTCCACGGCCACTGCGTTGTTTCCAGCATGGATCAGCGCGGCCGCCGTTTGCGCCTTGATCTGTGCCGCTCCCGTGGCTTGGGCTTGCGCCTTGAGTTCCCCGATGATGGCCATTGCAAGGCTGGCATCTGCCGAGACTTGTGACGCAATGGCCGCAAGCATGGCCGCAACGGCCACCACGACCGTGGCGGCACCAACGCCGACGCTATTGGCGGCAATGGAGACCGAGCTGGCGGTCGTGGCCGTGGCATCCAGCAGATCCAATATGGTCAAGCCCACATTGGCAGCCGCAAAGTTCTTGTTGGTGGTGCGCACTTGTGACGCGAAATCACGAAACTCCTGAAACTGCTTGGCATCACGATCAATGTCATAGGCTGCCATCGCGGCACGCGCGGCCACGGTGGCTTCACCCAGCCGGGAAGGGCAAGCCATTCGCCCGGAGAGTTCGCTCAGACCCGCCGCCACCACGCTGTCGTCATACGTGTTGTCGCGGGCTCTGCCCGGCAGGTCAAAGCCCAGGGTGTTGAGCCCCTGAAACTGGCCGTCCGCGCCGGGGTGGGCCAAGGCATAGGCCACCTCCACGTTGCCCGCAGTCAGCGCGCCAGCAGCGCCGGGGGTTGTGATTGCGCCGCGCAACTTGGTGCAAAAGTCCAGCCCATTGGCCGTCGTACTAACGGTATACCCGATGGGTAACAGGGGAGCCTGATGTGTCAGGGCGCTGGCAGCCAAGTCATGACCACCGGCACGGTACACGCCATAGCGCAGCGCACCTTGCGTCGCGCCCAGGCCCAGGTCGCGCCAGGGCAAGGTTCCCAGGGCACCTGCGGCGCAGTTCTCGTGTCCGTCGTTGTCGGTGTCCGGGCACGGCAGGCGATGCGCGCGCAGTACAAATCCTTCAGTGGCGGCCTGGGCTTGCGCCAACTCGTCCTTGAGGGCGCTGCCTTGACTGATCTGTCGTGCAAGGGGAATGAATCGCCATAGCGCCAGCCCCACCACCCCCACAATGGCCAGACTCACGGCCAACTCCACCAGTGAAAACCCGCCTTCTCTGCCGCGGCGCGGAGACTTCATTGCATACCTCCTTTGAAATCGGCTTGCAGCAGAATCGCGTCAGCGTCGCTCCAGGGTTTGACATCGGCTCCCGTTCCCGTGCCATTCGCATTGATCATGCTCAGTGAATTCAGTGCATTGCCGGCCTGTGTTTCATTGAGTACCGCCTGGTCATGGATGGCCTTTGCAACCTCGGTTTGCCGTTGCTTGAGCTTCCACTGAAAGTACAACCCTTTGTTGTCATTGGATGGGCCAAACAAATTGTTCAGCGCGCTGCTCATGGCCGAGCTGCCGTCATAGGTTTTATGGGTCGTTGTGCAAGTGGTCACGGGATTGTTTCCAGTGGTGGTGGTGCAAGTGGTGACTGAATAGGGCAGCCGCGAGGCATTGATCGCGTTGTTGCGGGCATTCAGGTAATTGTTGTAGGCGCTTGCGCGGGCCGTGTCCATGGCGTTCTTGTTCGCCAGTGCAGAAGCCACGTCCAGTGTCAAACCGGACAAGGCCGCCTGGAGTTTGTCGCGCTGCGCCACCAACTGGTCGCGCTGCGTGGTGAGGTCTGCCACATTGGATGGGTTGCTGGCGATTCTGGTGTTCAGGTCGTTGATCTGAGTATTCAGCGCCAGTATTTGCTTGTTTACATTTTCGACCTGCCGCGCATTGCTTGCCGAGTTGCCATAGCTGGCAATGAGCTGGGCCTTGGCATCGATCAGTTTTTGCTTTTTGACGGGATCGGCTTCGGCATCTATTTGCGTCTGAATGGCAGCCAGTGCAGCGCTGATGTCAACGTTGCTTCCCACGGCGCCACCACCACCGGTTGCACTTTGCGCGTTTTTATACGCGTCCGCGGCATTGTTGTAGTTGCTCTCGGCGGCCATCCAGTCATCCGCACGACTGATGGCGGTGTCGATGTAGCCATCAAGCATGATGATGGCGTAGTTGACTGGGTTGCCGGCTGCATTGGCGTTGCTCACGATGCCGTGGGCTGCGGCATGCGCATTGTTGACGGCGATGTTCTTCTGGCTCAGCAGCGAGGCTTCCTTGGCTATGGCGGCTTGCCAATCGGTGTAGGCCACATTCTTCTTTCTGGTGGCATCCGCCAGCACCGTTTGAGCCTGTTTGACCGCGGACGATATGTCCATGTTCGGGGGGATGGATGCGCCGGCCATGATGGCCGCTGTTGCGGTCAAGACGGCCGCTGTCATGCTGAATATCGTTGAGGTAATGCTGGCGGCAATGGCAATCGAGCTGGCCACAATCGAGATGCCCGCGGCGACCACTGTGGCAATGGCATGCGGCAGCTCCGCGCAACCCACCAGGAAAAAGCAGCCGACGATGGCACTGGCCAACAGGGTGGCGGCGGTCGTCATATAGCCAATGGCCGTGCCTAACTCGGTGAAGGCCATCACAGTTTTGGCCACCGCCACATTGGCCTTGACGATGGCCACGGCGGTCAAGGCCGCCGCGGTGAGTGTGTTGGTGATTTTTTGGCTGTTCACCTCTTCCACCACTTCGGTGGCCAGGGACACCTGATCGAGCGACGCATTGAGCTGCGCGCAGCCAAGAGCATCTTCCATCTGGGCGTAACTGCGGGTGGTCACGCGGTCGTCGTAGCTGGCGAAGAGTGCTGGCCGCTCAGGGGCATCAAAGGCATTGTCGGCGGCTGCATTGGCTCCATCATGCAAGCTGCCACTGCCATCTGCATCGCGGCTGCCAGGATGAGCCAGTGCATAGGCGACTGGGCGTGAAGGGCTCGCATTCACTTGTGCATGTCCTGCCTGTAACGCGACTTTGGCCCCTTGCGTGAGTTGGTGGCACAGGTCAGGGGAACCGATATTGTGGATGAGCTCGCCGGTGGCCGATGTGAATGTTCGCCGTGCGCTGTACAGGTCGGTGTTGTCCTTGAATTTGATGGGCTGCCAGGCATCGCCGGCAACCGCCAGATCCACCGCCTGGCGCTGCACCAAATAGCGCAGCTCGCCCGCACCTGCTTGTGTGCCCGCGCCTTCCAGACCGATGGTGCGATAGGGTAGCCAGCCTTTTTGCGCATTGGCCGCACAGTCTTCCCAACCGTCGCGATCCGTGTCGGGACATGGCAAGCGATGGTGCGCGGCGGCAAACCCCACCAGGAAACGGTCGGCATCCGACAACAGGGCTGATTGCTGCTCGGCCGCAAGCGAGGGCATGGTTGTTTTCAGAGCAGCGAACCCGGCAATCAAGGCCCCGCCAAGCATCAGGGTGATTAGCGCTACTTCAAGCAGCCCGAATCCTCTTTGACGGCGTATTCCTGATAGGGGCTTCATGTCTCACCCGCCCAACGATTGCTGCACCGATTGACGAATCAGGTCATAGACCGGAAGTAACAGGGCAACAACAAGAAATAGAAACAGACCGCCCGCCAGCAAAATAACCGCCGGTTTGATGATTTCCGAGAGCGACCCGACGACGATCTCCAGCCGTTTGCGATATTCCTCGGCAAGCTGCGACAGCTGCTGGTCAAGTCCGCCCGACTCCTCACCGACGGCGATCATGCGCACGGCCATGGCGGGGAATCCTCCTACCCGGCGCATGGCCACCGCAATGCTGTCGCCACGCATGATGGCTTCGCGCACTTTTCCCAACCGCCATTGGTAGTAGCCATCGCGCGTGGCGCGGGTCAGAATTTCAAAACAGGTCACGATGTCCAGGCCGGCCCGCACCAGAATGGCCAGATGCTCGGTGATGTGGGCCATGCCTGAAGATGACATCAGAACACGGGCAATGGGCAGGCGGTGCAGCAGTTTGTGCAGCGCATGACGTACGGCGGGATTGCGGCGCAGCAGAACCGCGAAACCCAAAATGCACACCCCCGTGGCAATGAGGATCCAAATACCGTACTGCGTGAGCCAGTCTGCCAGTTGAATCAGCATGAGGGTGATGGGCGGCAGCTTGGCGTGCAGTTGTTTGAACAGTTGCGCCAGGTTGGGTACCACGTAGTACAACCAGAAAAAGGCAACGCCGAAGATGGTGGCAAAAACAAAGGCCGGATAGATCAACGCCGTGCGAATGTCACGCCGAATGTCGGTCATGCGCTCGACATGCCGAGCAGCTTCCAGCATCATGGTGGGAAGACTGCTTGACTGGTCGCCAATCAGAATCAGGTTGCGCACCGTTTCAGGAAAAACATCGGGATTCCTGCCAAAGGCTGTACCCAGGGACAACCCGGCATTCAAGTCGTCATGAATGCGCTTGGACAAACTGGCAATGCCCTGGTTGCCAGCTATGCGGGCCTCTTCACCGAGGGTGTCCAGGGCGGCGAAGATGGGCACTCCGGCGCCAAGCATCAGCCCCAAGTCGCGCAGGAAACCTGCCAGATCCTCCCGGCGTACATGGTGACGAAACAGGCGGCGCAACAAATCCATCGCGGCCGATGTCCAGTCTGGCAGGCGCACCAGTGTGAGCACGGTGGCATCGTTCTGGCTTTCGAGTTTTAGCCGGGCGGAGAAATCAAGCTCCACTGCCAGCCGCAAGAAGCCCTGACGCACCTCGCCATGCTGGAGCAGGACACGGTAGAAATAAGTTCGCATGGCGTTCATGGCAGCCTCTTCAGTCCGTCCCAACGGCGCGCCGAATTTCTTCTATCGTGGTTTCGCCCCTGAGCACAAGCAGCCGGGCTTGTTCAGCCATGGTTTGCATGCCCGCCAAGGCGGCCAGGCGGCGCAATTCATGTCGTGGCGCTTCCATCGCAATGGCATCGGCAAGCGCACTGTTGAGCACCAACATTTCATACACCGGCAGGCGTTTGAAATAGCCGGTTCCACGACAGCGCGGGCACCCCTTGCCGTAACGCACCATGCAGTTCTCCTTTCCCAGCCATTCCCTCTCGACCGGTGTGGCTTCGCGCTCAGTGCTGCAATGCGAACAGATGCGCCGCACCAGACGCTGATTGATGATGGCAACCATGTTCTCAGCGATGGTTTCATGGTCAACACCCAGCAATCGCAGTCGTGGCACGACACCAAAAATGCCACCCACGTGCAGCGTTGAGAGAACCAGATGGCCGGTGGAGGCAGCATCAAGCGCCGCGCGGGCTGTTTCCGCGTCGCGTATCTCGCCAACCAGAATGACATCCGGGTCGTGGCGCAGGAAATGGCGCATGGCTGACGCGAATTCGTAGCCTGCACGGCGGTTTACCTCGGTCTGACATGCCACTGGGACGCGGTACTCAATCGGGTCTTCAACCGTTAGCACGTTGCGTTCAATCACGGATTGCATGCGCAGCGCCGCATGCAGGGTGGTGCTCTTGCCCGATCCGGTCGGGCCTGTGACCAGAATCAATCCATGCGGACGAGAGAATACTTTTTCCAGTGCCTTGACATCGTCGGGCAAAAATCCAAGATCAGTCAGTTTGTCCAGATCACTGCGTTCGGGCAACAGGCGCAGCACCATGCGTTCGCCAAATTCGGCAATCAAGGTCGAAACACGAATGGTGTACAGGGAGTCGAGCGCGGTGGCGGTAAAGCTGCCGTCTTGAGGGAGCCTGCTTTCGGCGACATCCATTTCAGCCTTGAGCTTGATGAAGCTGATGAGCCGGTCAAGTGCCGGGGGGAGTGCAAACATCGGCTGAATGACACCGTCGATGCGCATCAGCACGGTTCGACTATTGGCAGTGGGGGCCAGATGGATATCTGTGGCTCGCTCACGCACGGCCAGATGCAGGATGTGATCGAGCAGCCGTTCCGGACTGTAGGCGCGGTCAATGTCTGCCTCCAGGCGACTAATTTCGGCCTTGAGCAGCTTTTCAATCGGGTTCTCCGAGAAATAATAGTGCTGGCGAACCAGCTGGATCACGCGGCCAAAGTCGCCTTGAAGAAATCGCGGGCGCAACCCGGTTCGCTGAAAAATGAAGTTGTCCAGCGTCCGCGGATTGGCATCGCCGAGTGCGACAACAATCTCCTCGCCATCTCTGTACAGTGGCAAGAAACATTTGGACAAGCAGACGTTGCGATTGAACAGAGCGGCGGCCTGAGGTTCTGGCATCGACAGGCGATCACTCGAAATATAGGGAATCCCTCGTTGTTGGGCTAGACAGCGTGCTATGTCCTGGTGCGTCGCAAAACCCATCTCCACCAGCAGGCCACCAAGTTGCCGGCCTTCAACGCGCTGCTTTTGCAGCACGTAGTCGATCACGACGGGGGGCACCAGACCAGCCGATACCAGGTATTGGCCCAGTGCCATCGTTGGCGCGGCGACTTCATTAACGTCTTGTTGTGTTTCTTGCGAGAGTTGCATTGATGTTCTCCAGAAGCATCCGGGTAAATTCGTCGGGAATTCCTGTCACAGGAATTCCATGGGAGGTCTGAAATTCGCGCAGGGATCGTTGTGTTCGGGCACCGAGATAACCGTCGACTTCGTCTTGTGCCAGCAGGTCAAGATCAACCAATCGTTGTTGCAGTTGCCGAGTGGCTTCGCTGACCTGATCAAAGGCGTAGGTCTCGCTGGCCGACGCAGGGGAGGCCCAGGTAATCCAGCGTGCACCGCTCTCTTCAAAGATGCAGGTATGCGGTGCATCCAACGCCACAAGCCCGAGCCGAGCTGGCAGCGTGCGCAGGGTAATGACGAGATCAGGCCAGCGCTGAGACAGTTGTGTCAAGCAGTCGCTGCGCGCCGATGAATTCGCTGAAACCAGTGGAGCAGACGACGCAACAGGCAACGCCACCTCTGCCTGCCGCACCACGGGAAGGGTGACCACTGCGGTGGTTTGGGCCGTCATGTAAGCCGCCGCGGCCAGCATCGGTATCCCGACGAGCAGGCTGATGACCAGAAGGCGTTTGGCGCCCGGGCGCCGCTGCGTCAGGGCCGGCTGCGTGATGGCGGGTATGTCCATGTCACGCAGTGCCGCACGCATGAGACTGGAGTCAATCACGCTTTTGTTGAGGGCTGCCAACCCGTAGAGGCAGCGATCCAGCACATGATGCATGCGGCGCAAGTTGCCATGTGTGCCACCATAAAGAACATGTGCGGCCGATGGATCGAGTGAAATGCGCCCGTTTGCACCCGCCGCGGTGATTCGGAATTCAAAATAGCGGAGCACATCCGTCTTTGCCAGCCCCATCAGAACGGCATGCTTGACAATCCTGCTGTGGAGTTGCCGCATGGATCTGCGTTTGAGTATCTCCAGCAATTCTGGCTGCCCGGCGAGCAGTATCTGAAGCAGTTTTTGCTGCCCGGTCTCCAGATTGCTGAGCAGGCGAACAAGTTCAAGGGAGGCCTCGGTCAAGTTCTGCGCATCGTCCACGATCAGTACGCACAGCTTGCCGAATCTGGCTTGTTGAATGAGGAATTGATTCAGGCAGGCCAACCCGCCATCAACCCCCTGTCCGACAGAGAGTCCGAAGTCGCGCAGGATCGCGTCGAGCAGCGCCTCCCCCTGAAGAAACGTGTTGAGGATCAGTGCCGAGACCGTGTTCTCCGTCCCCAGATCATCAAGCAGGTGCCGAATTAGCGTGCTCTTGCCCAGCCCCACTTCACCCATGACGACCACCACGCCTTTTTGGGCCTTGATGCAGTGCCGAACCTCCGCGTACTCTCGTTCCAAGTGCGGCGTCAAAAAGAAACTTAAGGCATCGGGTGTTGGCGGGAAAGGATTGCGGTGCAGCCCCAGACGACTCGCAAGAGCGCTTGAACTCATTGCGCGCGGCCTTTACCGTTAAGGACCAACAGTGCAGCCTGTACCGCGATGGCATCCGGGCTTACTTTTTGCGCCTCATCAAGAACGCGACGCGCGGCTTCGGGTTGCCCAGCCTTGAGCAGGATGCCTGCCAGATTGACGCTGGCTTCCTCGTCACCGGGCAAACGCTCAATGATCTCGTGGTAGTTGCGCCGCGCAACGTCGAGTTGATTGGTGCGCAAGGCCAGCCAGGCATCCAGGCGCAACAATGTCACGCTGCCTTCGGGCAGCTGGCGGCGCAAGGCGGCAAGATGGGTTTGCGCTTCTTCCAGGCGTTGCGCCTCCATGGCCTGCATGAAGCGAGCCAGCTGATTTTCAGACGCGGCTTCCGGTGCGGTTGCAGCGCTTGGGCGGCTCGTGCTGGAGGCGGCCTTCATTGCCAGACGTGGACGAACCGCTGTTGCGGTGTTTTTCACCTCCGCCACTACTTTTGTAGTGCGTGGCGCAGAGGGTACGGCGGCTGCCGGCTCAATCGCAGTGATCTTGGCGACCGGCGGCAGCGGAGGTGGCGGAACCACTGCGGCTGGCATGGCGAGCCGAGTCGTTGCCGGCCTGTCTTGAGCACCGTAGGTCGTCCATCCCGCCCAGGCCCCCACCCCCAGCAGCACTACAGCCATGGCACTGGCAACGCCGATTCCCAGAGGGCGGTACGAATGGCTGTTCCGTGGCACCAGGGGCTGAAACGTCTCCCGTGGGTTGTGGTCGCGGTCGAGTTCCTTGATGGCGTTGTGGATCAGGCTCATAAAACGCGCGCCCGCAAAATAACGACCAATTCACGGCTGGAGTGTGTTTGGGTCTGGTTGCCAAAAAGGCGGCCGAACACATTGATGTCTGACAGGCCCGGCGCACCACGGTCACTGTTGCTGTTTCGCTGGTCGATCAAGCCACCGATCATCACCACATCGCCGTCGCCGACGTTGAGTGTCGTGCTGATGCCTTTGTAGTTGACGACGGGAAGCGTCACTTTGTTGGAGGCATTGACTTCCACCAATTGCAGGCTCTTGGCATCCACATCACTTTGCATCGGGTGGATGAGCAGCTCGATGCGTCCGTCTTCCCGAACATAGGGCAGTACGCCAACCATCACGCCAGAGAACACGGAATCGGTCTGCACATCAGACGTGGTCGTCGTTGCGGTGGAACTGTTGGTTGTTTGCGCCGAACTCGACCGCGAGACATAGCGCAGGCTGCTGCCGACCGAAAGCATGGCCGGCGTGCCGTTGCGGACCTGGACGTTGGGGTTGGAGAGCACTTTCAGGTTGCCAAAAGAACGCAACGCATTCACGGCTATGCCAAAAGACCCCGATTGATAACCAAGGCCCAATGCGGGGCCGCTGGAACTGCCAACGGTGGTGGAGGGAATGGTCAGAGTTCGCCCGGCAAGGGTCGCCTCAGCCAGGGTTGAGGTGGCCCCGGCCAGGGTCATGGGTGAAGTCCCAAAGCCAGAGGCCACATTGGAGCGGAGCAAGGTCCAGTCAACGCCAAATTCAAAGCTGTCGGAAAGATGAACATCAATCAACTGCGCCTCAATGAACACTTGGCGACGCAACATGGTTTGCGCACGGGAGAGCATTTTCTCCACGGCCCGCATCTTTGAAGGACGTGTTTTGACATACACCGTACCGGTCATTTTGTTGAGAGAAAACAGGGAGCCGGCATCCCTGTCCTCGCCTCTTGCCGCGGTGCCCGAGGCTGCCCCGAGGCCGACTGCGGAGGCTGGCGCCTTGCCATCGCCCAGCATCGTTTTCAAGGCCGCTTCGATCTCGCCATAGGGCTCTGACTTCATGCCGCCGCCGCCGGTGAGTGACAGGTTTCCGGTCAGGACGTTGGAACTGCCCCCGCCGGCGGAGCCCGCCGATGCGCCGAACACATTGCCACCGGTAGACAGGCTCAAGTTATCCGTGGTGTTGAGAAAATCGAGGGAAAACATTTTTTCCTCGTTGAGAGAGACCCGCACCGTTCGCCCCTTGATCTCACCGAGGACATCAAACGCACGCAAGACTTCGTTGAACCCTTCGCGCAAGGAGACCTTGCGCAGGTACATGTCGGCCCGACGCTCTTCCTTCAGAACTGCGGGGTCGACGATCAAATTGAGATTGGCCTGATCGGCAAATGCCAACAGCACGTTACTGATGGAGGCATTGCTCATGGTCAGCGAGATATTGCTGGCCTCCAGGGGATCAAGACGCGGTGCCAGAGGCTTGATTTCCGCCGATACAAGTTCCTTGCGTATTTCCTTTTTCAGCTCGTCCTGATTGCTCAGCAGTTTCTTCGACTCCAGTGCCATTTGTTGGCGCAATTTATCGATGGCGGCATGGTCAGGCTCGGGGAGACCGCGAAGGCTGTTGGGTGCGGCGTTGGGCGTGGGCGAGGCACAACCCGCTGTCAGCAACGCAGCCAGAATCATCAAGGGCATACCCCGCCGCCACTTGACAGGGGCTGAGACGGCGTGGAATCGGTGGGGCGTAAACAGCATCAAATTTTCTCCAGAATATTCATAGGGTTCAGGGCGCGCGCGCATTGAGCCACCCGACCAGGGTTGTGCCCGACTCCGCCACCACAACATCGTCCATGTCCACTGCCAAGGCAGTCCCAGGTGCGTAGGCACAGGCGCTTGTCATGCCGTGAACTGAATCGAAGCGGTCGTTGTCGCCATTGCGATCCTGCAAGGGAAACACAATGAAAAATGCCGGATGGGAGCGCACGTTATTGACGCAGTCCACGGCACCTTCTGTCGCGTTGTTGCCGCTCACCCGCAGGTGGCTTGTTGAAAGCGCTGCATGGGCCAGGTTATTGAGCGCGATCACCAGATCGCGGGCATCCTGAAAGTGCGCGTCTCCTGGCAGATCGGCGCCACGCTCCAGCCGGATGGCCAGATCGGCATCCAGCGAAGCCGTGACATTGGCGGCACGGTACACGCCATAGGCAGCGCGGTAGGCGGCATCAGGCACGTCCAAGCCTAAAGTGCGGTAGGGAAACCAGCCCGTTTCGACGTTTTGCGGACAGGTTCCCACCCCCCCCCCCCCTCCCAGCCGTCGCCATCGGTGTCAGGACAGGGCAGGCGCGCATGGGTCAAGGCAAAAGCACGTACCGCTTCACGCAGGGTGTCGCCAGCCCGCGCCGCCAGCCCGCGTTCGCGCAGGGCATTGCCGTTGTCGTAGGCGGTGGAGACGCCGGAGACCATCAGACCCAGCACCGCCAGCACAACCACAAGCTCCAGCAGGAAATAGCCACCTTGGCGCATGTTGACGAGCGTTTCACTTGGCGATTGGCGCCGTGGCACTGGCTGAGCTTTGCATCGCCGTCTGCACGGTACGCACCTCGGTCATCAAGACCTGCAGACGTGCCTGATCCTGCTTTTGCGGATTGCTTGCAATGGCCTGAACCTCAAGTGCGATCTGCCGCAGACGCTCAACGCGTGCCAGGTTTTCGCGCAGCGCGGCAATGTTCACCCCGCCGATCACATCCTTGCCCTGGTTGCGTTGCAGGTCTGACAACGCTGCATCCAGTTCCTTCGGGGATGGCACTTTTCCACCTGCAACCTGGGCCTGCAAACGCTGCTGGATGGCCTCAATCGAAGGCGCACCCGGTTGGCCCGCGGTGGGGGCCGCCGCGCTGTTGGCTGGCCCGGCAGGCCGGGCTGTTGGCATGGCCCATTCCGGCTTGCCTGTGGTTGGTGCCGTTGCGCTCGCAGACCGGGTTGTCGATGCCGCCCATTCAGGCTGGCCTGCCCCGGCAGAACCGGCGCCATCGACCGACTTGTTGGGTACGCTGGCCATCACGGAATAAGGTGAAACGCCGGAAGCCGCCACACGGGGGGCTGCCGTCGTGGGATTGGGTGGCGACAGCGTGTCCCCTTGCGTGCCGGTCATGACCCACAACGCACCCAGCGTCAGTATGGCCAGTCCACTTGCCAGTCCGATCAGCACACTGCGATTCATGGTTTTGTGCTTTCATTTGAAATTGGCAAAGCGTCTTGCGGCAAGGGCGTGCCCCATCGCAAGGTGCCAACCCGCAAGCCGCCGATATCCACCTTCAAGTCCTGCTTGCCCTTGGTTTCCTGAACAGTGACTTGGGAGGGCTTGATGTGCAGAACCCGGCCACCTTGCGGCAAAAGCTGCCCCTTGCGCACAATGTTTCCGTCAATCACGGCCACCTCTTCATTGGCCATGCGGGCCAGAAGGTTCAGGTGCCGACTGGGTAGCTGTGGTCCATCCGAACCAGGTGCACCTGCAGGTGGCAAGGTCACCAGATGCGCACCGGCCTGGTCTTGCGCAGGTGCGCGTGCACCGTCCACCGCCGAAATCTTCTCCAGCGCCGCAACGGTTTCCTGTTGCGCGGCAAGTGCGTCCTGGGTGATCGGACGCATTTCCGGCAAGGCCAGCGGCGCAACCTGCCGGGTCTTATCCCCAAGCAGATCGACCACACCGCCCAGCCCCCAACCGAGCACCACGATGGCCACGCCGTTCAGTACCAAAGCGAAGTACTTCATGCTGCTTTCCTTTGCTTTGGACTATCCGCTGGCACCAGCCGATAAGAAAACGAACCTGGCGTTTGATCGGAGGGCACAAGCGACTGTGCTTGCCAGCCTTCGCTGCGCAAGTACGCCAGAAGTCGGCCGATCGGTTCGGTGCCGCTGGCCACACCATCAAAATAGAAACTTTTGCCTTTATCACCCGCGGCTTCCAGGCGCAGACGCAGGATGCGCACCTCGGTACCCGCGGTAGTACGCAGCAGGGTCAGCATGCGCACCGGGTCATAAACCGTGCCCACGGCCATCTGGCGCGCGAATGCACCTGCGGCTTGTGCGTCTTGCGGCAACACCCTGCTGGCGGCCTTATGGATACGCTGTTCAAGCAGCGTGACCTGGACGGCTGGTTCCGTGCGCTGGCTTTTTTCCTTGTGCGCCCACAGATAGGCCCCACCGCCCAATGCACCCAGGCCAAGGGCGATCGTTGCCGCACTGGCCGCCACCGCGGGCGCGCTTCGCTCCATCATCCAGGCCATGCGCGCCTGGCTCGTCATGCCACCGACACGCACTCCAGCCTGGCGCACGAGGGCTGGCAACGCCATTTTCATGCCCCGCGCCAGCGTCGTATGACTTGCCGACAGCACCGCAAACGCCGTGCGACCTGCAAACTGCTCACTCAGCCGGGTGATGAGATCAGCCGCTGTCTCGGACAGCGAATACCACACCACCGGCGCTGCCACGCCACGGGCGAGTTCAGCACGGCAGCGCTCAGCCAACAGGCGCACAGCGGCAGCAAGCTCAGCGTCGCCACGACCGGCGACCGCCACGTTGAGGTAGGTCGGCCCACCTTTGCCGTGGGCATAAAAATGCAGTCGCAACCCGCTGTGCACAATGCACGCCCGTCCTTTTCCCGCGCCCACCGGCAACAGTGAAGACAGTGGCAACAACTGGCAATGGTCGCTCTGGTCGTTGGCCCATTGGCTCAAACGCTGCCAGGATTCAAGCAAGAGCGCGCCGTAAAACGCCTGTACGCCCTCAGGAACCGCTTGATGCGCCTCGATGCGCACATGTGCCGGGCCTTCAACCAACCCTTCCTGCCGCAAACGCTTTTCGATGCGTGATGCCGCATGGGCCAGCTTGCCTTCCTGGCGCTCAATGCCCATGATGAGTGTGTCACCATCAATGACCACCCGTGCCGGGCCTGTGAGCCTGGGCCAGGCAGGAGTTTCGACCAAGCCTTGCGCCGTCAGCCTGAACCATCGCTCATCGCTGACATAGAAGATGTCTTCGTTCATGCTCATTTGCCGATCCTGAAATACAGCGAGCCAGTTGCCGCCAGGCTGATGCCCCGCTCACCCGTCGCAGGTGTTGAAAACAGCCCCGCCTCGGGCGACAAAACGCCCATATCAAACGTGTCAGCGGCGAACAAGCGGCCGTTTCCTCCCGCCAGTTCGTGCAACAGCACATCGGCCTCACGACGTGCCGCCACCCCAGGCAGGCGCTGAATGCGTTGTTCAGCCCATTGCTCTGATTGAAACCCCAGCCGCGCAACCTCCGCGGATAACTTCTCAGAGAGAGCTGCGAACTTTTCGCGTCGCTCTGCCTCAGGCAACAGGCTTTCCAGAGCCACTCTTTTGGCGTTGAGCTCTGCCGTGGCACGACGTTCGGCGGACAACTGACTCAGCCCACTGCGCGCCAGCCATGCGCCGGCCGTCAAAAGGACGATGGACACGGCCA
The DNA here is from genome assembly GCF_028714215.1 of Rhodoferax sp. Taxonomy (GTDB): domain Bacteria; phylum Pseudomonadota; class Gammaproteobacteria; order Burkholderiales; family Burkholderiaceae_C; genus Rhodoferax. The sequence goes on along the minus strand of NZ_JAQTMS010000007.1, from coordinate 96,646 downwards.
GCCACACCAGTGAACGGCGGCGCTGGGTCATGCTTATTGCTCCATGATCCAGTGGGCCGTCAGCAGTACCACCCGATCCTCGTCAAACTGGCGACCGGTGGCAGTGGCCGCGCCGGGGGCCGCGGCACCTGTCGCGGCATCAGCCGTCTGGATGACGCTGGCGATGGTGTTGTTGGCCTCCCAGGCGGTGCCTGGCCCGTTGGCGGTAGCCGCGCCTGCATGCGCAGCGCGTCCCTGAATGCGAAAACGCCCCTCCCGCGAGTCGGGCTTGCCGTCGATCACCTGATCCAGAAAGCGGGCCAGGTCAGGGGTCAAGCCGCGCACCACCATCACATTGCCAGCGCCGCTGGCGGTTCCGGGCGGGTTCCATTGAAAGCAGACCTGCACTTCGGCCGCATTGCCGTTCGAGTCTTGGTAGAGGTAACGGTCTTCATGCCCTTCGCCTCGCCCCGGCGGTGGCCGAATGCCGATGTGCGTCATCAAGGTGCGCAGGGCTTGAGCGGCCAGACCCGCATCACCGGCACCGGTTGTGGCAGGTGCGTAGCCCTGACCCTCGCAGACTTTCAGACCGGTGTTGCCAAAGCTTTCGGGAATCCCCGCCACCGCCTGCCCCCCCGGGCGGGCGCAGGCCCCGGCACCACCAATCGTGGTTTCACCGCCATTGACCATGTAGGTAGGGGCCTGCTGGCAGTCCCCTACCACCACGCCGCTGCGCTGGTAATACTGGTCATAAGACTGCTTCCACTGGTAGAGGAATTTGTTGGCGACCTTCTGGTATTCAGCGTTGCGCTGAACGTCCTTGCCAATGGCGATGGCACCAATGATGAGGCCGATGACGGTCAACACAATCGCCATCTCCACCAGGGTGAAGCCGCGCTGCAAGTGGCGGCCCAAAGTAGCTTGTTGCATGAGAATTCTCCTGGAATTGGGGGGTTACTGGTTCATCTTGTAGATGGCCACCACCGTCGCGACCTGGCTCTCGTCCCGCTGGAGGTTATCTCCAGCGGCAGCTGGGCTGGCGATTGAGTCGTCGTTGGTTCGGTTCCATGGCACGCCTGGCGCATTGGCCACACCGTTGGCAACGCCCTGCATGCGAAAGCGACCCTCCTGTGCATCAGGCTTGCCATCCACCATCTGGTCCAACATGCGTGCCAAATCCGGGGTCAGACCGGTGATGACCATCACGTTGCCGGAACCCGACGCATTACTTGGGGGATTCCACTGAAAACAAACCTGGATTTCCTGTGGGTTGCCGTTGCTGTCGAGGTAAACATAGCGATCCTCAAAGCCTTCGGCACGCCCCGGTGCCATGCGGATGCCAGCCTGCGTAAATAGCGTGCGCATGGCGACGTTGGTGGCCGCAGTGCCCATGTTGGCACCGGTGGCCCCGTTGCAGACGCTGCCAGGGCTGGTCACGCCAGTCATATTGCCGCCGGACATTGAAAGGACCTCCACAGGCGCATAGCGCTCACCATTAACCATCAGACGCGGTGCCGTCTGACTGTCGCCCAGCACCACGCCGGTGCGCTGGTAATACTGGTTGTAAGACTGCTCCCACTGGTCAATGAATTTGTTCTTGATCTTGGTGTATTCAGCGTTGCGCTGAACATCCTTGCCGATGGCGATGGCACCAATGACGAGACCGATCACAGCCAGCACAATGGCCATTTCGACCAAGGTAAACCCGGCGGCATTGCGGCGGCTGGGGCGAAATTTTTGGGACACGGATGACTCCTCCACGTTAAAGCGAATGGCAACGCCTCAAAGTGGGCGACCGCCTCGTACCGACCCATCAGGTGGGTCCGCGGCTGAATCTTATGAAGCCACCGTTCGCCAATCGTTCGCAAGCCATCTTGGTCTCGATCGGGGTCTTCGCGCCCGGCACGCTGTCGCGCAGCCTCCTATGCCTGAAAATGGCATGATTCAATACACACCATTCCAGCGTTCGCCAATCGTTCATGACTACACCTCCTAGCGCCTGCCAAGGTCTTCAATTGCGGCTATTGGGCGGTTTTGATGCTCAATTGAGCGGATGTCCCGTCACTGGCTTGTCTTATCTCAAGATGCGCGCCCTGCTGGCCTATCTGGCGGTGGAATGGCAGCGGGAGCACAAACGGGAAGTGTTGGCCAATCTGCTGTGGGGTAACAACAGCGCCACCACGGCACGCGGCAATTTGCGCAGGACGTTGGCGGATTTGCGCCGGGTGTTGGAATTACCCTCGGGCGAGGTGCTGTTTTTTGCCAGCAAGGACAGTATCCGCTTTGTTGCAAAGGTGGATATCGATGTGCGCAGCTTCACGGGTCAGCGACCCACAGCCTCCGAAAACAACGCCCAGGCTCTGCGCCATGACGAATCCATCCTGAGCCTGTACCGGGGTGAGTTCCTGGCAGGTATGTCTTTACCCGACAGCCCGGATTTTGAGCATTGGCTGCAAATGCAGCGCGAAAGCCTGCGCCTGCGGGCACTCGCCTTGCTGGAGCGACTCTCCAACCAATATGAATCGATGGGCAAGCACACGAAGGCACTGGAATATTCCTTGCGGTACTGCGAATTGGAGCCTCTGAATGAAGATGCCTGCCGACGGGTCATGCTTCTGCATGCGTTCAATGGGCAAATCATGGCGGCTCTCGGCCAGTTTGACGCTTGTTGCCGCCAGCTGAAAAAGGAGCTGGGGGTATTGCCCAGTGAGGAGACCCTGCAACTCGCTGAGCGTATTCGCCAAGGAACCGCACAACGCAAATCGGCCGGTGCGCTGCCTGCACCGCATGCGCAAGCCCCGCTGCCATTGCCGGCGCAGCGGTGCCAGGTTACCGTGATGTACTGCGAATTGGTGCACGACGTGTTCGACGACCCCGATGAGGCCATGGCCTTGCTGCACGCCCCCCAGGCGCGTTGCGTGGCGATCATTGCCCGCTTGTCAGGCCACGTGGTGCAGACGCATGGTGGCAGCCTGCTGGCCTATTTTGGCTACCCGAAAGCGCACGAGGACGCGGCCCACCGCGCCGTGCTGGCCGCTTTGGCCGTGACGCAAGAAGCCGTTCCCGGTGTTGACATTCGCGCCGCCGTTCACACCGGTTTGATCATCACCGGCAGTGATGCGGCCATGCCGGACACCTCGGGCCGGACCACGCGCATGGCGATGGCGCTGCGCCACACCAGCAGGCAGAAAAAGGTGACCATCAGCCAGAACACCCATGATGTGGTGGCCGGGTATTTCGATTGCATCAGCCTGGGCGCACAGCCCATGGCCGGATTCGGGCAGGCGCTGGAGCTGTTCAAGGTGGTGCGTGAAAGTGGTGCGCGCACCCGGCTCGATGCCGCCACACAGCTCACCCCCTTTGCCGGGCGAAAGGCCGAGATCGACGAACTCCTGGGCTTGTGGCAAGAGTCAACCCAAGGCACGCGCCATGTGGTGCTGCTTCAGGGCGATGCGGGTATCGGCAAGTCGCGCTTGCTGCACACCTTGAAAGAGCGCCTGGCAGACCAGCCGCATGCTGTTCGTGAGCTGCGTTGTTTCCCGGAATTCAGCCAATCGCCGTTTCATCCGCTGATGACCTTGCTCGAAGCTGTGATTGGCTTTGCGCACGAAGATTCCCCCACCGTGCGCACGGGCAAACTGGTGGCGTATTTTGAAGCCCGCTTTCCGGCCTCGGCACCCACCGCAGTGCCCTTGCTCACGGCGCTGCTTTCGCTGCCGCAGGACGGGCGCCACACCTTGCCCGAGGCCTCCCCGCAAAAGCACAAGGAGCAGACCCAGCTCATTTTGCTTGAGCTTTTCGATGCACTGGCGACGCGGCAACCCGTGCTGTTCGTTGTGGAAGACCTGCATTGGATCGACCCGTCCACGCTGGAACTGTTGACCCTGTTCGTTGAGCGAAAAGGCCGTCATGCGATTCTGGCGATATTGACCGCACGGCCTGACTTTGATCCCCCCTGGCCGCAATCACTGGAGCGCACCCTGGTGCTGGCACCGTTGGCGGCGAAGGAGGTGATGCGCATGATCGCCTCGCTGCGAACCGACATGCCAGCCGACACCATCGAACGCATTGTGGAACGAGCAGACGGCGTACCGCTGTTTGTCGAGGAAATGAGCAAATTGGCCTGCACCCACAGCCAAGCCAGTATTCCCGCCACCTTGCACGATTTGCTGGCCGCACGCATGGACAGCCTGGGCCAGGCCAAGGCCACCGCGCAACTCGCCGCCACACTGGGGCGGGAGTTTGATCTGGATGTGCTGCGCAAAATTTTCCCGGCGAACTCACCTGAGTTGACCCACGGGCTGAGTGCCTTGCAAGAGGCCGGCTTGATCTCCAGAATCGACCGCACCTGCTGCCAATTCAGGCACGCCCTGATTCAGGAGGCGGCCTACCAATCGCAAACCAAACCGGCCCGTCTTGCCGCGCACCAGCGCATTGCACAGGCCTTGCTGAGCCATTTTCCCGATGTGGTGGCCACCCAGCCTGAATTGTTGGCGCGGCATTTGTCATCCGGCGGCGAAACACGCCAGGCGTTCGACTACTGGCTCAAAGCCGGGCAACGCGCCGCTTTGAGTTCAGCCAATGCCGAGGCCATGGAGCACTTCAACACCGGCCTGCAACTGTTGCTGACACTGCCCCCTTCGACCGAGCGCGACCGACTGGAATTTGCGCTGTGCACCAGCCTGGGTTCGACCCTGATCGCCACCCGGGGGTATGGCTCGGAAGAAGTGGCAGCCCAGTACACCCGGGCCGCACAACTGGCGCAAGGCTTGGGCGACCGCAACGGCTTGTTCAAGGCCACATGGGGTTTGTGGCTGGGCTCAAGTTCGCGCGTCGGGCATGTCCACTCGCTCGAACTGGCGAACCAAATGCTGCAACTGGCGCAGCGGGACCTTGACCCGCTGCACCTTCAAAAAGCCCACTACGCCATGGGCAACAGCCTGCTCTGGACCGGGCAGCTCAGCCAAGCCCGGCAGCACCAGGAGCAAGGCATGGCCCTGTACCAGGCGGCGCATCACGACATCATGGTGCGCGAGCTGGGCGAAAACATCTGTGTCTCTACCGGTTCCCAATTGGCCTGGGTGTTGTGGCTTCAGGGTTTCCCGGATCAGGCACGGGCCATCGGTGAAAAAACGCTGGCCTTGGCGCGTGAAACCCAGCACCCGTACAGCCAGTGTTACGCCAGTGCCCATGTCATGGTGCTCACCCGCTGGCTGAGACAAATCGACAGCACCCGTGAATTGGCAGAGAGCACCTTGGCGCAGGCCCATCAACATGGGTTTCCGCTGTGGCGGCTGTCAGGCCTGGCCTTCCAGGGCTGGACCATGGTCATGCAGGGCGAGGCACAAGGTGTTGCCCAGTTGCAGATGGGGGTTGACACCGTTCGCGCCGCAATGAGTGGCATCGAGGCCTTCTTCCTGGCACCGCTGATTGATGCCCAGATGCGTTTGGGACAGTGGGAAGAGGCACTGTCGGGCACCACCACGGCGCTGTTGGTGGTGCAAGCCAAAGAAGACCGTTTTCAGGAAAGCGAATTCCTCAGGCTCCGGGGCGAATGCTTGCTGCGAATACCTGTGCCTGATGCGCTTGCGGCTGAGTCCTGTTTCCGCCAGGCGCTGGCCATCAGCCAGCAACAGGGCGCGAAATCGCTGGAATTACGCGCTGCCACCAGTCTGGCGGGCTTGTTGCGCAGCCAGGGCAAAAAGCGCCCGACCCTGCTGTCTACCATTTGCCGCTGGTTCACCGAAGGTTTGGACACCCCTGATTTCCAGGACGCACACCAACTACTGATTGCACGCCAGACAAAGCGCCAAGGATTTGATGATTAAGCTCGGTCAGCAGCGCGACCGCGACCCGCTCAAGAGCCGCAAAGACAGCCTTCAGGCGCGGGTGGTAAAGCAGTTACCGGGACTACTTAGGAACAACCGGTAGCGCGGCACGCAGCAGGACCAACGCCTCTTCGTAATCGTAAGCGTTGACACAGCGCAGCAACCTGTCGCCCGCCTCGCCCAACGTGGCATGCAACAGCGGCACCTCGCCGCGCACCAGGTCAACCGCTTCCATATCGCCTGCTTCAAGCAGACTCTCCAGGCGCGCCAGCACTTTGCCCTGGCGCACCTTGTCGCCGGCCAGGGGCGGTGCCGTTCCAACCACGCCGGCCTGGCGGATGCCGTCGATCAGGGCGGGCAGTTCCTTGATCAGCTCGGCGCACCGGCCGGCCACCGCTTCCAGCCCTTCGTTCCGGTTGCATGCCGTCTGGATGGCGTCGGCGATTTTCGATACCCGCATGGCCCCAACCATGCCGGCCGAGCCCTTCAGCGCGTGCGCCAGCTGCCCGATGGCAAGCAGGTCATGGGCCGCCAGACTGGCGGCGAGGCGTGTTGCGTCTGGCGCATGACTCTCGCAGAACACGGCCAACACATTGGCATAGATTCGGCTGTTGCCCAGGGACCTTTGCAGCCCAAGCTGGTAATCCAGTCCGGCAACGCCGGCCAGCCGATCCAGCGATAACGGATGACTGTCTGCCGACGTCTGCGTCATCGCTGGCCGGGTCGGCGGTTGCGCCGGCGGCAGCCACTTCAGCAAGATGGCAAAGAGGGCTTTCGGATCGACCGGCTTGGCGATGAAATCGTTCATGCCGGCCGCCTCGCACTTGCGCCGGTCCTCGTCAAAAGCGTTGGCCGTCATGGCCACAACGGGCGTTGTCGCACAGCCCGGCAGGGCGCGAATGGCACGGGTAGCCGTCACGCCGTCCATTTCGGGCATCTGCATATCCATCAGGATCAGGTCGTAGGCGGCGACGCGCGCCTGGTCCAGCGCCTCACGGCCATTGCCGGCCCAATCCACGGCCATGCCGACCCCGTGCAGCAGTTCCAGCGCCACTTCCCGGTTGACCGCGTTGTCCTCCGCCAGCAGCAGGCGGGCACCGGCGTGATGCTGACGCAAGTCGGCTTCGGCGTTGCCGCAGCCCGCATCCGGGATGGACGGCATGACGCCGTGGCCGCGCCCGAGTCGGGCGGTGAACCAGAACGTGCTGCCGCGCCCGGGTTCGCTGGCGACGCCGGCGTCGCCCCCCATCAGCAAGGCCAGTCGCCGTGTGATGGCCAGTCCCAAACCGGTACCGCCATAGCGGCGCGTGGTCGAGACATCGGCCTGCTCGAACGCCTGGAACAGTTTGCCAAGTTGCTCTGCTTGAATACCAATGCCGGTGTCCTGAACCTCGAAGCGCACATGAATTTCATCGCCTGTGTCTTGCACCAGGCAGGCCCGCAAGGCAACGGAGCCCGCCTCGGTGAATTTGATGGCGTTGCTGGCGTAGTTCAGCAAGGCCTGGCGCAAGCGCGTCGGGTCACCGCGCAGCCAGACCGGCACGGCATCGGGGTCCACCGTGATCGCCAGCCCCTTGGCCTTGGCATGATCGGCGACCAGGGAGTGCACATGGTCCAGCACGCTAGCCAGATGAAAGTCCGACTGCTCCAGTTCAAGTCGTCCGGAATCGATCTTGGAGAGATCCAGGATGTCGTTGATGACTGACAGCAGGTGATTTGCGGCGCTATCGATCTGGGCCAGTCGCTCGACCTGTGTCGGGGTCGGGTCGGAGCGACGCAGCAGATGGGTGAGCCCGATGATGGCGTTCATGGGCGTGCGGATCTCGTGGCTCATGTTGGCCAGGAAGGCACTCTTGGCGAGGTTGGCGGTATCGGCGCGTTCCCGTGCCTCGGCCAACTGCGTTGTGCGGCTGACCACCAGTTCCTCAAGGTGATGCTGGTGGCGGTTCAATTCCTGCCCCAGCCGCTTCTTCTCGGTGATGTCCTCCTTGACCGCCAGGTAGTGGCTGATGACGCCATCGGGCTGACGGATCGGCATCACGCTGGCCAATTCGATGTACTCGCTGCCGTCCTTGCGCCGGTTATGGAACTCGCCCTGCCAGGGTTTCTGATGGGTCAGCGCATCCCACAGCGAGGCATAGGTTTCCGGCGGGGTCTTGCCCGAGTGCAGGAAGCGCGAGTTCTGGCCGATGGTTTCTTCACGGCAATAACCCGTGTTCTGGACAAAGGCCTCGTTCACATATTCAATCCTGGCGTCGACGTCGGTGATGACGATGCTCTCCGGGCTTTGTTCCACCGCCAGCGAGAGCTTGCGCAATTGCGCCTCGGTGGCATTGCGTTCGGTGATGTCACGGACAATCGAAACGCCAAAGATATCGCCCTCGTATTCGAACATGGAACCGCTGAGTTCCACCGGGAACACCCGCCCATCCTTGCTGCGATGCCGGGTTTCGAACTTGTGGACGGCGCGCTTGTTCAACATCGCCTGCTTCATTTCCTCGGCTATCTGGTGCGTCACACCGGGGTCGATGTCGGGCGGGTACATGGTCAGCAGTTCCTCCCGGCCATAGCCAAGGGAGCGGCAGGCGGTTTCGTTGACGTAGATGAAACGCAGCGTGTGGTCGTGCACGAAGATGGCGTCGTTGGAGCTATTGACGGCGCGCTCCAGGATTTCCATTTGGTGCTGCATTCTTCCGGACACCAGCAGCGGCAAAGCGACGCCAAGGACCATGTTCAGGCCGATTCCGAAGACCAGGGACAGCGTCTGGACCGTGCTCGCCATCTGCATCGAATCCTGCCCCGGCAAGGGCAGAAAAAGCGTGATGACGGCGCACGCGCCCATGAACAGCGCGCCGGCCAAAAAAGCCGCGGCAACGAAGCCGCGCAGCAGCCGGTCGCCACCGTCTCCCGCACGCAGCAGCACGACGGCGCTGGGAAGCAAGACTGCCGCCAGCGCCACCGACAAAGTAACGCTGCGCGCCGACGGGCTGGGTGCCCCGTAACTGAAATAGCCCAGCAGCACGGCAGCGGCGACCACCACCACCCAGTACCAGGGGAACTCATCCCGGCGCCCCCGGAAACTCCCATTGCCCAGGTACAACCAGGCCCCGCCCACGATCAGCAGCGTGTCCGCGGCAACGCCGGAGAGCAGATCGGGAACCGTGCCGCGCAGGGCCAGCAGGGCGTAAGCGGCGCCGGCGGCGCTCAGGCCCGAGATCCACTCTGGCAGGCCGGGGGCCTTGGCGCCGGTCCGCTTCTTGACCAGTTGCAGGCCCGCCGCCGGCAGCAAGCTGCTGACCATGGCGAGAAAACTCAGCGTGCGGAAATCGAGGTTGTGCATATTGTTTTCAACTGCAGAGGGCCATCAGTCTCGATGGCCAAGTACACCCGGCTCTCACGCTGCCCATTCTATGCTTCAACCCGTGTTGCCGTGGCCAGTTTCCCTGCCCCTATGAGGGTTGATTCTGGTCACTTCGCAGGGGGACTGACGCTGTTGCCTGGCGCCGCCACGGCTGCGTCGCGGAACAAGGCTGGGAGGTAAAACTTTTCCTCGTCTTCTCTTCCATTTTCCTCATACCCCCTGCCCCTCTCTCGCCTCGCCGGGCGAAAGAGGGGAGATTCATTTGGCCGGGTGTTTTAAGGTGGGGCGTCTACACCGGAATGATGGAAACCAGCGGCCACCGCTCACGGAATCGCTTTGTGACGACACGCTGCCAATAAATATCTTTGCCAGCACGGACCGGGTTGTGACGCACGAGCAATCCAAATAAGTCTCCAAGTCCATGCGGAGCAGTAATACCGACCGAGTCATCATGGTTAAGCGTAACGCCAACGCAGGTAGCGTATTCAGGCCAAGTTGCGACACCCTCTTCAAGGGATTTCAGCGGCGCGACTTCCTGCGAAAACTGCTCTTGAAACCAGCAGTGAACAGTCGCTTGGTTGGTGACCTCCCATACCAAATTGGGCATGGCAAGGCGAAGGCGTCTCTCTAGTTCAGCATCGCGCTCCGGTCCGACTGAATCTTCGAAATAGACAACATCGATGTCGTCCAGGGAAGTGGGAACTGCATATCCATGCAGTCTGTCCCACACCATGGAACGCACCGCACCAGCTCCGATACACCAGGAAACCAGCTCAAGGTCGCGTACTGCTCTTAGTGCTGCCATCAGCTCATGGGACGACAGCACCATTGCTATCAGGCGTCGCTTGAGTTTGATTTCAACATCACTATTCACGACTGAATGCTAACGAAGATTGTTACTGCCAACGCCCACCGCTATTGCTGATGAACCGATAGTGCTAACGCCATTCATTCAATGGCGGTAATCACCCCCGACTTTTGGCACTCGACGGCAATACGGGATGTTCAATGACCGAACGCCGCAGCGCCTCAATCCAACGCCGGCAATTTCCCCCGCACCAGCCGCAACTGCCGCCCACAGCGCGCCGCCAGCGTTTCGTCATGGGTGATGACGATGAACGCGGTGCCTTGGGTGCACGCCAGTTCCAGCATCAACTCGAAGACGCTGTTGGCGCCGGCACGGACGCCAATATGCGTTCCACCTCGGCGAGAAAGCTCTGATACTGGATCGGCTTGGCGATGTAACCGTCGCAGCCGGCAGCGATCACCCTTTCCTCATCGCCCTTCATGGCAAAAGCCGTGAGCGCGACGATCTTGATGTGGCGTGTCGCTACCGATTCCTTCAGCAGGCGGGTCGCCGTGAGACCATCCATGCCGGGCAACTGAATGTCCATCAGGATCAGATTCGGCAGGTGTTCGCGGGCCAGCACCATGCCGTCAAGGGCATTGACCGCCAGCAGCACCTGGTAGCCCGCCCTGTCGAGCAACATATTCACCAGTTTCAGGTTGGCGGGAGTGTCTTCCACCACCAGCACCCGCGCCGTCATGGGCGCGCCCCGTGACTGGTTTTCAGCACGCGCTGAACTTCGTTGATGAAGTGCGCGTGGTTGAAACTGGCCTTCTCCAGGATGGCCGCGACAGAGCCGTTCAAGGCCGCGTGGTCTTCCTCCATGAGGGTCTTGGCGGTCACCACGACGACGGGGATAGCGGCCGTTTCCGGACTGCTCTTGAGGGCCTCGACGACATCGAAACCGTTGACCTCCGGCATCAACAGGTCGAGTACCAGCAGATCGGGCCGTTCGCGCCGCGCCATGGCAATACCCTCCTTGCCACCATAGGCCTGCAACACCGTGTAACCCGGTTCGGCCAGGTAGGCTGACAGCAGCTCCACCGCCTTCGGATCGTCGTCGACCACCAATACCTTGAGGGCACGGCTGGTCTTTGCCAGCCCGAGACGCTGCAGAGAATTGATCAGTTCATCACGCGCCACGGGCTTCTGCAGCACGGCACTGGCGCCCAGAAAGAACCCCTTGCGCGGGTCCGCGATGATCGAGACGATGACGACCGGAATATGGAGCGCGGCCGAGCCCGGCTGCTTGAGCCGCGCCAGCAGATCCCAGCCGTCCATGTCAGGCAACACGACGTCCAGCAGGATGACCGCCGGTTCCCGCTGCATCAGTAATTCGAGCCCCTGCTTCGCGCTGGCGGCGCGCACGATCTCGAAGCCTTCGGGCTCCAGTTGCAGACGGATCAGCTCAGCGGCGCGTTCGTTGTCTTCGATCACCAGCGCCAGTTGCCGGCTGGGGCCGGGCGGTGCTGGCAGCGGCACCGTTTCATCCGCGCCGCCGGTCACCGCGTCTACCTTGCGCCACGGCAGCCAGACGGTGAAGCTGGAGCCCTGTCCCGGTGTGCTGGCCAAGGCAACGGTACCGCCGTGCAGGTGGGTCAGTTTCTGGACCAGTGCCAGCCCCAGTCCGGTGCCTTCCGTGACGCGCGACAGCGAAGAATCGAGCTGCGAAAAAGACTGAAAAAGGCGTGGCAAATCCTCGGCGGCGATGCCCAGCCCGGTGTCCAGCACCGCGATTTCCAGGAACTCCGTGAAGGCGCTGGGTGGCAGGGGCAGGCGCAGACTGGTCGGCTGCTCTGATGCCCAGGTTTCGATGGCGGAGCGTTCCACCTTGCGCGCCCGCAGAATCACCCGGCCGTTCTTGGCGGCGAACTTCACGCCGTTGGACAACAGATTGAAAACAATCTGCTTGGTCTTGCGCATGTCCAGCAGCAGCGTGCCCAGTGGCCCGGCGACATCGAGTTGCAGCGCGATGGATTGGTTCGCGGCCTTTTCCTTGACGATAGCGAGGCTGTTTGCCAGCATGCCATCCAGGTCCAGCGGGTCCAGGTCCAGCGTCATCTTGCCAGCCTCAATCTTGGACAGATCGAGAATGTCGTTGATCAGGGACAGCAGGTGCTGGCCGCTGGTGAAGATGTCCCGGACAAACTCCTGCTGCTGTGCCGTGAGCTCGCCCACCAGCCCATCCTTGAGCACCTCGGAAAAGCCGATGATGGCGTTCAGCGGGGTGCGCAGTTCATGCGACATGTTGGCCAGAAATTCGGACTTCAGCCGACTCACCTCCTCCAGCTTCTGATTCTTTTCGGCCAGTTGCTCGTTGACCGATTCAAGCTGGGCCGTGAGTCGCCGCAGGTCGTTGGTCTTGCTGCGCTCCCGGTCATGGGAGCGGGCCAGTCGGGCGTAGAGCTTGCCGTTTTCCAGCAGCAACACCATCAGCACGAAGCTGGCCGCCAGCAGGCCGTAAATGCGACCCGCGTACCAGCCGAGATCGTAACGGCCATGGTTCAGAACGGCGGCCAGCGCGCTATCGAAGATCCAGACGCACATCACCACCATCAGCCAAAGATCGAGCACCGAGTGGGGTCGCCGCCACCACAGGACAGCCAGGGCGACGACGCTGAACATCCATACCACCGCGGCAACGACAACCTTCGCCGGGGCATCCAGGTTGCCCGCCATGATCACGGGCAAGGCGTCTTCGGTGGTGGCCAGAAGCGTCAATCCGCCGGCCACGGCAAGCACCGCAATCACATAAGGCAGCACGGCCAGCAGCAGGTGGTCGTTGGGTACGGCGGGCGCGCCAAGGTCGTCCTTGAGCAGCGCATAGCCGATGACGAACAGGGGAAATCCGCCGTGCCAGAGGAAGTAGATCCACGCGGTGGACTGCGTCCCGGCGCCGAGCAGGCCGGCGGGCGCGAAGAGACCGGGAAAACTCAGGGCGTGGGCCACGGCCATCGCCGCACTGAACAGGTAGCCGCAAGCCAGTACCGGCAGCGCCCTGGAGCGCAGGATGCCATACTGGCCGAACAGCAGCACCGCCGTGATCGCCTCGCAGACCACAAGAGCGGATTGATAGATCGGCAGAAAGGCCGGCATCTGCGGCAGCGGGACTTTTGCAAACGGCGCCGCGGCGAGGAACACGGCCAGCGAGGCCAGGAAGACGGTCAGCGCTGCGCGACGGGCGCCGCGCCCGGGGCCATAAGTGGACAGGAAGAGCGAGCTGCTGTCCATCATGCCTCTTCCTGGTGGTCAGAAAATCGCCAGCAGAGCCGGCCGCGCGGGGGCTCGGGCCAGCTCATGTATCGAGCAGCCGGTCGTAAATGACGGCAAACCGGTCCGCCCGCTGCACAAAGCAGGTCAGCACTTGCGGGTCAAAGTGTCCCGGCTGTACCCGTCCGTCGCCCTGGCTGATGATGTCGACCGCGCGCGTGTGGTCGAACGCGGGCTTGTAAGGACGCCGGCTGCGCAGCGCGTCGTAGACATCCGCGATCTGCATGATGCGCGCCGCGAGCGGAATTGCCTCGCCCCTGATGCCATTGGGGTAACCACTGCCGTCCCAGCGTTCATGGTGATTGAGCGCGATGTCGCAGCCCATTTGAATGTAGGGCGAACTGCTATTGGAAAGAATCTTGGCGCCCAGGGCGCTGTGCGTTCGCATGACGCGCCACTCCTGCTCGGTGAGTGGGCCCGGCTTGAGCAATATGTGGTCTGGAATACCGATCTTTCCGACATCGTGCATGGTGCTGGCCAGGAAGATGACGTCGTGGAATTCGGCTGGCATCTCCAGGGCATGGGCCAGTTCACTGCAGTAATGGCTGATGCGTTGCACATGACGGCCGGTGTCCTCGTCCTTGTGCTCCGCCGCGCGCACCAGCGAGAAGATGGTTTCCCGATAAGCGTCGTTGAGTTGGTCCGTGCGTTGCCGGACCTGTTCTTCGAGAATGCGGTTGTGGTGGGCGAGGAAATCGCCATATTCCTTGAGCCGCAGAAGGTTGCGCACGCGAACCTGGAGGTCGGCCCGATCGATCGGCTTGGTCAGGAATTCCTCCGCGCCAGCTTCCAGCGTGCGCAGCTTGGACTGGCGGTCATCGAGCGAGGTCACCGCAATGATGGGCACCGCCCGGGTGCGCGGATCGGCCTTGAGCTGGGACGCGGTCTCGAAGCCGTCCATGTCGGGCATCATGATGTCGAGCAGGATCAGATCGGGAGGATTGGCGGTTGCCAGCGCCAGGGCGGCGCGCCCGTTGCCAGCGGTAACGGTGCGGTAGCCCTCTGCCTTCAGCAGGGTCTCCAGCAACTTGACGTTGCGCTCCTCGTCATCGACAACGAGGATGGTGGCTGACTTTTTTGAACTCATAGCCTCCTCCTATGCCTCCCGGCAAATTCCAGTTCAGGCTGGGTCAATTGCGCCGATGCGGATCAGCCCCACCCGGAACTGAAATGAGGTTAGCATGAAACAGGTTTTGCTTGCAATCAGCCCAATCAGAAGCCTGTTATTTTCTAATGACAATGCTTGCCGGCGCCGACAATTTGCCTTGCACCAGCCGCAATTGCCGGCCGCAACGGGCCGCCAAAGTCTCGTCATGGGTGACGACGATGAAGGCGGTGCCTTGCGTGCGCGCCAGTTCCAGCATCAACTCGAAGACGCCGTTGGCGCTGCCGCGGTCCAGGTTGCCGGTGGGTTCGTCGGCCAGCACGCAAGCCGGCCGCGTCACCAGGGCGCGGGCGATGGCCACGCGCTGGCGCTCGCCGCCGGAGAGTTCGGCCGGGCGATGCTGCAAGCGATCCTGCAGCCCGACGCTGGCCAGCATCTGTGCCGCGGTTTGCGCCGCGTCGTGGCGCGCCTGGCGCCGAATCCACAAGGGCATGGCAACGTTGTCCAGCGCGCTGAATTCGGGCAGCAGGTGATGGAACTGGTAAACAAAACCGAGGTACTGGTTGCGCAAGCGGCCCTGCGCGGCGGCGCTCTGCCCGGCCAGGTCTTGCCCGTTGAGTTGCACCACGCCGCTGGTCGGTGCGTCCAAGCCACCCAGCAGATGCAACAAGGTGCTTTTGCCGGACCCCGAGGCACCGACAATGGCCAGCGTCTCGCCGGCGCGCACGTCCAAGTCCACGCCTTGCAGCACCGTGACATCGAGACGGCCTTCGGTAAAACGCTTGGTCAGCGCGCGGGCGCTTAGAACAACGGCTTCGCCGCCGGGCCGCCCCAAGGCGAAGTGCGCCCCCTCGGGGGGCAGCGAAGTACGCGCAGCGACAAGCGTGGGGGTCATGTCACTCATAGCGCAGCGCCTCCGCCGGGTTCACCTGACTGGCGCGCCAGCTGGGGTACAGCGTGGCCAGAAACGCCAGCACCAGCGAGATGACGGCAATCGGCACGATATCGGCCTGCTGCGGCTCGCTGGGCATGCGGCTGATCAGGTAAATGTCTTTAGGCAAAAAGCTGGCGTGGAACAATTGCTCCAGCGCCGGCACGATGACGTCGATGTTGAACGCCACCCCCAGGCCCAGCGCCAGACCGGCGAAGGTGCCGATAACGCCCACCATGGCGCCCTGCACCACAAAAACGCCCATGATGGAGTGCGGGCTGGCCCCCAGGGTGCGCAGAATAGCGATGTCGGCGCGCTTGTCGGTCACCGTCATCACCAGCGTAGACACCAGGTTGAAGGCCGCCACCGCCACGATCAGCGTCAGGATGATGAACATCATGCGTTTTTCCACCTGCACCGCGGCAAACCAGGTACGGTTCTGGCGCGTCCAGTCGCGCACCACCAGGTCGCCGCTCAGGCTGCGTGCCAGCTGCGCGCCGACCTCACGCGCCTGGTGCAGGTCTTTCAGTTTGACCCGCACGCCGGTCGGGCCTTCCAGGCGGAAAATCTTCGCCGCATCGTCCATGTGCATCAGCACCAGCGCCGAGTCGTACTCGTAGTGGCCCGAATCGAAAGTTCCCACCACCGTCATTTGTTTCAGGCGCGGCACCACACCGGCCGGCGTGACCTGCCCGCTGGGTGACACCAGCGTGACCTTGTCGCCCCGGCGCACGCCCAAAGAGCGCGCCAGTTCGCCACCCAGCACAACGCCGAACTCACCCGGAACCAGGCGCATCAGGGCGGAGTTTTTCAACTCCACGGCGAGGTCGGTCACGCTGGGCTCCAGCGCCGGGTCAATGCCCCGGACCATGGTGCCCTTCATGTCCTCGCCTCTTGCCAACAAGGCCTGGGAGGCGATGAAAGGCGCGGCACCCAGCACCTCGGGATTGGCCCGCACTTCGGCCAGTGTGCGCGCCAGATCCGGCAAGGCGGCGCCGCTGGGCGCGAAAATCTCGATGTGCGAGACCACGCCCAGCATGCGGTCGCGCACCTCTTTCTGAAAACCATTCATCACCGACAGAACAATGATCAGTGCCGCCACGCCCAGCGCGATACCCAGCATGGAAACGCCCGAAATAAACGAGATGAAGCCATTGCGCCGGGTCGCCCGACCGGCCCGCGTGTAGCGCCAGCCAAGAATAAGTTCGTAAGGAATTTGCATGAACGCAAGGGTTGGAAACAGGCGCCATTGTGGCATCCCGCACAATCAGCCCATGCACCTCCTGATTCCGTTTGCTTTTTGCAGTTCCGAGGGCTGCGCCACGGCCCTGCGCAGCCTCAAGCTGCCACAGCTTGAAAAACTGCTGGCGCGCCTGGCACCCGGGCCGCTGGACCAGGGCGATCTGTTCAGCCTGTCGCCACCGCATGAGCGTGCGCTGGCCCGAGCCCTGGGCCTGCCGGTGGCCGACGGCATGATTGCCTGGGCAGCATTGGATGCCAGGCAAAGCCGGAGCGCCGGCGGCGCCTGGGGCTTCATCACGCCGTGCCACTGGCAAGTCGGCAGCAAGCACGTGGTCATGAGCGGCTCCATCCTGCCGGACTTTCCCGAGCCGGAGTCGCAGGCGCTGCTGGCCGCCATGCAACCCTACTTTGAAGAAGACGGCATCAGCCTGCACTACCAGCAAGCCAGCACCTGGCTGGCCCACGGCGAGCTATTCGACGGGCTGGCCAGCGCATCGCTGGACCGCGTGGCCGGGCGCCAGGTGGCCGGCTGGCTGCCCCCGACCAGCAACGCCGCCAAGCTGCTGCGTCTGCAAAGCGAAATGCAGATGCTGCTCTACAACCACCCGGTCAACGATGCCCGCGCGGCCCGTGGCGCGGTGCCCGTCAACTCGTTCTGGCTGAGCGGCACCGGAGCCCTGCCACAGCCGCCCCAGCCAGCCGCCGCCGACCCGGCGCCGCAGGTGGTGAACAGCTTGCGCGAGGCCGCCCTGAACGAAGACTGGGCGGCCTGGGCGCAAGCCTGGACGGCACTGGACGCCACCGAATGCGCCACGCTGCTGAAGGCGCTGGCGCAAGGGGACAGCGTGCAGTTGACACTTTGCGGCGAGCGCCACGCGCAGACTTTTGGGCCAACGCAAACGAGCCGGCTGACACGACTGAAGCAGCTGTTCGGCAACCCGCCGGCAGCCACCGTGCTGGAACAACTATGAAGCTGATCACCCGCGACATTCCGCCGCGCAGCGCCTGGGCGCTGGAACAGGCCGGCGTCCACCCGCTGCTGGCCCAGCTCTATGCGGCACGCGGCGTCAACAGCGCCGAGGAACTTGACGCCGGCCTGGCCCGGCTGCTCCCACCCGACACCTTGCTGGGCAACCGCGCCGCTGCCGCTCTGCTGGCCGACGCCATTGGCCTGGACAAAAAAATCTGCATCGTCGCCGACTACGACTGCGACGGCGCCACCGCCTGCGCCGTGGGCCTGCGCGGCCTGCGTCTGCTGGGCGCTAAACACCTGAGCTACATCGTGCCGGACCGCGTGGTCGATGGCTACGGCCTGACACCACCGATCTCGCAGCGCGTCAAGGACAGCGGCGCCGATCTGCTGATCACGGTCGACAACGGCATCGCCAGCTTTGACGGCGTGGCGACGGCGCGCGCCCTGGGCTTGCAGGTGCTGGTGACGGATCACCACCTGCCCGCCAGCGTGGACGGCGTGGTCCGACTGCCGGATGCCGACGTCATCGTCAACCCGAACCAGCCGCTGTGCAATTTCGAGAGCAAGTCCATCGCCGGTGTCGGCGTCATGTTTTACGTGCTGCTGGCACTGCGCGCGGAGCTGCGGCGGCGCGGCCAATTCGATGCAGCCACACAACCCAAACTGGATGCGCTGCTGCCACTGGTCGCACTGGGCACCGTGGCCGATGTGGTGAAGCTCGATGCCAACAACCGCCGACTGGTCGCGCAAGGTTTGAAGAGAGTGCGCGAGTTGGCCATGCCCGTCGGACTGGCGGCGCTCTTTGTTGCGGCCGGGCGGCAAGCCAAGGCCGCCACCACCTTCGACTTCGGCTTTGCGCTGGGGCCGCGCATCAACGCCGCCGGGCGCCTGTCGGACATGACGCTGGGCATCGAATGCCTGCTCACCGACGATGCGGCGCGCGCCGCCGAACTGGCGCAAACACTGGACGGCATCAACCGCGACCGGCGCGAGATCGAAGGCGGCATGCGGGAGCAGGCCCTGGCCATTGCCGAGTCCTTGTTTCAGGAGGAAGCGGAGCCGCCGTCGGCGATCTGCGTCTTCGATCCCGATTTTCATGAAGGCGTGGTGGGCATCGTGGCGTCGCGCATCAAGGACAAGCTGCACCGCCCGGCCTTCGTCTTTGCCCGCAGCGGCGCACCGGGTCACGAACACGAACTCAAGGGCTCGGGGCGCTCGATCGCCGGCTTTCACCTGCGCGACGCGCTGGACCTGGTGGCCAAGCGCCATCCCGGCGTGTTGCTGCGTTTTGGTGGCCACGCGATGGCCGCCGGCTGCACCATTGCGAGTGAGGATTTCACCACTTTTGCGCAGGGCCTGAGTGGGGTGGCGCAGGAGTGGCTGGACGCCGCCACGCTGATGCGCCGCCTGGCCACCGATGGCCCCCTGAAAACCGAGTACCGCCGGGTCGAACTGGTGGACGTGCTGCACAAGGAGGTATGGGGCCAGGGCTTTGCGCCACCGACCTTCAGCGAGGAGTTGGAAGTGGTGTCGCAGCGCCTGGTCGGCGAGAAGCACCTGGCGCTCAAACTCAAGCACCAGGGCCAGCCGGTGGACGGCATCTGGTTTGGCCATACCGAGCCGCTGCCGGCGCGCGTCAAACTGGCGTTCCGGCTCGATGCCGATGCCTGGAACGGGATGCGCCGGGTCCGATTCTTGATTGAGGCGGCCGAGTTGTAGTTCGATAAAGACCCGTCGCAGTCAACAGAAAAACGCAAAAGCCTAAAATGGACTTGTGACCCCCCTCAATGCCGATCTCCATTGCCACTCCACCATCTCCGATGGCACCCTGACTCCCGAAGCGCTGGCGGCACGCGCCAAGGCCCATGGCGTCGAGCTGTGGGCTCTGACCGACCATGATGAAATAGGCGGCCAGCAGCGCGCCCTGGCGGCAGCCCAGGAGGTCGGGCTGCAATACCTCAGCGGCGTCGAGATTTCGGTCACCTTCATTCACCAGACGGTGCACATCGTGGGCCTGGGTTTCGATCCGCAAGACCCGGTGTTGCGGCGCGGACTGGTGCAGACCCGGGGCGGCCGCGGGCAGCGCGCCATGGCCATGTCGGCGCAACTGGCCAAGGTCGGCATCCAGGGCGCCTATGAAGGCGCTTTGAAGTATGCCGGCAACCACGATTTGATCTCGCGCACCCACTTTGCCCGTTTTCTGGTGGAACGCGGCGTCTGTCGCGACACCAATGAGGTGTTCCGCAAGTACCTGACCGAAGGCAAACCCGGCTTTGTGGAACACCGCTGGGCCAGCCTGAAGGATGCGCTGAGCTGGATCAAAGGTGCCGGCGGCGTGGCGGTGCTGGCGCACCCGGCGCGCTACAAGTTCAGCGCCAACGAGGAATTTGCCCTGTTCACCGAATTCAAAAGCCACGGCGGAGAAGGCGTCGAAGTGGTGACTGGCAGTCACAGCGCCGCCGAGTACCTCAGCTACGCCGACACGGCCCGCGAATTCGGCCTGGCGGCCTCCCGCGGCAGCGACTTTCACAGCCCCGACGAGAGCCACACCGAGCTTGGCACGCTGCCCCCCCTGCCGGCGCAATTGACGCCGGTGTGGGAACTGCTGGCGGACCGGATCCAGAACCGGCCCCACCCGATCCCGGCGGCACTGGCCGCCATCGGGCACTGAGTTCCGATGTCCTTCTGGCGTAGCCGCCAAGGCGGCGGCATTTTGCTCATTGTGCTGGCCACGCTGGCTTTTGCCGCGCTCGACACCGCCACCAAATACGCCGTGGCGCTGGCACCGGTACTGATGCTGTTGTGGTTTCGCTATGCGTTTCAGGCGGTGCTGACTTTTGTCCTGCGCTTTCCGGTGCAAAAACTCGGTCTGCTTAAAACCGCCAATCCACGCTTTCAGACCTTGCGCGGGGTGTTGCTGCTGATCACCAGCGCCTGCTCGTTTTTCGGTCTGCAATACCTGCCGGTGGGCGAGTTCACCGCCATGGTGATGCTGTCGCCGCTGGTGGCCACGGGGCTGGCCGCCTGGGTCCTGAAAAATCACGTCTCGCAACAACGCTGGCTGCTGATGGCGACCGGGCTGGGCGGCGTCCTGCTGGTGGTGCGTCCGGGCGGCCAGGTGTTCAGTTGGGCCCTGCTGTTTCCGGTCTTGCTGGTCACCACTTATGCCTGGTTTCAGGTTCTCACCAGCCGCTTGAGCGCTGAAGAAAACCCCTATACCACCCACTTCTACACCGGTCTGGTGGGCATGCTGGCGATGAGCCCGATCGTGCTGTTCAGCTGGAGCTGGACCGCCTTGCTGGCGCATTGGCCCTGGTTTGTGCTGATCGGCTTCCTGGGGACTTTTGGCCACCTGATGCTGATCCGCGCCTTCATGCGGGCCTCGGCGCCGGTGCTGACGCCTTACCTCTACACCCAGATCGCTTTTGCCACGCTGTCGGGCTGGCTGTTCTTCAGCCATGTGCCGGACGCACTGGCCTGGCTGGGCATTGCCGTGATTGCGGCCAGCGGCGTTGGCAACGCCCTGCTGCCGGCGCATCAAGTGGCCAAGCCGCTGCGCGCCGGGACCGACCCGGCCGACCGCTGAGCGCCCCGGGATTCGCCGACAATACGGCCATGGCCCAGTTCTTTGAAGTTCACCCCGACAACCCGCAAACGCGCCTGCTCAAGCAAGCCGTCGCCTTGCTGGAAAAAGGCGATATCCTGGCGGTACCGACCGACTCCAGTTACGCCCTGGTGTGCCATCTGGACGACAAGGCGGCGGTCGACAAGTTGCGCCGCATCCGCGGCATCGACGACAAACACCAGTTGTCCTTGTTGTGCCGCGACCTGAGCGAACTGGCCAACTACGCGCGGGTCGACAACCGGCAGTACCGGCTCATCAAGTCTGCCACGCCAGGCCCCTACACCTTCATTCTGGAGGCCAGCAAGGAAGTGCCGCGGCGCGTCAGCCACCCGGCCCGGCGCACCATCGGCATGCGGGTCCCGGAGCACAAGGTGTTGCAGGCGCTGCTGGCGCTGCACCACGGGCCTTTGCTGGCGACCACTTTGATCGCGCCGGGCGAAACCGAGCCGCTGAACGACGCGCAAATCATTCTGGAGCGCTACAAGAACCAGATTGCCGCCGTCATCGACGCCGGTGCCTGTGCCCGGGAACCGACCACCGTGGTGGACCTGAGCGGCGAAGAGCCGGTGGTGCTTCGGCAGGGGCGCGGTGCCTTGGCGGCCCTCGGGCTTTCAACCCTCTGAGACAATAGCCTGATGGACATTGCACACCTGATTCAAACCATCGCCCTTTATGCCTTGCCGGTACTGTTTGCCATTACCGTGCACGAGGCCGCGCACGGTTACGTGGCCCGGCATTTCGGCGACAACACCGCCTACGTGCTGGGGCGCGTCACGCTCAACCCGCTCAAGCACATCGACCCGATGGGCACCATTCTGATGCCGCTGCTGCTGTACTTTGCCACCTCCGGCGCCTTCCTGTTCGGCTACGCCAAGCCGGTGCCGGTACGCTTCGGCAACCTGCGCAACCCGAAACGCGACATGATCTGGGTGGCGCTGGCCGGACCGGCCGCCAATTTCATCCAGGCCCTGCTGTGGGGCGTGCTGCTGTTTGTGCTCAAGGGGAGCGGCGTGTCGGAGCCCTTCTTTCTCCAGATGGCCCAGGGCGGCGTGCTGGTCAACGTGGTGATGTTCGCCTTCAACCTGTTTCCCTTGCCGCCGCTGGACGGCGGCCGCATCCTGGTCGGTTTGCTGCCTTACCGGCAAGCCGAATTTGTTTCCCGCGTCGAGCCCTGGGGCTTCTTCATCGTCATGGGTCTGGTCATCGCGGGCGTCGTCAGCAGCTTGTGGATGCGCCCCCTGATGGCGCTGACCTATGGTCTGCTGGACCTTTTGTTGACCCCCGTTGCCATGCTCTTTGGCTAGTACTCACGCATCACCCGCAAAGTTTTTTTCTCCATGAATTGCAAGCGTTTTCTGACCGGCATCACTCCGTCCGGCACACCCCATCTGGGTAATTACGTCGGCTCCATCCGCCCCTCGGTGCAGGCCAGCCGGCGCCCGGAGGTGGAAAGTTTTTATTTTCTGGCGGACTACCACGCGCTGATCAAGGTCGACGAGCCGGCGCGCATCCAGCGCTCGACGCTGGAAATCGCGGCCAGCTGGCTGGCCGCCGGGCTCGACCCGGAGCGCGTCACCTTTTACCGTCAATCCGATATTCCGGAAATCACCGAGCTGACCTGGTTGTTGACCTGTGTGACTTCCAAGGGCTTGCTCAACCGGGCTCACGCCTACAAGGCGGCGGTGGACCAGAACACGGCGGCGCAGCAGGAACCGGATGCCAACGTCAGCGCCGGCCTGTTCATGTACCCGGTGCTGATGGCGGCCGACATTTTGATGTTCAACGCGCACCATGTGCCGGTGGGACGCGACCAGGTGCAGCACATCGAGATGGCGCGCGACATCGCCCAGCGCTTCAACCATCTTTATGGCGAACACTTCACCCTGCCGGAAGCCGCCATCGAAGAAAACGTAGCCACCCTGCCGGGGCTCGACGGCCGCAAGATGAGCAAAAGCTACGACAACCACATTCCGCTGTTTGCGCCGCGCGCGCAATTGCGCAAGCTGATCGCCGGCGTCCTGACCGACTCGCGGGCGCCCGGCGAGCCGAAGGAAACCGAAGGCTCGGCCCTGTTCCAGATCTACCAGGCTTTTGCCAGCGCCGAGGAAACCGCCGCCTTGCGGCAAGCCTACGCCGATGGCATCGGCTGGGCCGATGCCAAGCAGTTGCTGTTTGAACGCATAGACCGCGAAATAGCGCCCATGCGCGAGCACTACACGGCGCTGATGGCGGCACCCGCCCAGATGGAACAGATCCTGCTGGCCGGTGCCGACAAGGCGCGCCAACTGGCCAGGCCCTTCACGGCCGAGTTGCGCCGCGCCGTCGGCCTGCGCGACCTGCGCACGTCGACCACGGCAACCAAGGCGACCAAGACCAGCAAGGCGGCACTGCCGGCCTTCAAGCAATACCGTGAGCGCGACGGCAAGTTTTATTTCAAGCTGCTGGAGCCGGGCGGCCGCCTGCTGCTGCAAAGTGCCGGTTTCGATTCGCCCCAGGACGCTGCCGGTGCCATGGCGCTGCTGCGCGAACAAGGTGCCCCGGCGCTAGGCGGGCTCAAGCCCGCGTTGCAAGAGGTGGCCGGCGTCAGCGCAGAAGACATCGCCACCGCCTTGCGGCAACTGGTCGCCAGCGAGTAGCAAACGGACCTCGGCGCGTCAGCGCTGCGTCAAAAAACCGGTCAGGCTGTCGCGCTGTGCATCGCGGTAGACCGCGCACAAGCGGATGCGCTCCAGTGACTGCGCCAGGCTGTTGCTGCCGCCGGGGTAGGAGCCCAGCCGGGGCGCGAAGAACTGCTCCACGGCCAGCGCCTTGTCTGCCGCGCAGAAGTTGGCAAAATAGTTCGGAAAGCGGCCCACCGACTCCTTGGGCAAGCGCGCTGCAATGGCGTCGAAATTGGCGCTGACGAAGGCTAACAAGCCCTCGCGCAGCGCAGCGCCGCCCTGGTGCTCCCGACCAGCCGGCAACAGCTCCCGAATGTCGTGCAGCGGCGACAACCACAACTGATGCGCCGCCAACGCCAGCTCGGGTGCCACAAAGCGGGCCAGCGCGCCATAGATGTCGCGCCGCTCGGATCGATCTTTGCTGGCTCGGGCGGCCTGCACCAAGGCATCAAAAAGGGCGCGGTCGCCATCGATGGCCGCGCTGCGCAACACCAGGCCGCGGCTGGCCACCTCCAGCGCGCCGCGGTCCTTCAGCCAGGCCTGCGTCAGTTCGCGCGCTTGCGCGCGCAAGCCGCCATCCTGCCCGGCCTCGACCAGGCGCCCCAGCCAGCGCGCCCGGATCAGGCGGTCATCGTCCGAGTCGCTGCTCTTTCCGGTCAAGCCCAATGCGTGCGCCCGTTCGCCAAAAGCACGCTGCCATAGCGCGGCATAGGCGGCACGCTGGTCAGGCGCAATCAGGGGCTCCATCTTGGCGATGATGCCCAGGGCCGCCTCCAGCACCTCGCGGCGCGCATGGCCGGTATAGCGCAGCGCCAACGCCAGGGCGTCGGCCACCGGCAGATCGCCGGACTCGGTCAGGGCTTGCGCATCGTCCAGATCGGCCAGAATTTCGCTGACGCTCAGATCGGCATCCATCATGAGTTTGAGTAACTGCCCCGGGCCATAGACCGGACGGTAATAGCCCACGCCATCGGCGTTGGCCTCGACCCAGGCCGGGCAGGCGGTGTCGGGCAAGGGCAGGCTGCCGGTGGCCTCCTTGAGCAGGATGCGTGTCCGCCCCGCCGGCGTGCGCACCGTCACGGGGATCTGCCACAGCGCTGCCGGCGCTGCCGCCGAGCCGCGAGCAGCCTGTCGGGCTTGGAACGTGGGTGCGACGGGGGTGCATTCGGATGCAGCGCTAGGCGCGTCGACGAAGCTTGGGCGGGTCCCAAGCGAGTCGGCGCAACGACGCGAAGCGCCGAATTCACCCCCGGCCCGTTGGGTTGGAGCCAAACGGGGCGTCTGCGGCGTTGCAACGCTTGCCAATGGGCCCGCCATTGGCTGCGCGCTGCGCCTAGCATCCCTCCCCGTTTGGCTCCAACGCATCCCGCGCTCCAAGCCCGACAGGCTGCTAGGCAAAAAGCGCGATTGCGATAGTCTCAGCAGCGGCTTGTCCTGGCAGACCAGCGTGACGCTCAGGCGCGGGATGCCGGGCTGCCCGGTAAAACTCCGGAAGGCCGCCGCGAGTTCCGGCTGCCCGGCGGCCAGCGCTGCATCAAAGTCGTCGCCGGTGGCGCTGCCCCAGGCGTGCCGGGCCATGTAACGCTGCACGCCGGCCTGGAATGGAGAGTCCCCCAGCCAGTTTTCAAACATGGCCAGAGTGGCTTGCCCCTTGCTGTAAGTGATGCTGTCAAAAGCACTCTCCAGCGACTCTGGGTCGTTCACCGGTTGCTGGATACGCCGCGCCGACAGCAGTCGATCGGCCGCCATGGCCTCGGCCCTGGCCTCTTGCGTGCCGGTCTCGAAACGCCATTCGGGCATCACCTGGGCCGTGATCTTGTCGCCCATCCAGGAGGCAAAGGATTCGTTGAGCCAGAGGTCATCCCACCAGGCCATGGTGACGTAGTCGCCAAACCATTGATGGGCCAATTCATGCGCCTGTATTTCGACAAAGCTGCGTTTGAAATTGGCAGTTTCCTCGGCTTCCCTGGCGAGCAGTAAGCGCGCGGCAAAAGTCACCAGGCCCGGGTTTTCCATGGCGCCGAAATTGAGGGTGATCGGCAGCGCCATGACGTCCAGCTTGCCATAGGGATAGGCAATGCCGAAGTAGGCCTCCAGTTGGGCCAGGATGGGCGGCGTCATGCGGGCGGCGTAGCGCGCCTCGGCAGCGCGTCCGCGCGGCGTGATGAAGCGCAGCGGCGTGGCACCGACCCGGCCAGCGTCCAGGATGTCGAACGGCCCGACACCGAACGCCACCAGGTAGCTGGGCAAGGGCGGCGTGGTCAGGAATTCAACCCGTTTCAGGCCATGGGCCAACGCCACTTCCCTGGCCACCGCGGTATTGGCCACAGCCGTCAGCTTGGCCGGAATGGTCAAGGACAAGGTCCACGGCACTTTCCAGCGCGGCTCGTCGAACACCGGAAAAGCGCGGCGTGCATCGGTCGCTTCAAACTGGGTGAAGACGTACCAGTCGGCGCCCTCTTTTTGCCGGAACAAACCCTGGCTGCCTTTGTCATCGAGGCGGCCCCGGAACGCCAGCGTCAATTCGCCCGGCCCGGCCGGCACCGGCGCGGCAAACACCAGATCGAGCAAGTTGCTGTCGGCCACCCGGGCCCTGGCGGCGTAGGTCTTGCCAGCCCTCTTCAGCACAGCGGAAGTCACCACAATGTCGCTGGCGTTCAAGCGGATGGTGCGGGTCGCGGCTTTGATGTCCAGCGCAATCGACACCTTGCCGCTGTGCGTGGATCGCGCCGGATCGAGCGTCAAGGCCAGCCGGTACGACAAGGGCGCAACACCATCGGGCAAGCGCATCGGCAGCGACTGCGCGGCCGCCCACAGCGGCAAGGCAAAGAGCAGGAAATACAGACCGGCGCGCAACATTCGATTCATCGCTTGTTCTCCCCCTATACGAGTTTATTTACAGTGCCTTCAGACCGTGTCGCACGACATCAGGCGGCCCGACGCGGGTCGGTCGGCTGGTATAATTTCACCTGTTTGACACCGGAGAGATGGCAGAGTGGTCGAATGCGCTGGACTCGAAATCCAGTATACGGTCAAACGTATCCAGGGTTCGAATCCCTGTCTCTCCGCCAACCAGTCTGAGCCCTTCCCCGCGAAGGGTTCTTTTTTTTCGGCCCAGCCCCGTGCCAGGCCGGCCACGGCCCGTTGCCGGCAGCGACCGTCCCGTTCGATGCGCCATCCACTACCGGTCCGGGGAAGCACTATCATGTTCCTGACCGATTCCTGCGAAGGCCGCCCAACATGACCGAAACACCGCTTCCAAGAGAGCGGCTGGAAAAACCAGCACTCATCTATCCGTTCGAGGCGCCGCCCGGAATGGGCCAGGTGATCGAGATCGCGCCCGGTGTGGTCTGGATGCGCATGCCCCTTCCCTTTGTGCTCAATCACATCAATGTCTGGGGTCTTGAAGATGACGACGGCTGGGCCGTGGTGGACACCGGCATCAGAACCGACGAAACCCTGGCGGCATGGCGCCAGATATTTTCCAGCACGACAGAGCAACGTCCGCTGACCAGAATCCTGGCTACCCACATGCACCCGGACCATATCGGCATGGCGGGCTGGTTGACGCGCAAATTCAATTGCCGTCTGTGGATGACGCAACTGGAATACCTGAACTGCCGCGTGCTGACGGCCGACACCGGCCGCCCGGCGCCAGAGGATGGCGTCATGTTCTACCGCAAGGCCGGTTGGAGCAATGAGGCCATCGAAAAATACCAGACCCGCTTCGGCAACTTTGGCAAATATATTCACGCCTTGCCGGAAAGCTATCGCCGCATCAAGGATGGCGAAGAAATCAGGATTGGCGCCCATAGCTGGCGCGTCATTGTCGGCACTGGCCATTCGCCGGAGCACGCCTGCCTGTATTGCGCCGACCTGAAGTTGCTTATTTCGGGCGACCAGGTTTTACCGCGTATCTCTTCCAACGTGTCGGTCCACCCGACCGAGCCCGACGCCGACCCGATGCAGCAATGGCTGGCGTCCCTGGCCAAGCTCAAACGTGAGGTGCCTGATGATGTGCTGGTCTTGCCATCGCACAACGACTGCTTTCGCGGCTTGCACGCCCGGCTGGACTATCTGGCCACGTCGCAGGAGCGCACACTGGAGCGCTTGCGCAAGACGCTGAGAGAACCCAGGCGCGCCGTCGACGTGTTTGCGGCCCTGTTTGGCCGCAGTATCGACCCGACCGACGACGGCCTGCTGAACCTGGCCACCGGTGAGAGTCTGGCCTGCCTGAACTATCTGCTGCATCGTGGCGAGGTGCGGTGCGAGCTTGACGCGGCTGGCGTGGCCCGCTATCAAATGCTCTGACAATTGCCTGTTGAACGGCCTTGTTCCTCGACCGGCCGATAGCGCCGCATCACGACCGCCCAAGCTACGAGCAGGCGTGCTGATCACGGCATCAAGGTCGCCGGAAAGCCACTTGCTGACTGGCCCAGTATTTTGAGTTCAATTGGTCGAGCCGAACTTCGCCGCCCGTTGAGGGGGCATGAACGAAACGGCCGCTGCCAACATAAATGCCGGCATGGGTCACTTCATTTTGTTGGGCAAACAGAACCAGGTCGCCCGAGCGCACGTTTTCAGTACTGACAGGCAGGCCCCAAGCATGCATTCGCGAGACGGTACGAGGTGGCGCCAACCCGGCCCGCGACTGGTAGACGTAGCCAATCAAACCGCTGCAGTCAAACCCCGAGTCGGGTGTGTTGCCCCCATATCGATAGGGGGTACCGACAAGACCCACGGCATACATGGTGATGTCCATCGCCTGTTCGGGCGAGAGTCGCGACGGAGTGATGGCCGCATCGATCGACGCCGGACCGCCGCGCATCGAGGGTGCCGTCGTGCATCCGGCCAGCGCGAGCAGCGTCAATAGCGCAAGAATGGCGAGTCGGCTACGGAGGCGGCGGTTCATGTCGGCATTTTGACGATGGACGCGGCCAAAGGCAAGACTCCTCTGGCCAGGCCGATACAGATTGCGGCGGCTGCCCTGGCGCCGGGGTCGTCGTGCTGTCGCCGCTCAGCCACCGGCCCGCTTGACGACGAAGCCCTGTATTTTCAGCACCTCGATAACGCGGTCGCGGTGATCGCCCTGGACTTCAATCACGCCGTCTTTCACCGTGCCGCCGGCACCGCAGGCGGCCTTGAGTTGCTTGCCCAGAGCCGCCAGGGCCTGCGCCTCCAGCGCGACGCCCCGCACCAGGGTCACACCCTCGCCGGCGCGGCCCTTGGTCTCGATCGATACCCGCACCACACCGTCCGATGGTGGACCGGCCGGCGTAGCGCTGCAACGGCAACCGGCCACCGGCTGGCGGCAGCGCGGACACATGCGCCCACTCTCGGTGGAGTAAACCAGGCCACTACTTGCAGGTCTGTATTTCATACAGCTGACGGCACCCAGTGTCGGATCAGGGCACCAGATCGAGCGCGTGCATGTAGTCCGGCTGCACCATCAAGGCATCCCAGTGCGGGGTTTGAATGCGCGGCAGCAGCGCGCGACGGCGCTCCTCGCTGCCCTCCTGGGGCTGCCAC
This sequence comes from Rhodoferax sp., assembly GCF_028714215.1. GTDB lineage: Bacteria > Pseudomonadota > Gammaproteobacteria > Burkholderiales > Burkholderiaceae_C > Rhodoferax. Next base: position 67,296 of record NZ_JAQTMS010000007.1, on the reverse strand, counting down.
TGGCCTTTGAGCTGGGCCTCGGTCAGCCCGTCGATCAGCGCGTCCACGGCATGGCCGCCGCCCGCGCTGCTGGCCAGCGTCTGGTTGCACAGCAACACCATGTCGCAGCCGGCGCTCAACGCCATGACCGCCGCCTGCGTGTAGCTGAGTTGTTGTCCATCAATCGAACGCGCGCCGGCCATCGACAGGTCGTCGCTGAAAATGGCTCCACCAAAGCCCAGCTGGCCGCGCAGGATGTCGTTCAGCCAGCGCGACGAAAAACCGGCCGGCCGAGTGTCAACCTTGGGGTAGATCACGTGCGCCGGCATGACGCTGGACAGGCTGGTGTTGAGCCAGCCATAGGGCGCGGCATCATCGGCCAGAATCGCTTTCAGGCTGCGCCGGTCGACCGGAATATCGGTGTGCGAATCGGCTTTGACGAAGCCGTGCCCCGGAAAGTGTTTGCCGCAATTGGCCATGCCGCTTTGCAGCAGACCGTGCATCAGGCTCTTAGCCAGCAGGCTGACGACACGCGGGTCGCGGCCAAAGGAACGGTCTCCGATGACGCCGCTGGCACCAAAATCAAGATCGAGCACCGGCGTGAAGCTCAAATCGACACCACAAGCCCGCAGCTCGGACCCCAGCACGAAGCCGCAGGCGGTGGCCATGTTGCAGGCCTCCAGCGCGGCACTGCCGGCAGCGCCTTTGCCATCGTGCAGCCAGCGCTCACCCAAGGCCCGCATCGGCGGCAGATGGGTGAAGCCGTCGGTCTTGAAGCGCTGTACCCGGCCGCCTTCGTGGTCAACGCAAATCAGCAGGTCGTGCCGCAGCTTCTTGATGTCGCGGCAGAGTTGCGTCAGTTGCGCGCGATCCTGCCAGTTGCGGGCAAACAGGATGACGCCGCCCACCAGGGGGTGCTTGAGGCGCTGGCGGTCGATTTTGCTCAGACCGAGGGCGGCGATGTCGATGATCAGGGGCGCATGTTGTGTCATGGGGGTCTCGATAGGAACGCAATGGGATGTTGTCAAAAATTTGCTGCGCTGCTTTGATGAACGCTGGAGCCACTGCCCGTGGTTTCTACCACGCAGAAACTGGCGGCGTAATCGGTTTCGTCGGTCACGCTGACCAGCGCGGTCAGGCCACGGGATTCAAACCATTCTTTGAGCGCGCCATGCAGCACGACGACCGGTTTGCCGCTGGCCAGCTTGCCGATCTCGCACAGGCGCCAACTCATGGGTTGGCGCATGCCAAGGCCAATGGCCTTGCTGAAGGCTTCCTTGGCGCTGAAGCGGGTCGCCAGGTAGCGCACGCCACGCTCGGGCCAACGCGCGCTGCGGGCGCTCCAGGTGGCGAACTCGGCCTCGCTCAGGATCTTCGCCGCGAAGCGCTCGCCGTGTCGCGCCAGACTGGCACGAATGCGGCGCACGTCGCAGATGTCGGTACCGATGCCGTAAATCATGCAATGCCCTGACGGCCCCGGTTCAGGAACGGCACGACCGCCCTTCATGAATGCAGCGCAGGTAATCCTGTACGGTGGCGCAGTAGCCCAGTTCCAGCGCGTCGGCGATCAGGGCGTGGCCGATGGAGACCTCGGCGACACCCGGTACCTGTCGGATGAACTGGGCCAGGTTGTCGCGGTTCAGATCGTGACCGGCATTGACACCCAGACCGGCGTCCAGCGCGGCTTGCGCGGCGGCGGCAAAGCGTGCCAATTGGGTCTGCTGCTGGGCGCCGCCCCAGGCGGCGGCATAGGGTTCGGTGTAGAGCTCGACGCGGTCGGCACCGACCGCTTTGGCCGCCGCCATGGCCGCCGGGTCGGCGTCCATGAACAGGCTGACGCGCAGGCCCAGTTCCTTGGCCCGCACAATCAGCGGACGCAGACGGTCGGCATCGGCCGGAAAATTCCAGCCGTGGTCGCTGGTGAACTGGCCCTCGCTGTCGGGCACAAAAGTGACCTGGTGCACCGGCAGCTTGCGTGAGCGCAGGTCGCGCACGCAGTCCATCAGATTGTGCAGGGGGTTGCCCTCGACATTGAACTCGCGCTCCGGCCAGGCTTGCAGCAGTGCGGCCAGCTCGCGCACGTCGCCGGCGCGGATATGGCGCTCGTCCGGGCGCGGGTGCACCGTGATGCCGTGGGCTCCGGCTTGCAGGCACAAAGTGGCGGCACGGGTGACGCTGGGAATACCCAGATGGCGCGTATTGCGCACCAGCGCCACTTTATTCAGGTTCACAGAGAGAGCGGTTGTATTCATAAGGATTGCAGGTCAATCATCATTTGCCGGGTGCGCAAGTTTGTCACCCCGCAATGGTAATTCAGCAGCGTGCGCAATTGCGGCTTGAGTTCGGCCATCACCTCCGAGCAGGCGCGCAAGGTGGCGGTGAAGGGCGCTGTGTTGAGCAGCGACTGTTGCAGCGCCACCCACTGGGCGCCGCTGAGGCTGGCGCGGTCCGCCGCATTGGTCTGGCGCAAGCCACCCTCGGGCACCAGGCTGTAGCGCGCCTGCTGGTCCAGCCCCAGCAAGGTCATGGTCTGGGCGTCCAGCAGGGGCAGCAAGCCAATCTCGCGCAGCAGCAGCAGTTCAAAGGCGCGCAGCGCGGACTGGAGAGCCTCGCCATGCTCGGAGGCAATCACCTGCACCACAATGGCATACACATCGAACAGCCGCGGGTGCGGATCGTCGCGCGCCAGCAGGGTCAGCAACAGCTCGTTCAGATAGTAGCCCGACATCAGCGCCTCGCCGCAGGGCATCACATGACCGCCCTGCCACTCCGCGCCTTTGAGGGTGCGAATCTCGGCATCACCGCCGAAAGACAGGTGCAGCGGCTGCAGCGGCAGCAGAATCGGGCGAAAACTGGAACTGGGCCGCTTGGCGCCCTTGGCCACCAACGCAATGCGGCCGTGGTGGCGCGTGAACACTTCCAGGATCAGGCTCGACTCGCTCCAGTCGTAGCGGTGCAGGACGTAGGAGGGTTCGTCAGAGATGCGCTTACTGGTAACCAAAGCTGCGTACCCGCGCTTCGTCGTCGGCCCAACCGGAGCGTACCTTGACCCACAACTCGATGAAGACCTTGGCGTCCAGCAGTCTTTCCAGCTCGACCCGGGTTTCAGTGCCAATGCGCTTGATGCGCTCGCCCTTGTCGCCAATCACCATGGCTTTGTGGGTGTCGCGCTCGACCACGATGGTGGCGGCGATCTTGAGCAGCCGTTTTTGCTTGCCACGACCTGGCTCTTCCTCGAACTTGTCGATCACCACGGTCGAGGTGTACGGCAGTTCGTCGCCGGTCAGGCGGAACAGTTTTTCGCGCACAGTCTCGCTGGCCAGGAATTTCTCGCTGCGGTCGGTCAACTCGTCCTCGGCGTACCACCAGGCCTGCTCCGGCAGGAAACGCTCGCAAATGCCCAGCAGACGTTGAATGTCCTTGGCGTTCTTGGCCGACATCGGGACGAACTCGGCAAAGGCGCGGCGCTGCTGCATCTCCTGCAACCAGGGCGCAATGTCGGCCCGGCGTGTCACCTGATCGAGCTTGTTGGCCACTAACAGGGTGGGAATATCCTTGCTCAAAAGGTCCAGCACCTTGGCATCGGCCTGGTTGAACATGCCGGCCTCCACGACAAACAGGATCAGGTCCACATCGCCCACCGCGCCGAGCACCGTTTTGTTGAGCGAACGGTTCAGTGCGTTCTGGTGGCGGGTCTGAAATCCTGGCGTGTCGACAAACACAAACTGGCTGGCGCCCTGGCTGTGGATACCGGTAATGCGGTGCCGCGTGGTTTGCGCCTTGCTTGAAGTGATGCTGATTTTCTGGCCCACCAGGGCGTTGAGCAAGGTCGATTTGCCAACATTGGGTTTGCCGACGATGGCGATCAGGCCACAGCGCTGGCCGGCAACGGGCGACCCCGCCGGGGCCGCTCCACGCAGGTCTTTGAGCATGCTTTCCAGGTCATTCTGCCCTTCCGGCCCGGTCGCCTGCGCTGAAGCCGTTGTCTTTTTTTCAGTAGTCATATTTTGTCGCCGGATTGCTGCCAGGAAAAATGCGCGTCCCCAAGGGCAGTGCGCCGTGCGAAATGAAAAACGGGGGGCTCATGTCTTGACTTTGGCCTTGATGGTTTGCAGCATGGCACTTGCCGCGGCTTGCTCGCCCGCACGGCGCGAACCACCAATCCCGCGCTCCGAAAAATTGAGCTCCAGAATCTCGCATTCGACATCAAATGTCTGCTTGTGCGCCGCCCCCAGCGTGCCAATCACCCGGTACAGCGGCAAGCTCATTTTGCGCGCCTGCAGCCACTCCTGCAGCTCGGTCTTCGGGTCCTTGCCGATAGCCGGCATCTCCGGATTGATTTCGACGGCTTTGAAGAGACGATGAACCAGGTTTTGCGCTGCTGCAAAACCGGCGTCCAGATAGACTGCGCCGATGATGGCCTCCAGGCCGTCGGCCAGAATGGAAGGTCTTTTTTGACCACCTGAGCGGGCCTCGCCTTCGCCCAGACGAATGACCTCGGGCAAACCCAACTCAAGCGCCAGCAGATGCAGCGTGTCCTGCTTCACAAGGTTGGCACGGACCCGCGACAAATCACCCTCGGGCAGCGCGCTCAGGCGCTGAAAAAGCAAGTCGGCCACCGCCAGGTTCAACACCGAATCACCCAGGAACTCCAGGCGCTCGTTGTGATCCTGCGAGAAACTGCGGTGCGTCACCGCGCGGGTCAACAGACCGGGATTCGAAAATTCATGCTGCAAACGGCCTTGCAGCGCCGCCAGACCGTCCTTCACGTGCCCATACCTCTGCCGGGGCGCACTATTTCGAGCGTCCGCTGTATTTGAGAGTCAGGTACCCGGGACCGGCCAAGTGAATTTCGCGCTGATAGGCGAAATTGACGACGATTTTGTCGTTTTCCTTGGTCACCTCGATATCTCTGCCGGTAATGGATTTGATGTTGTCGACAGCGGCCGCCTTGTCAAAAATACTGCGCACTTCAGCCACCGAGGTACCTTCCTTGGCCTTGTCAGCGGCTTTGAGAATCGCCTGGTATTCAATCGCCGTGGGCACAATTTCCGCGATGATGACGCCGCTCACCGCCAGCAAACCGCCGATCACCAAAAGCCCCAAAAAAGACAAGCCACGCTGCCTGGACCTGAACTGAATCGTCATACATTCTCCAAATCAGTCGAGAGACAGTGGCTGCCCGCGCGACGGTGCCACCATTTGTCCCACAAAGTTTCCCAATCGCATAGCAACTTCAATCGAAAGACCCGATGCGCTTCAAGTTGCTGAAGTTCATCCAGACCCAGAAAGCCTTGCCAACAATGTTTTTGTCCGGCACAAAACCCCAATAGCGAGAGTCCAGCGAATTATCGCGGTTATCGCCCATCATGAAGTAGTGACCTTCGGGCACCTTGCACACCACGCCTTCAATACTATAGCGGCAGTTTTGCTTGAAAACAAAGTCGTCCGCGCCCGGAACAAAGGCCGGACGGTCATCGTCGTTGAGCAGGCGATGCTTGTGCTGGCCCAAAGTCTCCTGATACTGTTTGAAGTAGCGCATCACGTCTTCATCAAAGAACTCCGGAACCGCCACCGTCTCGATTGCCTTGCCATTGATGGTCAGGCGCTTGTTGAGGTAGGCTACTTCGTCACCGGGTGTGCCGACCACCCGCTTGATGTAATCCAGGCTGGGTTTGGGCGGGTAGCGGAATACCATCACGTCGCCGCGCTGGGGCTTGTTGCCTTCGGTGATCTTGGTGTTGATCACTGGCAAGCGCAGGCCATAGTGAAACTTGTTGACCAGAATCAGATCGCCCACCAGCAGCGTGGGAATCATGGAGCCGGAGGGAATCTTGAAGGGTTCAACCAGAAACGAGCGCAGAAAAAACACGGCAACGATGACCGGAAACAGGCCGGCGGTCCAGTCCAGCCACCAGGGCTGTGCCAGAATGCGCGCCCTGGCGTCGGCGACATTGTCATCGACCTGGCTGATGCCCATCTTGCCCAGTTCTTGCCGGCGCTCCAGCGTCTGCGATTCAAGCAGCGCGGCGGCTTTTTGACGTCCCGGCAAGAAGTAAAAGCGTTCCAGAAACCAGTAAATACCGGTTACAACGCTTGCCAAAAATAACAGGAGCGCGAAGTTGCCTTCGACCACGCCAAAATACCAGGCACCGATATAGCCGGCGAAGGCTGCCAGAATGAGAGAGGTCAGAACTTGCATCAGTCTTCCACCTGCAAAATTGCCAAGAATGCCTCTTGCGGCACTTCAACCGAACCAATTTGTTTCATGCGCTTCTTGCCTTGTTTTTGCTTGTCCAGCAGCTTGCGTTTACGCGTAATGTCGCCGCCATAGCACTTGGCGATGACGTTTTTGCGCAGCGCTTTGATTGTCTCACGGGCGATGATGTTGGCGCCGATGGCCGCTTGAATCGCAACGTCGTACATCTGGCGGGAAATGATCTCGCGCATCTTGGCAACCACGGCCCGCCCGCGGTATTGCGCCTGCGAACGGTGAACGATGATCGACAAGGCATCCACTTTTTCTCCGTTCAGCAAAATATCCACCTTCACGACATCCGCCGTGCGGTATTCCTTGAACTCGTAATCCATGGACGCATAGCCGCGCGAGACCGATTTCAACTTGTCAAAGAAGTCCATCACGATTTCGGCCAGCGGCATCTCGTAGGTCAGCATCACCTGGCGGCCGTGGTACGCCATGTTCATCTGCACGCCACGCTTCTGGTTGGCCAGGGTCATGACCGCGCCGACATAGTCTTGCGGCATGTACAGATGGACCGTGACGATGGGCTCGCGCACTTCATCAAGACGGCCCTGGTCCGGCATCTTGGACGGGTTCTCGACCATCTTCACGGTGCCGTCGACCTGCACGACCTGGTACTCCACGCTGGGCGCCGTGGTAATCAGGTCCTGGTCGAACTCGCGCTCCAGACGCTCCTGGACAATCTCCATGTGCAACAAACCCAGGAAGCCGCAGCGGAAACCAAAACCCAAGGCCTGCGACACCTCGGGCACATACTGCAACGATGAATCGTTGAGCTTGAGCTTCTCCAGGCTGTCGCGCAGGCCTTCGTACTGATTCGCCTCGGTCGGATACAGACCGGCAAACACCTGCGGCTGGATTTCCTTGAAACCGGGCAGCGGCTCGGTCGCCGTGAACGCGGCACCACCGGTGCCGGGTTTGATCAAGGTGATGGTGTCCCCCACCTTGGCCGCCTGCAATTCGCGAATGCCGGCAATGATGTAGCCGACCTCCCCGGCTTCGAGGGCTTCGCGCGACTCGTTGGCGGGCGTGAACACGCCCAGGCCGTCGGCGTTGTAGGTCGTATCGGTGGCCATCAACTTGATGCGCTCTCCCTTGGCCAGGCGCCCATCAACGACACGCACCAGCATCACGACGCCAACGTAATTGTCGAACCAGCTATCGACGATCATGGCACGCAGTGGCCCCGCGGGGTTGCCCCTGGGCGCGGGTATTCTGGCCACCACGGCTTCCAGGATGTCATCGATACCCATGCCGGTCTTGGCCGAGCAGGCAATCGCGTGCGTGGCATCGATGCCGATCACATCTTCGATTTCAACTTTGGCGTTATCCGGATCCGCGTTGGGCAAATCCATCTTGTTCAAAACCGGCACCACCTCGACACCCAACTCGAGCGCGGTGTAGCAGTTGGCCACCGTTTGCGCCTCCACACCCTGGCTGGCGTCGACCACCAGCAAAGCGCCTTCGCAGGCAGAGAGTGAACGGCTCACCTCATAAGAGAAGTCGACGTGCCCCGGTGTGTCGATCAGATTGAGGTTGTAAATCTGTCCATCGCGCGCCTTGTATTGCAGCGCCGCAGTCTGCGCCTTGATGGTTATCCCACGCTCTTTCTCGATATCCATTGAGTCCAGCACCTGCGCTTGCATCTCACGTTCCTGCAAGCCGCCGCAGCGCTGAATCAAACGATCCGCAAGTGTCGATTTGCCATGATCAATGTGCGCAATGATGGAAAAATTTCTGATGTGATTCATCAACGAGAACACTTAAGTGATTGAATTAAAACGAGGAGGGCCAAGAAAAAAGGGCGCGTCGAATGCTGACGCGCCCTGAACCAACAATCATTGGCAACTGCGAAGGTTGGAACTTCATTGTAGGCAAAAAGATGGCAAGGTACAGCCCCGAAAACCTGGATGACCAGTCGTTGCAGTACAGCAACAAGAAATTTATACACAACTTATTAACAAAATTCGGGAACGACTATCTGGACAACTTGTGGGTGAACTGTGGACCGCCTGTGAATCGATCCAAATCATCTCGTATCGTGGACTGCGACGACTTCAATATGCCGGTAATCCTCGGTGAACACTGTCTATTCTAACCAAAACAACAAGTGTCATGATTAAAAGTTAGTAGACACACACATTAAGAAAGCAAAAAAGACAGGCAAAAATATATTTTTTTACCTGTCTCTTGACGGTCAATCCTGAGTCGGACTCAGTGTTTTTCGGCGCCGCTTGACATTTAGCGGGTCGGCCTGATCACCGCATATTGGGCCCATTCTCCACGCCGGAACAACACGTTGACGGCTTTGTTTTTGTCGAGTTTTGAGACCGCCGATTCAAACTCCCTGACATTGGAAAGCTCCAGGTTGCCGATCTGAGTGATCACGTCGCCTTCGCGCAAACCGGCGCGAGCCGCGGCGTCGGTAGCGGCGTCGACCTTCACGCCACCCTTGATCTTGAGCTCTTTCTTGAGCGCTTCGGTCAACTCGCTGACAGCCAGGCCCAGCAATTGCCCGGCGCTTGAAGCCTTGGGTTTATCTTCCTTGTCGGCCGCCTTCTTGACCGGCTTGTCGGCATCAATCTCGGCGATGGTGACCAGCAGTTCCTTGGCGCCGCCACGCCGAAACACGGTCAGCGAACTGCGGGTACCGGGCTTGGTTCCACCCACCATGCGCGGCAGATCGCTGGACTTCTCGACCACTTTTCCTTCAAACTTGATGATGATGTCACCGGCTTCAACGCCTGCTTTCTCAGCCGGCGAGCCGGCCTCGACAGCGCGCACCAGCGCACCTTGCGGCTTGCCAAGTCCAATCGATTCCGCCACCTCCTTGGTGACCTGATCGATCTGCACACCGATACGCCCGCGCGACACACGGCCGGTTGCCCGCAGCTGTTCACTGACGCGAACCGCCTCGTCCATCGGAATGGCAAAAGAGATGCCCATGGAGCCGCCGGAGCGGGAATAGATCTGGCTGTTGACACCCACCACTTCGCCTCGCATATTGATCAAGGGACCGCCCGAGTTGCCGGGGTTGATCGCCACGTCAGTCTGGATGAAAGGCAGGTAGTCGCCGGTGTCGCGCTGCTTGGCACTCACGATGCCGGCCGTCACAGTGTTTTCCAGACCGAATGGAGAGCCGATGGCCATGACCCATTCGCCAACCTTGAGCCGACTGACGTCACCGACCTTGACCGCCGGTAGGCCGGTGGCTTCGATCTTGACCAGCGCAATATCGCTGCGCTTGTCGGCACCCACGATCTTGGCTTTGAACTCGCGCTTGTCGGTCAGGGTCACCATCACTTCATCGGCGCCATCGACAACGTGCGCGTTGGTCATGATGAGACCGTCCGGCGAGAGCACGAAACCGGAGCCGACGCCACGCGGCTGATCTTCCTCTTGCGGCGGCGACCGCCTCGGATGCGGCGACTGGCGCGGCATATTCGGAATCGGCAAGCCAAAACGACGGAAGAACTCGAACATCTCATCCTGTCCGGCACCGTCGGGTCCGCCCCTGGGAGACACTTTTTCAAGCGTGCGGATATTCACCACCGAAGGACCAACCTGCTCCACCAGATCCGTAAAGTCCGGCAAGGTACGCGTCTGGGCCAGCGCCGGTGCCGGCGGCAACAAGGCGACCGCTGCCGTTATGGCCAAGGCGCCCGCGAGAACACTGCTACGAACTTGCTTCCAATCGAGTTGAATCATCTTCGACCTTTCCATAAAAAAATAAATGCAAAACCAATTCAGAACATAAGGTTTCATTTGATGCGCTCAAGACCCTGGGCGAAAGCCAGCAAGGTTTGCGCTGGCACTTCCCCGATCACCGTCAGCCACCAGTCCCCCATGCGCCGCGTCAGGGTGTGGGTGGCGCCAATTGCCAATGCGCCTGGCTGCCCATGGCGCCGGGGATCAAAGCTCTCGACGAAAAGGGATACCGACGCCAGTCCATCAGAGAAAATCCATTGCAAAGTGTTCTCGTGGCGGGCTTCGCCGGTGGCGGCAACGGCCCGCTTGTAGCAACTCATCGGCTTGAAGCCGGGCACCGCATTCCGGAGAACCCAACCCTCCCCGGCAGCAACTGTTTTCACGATTTCGGGCTTCTCCAGCTGATAGCCGTCGGTCTTGGCCATCATCTGGGTCAGGTTCAGCATGCTGACCGGCGCGTCAAGCTGCAACTCCGAAAACGCGGCCTGCTCCAGCACTTGCCCGTCCGCGTCCAGGGTCTGCAACTTGACCACCAAGCCGGTTTTTTTTTCGGTCCAGACCCGGTAGCCAAAGCGTAGATTGTCTTTGGGCCGCAGTTGCAACACATCTGCCTGAAAGCCTGCGACACGTTCCGTACCGAACGCTTTGACGAGGTAAAACTCCGCCACCGACGCCTCGTTTGACTGCAGAAAATTCGGAAACGGCGCCAGCGATTCGCGTTTTTCGGCCACCACCACCCGACTCTCGGATAAAAAGGTCATTACCTGATCGTTGAGTCGGAAAGTGGAGCGTGGCGCGCCGGTGAGCGACTCGACCCGTTCCATCTGTTGCTCGCCGTCACAGACATGCCAAATGCGGGAACTCGACAGATTGCCTCCCGCCGACACCACGAAAGTACCCACGTAAGCACGTCGGCGCGACGCCTCGTGCATGCGCACCAACCACTGGTTCACGCTGCGATCCGCCAGCGTGCCGTCAATGACTGCGCCGGCCCCGGCTGACGATCTGGCTTGTGCCCTCACCGATGGACTCAAAACCACGGTCAGCGCCCCCAGGGCGAAACCGACAAACAGCTTGCTCGCGAAGGCCTCGGGCAGTCTCAACGGCTTGCTCCCTCAAACGTGGCATTGCGCAGAAAACCGGCCGACATCTGAAGTGCCGAGGTGCCGGCAGACTGCCGATGCGCCGCCAACAAGGCATCCAGCTGCGGATCACGCAGCATGACCTGCGCCGGCTCTCCCTGCGCCGTCAAGGTCTGCGGCAACGCGACTTCGGGCTGGCCGGACTGCATGGGCACCTGGGCCAGTTGTGGCGTGCCGCGCCGATCGTCAAAGCCACCCGCTACCTGCCACCCGATAACCGCCACGGCCACTAGTGACGCCACCCCGGCCAGCAACTTCCAGCGGGAACTGGCATCGTTTGCCACTCTGTGCTCCGCACGCTTCAGGGCAGCGGCGTCAGCCGACAGGGGATAGGCAGCCACTCCATTGGCCGCCTCAAGATTGGGGGCAAGCGGCAGCTCGTACCGCAAACGATGCTTCAGACCACGCAAGAAAGCCGCATCACGCGCGCTGGCCATCGTTTCCCCAGACCGCAGCACATCACCCACCAGGTGATAGGCTTGCCAGCTTAAACGGGCCTCTTCATCCTGACCTAGCCACTCGACCGTGCTGACGAACTCTTCGCCACGTAACTGCCCGTCGGCCAGCGCCGAGACAAGCTCCCGATTTCTGTCAGTTTCCTGCATTGTCTTTCCAGTCTTGCCAAGTTTCATTGAGGTTGTTACCAGCGCTTGTCGGTCTGTTGTGCCAGCATCGGTTTCACCTTTGCCGAGATCGCCTCGCGGGCGCGGAAAATCCGTGACCGAACAGTGCCGATGGGGCAATCCATCGCTTCCGAGATGTCTTCATAGCTCAATCCTTCAATTTCTCGCAAGGTCAGCGCCTGCCGCAAATCCTCTGGCAAAGCCTCCAACGCCATATTCACCGCCGCTGCAATTTCCTTGGCCGCCAGCAGCGACTCGGGTGTTTCATCTGCTATTGGTTCATTTCTGCTCAAAAAAGTTTCATCGCCGTCGTCCTCGGCTGTGAAAGCGTTCTCCGATACGGTGGGGTCGCGCTTGAGTTCAAGCAGGAATTTTTTGGCCGTATTGGCCGCAATGCGGTACAGCCAGGTGTAGAACTGCGCATCGCCGCGAAACTGGTGCAGTGCCCGATAGGCCCGGATAAAGGTCTCCTGCGCGATGTCTTCGACCAGATCGACGTCACGCACCATGCGGCCAATCAGGCGCTGTATGCGGCGTTGGTACTTGATGACGAGCAGCTCGAAAGCGCCCTGATCGCCGGTAACCGCCCGCTCGACCAGCATGGCATCGCTGTTGCCGGCCGCACCAGGAGCCGGTTGTGGTGGACGCGGTGCCGAGTCAGCGTTCAAGATTCCACCTGTGCCGGATGTGACTCTGTATCGGCAGCAGGCGCCTGACCCAGCGCGCCTGGAGAAAATACGGCCCTGCGCAAAGCGTGCCAAAGCGCCACATCAGAACCGCGTTCCGGCCAGAGCCACAAGCGGGTGCCGGTTTCGGTGCGCAAACAAAGCAGCAGACAAAACTGCAAGTCAAGATGAACGCTTACCCGCCCGCTCAGCCCGCCGGTGTCGTCGGTCCAGTTCCAGGCTTGTCCATCCCAACTCAAGCTGCCGCGCCTCGAGTGGCGCCAGGCTTTGACAGCAACCCAGGCAACCCCCAACACCGTTACGGCAAAAAGCCCCCGGCGCCAGGCAGCGGGGTCGGCCTGATAGCTCCAAAGGAGCCCGACAAACACCCCCCCCAAGCTGGTCAAACCCAGCAGCCAGCCATGAAAACGAGAACGCCCTACCGGATAAGTAAGCGCAGGAGCGCTGTGCATGCGGGAATCAAGCGGGTGGTCGATGTTGAATCGGCGCTACTGGAAAGGGTTACGGTGCACGCTTGAACAGAAGCGAGCCGTTGGTGCCGCCAAAGCCGAAGTTGTTCTTCAGGGCAACTTCTATCTTCATGTCACGCGCGATATTGGCGCAATAGTCCAGATCGCACTCCGGATCCTGGTTGAAAATATTGATCGTGGGTGGGCTCTTCTGGTGGTGCAGCGCCAGCACGGTGAATATCGACTCAAGGCCACCGGCGCCGCCCAGCAGATGCCCGGTCATGGACTTGGTTGAATTGACCACGACCTTTTTCGCATGCTCCCCCAAGGCCGCCTTGATGGCATTGGATTCATTCAAATCCCCCAGCGGCGTCGAGGTGCCATGGGCATTCAGGTAATCAACCTGATCGGGATTCACGCCGGCATTGCGCATGGCATTGAGCATGGCGCGGCGCGGGCCGTCCATATTGGGGGCGGTCATGTGGCCGGCGTCGGCACTCATGCCAAAACCTGCTAGCTCGGCGTAAATCCTGGCGCCGCGTGCCTTGGCGTGTTCGTACTCTTCGAGCACCATCACACCGGCACCTTCCCCCAGGACAAAACCGTCACGGTCCTTGTCCCATGGCCGCGAAGCGGTTTGCGGATCATCATTGCGCGTGCTCATGGCCCGCATCGCCGCAAAACCGCCGATACCCAGGGGCGACACGGTGGCCTCGGAGCCCCCCGCCACCATGACATCGGCATCGCCGTATTCGATCATGCGGCCGGCTTCGCCGATGCAGTGCAAGCCAGTGGTGCAAGCCGACACGATCGCCATATTGGGACCCTTGAAGCCAAAGCGAATCGCCACGTGGCCGGCAATCATGTTGACAATCGTAGCGGTCACAAAGAAGGGAGAAATGCGACGCGCGCCCCGACTGAGCAACACCGCGTGCGTTTCTTCGATCATCGGTAGACCACCGATGCCGGACCCAATCAGACAACCGATACGGGTGGACAGTTCATCGGCCAGCGCTTCGCCTGTCGGCAGGCCGGCATCCGCAACCGCCTGGCAGGCCGCTGCCAGACCGAAATGTATGAAGGTGTCCATCGCGCGCGCCTCTTTGGCGCCAATATAGGACTCGACTTCAAAATTCTTGACCTCACCGGCAATTTTGCAGGCGAAACTCGACGCGTCAAACTTGCTTATCAGGTCAATGCCGGACTTGCCGGCCAGCAGGTTGTTCCAAGCGTCAGCCACCGTGTTGCCCACGGGGCTGATACAGCCCAAACCTGTTACTACAACACGACGACGGGACATAGGAATAGGCTACGCCTTCTTGTGTGTATTGGCGTAATCGATAGCGTTTTGCACGGTCGTGATCTTCTCTGCATCCTCGTCCGGAATTTCAATTCCGAACTCATCCTCCAGCGCCATGACCAGTTCCACCGTATCAAGAGAATCGGCGCCCAGATCGGCCACAAAGGCTTTTTCGCTGGTCACTTGTGACTCTTCCACGCCGAGCTGTTCGGCAATAATTTTTTTGACGCGTGCTTCTATATCGCTCATGGGTTCCCTCAAAGGGTTGTAAATGAATCTGCGATTCTAGCCGGGCTTAGGGATGATTCCCTAATCCGGCCGCCGAGCGGACAAATCGGCCTGTTCGAACTTTGTGGGGCAGTTCTCGGCAACGCCAAGCGGATCAACTCTGTTCGCGACCCATCATGCCATAAGCATGCCGCCGTTGACGTGCAACTCCTGCCCCGTTACATAGTCCGCCTGGGGCGAAGCCAGATAGGCAACGGCATGCGCAATGTCGGCTGGCTTGCCGAAATGCCCCAGCGGAATTTGGCTGAACAATGCTTTTTGCTGTTCCTGCGGCAGATTGGCGGTCATGTCGGTTTCTATAAACCCCGGCGCCACGCAATTGACGGTGATATTGCGCGAGCCCAGTTCACGCGCCAGGGCGCGCGTCATGCCGGCCACCCCGGCCTTGGCTGCAGCATAGTTGGCCTGCCCCGGATTGCCCAATGTCCCCACCACGGAGGTAATGTTGATGATGCGGCCATAGCGCTGCTTCATCATGGTGCGCATGACAGCGCGGCTCATGCGAAATACGGCCTTGAGATTGGTGTCAAGTACCGCATCCCACTCTTCATCTTTCATTCGCATCGCGAGGTTGTCGCGGGTGATGCCGGCATTGTTCACCAGCACCTGGAGTCCACCATGTTCCTTGACGATGTCGCCCACCAGGGTTTCCGCCGCCTGCGCATCGTTGACATCAAGGGTCTTGCCGCCGCATCCGGGAAAAGCAGAAAGTGCCTGCCCGATTCTTGCAACGCCCTCATCGCTGGTGGCCGTACCGATGACCTTGAGCCCGCGCCCGGCCAATTCCAAGGCAATGGCGGCACCAATGCCACGTGACGCCCCGGTTACCAGGGCGACCTGTCCTTCAAAATTACTCATGGTGATTACTCAACAGTTCGCTTTTCACAACAGCCAAAGAGGTCGGGTCCAGCAGCGCCAGGCCGTTCATTTCCGGGTTTATGCGCTTGACCAGGCCAGCCAGCACCTTGCCAGGACCGCATTCAACCACAGAACTCAGGCCCCGCGCGCCAAGCGCCCGCACGCACTCGACCCAGCGCACAGGTCCGAAGGCCTGCCGGTACAAAGCGTCCCGGATACGTCCAGCCTCGACCTCAACCATGACGTCAACATTATTGACTAACGGAATCTGAGGCGGTAAAAACGCCAGCGACGCCAGTCTCTCCCGGAGTCTTTCGGCTGCCGGCCGCATCAAACTGGAATGGAAAGGAGCCGACACCGGCAACGGCAAAGCGCGCTTGGCGCCGTTGGCCTTCAATACCTCGCAGGCTTTTTCGACGGCGGCCTTGCTACCGGCAATGACCGTTTGCAGGGGGTCGTTGAAGTTCACGGCTTCCACCACTTCGGGCGAATTTTCACCAAATTCGGCCATCACACCCGCACAGCCAGCCGTAACCTTGGCCGCCTCCATGCCCAGAATGGCGGCCATGGCACCGGCACCCACCGGCACCGCGTCCTGCATCGCCTGGGCTCTGAAGCGCACCAGCGGAGCCGCCTGCGACAAGGTCAGAACCCCGGCTGCCACCAGGGCCGAATACTCACCCAGCGAATGTCCCGCCACCGCCGCCGGCACCAGGCCAGTCTCCGCCAGCCAGACCCGGTAGGCAGCCAACCCCGCCACCAGCATCACTGGCTGCGTATTGGTGGTCAAGGCCAGCGCCTCCTTGGGTCCGCTCCGGATCAGCTCGCCAATGTCTTCGCCCAAGGCAGCGGAAGCTTCCTGTAGCACCTCACGCACCGCCGGATGATCGCCCCATGCATCGAGCATGCCGACCGATTGGGAGCCTTGGCCCGGAAAAACGAAAGCAAAAGGTTTCATGCTGTTCTTGTCAAAATTGAGTTTGATATCGGACCGGTGTCCTTGCAGCCGCTGAACTCCAAACTACAGCTGCAGCAGCACCGCACCCCAGGTGAAGCCGCCGCCCACGCCTTCGAGCATGAGCAACTCACCGGCTTTGACCTTGCCGGCGCGCACCGCCGTGTCCAGCGCCAGCGGAATCGACGCGGCCGAGGTGTTGCCGTGCTGGTCCAGGGTAACGATGACCTTGTCCATCGACATTTTGAGCTTCTTGGCGGTGCTCTGAATGATGCGTATGTTGGCCTGGTGGGGGATCAGCCAGTCAATGTCAGAAGCCACCTTGCCGACTTTCGCCAACGCCGCGTGGGCGGCTTCGTCGAGCACGGCCACCGCCAGCTTGAACACCGCCTTGCCATCCATTTTCAGAACCGGGTCACCTAGCACATTGCCACCCGACACATGCCCCGGGACGCACAGAATACCCACATGCTTGCCGTCCGCATGCAGGTCGCTGGCAAGAATGCCAGGGCGGTCAGACGCTTCCAGCACCACCGCACCAGCCCCGTCACCGAACAGCACGCAAGTGGTCCGGTCCTTGAAATCGAGAATACGTGAAAAAACTTCGGCACCAACCACCAGCGCCCTCCTGGCGCTGCCGGTCCTGATCAACGCGTCGGCAACGGTTAGCGCGTAAATGAAACCGCTACAGACGGCCTGCACGTCGAAGGCTGGGCAACCATGGGCGCCCAATTTGTTCTGCAAGATGCAGGCGGTCGACGGAAACACCATGTCGGGCGTGGAAGTGGCGACAATGATCAGGTCGATGTCCTGTGCCTGGAGACCGGCCGCCTGCAAAGCCTGGCGCGCCGCCACCAGGCCCAGATCGCTGCTGCAAACATCGGGTGCGGCGAAATGACGGGCCCGTATGCCGGTGCGCTCGACAATCCATTGATCCGAGGTTTCAACTCCCCCGGCAGCCAGCTCGGCGGCCAGATCGGCGTTGCTCAGCCGACGCGGCGGAAGATAGCTCCCGGTTCCGGTAATGCGTGAATAAGGGCTCATTGATAAGGAATATACGGCGACGCCGTTTTACATGGAGGGGGCGATGTCGACCAGCAGTGGTGCAACATGAGCGATCCGGACTTGAACACGGTCCAGCAAATTGTTCCGGGCCGCATCATACGCCCGCGCTAACGCATACTCAAACGCCAATTCATCGGCCGAACCATGGCTTTTAAAAACCAGGCCACGCAGTCCAAGTAGGGCGCCACCGTTATACCGGCGGTGATCCATTCGCTTTTTAAGAGCCGATACGATCGGATAGGCGGCAATTGCAGCAAATTTTGTAAAGATATTGCGCGAGAACTCCACCCGCAAAAAATCGACAATCATGGTCGCCAGGCCTTCGCTGGCTTTCAAGGCGACATTGCCGACAAACCCATCGCAGACAACGATGTCGGCAGTGCCTTTGAAAATGTCATTGCCTTCGACGTTGCCATAAAAGTTGAAATCACCGGCTTTGGACGCTGCTCGCAGCAGCTCCCCCGCTTTTTTGATGACTTCGTTGCCTTTAATCGCCTCTTCACCAATATTGAGCAAACCCACCGAGGGGTTGTCAACACCGTTCAAGACAGACACCAGGGCGGAGCCCATGATGGCAAACTGCAATAAATGTTCGGCGGAACAGTCGACATTGGCCCCCATGTCAAGCACCGTGGTGGCTGCACCTTTGGCATTGGGGATTTGTCCGGCGATGGCGGGACGGTCGATGCCGTCCAGCGTCTTGAGCAAATAACGTGAAATGGCCATCAGCGCGGCGGTGTTTCCGGCCGATACAGCGGCTTGCGCCGCACCGTCCTTGACCTGCTGGATGGCGACGCGCATGGAAGAGTCTTTTTTCCGCCGCAACGCCACTTCCAGCGGGTCATCCATGCCAACCACCTCGGTCGCGACAACAGCCTGGGCGCGCGGATGGGAAAAAGCGCCCAGACTGTCCGGCAATCCGACCAGCAGCAGTCGCGCATCGGTGTGCTTGTCCAGAAAATTGCGGCAAGCAGGTAGCGTCACGACCGGGCCGTGATCGCCACCCATGCAATCGACAGCGATCGTGATCATGAAAAATCTGTGCCGTCAGGCAAGTGGCACGCAGTTACCGCAGACATAAAAGACAAGGCCCGACGCTACAAACACGGTAGCCTCGGGCCTTCGCTTTATGAGGAAATCAGGCTTCAGACTTGGTCTTCAGCACTTTGCGGCCCCGATAAA
The DNA here is from genome assembly GCF_028714215.1 of Rhodoferax sp. Classification (GTDB taxonomy): domain Bacteria; phylum Pseudomonadota; class Gammaproteobacteria; order Burkholderiales; family Burkholderiaceae_C; genus Rhodoferax. The sequence continues at coordinate 48,799 of NZ_JAQTMS010000007.1, read as the reverse complement.
AGCCGGTCGGGCTGATATGGTGACGCAAGTGGGTTTCGCCAGTGGTGGCTTCAACGGCAATACCAGGCACAACCAGCGCATTGTGCGCACGGTGCATGCCGCGTTTCGACGGTGATTTTTTATTCTGTTGGACGGCCATGATCCGCTCCTAGACATGGGTGCTGCGGCACTTGCAACACCACGGGTTGGTGGAATACGCGGCTATTCCCAGTCCGCGCGAAGCCTTCCATTATAGGACAAGTCACGCGCTTCAGTGTGGCTTTCGGTTTTTCAACTGCGCCAGGACCGAAAAAGGCTGGCGCTGCTCCTGCAACGCGGCCTCGAAACCGGGATCGACCGCCGCCAGTTTGACTTCAACCGGGCACACGTCGTGGCGCGGAACCAGCGGCAAGGCCATCAGCACCTCGTCTTCGATCAGTGCTGCCAGGCTGAAATCAGGGCTCAGCGCCAACACATCCTCTTCCGCCTCGGCGTCCTGGGTTTCGGCCACTTCTTCGTTGCTGACGAAGCGAAATGAGCGATTCACCCGCACCGGGATGTCAGCAAGCCTCAGGCAGCGCTGGCAGGTCAAGGGCAATTGGGTCTCAACCGTCAGATGCAGCCAGACCTGCTCGGTCGCTGCGGTATCGCCTCGCAACTCTCCGTGAGCCGACCAGTCCAAGGTATTTTCACCCCCCAGCCCTTGCGTTTCCTGCATCAGGCGCTCGTATCTGGACAATAAATCCTGGCCGCAGATAACACCAGCAGACTGCGCAAACGCCTTGACATCGAGATAGTTGGGGGGAGTCTCTTGCTTCATGCCCGCAGTGTAAGAGAATCAGGGCATGCCTGAAACCACAGACCGAAAACTTGTACTGGGCTCCACTTCGCCCTACCGCCGCCAAATGCTGGCCCGACTGCGCGTTCCTTTTCAGGTTGCCGCGCCCGAAGTTGACGAAACGCCGCAAGCGACGGAAACGCCGAAGCAACTGGCCTGCCGTCTGGCGATGGCCAAGGCACGTGCCGTGGCGGCACAGTTCCCGGCCTGCGTTGTGATTGGTTCGGACCAGGTCGCGGATCTCGATGGCCAGGCCCTGGGCAAACCGGGCAACCACGAACGCGCCACCTCACAATTGCAGCAAATGCGCGGTAAAACCGTGATCTTTCAGACTGCGGTGGCGGTGGTGTGCAGCGACACCGGGTTTGCCCAGTTGGACCTGGCCCAGGTCAAAGTCAAGTTTCGCGAACTGACCGATGCGGAAATTGAAGCCTACCTGCGAGCCGAGACGCCCTACGACTGTACCGGCAGCGCCAAAAGCGAGGGGCTTGGCATTGCTTTGCTTGAGTCCATCGACAACGACGACCCGAGCGCCCTGGTCGGCTTGCCGCTGATACGCACCTGCCGGATGATTCGCGCCGCCGGCGTCAAGGTGTTATGACCGTGTCCGCAGCCGCAACGCCGACCCAGCCGAAAGCCACCGCTGCCGGCAAGCTCTACTTGGTGCCGGCACCGCTGGATTTTGGCTGCGACGACCCGGCAGACCTGCAAGACAGCATGCCCAGAGGCACCTTGAAGGTGGCTTCGCAATTGCAGTATTGGATCTGCGAAAACGCCAAGTCGGCGCGCGCCTACCTGAAACGCGTCAATGACATCATCCCGCTGAGTGCTGCGATACAGACCCTGCAGATTCAGGAATTGCCGCGGGAAGTGCACAAGAAAGGCGATCACGGCGGCAACTTTGACGCCCGCCACCTGCTCACGCCGGCGCTGCAAGGCAAGGACATGGGACTGGTCAGCGAGGCCGGGATGCCGGCCATTGCCGATCCAGGTTCATCGGTGGTGCGCGCGGCCCATGATCTGGGCATTGAGGTGATCCCCCTGACTGGCCCGGTATCGCTGTTGCTGGCACTGGCCGCCAGCGGCCTCAACGGTCAGAATTTCGCGTTTGCAGGTTACTTGCCGCAGCACCCTGTGGAGCGCAGCCAGCGCGTCAAGGAACTCGAATCGCTGGCGCTTAAAACGGGGCAAACCCAGTTGTTCATCGAAACCCCCTACCGCAATGCGGCGATGCTGCAGACCTTGCTGCAAACGCTGCAACACAACACCCGGCTGGCGGTCTGCAGCGGTCTGACCCTGAGCCGTGGCGTCTGCTGTAGCGACAGCGTCAAAAACTGGCGGAAAAAGGCCTCCGCGCTGGACAATTCGACCCCGGCGGTATTTGCCCTGGGTCGTTGACCGGCTGGTTCAGCGCAGCGCCGGGATCGATTTGAAGGCGTGCGCAGCGCCTTCGCCCATGGCGGCGCCAAAACGCTTGACCAGCCGTTCGGCGACATTGTCGCGGCGCGTGTAGTCGATGATTTCTTCGGCCTTGACGATTTCGCGCGCCACAAAGTCAAGATTGCCCAGTTGGTCCGCCAGTCCCAGTTCAATCGCTTGCTGCCCGGTCCAGAACAGGCCGCTGAAGGTCTCGGGTGTCTCCTTCAGTCGCTTGCCGCGACCGGCCTTGACCGCGTCGATGAACTGCTTGTGAATCTGGTCCAGCATGACCTGGGTAAAGGCCCGCTGTTTCTCGGTTTGCGGACTGAACGGGTCCAGAAAACCCTTGTTCTCGCCGGCCGTCATGAGACGCCGCTCGACCCCCAGTTTGTCCATCAGGCCGGTAAAACCAAAACCATCCATCAGCACACCGATGCTGCCCACGATGCTGGCCTTGTCGACAAAGATCTTGTCCGCCGCCACGGCAATGTAATAGGCGGCAGAGGCGCAGGACTCTTCCACCACCGCATAGACCGGCTTCTTGTGCTTGATCTTGAGGCGCTTGATCTCATCGTTGATGATGCCGGCCTGCACCGGACTGCCGCCGGGCGAATTAATCAGCAGGACCACGGCCTGCGCGCCCTCATCTTCAAAGGCGCCGCGCAAAGCCGCCACAATCAGTTCCGCGCTGGCTTCCGCCCCGGACGCTATTTCGCCCTTGATCTCCACCACTGCGGTGTGGGGCGTCGTGCCATCCTTGGGCGGCCCGTTGTGACTGATCACCGCCCAGGCCATGAGAATGAAAAATGCCAGCCAGGCGAGCCGGAAAAAATTGCGCCAGCGACGTGCCAGGCGCTGTTCGGTCAAGCTTGCAAAAGCCAATTTTTCGAGCGTGGCACGCTCCCATCCCGGGCTCTCCGGCAAACCCTCTCTGGCGCCGTTGGTTTGCGCTGACTGAACTTTTTTTACAGCTTCGCCGGTCGGCCTGGCGCCCGGACCAGGTGTTGGGTCGGGAACCGACGGTTCGGCGGAATTTTCGGGCAGCAGGGGTTCGGTCATTTCATCACTCTATGGGCTTCAGGTTGTCAGCAGTATGCCAGTGCACGACGCCGTCCACCTCGGAGGTTTCAATTTTTATCAAACCACCGCGACAGGGGCCACTGCGGCAGGCGCCGGTCTGCGGCTGGTACATGGCGCCGTGCGTGGCGCACATCAGCCAGTGGCCGCTGCTGTCAAAGAAGCGGTTCGACTGGTAGTCCATCTCCATCGGCACATGGGCGCAGCGGTTCAGGTAGGCATAGACCTGATCCTGGTAACGAATGGCAAACGCGGCGCAGACCCGCGTGCCATAGAGCACGTCAAAGGGGACGGCCTGCGCGCTGTTGATCAGGTCGGTGGAGTGGCACAAGGCGATGCGCTGCGTCATGGCGGGACTGTGACCTGGTCAGGCGTTGCGGACCAGCCAAGCGTGCAGTTCGGGCACGGAATGGGCCACAAAGAGCGGCTGCAAGGCATAGAACGCCTCGGGCTCGTGAGCGCCATAGCTGACCGCCACGCTGGGGCAGCCGGCATTCAGGGCCATCTGCAAATCATGCGTGGTGTCGCCAATCATCAGGGTGCGCGCCGGATCGACGCCAAATTCACGCATCAACTCCTGCAACATGCGTGGGTGCGGCTTGCCGGCCGTTTCGTCCGCGGTACGCGAACCGTCGAACATGGTTTTGAGCTCGGCCGCCTGCAAGGCGTCATTAAGGCCCTGACGGTTCTTGCCGGTCGCCACCGTCAGCCAGTGCTGGCGCGACTTGAGTTCCGTCAGCATCGCCAAAACGCCTTCAAACAGGCTGAGATCGTGCTTGCTGGCAATGTAATGATGCCGGTAACGCGCACCCAGCTCCGGGTAGCGCTCCACCGGCACATCGGGCGCCGCATGCGCCAGCGCCTGCATCAAACCCATGCCGATGACGTAGGCCGCGTCCTTGTCGCTGGGCACCGCGCCACCGACATCGCGCACCGCGTTCTGGATACAGCGGGTAATCAGGGCGGTCGAGTCAAACAGCGTGCCATCCCAGTCGAAGGCAATCAAGTCAAACTGGCGGGACCTGGGGGTTTCAGGAGGGTTGGGGTGCAGCATGGGTGGCAAACGCTTCCAGTTCAGAGGGTAATTGGGCCTGCAGTTCGATCCGTTCGCCGCTGGCCGGATGATTGAACTGCAAGCGCCAGGCATGCAGGAACATGCGTTTCAGGATGGGCGTTTTGTCGCTCGCCATCAAGTCCTTGTTCAATTCGAAATCGCCGTACTTGTCGTCCCCCACAATCGGGTGCCCTTCGCTGGCCAGGTGGACGCGGATCTGATGCGTGCGCCCGGTCTTCAGAGTGACTTCCAGCAAGGTAAACCCCTCGCCCCGGTCCTGGCCCGCGGCCTGCGGATGGGACAGCCGGCGCGCCACCTTCACCAGGGTGACGGAAGGCATGCCGTTCGGGTCATCGCGCGCCACCACCTTGACGCGGCGTTCACCGTCGGGTAGCAAATACTTGTGCAGGGGCTTGTCCAGCACCTTCTTGTTCGCCGGCCAGCGCCCGGCCACCAGCGCCAGATAAGTCTTGCCGGTTTCGCGCTCGCGAAACTGGTCTTGCAAATGCTTCAACGCACTTCTTTTCTTGGCAATCAGCAAAATACCGCTGGTATCGCGGTCCAGACGGTGCACCAGTTCCAGAAATTTGGCTTCCGGTCTGGCCATGCGCAGTTGCTCGATGACGCCAAAACTCACCCCCGAGCCGCCATGCACCGCCACTCCGGCGGGCTTGTCGATGGCCAGCAGGTAGTCGTCTTCAAACAGCACCGGGAACTTGCGGGCCGGCACCCCCCGCCCCGCCAGATCCGCCATGGCCTGCGTCTTGGCAACCATGCTCTGCGACACCCGCAGTGGTGGCAAGCGCACCGCGTCACCCGCCGCCAGCCTTGAATCGGCCGCCGCCCGGCCCTTGTTGATCCGGACCTCGCCGCTTCGAATAATGCGGTAAACGTGGGTTTTGGGCACACCCTTGAGCTGGCGCAGCAGGAAATTGTCCAGGCGTTGGCCGGCACAATCTTCCTCCACAACGACTGTTTTGACCCGGGGCAGCAGCGGGGCCGGATTGCCCCCTATAATGTGTTTCACTAGCGATGCGCTGTAAGTGGTTGATTTAACAGATAGTTAAGTCGTAGTTTAGGTGGAGTTTAGTTCACCCGGCAGCACCAGCGGCGCTAGTAAGTCGATACCGCCGTTTGCCCTTGCCCGCAAACCGCAAGCCAGATGCTTGCGGTGGCCTGCAAAACGAACGGCCAAGACGACGCCTTGAAACACTGATACGGAATACCCCAAGTTGACAGACAAGTCGTCTGCCAACGGAATGAAGCGAAATGTTTGTGTTGATGAGCCTGATTCACTCTTGCCTGCGGTGCGTTTTCGCCCCGTTTTTTGGCTTGGATCGGCCATCTGCGCCCGCACCCTGGGCGCAACCCGCTATTCATGTAATAGCACTTCCACAACCCAGGCCTCTCGCTCCCCTCCACGCGCCTACACCAAGATTTATCGTCTAAGTCTCGGTTCTCCGGCAATTCCTCCTCAATTCGAAGCGTCAGTTCCGGTATCAAAGCTCGTCAAGAGCATGTTGGTTATTTGAATTGAAGGAACGCTAGCCATGAAACGGATGCTGATTAACGCCACACAGGCAGAGGAACGCCGCCTGGCGGTCGTCGACGGACAAAAACTGCTCGACTACGAAATTGAAATCGAGGGGCGCGAACAGCGCAAAGGCAACATCTACAAGGCCGTCGTCACGCGCGTCGAGCCTTCGCTGGAAGCCTGCTTCGTCGACTACGGTGAGGACCGCCACGGCTTCCTGCCGTTCAAGGAAATCTCGCGGCAGTATTTCCAGCAAGGCGTCTCGGTCAGCCAGGCGCGCATCCAGGACGCCATCCGGGAAGGCCAGGAATTGCTGGTGCAAGTGGAAAAAGAAGAACGCGGCAACAAGGGCGCGGCCCTGACCACTTTTGTCTCGCTGGCCGGCCGCTATGTGGTGCTGATGCCCAACAACCCGCGCGGCGGTGGCGTCTCGCGTCGCATCGAAGGCGAAGACCGCGCCGAACTCAAGGAAGCGCTGGACCAGCTCGAATACCCCAACGGCATGAGCATCATTGCGCGCACCGCCGGCATCGGCCGCAGCGCGCCGGAACTGCAGTGGGACCTGAACTACCTGCTCAAACTGTGGGCCGCCATTGACGGTGCCGCCAAGAGCGGCAAAGGCGCTTACCTGATTTACCAGGAATCCAGCCTTGTCATCCGCGCTATTCGTGACTATTTCAACAACGACATCGGCGACATCCTGATCGACACCGACGATGTCTACGATCAGGCCCAGCAATTCATGGCGCACGTGATGCCCGAGCATGCTGCCCGTGTCAAGCGCTACCGTGACGATGCGCCGCTGTTCAGCCGCTTCCAGATCGAGCACCAGATTGAATCCGCCTACGCCCGCACCGTGCAATTGCCCAGCGGCGGAGCCATCGTGATCGACCATACCGAGGCGCTGGTCTCGGTGGACGTCAACTCGGCGCGCGCCATCAAAGGTGGCGACATCGAGGAAACCGCCACCCGCACCAACCTGGAAGCCGCCGAGGAAGTGGCGCGCCAAATGCGTTTGCGCGATTTGGGTGGCCTGATCGTGATCGACTTCATCGACATGGAGGAGAGCCGCAACCGCCGCGACGTTGAAAACCGCCTGCGCGATGCGCTGCGGCAAGACCGGGCCCGCGTCCAGTTCGGCACCATCAGCAAATTCGGCCTGATGGAGATGAGCCGCCAGCGCCTGCGCCCTGCCCTCTCCGAAGGGGCATCCATCCCGTGCCCGCGCTGCGGTGGCTCCGGCCACATCCGCGACACCGAATCCAGTGCCCTGCAAATCCTGCGCATCATCCAGGAAGAATCGCTGAAGGACAACACCGCCTCGGTGCTGTGCCAGGTGCCGGTCGAAGTGGCCTCTTTCCTGCTCAACGAAAAACGGGCCGAGATTGCCAAGATCGAAATCAAGCAGCGCATCAACGTGCTGATGGTGCCCAACAAAACGCTGGAAACCCCCAACTACAAGCTGGAGCGCCTCAAGCACGACGATCCGCGCCTGGACAACGTGGAAGCCAGCTACAAGATGGCGGAGCAAATGGAGGACCCGGTGGCCGTGACGCGCCGCTCGCAGGAGCCCACCAACCGGCAGACCCCCATCATCAAGGGCGTGTTGCCTGATGCACCGGCACCCGCTGCGATCCCGAAAGCCGAACCGCCCAAGCCGGTGGCGGCAGCCCAGCGCGCCACGCCGAAGCCAGCCCCGGCACCGGTGGCAGCAGAAAAAGGCTTCTTTGGCTGGTTGAAACAGCTGTTTGCGCCAGCCCCAACACCGGTTGCGCCGGTTAAACCTGTCGCCAGCCCTGACAAGGACGACAAGCGAGAAGGTCGCCCGGGACGCGATGGTGCGCGTCGCAACGAGCCGCGTGGCGAGGGCCGCGAGGAAGGTCGCCCGGGCCGTGGCGGCCGCCCGGAAGGTCGCGGCGATGGCCGTGGCGGGCGAGGTGGGCGCGGCGGTCGCGGCGAGCGGGCACCCCAGGGACAACGCGAGCGTTTCGATGCCGAAGGCAAACCGCTGCCGACCGACACCGGCGCGGGCGCTGCGCAAGCACCTCTGAACGGGTTTGGCCCGGATGCGGCAAGAGGCGAGCCAGGGCAAGAGCGCCCGGCCCGCAATGCCGGGCGTGGTGAGCGCGGCAACCGTGGCGAACGCAACCGTGGTGAGCGTGGCGACAATGCCGAAGCCGGCACGCAAGCCGAACGCGGCGAGCCGCGCGCAGACGGGCGCAATGAACGCCGACCCGAGCGCAGCCGGCGCCCGGATGAGAGTTCGCGCAGCGACCTTGCCGGCGACAGTAAGCCGATCGACCAGAGCGCAACCCCGGTCGCCGACAGCGGCACGGGTGACACGGGTGGCGCTGAGTCGGCCGCCCAGGCAGAAGCTCCGCAGACGCGCGAACGGCGCCCGCGTGATCGCTACGGCCGTGATCGCGGTCCGCGTGCCGATCGCTCCGAGCCAGGCAACCGCCAGGAACGACCCAGTCAGCCGTCGCCGGAGGAGGCGCTTGAAGAACAACCTCGCAGGTCTTATTTCACGACCGCTACCGAGGCCAGCGCCGAGACGGCTGTCGCCGCAGCGGTGCCGCAGGCAGCTGCTGCCACCCCGGCAGCCCCCGTGGCCCCTGCAGTCGCTGCCGCGCCGACACCGGAGCCAGCGCCAGCGCCGATCGCAACGGGCATGCCCAAGTTGCAACCCTACGCTCTGCCGCTGGTCGAGTTGGCCCAGGTGGCCGAGGGTTCCGGCCTGAACTGGGTCAACTCCGACGCCGAAAAAGTCGCCGCGGTCCAGGCCGCCATAGCGGCTGAACCGAAGGCCATCCACGTACCGCGCGAGCGGCCGGCGCCGGTGCAGATTGACGCCGGACCGCTGATCCTGGTGGAAACCAAACGCGATCTGCGCAGCATCAGCCTGCCGTTTGAGACGCCCCAGTAAGTTGGGCCGCAAGGCCCTCGCCGCGCTGTAAAAAAAAGGGCACTTCGGTGCCCTTTTTCAATCCATCACCCAGCGCCTGCGCGGCGTCACATGCTGGCTGCTTTGGCGGCCTGTTGCCAAGCCTGCGTGGCAGCCACCGCGTCGCCGCGCTGCTCGGCCAGTTCCGCCAAAGCGGCCCAGGCATTTCGCTCCAGTCCGGCATCCTGCAAGCGCGGCAGCGACTGCTTGAGCAACTGCTGCGCCTTGCCCCACAACTGCAAGCGCAGGCAGGTAACGCCAGCCAGGTACTGCAGGGCGGCGTCGCCCGGATTGGCCATTTGCGCCTGCTCGATGCGAGTCAGCCAAGGCGCTTGCGGGGTCCCCGATGCGAGCGCAAAACCGCTCTCCAGGACGCGAATCAGATGCACCCGCTGGAGTTCCGTCAAAGCATCCGGCTGCGCCACCATGCGCTCCCAGATGGGCAACAACCAGCCCAGCGCCAAATCGACATCACCACCCAGTTGCAACATCCGGCGACAGGCTTCGACGGCAACTTCGGGCGTCGACCTCTCTGCGCTGTCAAGCTGCTGCCAGACCACCTGCATCTGGTCCGGATCGTGCGCGGTGGCCACCAACTCGAGTGCCAGACCGCGCAGCAAGCCCACCGCGGCGACTTCCGAAAAAGCGCGGTGCTTGGCCAGCAAGCGTGCCGTTTCCAGTGCCAACCCGGTTTGGCGCGCCAGCCGCGCCGCCTTCAGGCGCAAGCGCAAGGCAATGGTGCGCCGCGCCGCGCCCTGCGACAAGTCATCCAGCCACTGAAGAGCGCCATGCGCGTCGTGGTCTTCCAGCGCCCAGCGTGCCGCGCGCATTAGCACGCCTTCGCGCGCTTCCTGGGCATCGCGCTTGGACGCCTGTTCCAGTGCTTGGCGGAAGTGCGCCTCACGCCCCGCTTTGTCCTGCAGTACCTGGGCACTCTCGGCCGCCAGCAAGTGGGTCAGGGCGCGCAGGCGCCCCGAATAAGCCAGTGTCTCACCGCTGCGCGCCATGGCACTTTCCCGCGCCAACACCGCCTCAGCCGCTTTTCTGGCCCGAATGAAACGCCCCGCCACCAAGTGCGAAAGAGCGTCGACCAAAGCCGCGTGAATCGCGCGCTCCTGATGCTGGATGCGCCAGCGCCGCGCCAGACCGGGCATGGCAAACAGGGCGTCCAGCGCGCGCAGGGCAACGTGCAGGGTAAAGAAAAGCAGTGCCAGCAGCAACAGCACCAGATTGAGCGACAGATCGATCCGGTAAGGCGGCCAGAACAGCGTGATCGTGCTCTGGTTGTTGCCGGCAAACAGGGCGATCGCAACGGCCACCCCGAACAAGCCCAAAAACCACAAGGCCGCCCGCATGGCTACCTTCCCGCAGCCGCGGTCGTCAGGGCGGTCAGCGTTTCGTCCACGCGCGGCAGTTGCAGTGTTTTCATCTGGGTCTGGACCTGCTGCAACAGGGTGGCGGCGATCTGTGTCTTGCGCGAAGTGGGGTCGAAATATTTGTTCAGCGACATGGTCGCCGCCGCCAGATCGGCGCGCGAGGATTCAAGCTGGCGGGCCAGCAGCCCGAGGCGTGCATTGAGCAATTTGAGCTTGAAATTTTCGCGCAGGAAAAAAGACTGCTCGGGTGACAACAGCGCCGCCTCGGGCTGCTCGATGCGGCTGACCCGCAACAAGGCATTGGCTTCGTCCAGCACCACCTGCAAACTGCGTTGCCACCAGCTTGGCTTGGCGTCAAGAATCGCGCGCTTCACGACGCCACCATTCATCGGCAACACGGCGTTGGCCGGCACCAGTTCGTCGGCCAGATGAACCAATTCATCCAGCTTGACCAAAAGGCCCGGCGTGTCGCTGACCGCCGCCGACTTGATGCGGTCAATGTCCCGCGCAATAGCCCGTTGCAAGGGCGTCAAGCGGGGTTGCGCTGCTCTGGCGACCCGTTGGTCGGCACTTTTGAGTGCCGCCAGCAAGGGCTCGACACTGCCGGTGAGTTGGGCCTGCTGCTGCGCCAGACGGATCGCCGCTTCAATATCGACCACCATGTTTTCATCGCGCGAGCGCGACAAACTCTGCATCAATTCTTCAAGCTGCGTTCTTTGCAGCGCGACTTCGCTCAAACGCGCATCAAACACAGCCACTCGGGCGGCCGCCTCGCGGGCCAACTCCTGGGCCTGCCTGGCGACCGCGCGCGCTTCCGTGGACTGCGCCGCGGTGTCGGCGCTCTGACGCGCCAACAGTTCCTGAATGGAGGACAGCTTTTGCCACAGCAAACCGCTGGTCAATAACGCCAGCAGGGACAGCGCCGCCAGCAGCAGGACGAGCCAGCGTGGCACGGTCAGCGGCGCGCTGAGCGCCGGCGCGGGGTCCGCAACCGGGGACGCTGCATCGAGAGCAGGCACTTCGGCGCTGGGTTCAGGGTTCATCGGCCAATTTTAGCGCTGCCACCACCTCCGCCAGCGTTGGACGCGACTCACAAACAACACCAAAACCGGCTATTTTTGCAGCCGAGGCAATGCGCGGATGGGTCGCCAGGGCGCGCGCGCGCAACCAGCTTTGCCCGGGCAATGCGGCCTTCAGATTGGCCAGCGCCTGCGCGCTGCTGAACAGCCAGACCGAGCCATCGCTGGCGGCCTGGCGTGCCAGCTCACGCTCGGTGCCGCTGAATTCAGGTGCACTGCGCTGGTAAGCCACCACAAACTCAGGCTGGGCGCCCGCCGCCGCAACGCGCTGGGCGAACCAGGCGCGTCCGCTGCCTTGTGCGCTATCAGCGCCGTCCTCGGCGTCGGCACCGCGCACGATCAGCACCCGCTGGCCAGGTCGCACCTGACTGCCGATAAGCTGCCACAAGGCTTCGGAATCGAATTGGCCGGCGTCCGCCGCCGGCGCATCAATCCGCTGCGGCGCAACGCCCAGCCGCAACAAAGCCCTGGCGGTTCCGGGACCGGTGGCCCAGGCCCTGGTGCTGGCGCCTGACTGTGCGCTGAAATCGGGCGCCGAAGGCGGCTTGGATGCAAAAAAATAATCGGCCGCATTGGCGCTGACAAACATCACACCCAGATAGTTGTCCAGCTGCCGCCAGGCCTGCTTCAGGGCCGCCGTGTCGGCCACCGGGCCGACCGCTATCAAGGGCAGCGCCAGGGCCTCGAAGCCCTGCGCCGACAAGTCAGAGGCCCATCGTTTCGCCTCGCGTTGCGCGCGGGTAACGATGACGCGGGTCATCAGGCTTGGCTCTGGGGCGCATCGGGCGCCAGGATGGAGCCGCCCTTGGCCAGCACGGCGGAGCGCAAATCGGCCGCCACCTGCGTACCCAACGCGGCGGCACTGGCCAGATCGGTCACTGGCGCGGCCGCGCGCACCGCCACCAATTCCAGCACGCCCTCGGGGTCACCCCAAGCGGCATCGATGCTCAGGCGATCGCCTTCCAGCGTGGCAAAGGCGGCCAGCGGCATGGAGCAACTGCCACCCATGGCCCGGCTCACCGCGCGCTCGGCCGAGACCGCCAGCCAGGTGGTGTGGTGTGCCAGCGGCGCCAGTGCATCGATGACGTCCTGACGCGCGCTGCGGACCTCAATCCCGAGGGCGCCCTGACCGGCCGCCGGCAGCATCATGGCGGGCTCGAAAGTGGCACGGATTCGCTCGCCCAGACCCAGCCTCTTGAGTCCGGCGGCCGCCAGCACGATGGCGGCATACTGCCCTTCGTCGAGCTTGCGCAGCCGCGTATCGAGGTTGCCGCGCAAGGGTTCAATCGTCAGATCCGGCCGCAAGGCCCGCAGCAGCGCCATGCGCCGCAGGCTGGAGGTGCCGACCACGGCGCCCTGCGGCAAACTGGCCAGATCGGCATAGTGGTTGGAGACAAAAGCGTCGCGCGGGTCTTCGCGCTCCATCACACAGGCCAACGCGAAGCCTTCGGGCAACTCCATCGGCACGTCCTTCAGAGAGTGCACCGCCAGGTCGGCCCGGCCGTCTTCCAGCGCCACCTCCAGCTCTTTCACGAACAAGCCCTTGCCGCCCACCTTGCTCAGCGTGCGGTCCAGAATCTGGTCCCCCAGGGTGGTCATGCCCAGCAGGCGCACCTGATGTCCGCGCTGCTCCAGCAAGGCCTTGACATGCTGTGCCTGCCACAGGGCCAGGCGGCTCTCTCGTGTTGCTATCGTCAAACTGCTCATACGCTGGTACTCTGGGTTGTAACTGGTTGGTAATCCGGGGTGAACGCGAGATGCTAGCATGGCCGACACAGAATTCTTCAGCAGGCCTCTGCAAAACACCATGGCAAAAACACAGAAGTCCGAGTCGGTCAAACGCGACCAGAAAAACGAACTCCCGCTGGTGGAAGACATCCGCCTGCTGGGCCGCATTCTGGGCGATGTGATCCGCGAGCAGGAAGGCCAGGCAGCCTTCGAGCTGATCGAGCAGATCCGCCGCCTGTCGGTGGCCTTTCGCCGCAACGCCGATCACGAAGCCAACCAGGCGCTGAAGAAGCTGCTGAAAAGCCTGACCGGCAATCAAACCGTCAGCGTGATTCGGGCCTTCACCTATTTCAGCCACCTGGCCAATCTGGCGGAAGACCGGCATCACATCCGCCGCCGCGCCGTCCATGAGCACGCCGGCGACACCCAGGAGGGCAGCATCGAGATGGCCCTGACCCGCTTGCGCAAGGTCGGCATTACATCGCACACCATTGCCGCCACCCTGGCCGTCAGCTTTGTCTCTCCGGTGCTCACCGCGCACCCGACCGAAGTGCAGCGCAAAAGCATTCTGGACGCCGAGCGCGACATTGCCCAACTGCTGGCGAGCCGCGACGACATCAAGATCAGGGCGGCCGGCGTCAACGCCAAAAAAGATGCCCTGACGCCGCGCGAACTCAGCGCCAACGAGGAACAGATGCGGGCCCGCGTCTTTCAACTCTGGCAAACCCGGCTGCTGCGCTTTTCCAAACTGACGGTGGCCGACGAGATCGAGAATGCGCTGAGCTATTACGAATCGACTTTCCTGCGTGAGATCCCCAAGATTTATGCCGAGCTGGAACGCGAACTGGGCCACTGCCAGGTGCACAGCTTCCTGCGCATGGGCCAGTGGATTGGCGGCGACCGCGACGGCAACCCCAACGTGAACGCGCAGACGCTGGCCCACGCGCTGCGCCGCCAGGCCGAGGTGGCGCTGCGCCACTACCTGACCGAAGTGCATTACCTGGGCGGCGAACTGTCGCTGTCGGCGTTGCTGGTGGACTGCCTGCCGGAGATGCAGGCGCTGGCCGACAAGTCGCCCGACAGCAACCAGCACCGCATGGACGAGCCCTACCGGCGCGCCCTGGTGGGCGTCTATGCCCGGCTGGCCGCCAGCCTGAAAGACCTGACCGGGGGCGAGGCGGCACGCCATGCGGTGGCGCCGCAAAACGCCTACCTCACAGCGCAGGAGTTCCTGGCCGACCTGCGCACCATCGAAGCCTCGCTGCTGACCCACCATGGCGCCGCCCTGGTGGCGCAGCGCCTGCATCCCCTGATTCGCTCGCTGGAGGTCTTCGGCTTTCACCTGGCGACGGTCGATCTGCGACAAAGCTCGGACCAGCATGAAGCCGTCGTCGCCGAACTGCTGTCCCAGGCACGCCTGGAGAGAGCCTATGCCCAGCTGGACGAGATGGCCAAACGCCGCTTGCTGATGGGCTTGCTGAGCGATGCCCGGCCCTTGCGCGTGGTGGGCGCGGTCTATTCGGCCAACACGCAGAGCGAACTGGCCATTTTCGAAACCGCCAAGCTGATGCGCCAGCGCTTTGGCACGCAGGCCATCCGCCACTACATCATCAGCCACACCGAAACGGTAAGCGACTTGCTGGAAGTGCTGCTGCTGCAAAAGGAAGTCGGCTTGATGCAGGGAACACTGGACGCGCAGGCCACATGCGACCTGATCGTGGTGCCGCTGTTCGAAACCATCGAAGACCTGCGCAACGCGGCGCCCATCATGCGCGAGTTCTACGCCCTGCCGGGCATCCTGGCGCTGCTACAACGCGGCCGCCCCGACCAGTACTGCGAGCAGGACATCATGCTGGGCTACTCCGACAGCAACAAGGACGGCGGTATCTTCACCAGCAACTGGGAACTCTACCGCGCCGAAATTGCCCTGGTCGAACTGTTTGATGAGCTGGCAAGCGTGGGGGCCACTCTTCGTCTGCGAATGTTTCATGGCCGGGGCGGCACTGTCGGGCGCGGCGGCGGTCCCAGCTACCAGGCCATCCTGGCGCAGCCGCCGGGCACCGTGCGCGGGCAGATTCGCCTGACCGAACAGGGCGAGGTCATCGGCTCCAAATACGCCAATCCAGAGATCGGCCGGCGCAATCTCGAAACTCTGGTCGCCGCAACGCTGGAGGCGACCCTGTTGCAACCCACCAAATCGGCAACCCAGCCGTTCCTGCAAGCCGCCGCCGAACTCTCGCAGAGCAGCATGGCGGCCTACCGCAAGCTGGTCTACGAAACCCCCGGCTTCACCCCGTACTTTTTCGACTCGACCCCGATCCGGGAGATTGCCCAACTCAACATCGGCTCCCGCCCGGCCTCGCGCAAGGCCAGTCAAAAAATCGAGGACTTGCGCGCCATTCCCTGGGGCTTCAGCTGGGGTCAATGCCGCCTGACGCTGCCCGGCTGGTACGGTTTTGGCTCGGCCGTGGAACTGTTCCTGCAACGCCAGGACAGACCCACTGGCAAAGCCCCGCTGGCCTTGCTGCAAGAGATGTACCGGCAGTGGCCCTTCTTCAAGACACTGCTCTCCAACATGGACATGGTGATGGCCAAGAGCGACCTGGCGCTGGCTTCACGCTACAGCGAACTGGTGGCCGACGCGCGCCTGCGCAAAAGAATCTTCAGCGCCATCGAAGCCGAGTGGCACCGCACGGCCCACGCCCTGGGCACAATCACCGGCGACAAGCAGCGGCTGGTCCACAACGCGGCCTTGCAACGCTCCATCCGGCACCGCTTTCCCTACATCGATCCGCTGCACCACCTGCAAGTGGAGCTGGTGCGCCGCTACCGCGCCGGGCAGACCGACGAGCGCATTCAGCGCGGCATTCACATCTCGATCAACGGCATTGCGGCCGGGCTGCGCAATACGGGTTAACCAGGCTTTATTGGCTCGCGCTCCAGCCACCGTTCCTGAACGTCAACAACACTCGATCGCTCATCTACTGCCGAGGAAACGCGATGAAGCTCTGATTCGGACTTCCCGCCGCGCACGGCCGCTGTTCCAGTGATTGGTTGTTCGCATTGCTTTGCCACTGCAGACACATGCCGCTGTGCTTGTTCTGGAACCACCAGGTATTGTCGGCGTTGAGATGGAGGAACCACAGGTGATTGTCTCCGCCCGGGTCAGGCCACGCGACAACGTGGGCACCCGCCGAAGTGGAAGCATTCTCAACCGCCAGATAGCGCCAGTAATCCCAAGCACCTCCGGTCCACGGCTGAGTGCGGATGCGGAAGTAACCGGTGTTGTCCGCGACGAAATACCAGATTCGGTAGGTTCGGTAGATGCTATTTTCGTCCCAGTCCCACAAGACGACATAGGAAGCGTTGAAGCCGTAGGTCCACTGAATTTGATTGACGAATCGGCGCGTGAACCCATTGCTGGTGCCAGGAACCGCGATCGAAGCCGTCGAAGCCGCTAGCGCGTAGCCCTGCCCAGCGTCGAGCGTTGTCGACCGGTTGTCGGTGTATCGGCGATAGGGAAGGACGTTGAGAGAATTAATAGCGGGCGCAAAATACGGGTATTTCCCAAAACCTGACAAATAGTCACCGAAGACTACCGCTCCTTGCCACCCCGGAAGGTTTTTGCTAGCGGTGCTTGTCCAATACTCACCGATCGGATCGACGTTATTGAACGCTTGCGGCCCACTGCCAGGGGCAGGTTGTGTTATCGCAAGGTGTTCGGAGACCGGTTCGGCGCCTTGTGTCAGCGCAAGCAGTCCAGATGCGTCCGGTATCGCCCAATCCCCGGCTTTGGACGCATCGGTCAGCCCACAAACCCCACTTGCCAGACCTGTAGTCCAGGTGACAGCGTCCGAATAGACTCTCCAGCCCGCGCAGCCCGCATCCCTCAGCCACACCGTACCCGTCGTCATATCCTTGACGGTGCCGTCGTCCTGCTTGCACCAACGTGCCGAGCCCGAGAGCATCAAGCCGTCGCAGTGGACGGGGGCAGAAACGGTTGCCGGCGGAGGTCCGACGTCGCCAATCATGCCGCCGCTGTCGTCAGACGGAGCGGCTGAAGGAACGCTGTTGCCGCCACCACCGCAGCCGGCTATGAACGCTACCAAGAAAATACTGGCGATGAGACAGAAGACTTTGAATGACCTGGTCATGATGTATTCCTATTCTTCAATCGAGACCGATAGCCACCTCGGACTTTCAGTCTTGTTGCTGCTTTCATCCCGCCACCAGTTCGCGCACCGCCGTCAATTGCCGGCGCGACACCAACAGCAACTCATCGATACCGGCCAGCCGCACCGCCCAGCCCTCGCCTTCTTGCGCGTCATCGTGTTTTTCCAGGGCGCGCACGGCATGCCTGGCCACCAGGGCGTTGCGGTGAATGCGCAGGAAACGGGTCGGGTACTTGGCCTCGAACTCACTCAGGGAGGCCTCCAGCAGGTAGCTCCTGGCCTGCGTGCGCACGGTGATGTATTTGAGTTCCGCCTTCAGGTACAAGACCTCCGACAGCGGCACACGCTCGGTCCGGCCGCGCTCCTGAATGATCACCACTTCCTCCGGCAAGGCAGGCTCACGAGCGGGGGCTGAAGGGATCAGCCGCGCCACTTTTCGCAGCGCCTGCTGCAAGCGTTCCAGCCGCACCGGCTTGGTCAGGTAGTCCAGCGCTTCCAGCTCGAAGGCCTGCACCGCGTGTTCGGCATGGGCCGTCACAAAAACAATGGCCGGCGGCTTGGGCAAGGTGCGCAGGGTCCGGGCCAGGGTCAGACCATCGGCGCCGGGCATGTGGATGTCGATCAACGCCACGTCAAACTGCTGCCGTTGCAGCCACTCGATGGCCTGTGTCGCGTTGCCGGCTTCGGCCTCGACGCTGGCGGCCGGTGCGCTGCAATCGGCCAGCAGGGTGCGCAGACGCGAGCGCGCCAGCAGTTCGTCGTCCACCAGCAAGACTTTCAGGCGCATGGGAGAGTCTTTCTTTTTGTCACGCCGGCAACTCGATCCGGACCAGAAAAATACCGTCCTTCAGAACGCTCTGAAACTGGCACTGCACATCGTGCAGCAGGCGCAGCCGATCGCGCACATTGTCCAGCGCCACCCGGCTACCGAACTCACCCTGGCCGGCCGGTACCGTGTTGGCGACCTTGATGACGACGCGGGAGCCGCGGCGCTGCGTCGAGATCCTGATCTGGGCCCCGCTGGCGCTGGGTTCGACGCCATGCTTGACCGCGTTTTCCACCAGCGGCTGCAGCAGCAGAGGCGGCAATCTGGCCTCCGAGGCCTGCGGGTCCAGCACCCACTCGACCTGGATGCGATCACCGAAACGCACCTGCTCGATCGCCAGGTAGCGCTGCGCCAGGGCAATTTCGTCGGCCAGCGTGACGGAATCGCCCTGCTCCATCAGCGCATGACGAAACAGATCGCTCAGGTCTTCCAGCAACGCCTCGGCCTTGGCCGGCTCGGCACGCACCAGGGCGATGGCACTGTTGAGGGTGTTGAACAGGAAATGCGGGCGGATGCGCGACTGCAATTCAATCAAACGGGCCGCCGTGTCGGCCGGCGTCTTGCCGCGCGCCCGCAGCACCAGGGCTGCCACCAGCAGCGCCGCCAACAGGGCACCACTCAAGGCACAGGCCAGCCAGGGCGCCGGCTCCAGCCAGCCGACCCAGAACAAGACGCCGCAACCATACAGGCCGGCCAGGGCACCCAGAGCGACCCCCGCCACCTGCTGCGCCGTTGCGCCCAGTCGGGCCAGCGCGTTCTTCAGAGCGCAAGCCGCAATCAGCCACACCAGGGTGGCCGGCAGGGCGCCACCGGTCAGCACCGAGACACGGCTCACCCAGTCAAGGAACGAGGCCGCGCCAAACATGGCGCCCAGCCCCACCACCAGTTCCACGAACAGCACCGCCCGGAGCGCCACGCCGACGTGGCAGGCGTCAAACACCAACACCCGTGCCGGCGCCGCTTCAGAAGGCGCGGGCAACAAATCCTGGAAGGTCGATAAAATTCGTGAGTCTTTCATTCAATAATGGGGTGCATGCGCGCCACAAGCCTGATTATTGATGATCTGCTGCCACAACCCCAAACCCACCTGACAGCCCGGCCTTCGCAAGCCAGGGCCCGCACCCATGTCACACAACCAATTCGACAAAAAGTCCACTGCCTGGTCCGCCCTGTTCTCGGAACCCATGAGCGATCTGGTCAAGCGCTACACCGCCAGCGTCTTTTTCGACAAGCGACTGTGGCAGGCCGACATTGCCGGCTCACTGGCCCATGCGGAAATGCTCAGCAGCCAAGAAATCATCACGACGGAAGACTACAGCGCGATTCAGCGCGGCATGGCCAACATCACGGCCGAGATCGAATCCGGCGCCTTTGAATGGAAGCTGGACCTGGAAGACGTACACCTCAACATCGAGGCGCGTCTGACGCAACTGGTGGGTGATGCCGGCAAGCGCTTGCACACCGGACGCAGCCGCAACGATCAGGTCGCCACCGACGTGCGGCTGTGGCTGCGCGGCGAAATCGATTTGATCGTCGGCCTGCTGATCGAGCTGCAAAAAGCGTTGCTGACAGTGGCCGAGAAAAACGTCGAAGTGATTCTGCCGGGCTTCACCCATTTGCAGGTGGCGCAACCGGTGAGCTTCGGCCACCACTTGCTGGCCTATGTCGAAATGTTCAGCCGCGACGCCCAGCGCATGGGCGAGGTGCGCAGCCGCACCAACCGTCTGCCACTGGGTGCTGCCGCCCTGGCAGGCACCAGCTACCCGCTGGACCGCGAACGGGTCGCCAGAACACTGGGCATGGTCGATGCGCAAGGCCAGCCCCAGGTCTGCCAGAACTCGCTGGACGCCGTCAGCGACCGCGACTTCGCCATCGAATTCACAGCCGCCGCCAGCCTGTGCATGGTGCACATCAGCCGCTTCAGCGAAGAGCTGGTTTTGTGGATGAGCCAGAACTTCGGCTTCATCCAGATTGCCGACCGCTTCACCACCGGCAGTTCCATCATGCCGCAGAAGAAGAACCCCGACGTGCCGGAACTGGCGCGCGGCAAAACCGGCCGCGTGGTAGGCCACCTGATGGGCCTGATCACCTTGATGAAAGGCCAGCCGCTGGCCTACAACAAGGACAACCAGGAAGACAAGGAGCCGCTGTTCGATAGCGTCGACACGCTCAAGGACACGCTGCGCATCTTTGCCGAAATGGTGGGCGGCCAGCTCAACCCGGCCTCCGGCGCAAAGGAAGGCGGCATCAGCGTCAAACCCGAAGCCATGGAGCGCGCCGCCCTCAAAGGCTACGCCACCGCCACCGATCTGGCCGACTATCTGGTGAAGAAAGGCCTGCCGTTCCGCGATGCCCACGAGACCGTGGCGCACGCCGTCAAAGCCGCCGTCACGCACCAGGTCGACTTGTCCGAATTGCCGCTGGCGGTATTGCAGCAGTTCAACCCGAAGATCGAGAAGGATGTCTACGAAGTGCTGAGTCTGCGCGGCTCGCTCAATGCGCGCGACGTTCTGGGCGGCACGGCGCCGAAGCAGGTGCGCGCACAGATTGCCGGGCATCGGGCGCGGTTGGGGTGAGTAAGGGTTAATGGTTCAGCGCATAACTCGTTCATAGAATTCGCCTGCCTTATGTAAACATGCGCTGTGCGCAGAGGAGATGTCCATGAATGCATTCAAAACTTTCATCATTACCATGATTGGTTGCATGAGTTTATTGGCCTCCGCGGAGGCCCAAGAAAAGCCACGATGGCGGAACCTGACCGAAATTTCCTGTGGGGATATTTTCCAATGCCTCACGGCGGAGGAAATGCGAGCCCTTTCGGGGAAGACTCTGAAGTACCGCCATAACCGGTTCCAGGAGTTCGGGTATGTCTACCTCATCCTGAAGGAAGGCGGGAAACTCGAAGGCAAAAACAACAAAGGGCCTACTACGGGTTCATGGGAAACAATAGAAAATCGCATTAGCTTCAAAACTGGTAGATGGGCCGATTTCAACTTTCTCTTCTACAAAATTGGAGACCAAGTCTTCATGTCTTTGTACAGCGACACCGGGGGCACCTCGTTTGTTCCAGTTGCCGTAGTCTCCGAGTAGAGTGTTGCCTCTGCGTCTGCGATTCTGTCTTAAGTAAACTTTACAACCGTAACCGTGGAGGGACATCGTATGAGTCTCGTTCGTTTGGTCACGTACTTCATCCTTTTTTCACTTTTCGCTGGGGGCGTGGTTCAAGCACAAGACCACAACTTAGAGAAAGTTGCAGGTCTCACTAGCGCTCTTGGGTATAGCCTTGGTCTCACGCAGGAAGAGAAGCTGTTGGGAGTTTTCTCATGCGAAGAGAAAAACCTGCCAGCGACTTTTGATGATTCGCCGCCTGCAGGAAAAACCGTGTGTGACGGGACTATTCACGATTCCAGAATACATATTTTTGTCGGTTGGAAGTCAGTGGACTACAAAAAAGTTGACGCCTCACGGGACATCGGAAACAAAATACTGGCTTTCAACAAAATGAAGGCGGGCAAACTCTATTGTGACGAGGAGGATTCTTTCCCGAAGAAGCTGGGCAAGATCGACACGGTTGTCGCCAACTGCAACCTTGTTGCAGAGAATGGACCAACTTTTTGGATTTCAATTTTGTTCCTCTATTCCAAGTCTACTCTTGGGACAAGCCAAACAATAGCAACTCTTTCTATGCTTGACCCTCGGCAGTCCGACAAAGAGTCGGTAAGGCAGGAGCTGGGGTGGCTTGTTCAACGCATTCAGTGATTCATTCTGGTATTCATTTTGCTGCGCCGTCTACGATCCCGTCTCATGTAATGCTGGTGGTGAGTAGGTTTCTTAGCCTGAGATGAAGAAGAGTTTTTGTGATTTTGGTTCGTTCTTTGAAACTTTTTGAAAGGGTCATCATGAAGACCAAGTCTGCGCTATTTCTGATCGCCTTTGTGGTCGCTCTTGCGTTGTTGGTGTTGCCCGGCTGCGGTGGAGGAGGCGGAAACAGCGGGCCATCAGTGACTCCAGTCGGACCACCGACAGCGACGCTCCTGTCAGTGACCCCGGCATCCGGGGCAACCAACGTGGCGGAGAATGTCAGGCCGACATTTGAATTCGGAACAAACTTCTCTGCCCAAAGCACAGGAAGCGGGCTTGTGTTTCTATGCTCTGGCAGAGTGGTCATGTTTGGGCAGGGGAGCAGCAGTACCGAAAAGACATCGACCCTTACGCTGGATCCGACGTTTGGCGCCGTGGTCGTTGGCGATGTCTGTACGGTTAAAGGCCCGGTCGTGACAACCGACAATGCTGGAATAACAGTCACAACGCAAGTAGACCTTACGTTCACGATCACCCTGCCCCGGCCACAGTGTGAGGCACCAGCGGTCCGGATACCCGGGCTCAATGTTTGCCTCTATCCATCGGCGATTGAGGTCGCTGGTACCCATCAGCTAGTTCCGGCGACCTGCGTCTTTCCGAGCCAGTCGTGTTTCAAAGACACGGGGAGATATGTAACCATGAGGGTCACTGCCAACGGTCAAGCGACGGTAGTCGTTTTTTATGATCGAGTGAGCCCAATCAGCGGCCATTTTTGGACCGCAGAATTGGTGACAGCCGATGACCTCTCCCCGATCAAGATCAACATCAATAACGATCGATTGTTCACCTCCTATGTGGAGGTTGATTGGGTCAAGGCCACTGATAACGGCCTCATTTGGCACCAAAAAGACACAGGCAACTGTGAGACGGCAGCGCCTGACGCCACCAATCCGCCGAATTGGGTCTCAAAGTCGTCTGTGTGCTCATAGCTGATTGCTCCCGGCTTCCAGTGTCGTACTCATGTTGTACGGCATGGGACTTTCTTCTCACTGATCGCCTACGATTCCGTCTTATGTAAACAGCTGTTTTTCAAGTGCTTGGTGCCTTGCTAAAAACGTGCTGCCACCATAAATCGTCAATATTTCAATGCATTACGCGGCCATTGATAAGCTGTCGAAAATCGACATGACGATCGCACCGCAAGATAGACACCATCTCCTGAATCCTGGGACATTTCGCCGTGCTTTGTCGATTGCCAGCGGCTTACATGGCGCAGAAATCATGTTTCGACACTACGACGAATTCAATGAAAATCAGGTCCAGATGCCAACAACCATGACAAGCCACCTTGGCCCTGCCTGACAACTAGATATTTCTGATCGAACAACGAACGGCAACTGAGGCACAATTAGCCGCTCACGCAGGTCCATTTGGAGTATGAAATGAACAGAATCACGTTGGAGCCCGGCAAACGCGGCGGCAGGCCGTGCATACGTGGGCTGCGCATCACGGTTTACGACGTTCTCTCCATGTTGTCGAGCGGGATGACCCAACAGGAAATTCAGGACGACTTCCCCGAGCTGACACGGGAAGACATACAGTCGGTGTTGGCCTATGCGGCCGACCGGGAACATCAAGTCTATTCCCTGAAAGCGCAATGAAGCTGCTGCTGGACGAGAACCTGTCGCGCCGCTTGGTGCCGTTCTTGCAGCATGAATTCCGGGTCCCTGAATCAGTCCCGAGCGGCCACACTGAAGTTTCTAATCGTGCCCTGACCAGTGTTTCATTTGAGTCAGATTCCATAAACATTCCTCGCCCATGCGCCAACGCTCAATATGAAACTCCCATCCATACTCCGGCCCGTCTCGGTGGCACTGCTGTTGGCCACTGCCAGCAGCGTACTCCTGGCCCAGCCCAGCCCGCCGCCTGTGCCAACGACAACCGAATCCCAGTTTCGTTGCGACGGCACCTCCACGCAGGCATGCACCTTCGTCTTGTACTCGTCAAACTGCGAGGAGTCCGCCGTCAAGAATGGCCGACCGACGCTGGTGTGTACCCACGCCTTCCTGCAACAATTCACGCTGCCGGTGGGCCAGTCGAAAAAGGTCAGCGGCCTGCCCGCCAATTTCAAGCAGTGCGTCATAAGGCCTGGCGTCAAGGCGGCGTTCCCGGAGTGCGCCAAGTAGGTTTGGCACCAAGCTTTTCCTGTCACTAACATGCACCGCCGCTCAATCCTGCTCGCCGCCGTGTTCGTTGTTTCTGCAACCCCGTTTCACGCGATCGCAGCCGACACGCCGGACGCCACCCTCTCCGAATTCGCTGCCGCGCTGCAAGGTGGGCAATTCAACAAAGCCGCCGGGAGTTTCTACCCGGAGCTTTCCACCCAGTCCGAAGCAGTCTCTTCGATTGCGCATAAGCTCAATGTGCTTCAGCAGGAGGTTGGCAATCTCGCCGCCATGCGCCAACTCGGCTCACAGCCAAACGGCACCACCTTCGTGGCGGAGATTGCCAGACGTGTCCCCCTATCCGATACACGCCAAGTCATACGCACTGTCCAGAGAGTCTATGAGGGACCCAGCAAGCTTGGCATCAACGTCAGGTATGCCGTTGCGGCAGAGCAGTCACCCTCCGGTTGGCGTATTCGAAATCTCACCATCCACTTCCCTGCTGACTATCCCAACTTGCCGGGTCTGCTTCAACGTCTGGGTATTGAAGATGTCACAGCGCCGCGGCCCACTTGAATGTAGGTTCGAGTAGCCGCGAAGTGGAGCGGCAAGAAACCACCCCGACACCATGAAAACCCACGTCATCCTGCTGCGGGGCGTCACACCCAGCGGAAGAAACAGAGTCCCCATGGCGGAGTTGCGCGTGGCGCTGGCGCAGGCTGGACTGATGGACGTCCGGACCTACATTCAGAGCGGGAACGTCATTGCCCGGTCCCAGCTGGACGGCTCCGGGGTCGCTGGTCTGGTCCACGAGGTGATCCAGCAAAGCATTGGCGCCGACATCACGGTCATCGCCCGAACCCCCCATCAGATACAGCGCACCTTGCGGCGCAATCCGTTCCCGCAGACGGATTCAACACGACTGTATTTCTCCTTGCTGGCAGCGCGGCCGGCGCCGCATCTCCTTGAAGAATTGCAGGCGATCAACTTTGCGCCGGACCAGGTCAAGGTGCTGGACGACGCGATCTACACCCGCTATGCCACCCAACACAGCGACTCGCGCTTCACCAACAATTTTTTCGAACGCAAGCTCAAGGTTGCCGCAACCACCAGGAACTTCAACACCCTGTCCCGTCTTGCCGAGTTGAGCGCGGAGCTTGTTGATTGAAGCGACGGACATTTCCACCAAACCAGCCCCAACCCATGAACCCACTCTGGAGCGACTGCATCCGCGGTCTTGAGCCCTACAGCCCCGGCGAGCAGCCGGCTATGGCCAAGCTGATCAAGCTCAACACCAATGAAAACCCCTATCCGCCGTCGCCCATCGTCCTGAGCGCGCTGCGCGGTGCCATCAACGCCGACCTCAGACTCTATCCGGACCCCGACGGCAAGGCGCTCAAGCAGACCATTGCCGACCTGCTGGGCCTGCGCCCCGCCAACGTCTTCCTCGGCAACGGTTCCGACGAAGTGCTGGCGCATGCCTTTCTGGGCTTGCTCAAACACCCGCGGCCGATCCTGTTCCCGGATGTCAGCTACAGCTTCTATCCGGTCTACTGCGGCCTGTACGGGATCGAGTTCGAGACCGTGCCGCTCGACGCGGCATTTCAGGTCGACATCGCCGACTATGCGCGGCCCAACGGCGGCATCGTTCTGCCCAACCCGAACGCGCCCACCGGCATGGCCCTGGGTCTGGCGCCACTGCGCTCGCTGCTGGCGCAAAACCCGGATTCTGTTGTTGTGATCGATGAGGCCTACGTCGATTTCGGAGCCGAGAGCGCCGCCCCGCTGGTGCAGGACTACCCGAACCTGCTGGTGATTCAAACCCTCTCCAAGTCGCGCTCCCTGGCCGGCCTGCGGGTCGGTTTTGCGCTCGGCGATCCCGGCCTGATCGAAGCCCTCAATCTGGTGAAGGGCTGCTTCAACTCCTACCCGCTGGACCGGCTTGCCCTGGCCGGGGCCGAAGCGGCGCTGCGCGACACCCGGCACTTCGAAACGACGCGCCGCCAGGTGATGGAAAGTCGCGACTGGCTGGCGACCCGGCTCCAGGCACTGGGTTTCCAGGTGCTGCCATCGAAGGCCAACTTCCTGTTCGTCCGCCACCCCTTGCGCGCGGCCCGGGAGCTGCAGCAGCAGTTGCGGCAACGGAGCATTCTGGTCCGGCACTTTGCCAAACCGAGAATTGCCGAGTTCCTTCGCATCTCGATCGGAACCGCGGAGGAATGCCGCCAGCTGGTTGCCGCGCTTGGAGAAATCCTGCAAGGCGAGTAGTCAAATCCGGCCGCGAGCACATGAGGAGAGTGAAACCATGAACTGGCTCTACCTGGCGATTGCCATCCTGTCGGAAGTCGCCGCCACTTCGGCCCTCAAGGCGGCCGAAGGGTTCACCCGTTGGGGTCCCTCGCTGCTGGTCGTGGTGGGCTATGCCTCGGCCTTCTATTTTCTCTCGCTGACCCTGTGCACCATTCCGCTGGGCGTCGCCTATGCCATCTGGTCGGGGGTCGGCGTGGCGCTGGTCTCCCTGGTTGGCTGGCTGATCTACCATCAAACACTCAGTACCGGGGCGCTGATCGGCATCGCGCTGATCGTTGCCGGGGTGGTGGTGCTCAACCTCACGACTACGACTGTGGGCCATTGAGTCCTCTCTCCCTCAACCGCCAGCGCGTTGCAGGCCCAATCGGCCACCACTTCAACCCAGGTCCGACAGCCGAATCTCCTCCCGCAAATCCTTGGCAAACGCATCCGCCAGCAGGGGTCGGGTGCCGACCTGCGCAAAGATGAGTGCCTGGCGCGAGGCAATCGCCTCCTTCACCGGGCGCACCACCAGATCCGGCCCGGCAAAAGGCGCGGCGGTCAATCTTGATACCAGCGTAACCCCGGCGCCGGCCGCCACCAGCGCGCAGGCGATCGATGAGCTGGGGGTTTCCAGCACCACGTTGGGGGCGACCCCCAGCTTGGAGAAGGCCTCGTCCATCTGATAGCGCAGAAAGCTGTGCTGCGACAGCATCACCATGCGTTCGCCATCCAGGTCTTTCAGAGAGATCAGCTTTTTCGATGCCAGACGGTGACCGGCCGGCAACACCGCCATCGACGCCACCGGCTCCAGCGGTTCGATCTCGATCGCCGGTCGCGACAGGGGCAGCTCGACGACGCCGACGTCGAACTGCCGGGTCGACACCAGTTCCGCGATCTGGCGCGACGGCAGACTCTGCACAAACACCGTCACGTTGGGGCGCGTGGCCAGAAAGCGCGCAATGGCACGCGGCACCAGCCACTGGGCCAGCGCCGGCAGGGTGGCCACGCGCAAGGCTCCGGCACGCTGGAAGCGGATGTCCTGCGCCACCTGCGAGATGCGCTCGATGCTGCCATAGAGCTGCTCGATCTCGCGGTACAGCGCCTCCGCCTCGGGCGTCGGCACCAGACGCCTGCCGCGACGCTCGAACAGGGCGTAGCCGATGCGCAACTCCATCAAGCCTATGGTCCGGCTGACACCGGGTTGCGTGACACTCATCAGGCGCGCCGCGCCGACCACGCTGCCGGTCAGCATGACGGAGCGGAAGGCCTCGATCTGGCGCAAATTAAGAACCGGTTTCATAGATAACATTTTGGCATATACAACCGTCAATGTTTACCTTTTCAAGCGTTGTGGCGACGCCTAAACTGGCAGCGTCCCAGATTCTTTTCGCACTGGGGCAGCGCCCTTTTCCTAAAACTTGAACCAACCGGAGACCTTTATGCGCAACTATCTGGCCCCCACGCCCGGCACTGCCGGTCCTTGTCGTCCCTCGCGAGGGTTGACCCCCCTTCGGGCAACCCGACGCCGGATCGCCCTGATGAGCTGCGTCGCACTGGCGACGTGCCTGAGCGCCCAGGCGGCGGAAACCCTCTACGTCGGCGGCGCGGGCGGCTCCAACGAGCAACTGTTCAAGGAAAAAATCATTCCTGCCTTCGAGGCCAGGACCGGCGCCAAGGTGGTCTATGTGCCGGGCAATTCCACCGACATCCTGGCCAAGCTGCAGGCGCAAAAAGGCAGGCAGGAAATCTCGGTCGCGCTGATCGACGACGGCCCCATGTACCAGGCCGTCGGACAAGGCCTGTGCGCCAAGGTCGAGGAGGCAGGTGCCATCAAGGAGTTGTACCCGACGGCCCGCATGGTGGGTGACAAGTCGGTGGGCATAGGCTTCATCGCCACCGGCCTGGCCTACAACAAGGAGCAGTTCGCCAAGCACGGCTGGAAAGCACCAACCTCGTGGCAGGACCTGACGGATTCGAAATACAAGCAGAAGGTCGTGATCCCACCGATCACCAACGGCTATGGGCTGCTGACGCTGATGATGATGGCGCGCCTGAACGGCGGCGGCGAAGCCAACATGGAGCCCGGCTTCGACGTCATGATCAAAAAGGTCGCGCCCAACGTGCTGGTGTGGGAACCGTCGCCGGGCAAGATGGCGCAGATGCTGCAGACCGGCGAGGCGGCACTGGTGGTCTGGGGCAATGGCCGGGTGCAGGCCGTGGTGGACCAGGGGGCACCGGTCGAGTTTGTCTACCCCAAGGAGGGCGCGGTGGCCCTCATGGTGGCCGGTTGTGTGGTTGAAGGGGCGCCGCAAGCCAAGCTGGGGCAGCAGTTCCTGCAGCATGTGGTGTCGGCCGAGACACAGGCGCTGCTGGCCCAGGTGGTCGGTTTCGGCCCGGTCAACAAGACCACCAAGCTGGCGCCCGAGGTGGCCAAGAAGGTCGTCTTTGGCCCCGACAAGGTCAACACCTTGATCGCGCCCAACTATGACATCATCAACGCCAAGCGCGCCGAGTGGACCAACCGCTGGAACCGCGCGGTCGAGCGCTGAGCCGACCACCCCCCTGCCCCGGAACACGCGATGAGCTTTCTCGAACTGCAAAACCTGTCCAGGCACTTTGGCGACTTCACCGCCGTGAGCGAATGCAGCCTGTCGGTTGCCAAGGGCGAGTTCGTCTGCCTGCTGGGTCCCTCGGGCTGCGGCAAGACCACCACCTTGCAGATGGTGGCCGGCTTCGTGCCGCCCAGCGCGGGGCGCATTCTGCTCGACGGCCGCGACATCACCGACGTCAAGCCCGACAAGCGCGGCCTGGGCATCGTGTTCCAGAGCTACGCCCTGTTTCCGCACATGAGCGTGGTCGACAACGTCGCGTTCGGTCTTGAGATGCGCGGCGTGCCGGCGACTGAGCGGCGCCGGCGCGTCGGCGAGACGCTGGAGCTGGTGCATCTGGAGTCGCTGGCCCAGCGCTACCCGCGCGAGCTCTCCGGCGGTCAGCGCCAGCGGGTGGCGATGGCGCGCGCCCTGGTGATCCAGCCGCCGGTGCTGCTGCTGGATGAACCCATGGGCGCGCTCGACGCCAAGCTGCGCGAGGAGATGCAGATCGAGCTGCGCGCGCTACAGCACCGGGTCGGCATCACCACCATCATGGTGACGCACGACCAGGCCGAGGCCATGACGCTGGCCGACCGCGTGGTGCTGATGAACCAGGGCCGCATCGAGCAGGTCGGCCGCCCCTTCGACATGTACGAGCAGCCCAACGGTCGCTTCTCGTCCACCTTCCTGGGCAAGGCCAATGTGTTCCAGGGGCTCGCCGCCGCTGGCAGGGTCGAAGTCATGGGCCACCCGTTGCCCTGCGCCGATAGCGCGGCGACGGGCGCGGTCGACTACATCGTGCGCCCGGAAAAGGTCGAACTCACGCACGGACTGGCATTGTTGCGCGGGCGTATCAGTGCCCGCGTGTTCCTGGGCAACCACTGGCTGTTCCAGGTCGACACGGCGCTCGGGACGATGCAGATCACCCACGCCAACAGCGGCCTGCCGCAGGCCGGCGAAGGCGACGAGGTGGGCCTCAACTGGTCGGGCCAGCACGCCCGCGTGATCCCGGCCGGAGCTGCGCGGTGAAGGCGCAACGCAATCTGCTGCCCTATTGGCTGGCCACACCGGGCATGCTGATGACGCTGGCCTTTGTGGCGCTGCCGCTGGTGCTGACGCTGTCGCTCAGCCTCTATCCCTTTGTTCCGGGCGGTGGCGTCGGTGAGCAACTGACGGGCACCAACTACGCGGAGATTTTTCGCGACGATTATTTTCACGCCATCTTCGCGCGCACCTTCGGCATGGCGTTCCTGGTGACCGGCCTGTGCATCGTCATCGGCGTGCCCGAAGCCTATGTGCTGACACGCCTGTCCGAGCGCTGGCGTGCCGTGTCGGTGGTGATCGTGCTGGGACCGCTGCTGATTTCGGTCGTCATCCGCACCCTGGGCTGGGCCATACTGCTGGGCAGCGAGGGCGTCATCAACAACCTGCTGCTGGCCAGCGGGCTGGTGAGCGAACCGCTGAAGCTGATGTTCACCTTCACCGGCGTGGTGATTGCCATGGTGCATGTGCTGGTGCCCTTCATGGTGCTGGCGGTCTGGACCTCCTTGCAAAAACTCGATCCGGCCACCGAACAGGCGGCGCAGTCGCTGGGCGCCGGCCTGCCCACGGTGCTGCGGCGCATTGTCTTTCCGCAGGTGATACCGGGCGTGCTGTCGGGCGGCCTGATCGTGTTCGCGCTGGCGGCCAGCGCTTTCGCCACGCCCGCCATCATCGGCGGCCGGCGGCTGAAGGTGGTGCCGACCACCATCTACGATGAGTTTCTGGGCAATCTCAATTGGCCGCTGGGCGCCGCGCTGGCGGTGGTGCTGGTGCTGATCGTGCTGACGGTCTCCCTGGGGGTCAATCGGCTGGTCGAACGGCGCTGGAAGCAGGTGTTCCAATGAACACTACACCGCGCTCGCTGCTACTGTTTCACTGGCTGTTCGGCATCTTCATGCTGGCGCCGCTGGCCATGGTGGTGCTGGTGTCGTTCACCGCCAAGGGCTACATCGCGATGCCCTTCGACGGCGCCTCGCTGCGCTGGTACCGCGCGATCTTCGAGGCGGGCGATTTCATCGCGGCGTTCTGGCGCAGCCTGGGGCTGGGCGCCACCGCCGCCACGCTGGCGACCCTGATGGCGGTGCCGGCCGGCATGGCCATCGCCTGGCACCGCTTTGCCGGCCGCGACGCCTTGCTGGGCCTGCTGCTGTCGCCGCTGATGGTGCCGCATGTGGTGCTGGGCATCGCCTTGCTGCGCTTTCTGACCCAGATTGGCGGTTCCGGCAGTCTGTGGGGTCTGACGGCGGCGCACACCGTGATCGTGCTGCCCTACGTGCTGCGTCTGGTGGTGGCGGCGGCGACCGGTTTCGACCGCAGCATTGCGCAAGCCGCGCAGTCGCTGGGCGCATCCAACTGGACTGTCTTTCGCCGCATCGAGCTGCCACTGATCGTGCCGGGCGTGGCGGGCGGCTGGCTGATCGCCTTCATCAACAGCTTCGACGAGTTGACCATGTCGATCTTTGTAGCTTCCGCCGGTACCCAGACCCTGCCCGTCAAAATGTACAACCACATCGCCAACACCATAGACCCGCTGCTGGCCTCCATCTCCAGCGCCATGATCGTGCTGACGCTGGTGCTGATGATCGCACTGGACCGCTATTACGGACTGGACCGCATCCTGTCGGGCAAAGCATGAAGCAACACAACGAAATCGACACCCTGGTGATTGGCGGCGGCGTCGTCGGCATGTCCGTCGCCTACGGTCTGGCGCGCGCCGGCGAGCGCGTGCGCCTGCTCGACGAAGGCGACGACGCCTTTCGCGCGGCACGCGGCAACTTCGGCCTGGTCTGGGTCCAGGGCAAGGGTCTGGACCGGCCAGCCTATGCCCGCTGGACGATGGCCGCTGCCCAGCGTTGGCCGGCTCTTGCGCAGGATCTGGCAGAGCGCAGCGGCATCGACGTCGATCTGTCCCAGATTGGCGGCCTGACCCTGTGCCTGGACGACGCCGAACTCAGACAGCGCGCCGCTGCGCTGGAATCCATCCGCCAGCAGTTGGGCGGCAACTACCCGTACCAGGTGCTCGACCTGGCGCAAATCCGCGAGCTGTCGCCGCACGTCGGCCCCGCAGTCACGGGCGCCGTCTTCTGCCCGCTGGACGGCCACGTCAACCCGCTGCGGCTGCTGCGCGCGCTGGTCCAGAGTTTCCAGAACATGGGCGGTGAGCTGCTACCCGGCGTGCATGTCGATGCCATCGAGCAGCGTGGCGGCGAGTTTCACGTGCGCACCGGCAGCGTCGACCACGTGGCCCCTAAACTGGTGCTGGCGGCCGGACTCGGCAACCGCAAACTGGCACCGCTGGTAGGACTCAAAGCGCCGGTGCATCCGAACCGGGGCCAGGTCATGGTCACCGAGCGTGTCCGGCCCTTTTTGCGCCACCCCACCATGCAGGTGCGGCAAACCGGCGAAGGCGTGGTACAGATCGGCGACTCCAAAGAGGATGTCGGTTTCGACGACGGCACCACGCTGGCCCAGCTCTCGCGCATCGCCGAGCGCGCCACGCGCTGCTTCCCGCTGCTCAAGGGCGTCAACGTAGTGCGCAGCTGGGGCGCCTTGCGCGTGATGAGCCCCGACGGTTTTCCCATTTACCAGGCGTCGGCGGCTTGCCCGGGTGCTTTCGTCGTCACCTGCCACAGCGGTGTCACACTGGCCAGCCAGCACGCGGGAGCGCTGGCGGACTGGATCCGGGGCGGACCTGAGCCGGCCGACATCAGCGGCTTCAAGGCGGAGCGTTTTCATGTTTAGACCGATAGAACCCAGCAACGCGCGAGCCACAGTCACGCTGCACCTGGAGGGCAGGCCCATCAGCGCACGTGCCGGCGACACGCTGGCGATCGCGCTGCTGAACGCAGGCGTGCTGCGCTTTCGCCAGACCGCCGTTTCCGGTCAACCCAGGGCACCGATGTGCCTGATGGGCGTCTGCTTCGATTGTCTGGTCGAAGTCGATGGCCAGCAGAACGTGCAGTCCTGCATGACCGAGGTGCGCGACGGCATGCAGGTGCGCCTGCCCACCGGCGCGCGGCGGGCGGGGGACCGGGCATGACGCACGACCTGGTGATCCTGGGCGCCGGCCCGGCCGGCATCTCGGCGGCG
This sequence comes from Rhodoferax sp., assembly GCF_028714215.1. Taxonomy (GTDB): domain Bacteria; phylum Pseudomonadota; class Gammaproteobacteria; order Burkholderiales; family Burkholderiaceae_C; genus Rhodoferax. The sequence continues at coordinate 15,793 of NZ_JAQTMS010000007.1, read as the reverse complement.
CTGACCGCTGCGGCGCTGGGCCTCAAAACCGTACTGCTGGACGAGCAACCCAGGGTGGGCGGCCAGATTTACCGCAACATCACGGCCGTTGACCCCAAGGTGGCAAGCTTGCTGGGGCCGGACTACACGCACGGCCGCTCGCTGGCCCAGCGGCTGGCGACATCCGGCGTCGAGCTCCGTTACGCTGCCCTGGTGTGGGATGTGGCACCCGACCTGACCGTGACCGCGCTGCAAGACGGCCAGTCATTCCAGCTCCATGCGCCGCAACTGATAGCCGCCACCGGTGCCATGGAGCGGCCCTCGCCCCTCCCCGGCTGGACGCTGCCAGGGGTCATGAACGCCGGCGCGGCGCAGATCGCCCTCAAGAGTGCCGGCTCGGTGCCAACGGGCTCAGTGGTGCTGGCGGGCGCCGGCCCGCTGTTGCTGCTGGTTGCCTGCCAGTTGCTCGATGCCGGGGTCACGCTGGCCGGCATCGTCGAGACCGCGCCCGGCGCCAACCGCCGGGCCGCATTGCCGCATCTGCCAGCGGCGCTGGGGGCGCCGGCCACTTTGTTCAAAGGCTGGCGCATGCTACGGCGCCTGCGCTCGGCCGGCGTCCCCTGGTTCACCGGCGCCTCCGGGCTCGCGGTCGAAGGGCAGCAACAGGCCGAGGCCCTGCGCTTCACCGTGGATGGGCGCACGCAGCGGCTGGACGCCTCCATCGTGCTGCTGCACCACGGGGTCGTGCCCAACACGCAGTTGACGCGCCTGTTGCGCGTGGCACACGATTGGAGCGATGCGCAACTGGCGTGGCAGCCGCGCGTCGACAACTGGGGCCAGACCTCGCTGGCCGGCTTGCGCGTCGCCGGTGACGGCGCCGCCATTGGCGGTGCGCTGGCGGCCGAAGCCAGCGGCGCCCTGGCGGCCTTGGGCGCGGCGCACGCGCTGCAACGCCTGTCCAGCACCGAACGCGAGCAGCGCGCGACGCCGCTGCGCCAGGCCTTGCGCCAGCAACTTCGGGTCCGGCCTTTTCTCGATGCGCTGTACCGGCCGCCCGAGTGGATCAACACGCCAGCCGACGACACGGTGGTCTGCCGCTGCGAGGAAGTCACGGCCGGGCGCATCCGCGAGATGGCCCGGCTGGGTTGCCAGGGGCCTAGTCAGACCAAGTTTTTCAGCCGCTGCGGCATGGGCCCCTGCCAGGGTCGCATGTGCGGCCTGGCGGTGACCCAGATACTGGCCAAAGAGCTGGGCAAGACACCCGCGGAAATTGGTGCTTACCGCATTCGCGCGCCGCTCAAACCCATTCCGCTGGCCTCCCTGGCCGCCCTCGCGTCATCCATCCCCGAAGCAGAACCACAGGACAGAGCACTCCATGAGCCAAGACATCCAGCGCCATCACACTAACGCCCGCATGAGCAAGATCGTGCGCCACGGCGGACTGGTCTTTCTGTGCGGACAGACTTCCAGCGGCAAGACGCTGCCCGATATCGAAAGCCAGACCGGCGAAGTACTGGCCCGCATCGACGCCTTGCTGGCCGAGGCCGGCAGCGCGCGCAGCCGCCTTCTGTCAGCCACCATCTACCTGAAACGGATGCAGGACTTTGCTGCCATGAACACGATCTGGGAAGCCTGGATGCCAGCCGGCGCCGCCCCGGCACGCACCACCGTGCAGGCCGATCTGGCGTCCCCCGATCTGCTGATCGAGATCACTGTGGTGGCGGCATCGGCGTAGACCGCATGGCGTAAACCGCATTGACGCATTCCGGTGCAAGGCATATACTGAGATATATACCAACAAAAGCGAGGTGCGACATGGAACAGGTTGCCAAGCTATTCACCAACGGCCGCAGCCAGGCGGTTCGCCTGCCGGCCGTCTACCGCTTCGATTCCAAGGAAGTTTTCATCCGGCAAGATCCGCAAACCGGTGACGTCATTTTGTCTCGCAAACCGGCAACCTGGGACGGCTTTTTGGCCGCGCTCAAGGGTGCTGATGTGCCCCACGATTTTCTGGGCAAAAAAGAACGCAAGCAGACACCGCATGAGCGTGACCCATTCGATGGCTGGCGCGAATGAGCCTCCACATGCTTGACACCAACACGGTCAGCCACCTGATCAAGGGGCACCCGGCTGCCGTCGCCCGGATGGTGGCTACCCCTATGGCTTCCCTTTGCATCTCGGCTGTTACCGAGGGTGAAATGCTTTTTGGCTTGGCAAAGCGTCCCGATGCCAAACGGCTTCATGTTGCGGTACATGAGTTCCTGCTGCGCGTCGAGGTACTACCCTGGGACAGTGCGGTGGTGCAGCACTACGGCACCGTGCGAGCGAATATGGAGCGACAAGGCAAGGTTCTCGCGCCACTGGATATGATGATTGCAGCCCACGCGCTGAGTGTGGGCGCCGCCTTGGTCAGCAACGACCGGGCTTTCGGTCTGGTTGCCGGTCTAAGCATCGAAGACTGGACAATTTGAACCCATGGGTGATCAAGAAATGGGTCGTGCGCATTGACCACCCGACGGCGAGGCACGGCTCTTCCCATTCACGGAGACACCTGACATGCGCATCCACATTCGCTTTGTGTTAGTCCTGCTGGCGCTCGTCATTCTGGTTTTTGCAGGCGCCATCATTGTCTTCTGGGCGCCCGATATGCCGGTCGATTCCCTGAAAGCGCGCTGGGCAGCGCCGCCGTCCACCTTCATTACGGTGCAAGGCATGCAGGTTCACGTGCGTGACGAAGGCCCGCGCGACGACGCTACGCCGCTGGTGCTGCTGCATGGCACCTCGGCCAGCCTGCACACCTGGGACGGCTGGGTCCGGGTCCTTTCGAAACAACGCCGCGTCATCCGCTTCGACCTGCCTGGCTTCGGCCTCACCGGGCCGGCGCCGGACAACGATTACAGCCTGGAGCGCTACGCGCGCTTTGTCGCCGCCACGCTCGATGCCCTGCAACTCAAGCAGGTCGTGCTGGGCGGCAATTCCCTGGGCGGTGAAATCGCCTGGGCCACCGCAGTGATGTTTCCGGAGCGCATCGAGCGCCTGATTCTGGTCGATGCGGCGGGCTATGCGTTTCGATCCGAATCGGCGCCCATTGCTTTTCGCATCGCCCGGCTGCCGGGCCTCAATCGCCTGATGGAAAACATCCTGCCGCGCGGCATGGTGGAAGCCAGCGTGAAGAACGTCTATGGCAACCCGGCCGCGGTGACACCGGAATTGGTCGATCGTTACTACGATCTGGCGCGCCGCGCAGGCAATCGCCGCGCGCTGGCCCAGCGCTTCAAGCAGAACCAGCCGGGCCCGCTGGTGGCGCGCATTGCGACGCTGCATCTGCCGGTACTGATATTGTGGGGCCAGCGCGATCGTCTGATACCCCTGGAAAACGGCCAGCATTTCAACCGAGACATCGCCGGCAGCCGCTTGCAGGTCTTCGAGGGCCTGGGACATGTGCCGCAGGAAGAAGACCCGCAGCGCACGGCGCAGGCCGTCACAGAGTTCCTTGCCGTGGCGCGCTAGGCAACGACATTCGGAGCGCACTGCCCGGCTTGCCGGCGCGGCCACCAAACCAGCTTCAGGACATGGCCATGATGGCAATGCTGACGGCCAGTCCGGCGGTCCAGACCAGACTGCGCAGTGTGCCCTTGTTCATCAGGTAGCTGGCCACATAGACGAGACGAATAACAATAAAGAGCAGGGCCAGGGCATCGATACGGCCCTGATCGGCATGCGCCTGCTGCGCCAGAATGACGGCGGCAATGAACAAGGGCAGGGCTTCAAAACCGTTGCTCTGCGCCGCCATGGCGCGTGCCTGCCAGCCGGTCAAGTGCGAGGCCCATTCGCGCGGTTGCCGATTGTCGTAACCACCGTCTTTTTTGGGCTTGCGCGCGCCGCTGGCCTTGGCCAATCCAGCGGTCAGAACCGGCAGCACGCAAGCCGCCGCCACGCACCAATTTGCAACAGTCATATCGATCTCCTCCGGCAGATCGTACTCAAATCCGGGCAGCGGGGACGGATCGGCTTTCGAATACCCCGATTCTCCGCTAGCAAGCCCACCCGGCCCCCTCACGGCCCGTGCTATTCTGACAGGCACGGTTGGCGCAACAAAGGAAGGCCGGTAGCGATGAAAATCAAATCCACACTGAAGACTCTCTGGCTTGGCGTGGCCCTGGCGGCCGGTCTGCTCTTGCCGGCGCATGGCGAGACGACGGCAGGCAGCCCGGCGCAGGCCCGCACCGCGGCGTATTTGCACTCGATCCATTCCCAGCCGCCGCTGCTGTGGGCTTTTCTCAAGGACATGCCCAAGGGCGGCGATCTGCACAGCCATTTGTCGGGTGCCATCTACGCCGAATCGATGATCGGCTGGGCCGCCGAAGATGGGCTGTGCGTGGACACCAGGACGCTGGTCATCCTGCCGCCGCCGTGCGACCAGGCGCAGGGGCAGGTGGCGGCAAAAGACGCGCTGACCGACACGGTTCTGTTCCGGCGCATGATCGACGCCTGGTCGATGCGCAACCCGGGGCCTTCGGGGCTCAGCGGTCATGACCTGTTCTTCGACAGCTTCGGCAAATTCGGTTCCGCCACCCGCAAGCGCGATGGCGACATGCTGGCCGAAGTGGCGTCGCGCGCCAGTGCCGGGCACGTTAGTTACCTGGAGTTGATGACCACGCCTGCCTCCGCGGAAACCTTCAAGCTCGCGGCGAAGGCGGGCTGGAATGACGACTTCGGCAAGATGCGCGCGTCGCTGCTGGAGAACGGCTTGCCCGAAGCGGTCAAGGCGGCTGCCGCCGACCTGAACAGCGCCACCGCCAAGCAACGCGAAATCCTGCGTTGCGGCACGCCCCAGGCCGCCGCCGGCTGCGCCGTCACGGTGCGCTATCTGTACCAGGTGCTGCGCGGCTTGCCGAAGGAAATCGTGTTCGCGCAGATGCTGGTCGGCTTCGAGCTGGCCCAGGCCGACGCGCGCGTGGTGGGACTGAACCTGGTGATGCCGGAGGATGCGCTGGTGCCCATGCGCGATTTCTCCCTGCACATGCGGCTGCTGGACTACCTGCACGGCCTCTACCCCAAGGTGCAGGTCACGCTGCATGCCGGTGAGCTGGTACCGGGCCTGGTGCCGCCGGAGGGACTGCGTTTTCACATCCGCGATTCGATCGAGGTGGGACACGCCCAACGCATAGGCCATGGTGTCGCCGTGATGCAGGAAGACGATGCCATCGGCTTGCTGAAAGAGATGGCGCGCAAGCGGGTTTTGGTGGAAGTCTGCCTGACCAGCAACAGCGGCATCCTGGGTGTCAGCGGCGCCCAGCACCCGCTGTCGGCCTATCTGAAATATGGTGTGCCAGTGGCACTGGCGACCGACGACGAGGGCGTCTCGCGCTCCGAGATGACGCGGGAATACGTGAAGGCTGTTGAAGAACAAAAAGTCGATTACCGCCAGTTGAAAACCATGACGCGCAACAGCTTGCACTATGCGTTTGTGGAAGGCGCCCCCTTGTGGCAGGACATCGAAAAACTGCGCCCGGTGGCGGCGTGCGGCAGCGACCTGCGTGGCGCAAAAAAAGCTGGCGTCGCGTGCCGGACTTATCTGGAGCAGAACCCCAAGGCGCGGCTGCAATGGGAACTGGAGGATGCGTTTACCGCCTTCGAGCGCAGGTTTTGACGGCGCGCGGGAATCGCTGTTGCGTCACGGCGCTGCGCGGAGCGCCACCATCAACCGTTCGGCCAGCCGCAGATCGTCCAGCGTATCGATGTCGGTCACGCAACCGGCGTCGTTCACGACCAGCTCAAAGGCCGGGTAGCTGCGCACCACGGCGGCGGCACCGTGGTCTCCCTTGAGCGCCAGCAGCGCCTCACGACAACTGGCAGAAAACCCCACCGGATGGCCGCGCTGGCCCCGGTATATCGGAAGCACCACCGCGTGGTTCTTCAGCGCCGTCGCCACGGCGCGCAAGGTGGCGCTGTGGATCAAGGGCAAATCGGCCGGCAGAATCAGCCAGCCGGCAGCCTGTGCCGTGGACCGCACGGCGGCGGCGATCGAGTCGCCCATGCCGGGCTGGCCGCTGTCTTCCAGATGCCAGGGCAAAGCGCTGGCGCGGACCGCGTCCAGCGTGTGCTGCAACACGGTTTTTCCCAGCAACGGCGCCTGTAGCTTGTGGCTGCTGCCGCCCGATGCGGCAAAGCGCTCGCCACGGCCGCCAGCCAGCACGATGACGGTGGGGCCACTCAATGGGGTACACCGCCTGGCGTGGTCGTCAGAGCGCCCGCCACCAAGTTTTTGACCTGAATGATTTCGGCCACGATGGCCACTGCAATCTCGGCCGGCGTCTTGGCCCCCAGCGCCAGACCGACCGGGCCGTGCAGGCGCACAAGTTGTTCGGCACTCAGATCGAAATGTTGGGCCAGTCGCTGCTTGCGGGCCGCCTGGTTGCGTCGCGAGCCCAAAGCCCCGACATAGAACGCGTCGGATTGCAGCGCTTCCAGCAAAGCCAGATCGTCCAGTTTGGGGTCGTGCGTCAAGGCCACGATGGCGGTGTGAACATCGGGCCGCAGCTCAAGCACCGCATCGTCGGGCATGCCCTCGACGCGCCGGATCCCCGGCACGCTGGCCACCAGGGTGGCGGCGTATTCCTCGCGCGGATCGCAGACCAGCACTTCAAAGTCCAGCATCAGCGCCATTTGCGCCACCGCCTGCGACAACTGGCCGGCACCGATCAGGAGCAGGCGCCAGTTCGGGCCAAACACCGTGGTCAGCGTGACGCCATCGAACTGCAAGGCCTGCCCGCGCACCGCGCTGCCCAGTTGCACGGCACCGCTGGCCAGCGTCACGCTGCGCGCCACCAATTGCTGGGCCGCCGTGCGCGCCAGCAACTCGACCAGCCAGCCGTCGTCCCGCAAAGGCTCCTGCAACAGGCGCAAGGTACCGCCGCAAGGCAGGCCAAAACGTGCCGCCTCTTCCTTGCTGACACCGTAGCTGATCAAGCTCGGTTTGACGTCATCAGCGTGCGCGTCTTTGGTCTTTAACGCGGCCTGGGTGCGGGCAATCAAGTCGTCTTCGACGCAGCCACCCGACACGGACCCGCTGACCACCCCGTCATCGCGCACCGCCAGCAGGGCGCCGGGCGGGCGCGGCGCACTGCCCCAGGTTTCCACCACGGTCACCAGCGTCACCGCGTGGCCGGCCTGCCGCCAGGCCAGCGCATCACTCAAAACCCTGATATCCAGGCTCTGCATCAGATGGGATGGCTGAAGGCCAGGCGTTGCGACGGCTGGAAGCCGGCGTCGAACAGGAAACCCAGCAAGGCCTGATCGCGTGGCGCCGTCAAGGTCTCGACCCGCTCCACCCGCAAGGCACCCAGATTGGCAAACAGTTGCGACAACAGCGCGCGGCCGACGCCGCGGTGCTCGTACTCCGGATCGACGCCAATGGTGTCGATGACGGCGGCCGGCTCGGTGCGGCCGAAATCGCCCAGGTCGGCGCGCGCCATCAGGTAGCCCACGATGGTGCCATCCAGCCGTGCTGTCATGGAGACCCGAAGCGCCGAATCATTCAGGGCCTCGGCCAGTTTGGCCTGCATGTAGTCAGTGCGGTCGCGTCCGGTGAGGGCGCGGTCGATGCGGGCGATTTCCTGCAAGTCCTGTGGCTTCATGGACTGCACGTCGGCGCTGTCGCGCGCCAGCTTTTCAAAATCGTTGTCGCCCGGCGCGCCGTAATCGATTTCGTGACCCGGGCCGAAGCCATCGGGTGCTTCCACTGCCTCGTCGCGGCCGGCATGGTAGGCACCGCCATCGACCTGGCAATCGAGCCAGCGCTCCGGCGCCAGCGTGAAGTCCATGGCATCGAACCAGCGCAGCATGGCGTGGTCGTTCCAGGCGGCCGAGGTGTGCAGTTCGCTCAGTCCGTGCTTGCGCGCATGGCTCAGCAAGGCCTGCAACAGTTGCGCGCCGACGCCGATGCCGCGCGCCTGGTGGTGCACGCCGACAATCTCCAGCCGCAGCCCCGGGTGCGGCCGGCCGAATTCACCCACCAGCAAGCGTGCCAGCAGGTAGCCCACCAGCTGGTCGCCCTCCAGGGCGGCAAACTGGGCGTGCAAGGCCGGCTCGCGCAGGGCAGCCGCCAGGCGGCGCTCGATGTAGTCGCGCCGCGCGTGGCCTTCGATCTCGGCGTCGATCGCAACCACCGCATCCAGGTCCTCCTTGGCCAGCGCGCGAATGACAATTTTCCGGTGGGCAATAGCGTCCATGGGGTGGCTCCTTCGGTCTTCAGGTTATGGGGCAGCGCTAACTGGCAGCGTAATCGAATGCCAGTTGCCTATCGGTTTCGTCGTCCAGCAAATCGTCCAGCATCGGCAGCAAAGCCATTTCTTCCTTCTGGATATGCGACACCTGGCGCTCCACCAATTCCAGCACGCAGGCTTTGAGCGTGTCCCAGCCGGCGCCGTCCAGGCTGCCCGAGGCCACGCCGCCGGCCAGCGGCGCCAATTCTTCGGCGACGGCACGAATCGCCTCGTGCTCTTCGCTCAGCAACATGGCAATGCCGCCATCGCCGGCCTCGCGCAGGCGGCTGAACAATTCGCGCTCTTCAAAGCCGAAGTGCCGGTCCACATCCTGTTGCAGGTGCTGCGCCAGCGCCGCCACCAGTTTCAGCAGTTCCGGATCGCGGCTGGCCTGTGCGCGCGGAGCTTTGGCAAACATCTGCTCGGCCCGGCCCAGCAGTTGCAGATTGGCCCGGTGATCTTCATGCAGGGCGCGGCTGGTTTGTCGTGAGAAGTTCATGATAAGCAATAATGGTATCAGAATACCAAATTAGGGGACTAGCGGCAATTCTAAGATGGTTTGGCATTTTCCGGCGTGCCATTTTTGCGCAACAGCGCCGTCATGCGGCGCCACGCATGAAAGAAAAAATGAGCGAACGCCGCCGCGCCCAGGGTGCCGCTGGCGGCAGCGGCGCGCAGCAGCCAGGGGCTGTCCAGCAAAACCCCGCCCAGCAACAGCAGCAGTGCCGTCGCATGGCAGTAGAGATGCACATCGAGCGCCTGCTGCTGCGTCATGTTGGAGGCGGTGGGCGGTCGGCGCATGCCGGCGCCGGCGTGCATCGCCGCCAGGAACGGAACAATGCGCGACAGCATGCCCAGCAGCAGGGTCAGCAAACCGCCGATCAACAGCACGCCAAACAAGACCAGCCCATGCGGCACGCTGGCCTCCAACTCGATCGCCAAGGCCAGCGCCAAGCTGGCCGCCAGGCAATCCCAGCCGATGCGCACCAGCACAAAAGACGAACCCAGGCCGCGCCGCATGCCGCTGTGCAAGGCGCGTTCCATCAGGGCCACATGCAGCAGGAAGGCGATGCCGGCCAGCGCAATCGACCAGGCAATGAAATTGGGGGGCAGCAGGCCCAACACGACCAGGAACACAGCCACCAGCGCGGTCAGAGCCAAGCCCAGCGAAAGCCAGGACCAGGCCGCTGGCGGGTTGTCGGACAGCGCAAACATGGGCACCAGAATGTAGGAAAAACCCATCACCAGCAAGCCCATGAAACCGTAGCCGGCAAAAGTGACGTGCAAGGCGATGGCGCTCTGGCGCTCCAGCACGATGACGCCGCTGTAGGCACCGGCCAGCGACAAGCCGGAGGCCAGCAACAGCAGCAGCGACAGGCAGGCGGCCCAGGCGTGCAGCACGACCAGGGGCATGCCCCTGGCGCCGCGCAAATTGCGCGCCAGCAGCACCAGGTAAAACAGCAGCGCCGTGGCGACGGCCAGCGCCCCGATCCACAAGACCGGCGGCCACGCGGTGGCCATGCCGGTGGTCACGCCCAGCACACCCAGGGTGTAAAGGCACCACAGCCAGTCGTACGGCCAGCGCTGTGGCGCCACCGCCTGCCGCGTCGCCACCGGCAGCAACTGCAAACTGGCGCCCATCACGGTCATCAGCAACACCCCCAGGGTCACCAGGTGCAAGGCGGCCAAGGGCCAACCAAGGCCGCCGGCAAAGTTGGCGACGTCTGGCGCGGCCCAAAATAGCGCCGCCCAGGCGAGCAACTGGAACAGCACCGCCGCGGCGAAAAAACGAAACGGGATCGACGCCGCCAGCAAGCGCCCCTTGGCACCGCCCAGGAAGGCGCTGGCGCCGGCCATCAGGAATCCCGGGTCAGTTTCAGGCGAACTTCACCCGGCTCGCCTGGAATGTGCTCGGCGCGCCAGCCGCGCTGCGCCAACTCGGCATACAGGGGCACCGGTTCCCGGTCATGGTGCACCGTCAGGGTCGCCGCATCGCCGAGCGACTCCAGCAGTCTGATGATGGTGACGAAGGGACTGGGCGGCGCCAGTCCGCGCACCTCGACGTGCAGGCCGTCCGGCTCAGTCCACTGTTCGCCGGGGCGGCGTGCGCTGGGCATGGCGCTGGTGCTCAAAGCCCGGTCAATTCGCTGACCAGACGTTGCGCCAGCACCGAGGCGACCTGGCGCCGGTAATTGGATGCGGTGACGGTGCTGCGCATCGGACTGACCTGTTTTTGCACCAGCTTGCCCAGCGCGCCCAACAGCTCAGGCGTTACGGGCTGCTTGCACAGAGCCGCGCAACCTTCCAGCAAAACAGGGCGTGAGTTGGTACCGGTCAAGGCGACCCGAAGTTCTCTAATCACCCCATTGGCCATGGTGACACGCACCGCCACACCAACCAGCGGGAAGTCCACCGCGCCGCGCGTGCGTGCCTTGCGATAGCCGCACCGCATGCCGTCAGGCTGCGCCGGAATGCGCACCCTGGTGACCAGTTCGCCGGCGCCCAGCGTCAAGGGGTTGGCGCCGTCATCCTGGTAGAAATCAGCCAACGGCAAAGTGCGCGGACCGTCGCTGTGCAGGATCTCGATGCTGGCGTCCAGCGCTATCAGGGCCGGCGCCAGATCGCCGCTCCAGGCCGCATGGCAGCGTGCGCCCTGCGGTGCCACGTGGCAGACCTCACCCTGGTTCTTCAGACAATAATTGTTCGACTGGCGCCACCACTCGCTTTGGTTGTAGAAGACGCAGCGCGTGTCCAGGCACAGATTGCCGCCCAGCGTGGCGACCGTTCTATGGCTAGGCCCGGCAACGCTGGCGGCGGCCTGCGCCAACGCCGGCAACGCCGACTTGATCTCACTGTGGCCGGCGAGCTGCTGCAAGGTCACGCCGGCACCCAGGACCCAGCCCGAGCCGTCACGTGTTATCTGCTGAAGGTCATCAATGCCGCCCAGGTCGATCAAGGTGTCCGATGCGACTATGCCGCGGCGCAGATTGGGCAGCAGATCGGTACCGCCGGCCAGCACACGCGCCTGCGGGTTGGCGGCCAGCCAGGCCACCGCTTCTGCCGCCGACCGGGGCGAGCGCAAGACGAAGGGCGTCATGGCATCCATCCTAGACCTGCGCTTTCTGCATGGCCGCGCTCTTGGCGGCAGCGAGTTTTTGCGCGCGCCGGCGCGCCTGCAGCGCGTCCAGCAAACGGTCCGGCGAGGCCGGCAACTCGTGCAGACGCAGGCCCGTCGCATGCGCGATGGCATTGGTCAGGGCCGGCAGAAAACCGGACAAGGAGCCCTCGCCCGCCTCCTTGGCGCCGAAGGGGCCGTTCGGATCGGGCGCTTCGACGATGAAGGTTTGTATTGGCGGCGACTCGACAATGGTCGGTATCCGGTAGTCCAGAAAATTGGCGCGCATGTGCAAGCCTTTGTGGTACTGCGTTTCCTCGCTGAGCGCCTGCCCCATGCCCATCCAGACCGAGCCTTGTATCTGGCCTTCCACCGCCAACGGATTGATGGCACGCCCGCAGTCGTGCGCGACCCAGACCTGGACCACCCGCACCATGCCGGTGTCTTCGTCGACCTCCACCTCCACCACCTGCGCGGCGTAGGAGTAACCGGCGCTAGTGCCCACCGCCGCGCCGCGGAATTTGCCGCCCTGGGTTTCACGCGGTGTCGACCAACTGCCCCGCACCGTCACCGTGCCACCCGTTTGCAGCGCCAGCGTCACCACATCCTTGTAGCTCAAGACCTGTGCGCTGCCCGCCACCCCGTAGTATTCGCCATGGCACTCGACGTTCTCGACAGGCAGCGCAAACTTGCGCGCCGCCGCCTCCAGCAAGACCTGGCGCAAGGCCTTGGCCGCGTTGATGGCGGCGTTGCCGACCATGAACGACACGCGCGACGAGTAGGAGCCGTTGTCCTTCGGCGTCACCGCGCTGTCGTTGGCCACCACGCGCAAGCGCTCCATCGACAAGCCCATCACTTCGGCCACCGTCTGCGCCAGCAGCGTGCTTGAACCTTGCCCGATGTCGGCGGCGCCGGTCAGCAGCGTGATGCCGCCATCGAAATCGAGCTTCAGGTTCACCACCGCGTGCGGCTCGCCGCTCCAGTGCACCGGCTTGGCGGAACCGCTGGCGTAGTGCGAGCAGGCCAGCCCCAGGCCGCGCCCCTTGGGCATGTGGGCGTGGCGCTGCTGCCAGCCGGAAGCTGCCTGCACCTTGTCCAGACATTCGGACAGGCCGCAGGAGTTGACCTGCAAGTCGTTGATGGTGCGGTGCGGGATAGCGAGCAGGTTGGCGCGGCGCACGGCAAACGGATCGAGCCCCAGTGTTTGCGCCATGGTGTCCAGCATCGATTCGAAGGCATGGCGCACATCGACCGAGCCATGGCCGCGCATGGCGCCGTTGGGCGGCGTGTTGGTGTAGACACGCAAACCGAAATAGCGGCAGGCCGGCAACTGGTACAGGGCGTGCAGCAGGGAGCCGGCATACAGAATGGTGACCAGTCCGTAACCGGCATAAGCGCCGCCGCGCTGCACCACCTCGCAGTCCACCGCCTGGATGACACCGCTGCTGGACAAACCGATCTTCAGGCGCACGTCGGTCTCGGGCCGTCCCCGGTGCGTCACGAACGATTCCTCGCGCGAGAGTTCCAGCTTGACCGTGCCGCTGGCCGCGCGCGCCAGCAGGGCGGCAATGATTTCGAAATTGAGGGTCTCGGTGCGGTGCCCGAAGCCGCCGCCGACAAACGGCTTGACGACGCGGATCTGGGCCGCATCCAGCCGCATGCACTGGGCCAGAATCAGATGCACGTAATACGGCACTTGCGACACGGTGTGCAGGGTCAGGCGGCCGCGCTCTGCGTCCCAACTGGCCAGCGAAGCGTTGGGCTCCATCATGGCGTGGGTCACTTCGGCGTAATGGAAGCGCTCTTCCAGCACCAGATCGGCGGCCTCGAAACCACCCGCCACATCGCCAAAGCTGTGGTCCACGTCACGCGCAATATTGCCGGGTTGATCGTCGTGCAGTTGCAGCGCATCGCTGGCGCGCGCACTGGCAGCATCGAAATAGGCGGTCAAGGGTTCCAGATCGAGCGTGATGGCGGCCAGGGCGGCGCGCGCCGTCGCCTGATCCACCGCCGCCACCGCCGCCACCGGCTCGCCGCAGTAGCGCACCCGGCCGCGGGCCAGCGGAAATTCATTCTGGGCAATCGGAATCACGCCATAGGGCACGTCGCAATCGTCACCGGTGATGACGGCACGCACGCCCGGCATGGCGCGCGCGCGGCTGACGTCGATGGCACGAATGTTGGCGTGCGCCACCGGGCTGCGCAGGATGGCGCCGACCAGCGCCTCGCGCGCCGGCAGATCGGCCGTGTAGAGCGCCGAACCGGTGACTTTTTCGATGCCATCGATCAGCGGCTGGCGCTGGCCAATGGCATGGTGCGCCAATTGGGTTTGCGAAGTGGTGTCTATGCTGGTTCTCCCGCTGCGTGGGCCAGAACGGCAGCCGCCGCCTGGACCGCTTCGATGATCTTGACGTAGCCGGTGCAGCGACAGATGTTGCCCGACAAGGCTTCGCGAATTTCGTCTTCGGACGGATCGGGCTGGCGCAGCAACAGGGCTTGCGCCGCCATGATCATGCCGGGGGTACAGAAGCCGCACTGGGTTCCCAGTTTTTCGTGGAAGGCAGTCTGCAAGGCGCTCAAGCGCCCGGCCTGCGCCTGCGCTTCTATGGTTTGCACGTCGCGGCCCTCGCAGCGGCAGGCCAGGGTGAGGCAGGAGAGCTGCGGCTTGCCGTCCACCAGCACGGTGCAGGCACCGCACTCGCCGCCGTCGCAACCCTTCTTGGTGCCGGTCAGCCCCAATTGCTCGCGCAGGTAATCGAGCAGCAAGGTGTGCTCCGCCACCGCATCCTCGCGCACTCGGCCGTTGACCGTGAGATTGACGATTCGTTTGGCCACAGTTACTCCTTGGGACGCAGATCCCGCACGCGCACCGCCTTGCCCTGCGATCGGGGAATCTCGCCGGGCAGTTTGACCACGACATCGGTGCTGATGCCCACCATCGACTTGACGTGACGCGCCACATCACGGGCGATCGCCGGGAAGGCCTCCGCATCGACACCGCACTGCGCTTCGACCTCGATCGTGACGTGGTCCAGCGTGCCGCGGCGCTCCACCACCAGTTGGTAGTGCGGCGAGATCATGGCGCGCCCCACCAGCACCGACTCGATCTGCGACGGATAGACGTTGACACCCCGGATGATCAGCATGTCGTCGCTGCGGCCGGTGATGCGCAGGATGCGCAGATGGGTGCGCCCGCAATCGCAGGGCGCGGTGGTAACCCGGGTGATGTCGCGCGTGCGGTAGCGCAGCATCGGCAAGGCCTGCTTGGTCAGCGTGGTGATGACCAGCTCGCCGGCATCGCCCTCGGGCACCGGCGCCTGGGTTTCGGGGTCCAGCACCTCAAACAGGAAGTGGTCTTCCCAGCCATGCAAGCCGGCTTGCGCGGGGCATTCGCAGGCGACGCCGGGGCCCATGATTTCGGACAAGCCGTAGATGTCGATCGCCTTGACCGCCAGGCGCTCCTCGATCTCGCAGCGCATGGCATTGCTCCACGGTTCGGCGCCGAAAACGCCGACCCGTAGCTGGCTCTTGCGCAGGTCAACCCCCTGCTGCTCGGCCACCTCGGCCATGGCCAGCGCGTAAGAAGGCGTGGCGCACAAGATGTTGGCGCCCAGGTCCATGATCAAGGCGATCTGCCGCTCGGTCGAGCCGCCGGACATCGGTACCACGGTGGCGCCCAGCCGTTCGGCGCCGTAATGCGCGCCCAGACCCCCGGTGAACAAACCATAGCCATAGGCGTTGTGAATCACGTCGCCGGCGCGGGCACCGGCGCTGTGCAGCGAGCGCGCCATCAGGTCGGCCCAGTTCTGAATGTCTTCCCGGGTGTAACCGACCACCGTTGCCTTGCCGGTGGTACCGCTGGAGGCATGAATGCGCGCGACGGCGTTCAAGGGGCGGGCAAACATGCCGAACGGGTAGCTGTCCCGCAGATCGCTCTTGTAGGTGAAGGGCAGGCGCCGCAGATCGTCCAGCGTGCGAACTTCTTCCGGCACCACACCGGACTCCTCCATGCGCTTTCGATGCAGCGCCACGTTGTCGTGCGCGTTGCGCAGCGTGGTTCTCAAACGCGCAAACTGCAAGGCCTCCAGCGCCTCGCGCGGCATGGTTTCGGCACTGCGATCAAAGTAATTGTCGGCATCGGTGTTCTGGATGACTCCGACTTCTGGCATGGTGTTAGCACCCATGTTGTCTCCTTGGTTTTTGTAAAGCTTTGGACATCCTGTCTGTCCTGAAATGACGGCAGGTCAGAGGCTTGGAAGCTGACGGCCTTGTCATGGTTAGAGGCGTGTAGGTTGGTGGCAGGATCAGGCCGGGGGACAGCCGCGGAGTCACTCACCCCGGCGCCCTCGGGCCTCCGGCGCCTGAGCGTAGTGTGCATGCAACCTCGAGGTCGCAGACGCTTGAGCCTGCGTTCGTGGATCATGTCCTGACC
>NZ_JAQTMS010000006.1 GCF_028714215.1 Rhodoferax sp. | reverse complement strand
CGGTCCCTTGCGGGGAACACGGCCTACCAAGGCCCTCACAGCCTCTGTTTCAACGCCCACCGGTGAGCCGGTCCCTTGCGGGCTAAGGCAACTGCGATTACTTTCGCCAATAAACGTTTCAACGCCCACCGGTGAGCCGGTCCCTTGCGGGTCATAGTCATGAGGCTGTGGTACTGGGTTGAATCGTTTCAACGCCCACCGGTGAGCCGGTCCCTTGCGGGAACCAGAAGTGGGGCCAGTTTGTTAGAAAATTGTTTCAACGCCCACCGGTGAGCCGGTCCCTTGCGGGTTTTCGATAGTACATCGCATGAGCGATGGTGAAGTTTCAACGCCCACCGGTGAGCCGGTCCCTTGCGGGTCTTGTACGGTTCCTCGTCCTGAAAAGTCTTTTGTTTCAACGCCCACCGGTGAGCCGGTCCCTTGCGGGTCATGACCCAACATGCCTTCGGACAGACCGTCTGTTTCAACGCCCACCGGTGAGCCGGTCCCTTGCGGGCATTAGGGTTTACTTTGGTTCAAACGAAACAAAAAGTTTCAACGCCCACCGGTGAGCCGGTCCCTTGCGGGATGAAGGCAGCAGTACAGAACTGCAACGCACCCCGTTTCAACGCCCACCGGTGAGCCGGTCCCTTGCGGGTCCAGCATTGTCGTCCTCAGTTCCGTCACTATGTTTCAACGCCCACCGGTGAGCCGGTCCCTTGCGGGTACAAGTCTATTCACAATGTTAGCCATCTCAATGTTTCAACGCCCACCGGTGAGCCGGTCCCTTGCGGGAACCATTCTCGGATCAACGTTGTACCAATTTGTTTCAACGCCCACCGGTGAGCCGGTCCCTTGCGGGAGCTGAGGTTAGTCAGATAAACAACGGTAAATGTTTCAACGCCCACCGGTGAGCCGGTCCCTTGCGGGGGAAAAGTGACCAGGGACTAAATCAAAATAAAAGTTTCAACGCCCACCGGTGAGCCGGTCCCTTGCGGGAGCGACATGCGCCGAGCCAGTATACATGCGGCCTGGCGGGCAAAAAATTGGGAACCTCTGGCGCTGCACAGCTTGTCCACTGCCGAAAAATGGAGGTTCCCAATGCTTCATACGATCCATGCCACTTCGGCGTCCGGGTCGGGTGGCGCGGGGCCAATGTCCACCGGTTTTTTCCCGGCCAGCAGGCGGTACACCCGCACGTAGCCGGTTTCGAGCTTCAGGGCTTCCAAAGCCGCTTGCAAGCGGGCCAGCCGGGCCTTGCTGAGTTGGGCCTCGAACACGCTTTTCTGCACCCGCATGCCATAGCCCAGCAGGGTTTTGTCAACCCGCGTCCGTTCCCGATCATCGCTCAGGTCGTAGACGATGGCGTACTCGCCGGCGGCGCTCATCCGTCGCGCCCCAGTTTGAACAACGCAAGCGGTTGGCCATCGCACAGCCAGCCGCGCAGACTCTGGGCCTGGGCATTGAGCGCATCCGCCAGGTTCATGCCGCCGTTTTTAGGGCGGCGCAGCAACTCGCTCTCAAAGTGCTGGACGAAGAGTTTCATGCCCTCGCGGCCAAAGCGCATGCCGCGCCCGGCGTGCGCCTCGAAGTGCTCGGCGCGCAGTACCTTGAGGTTGACCAGACGCACCACCAGGCGGTCCACATGCGGTCGGAACAGCTCTTGCATGTCGGCCACCAGGGTTTCAAAGCGGTCACCGGTTTCGTGCAGAAAACCCAGGTAGGGGTTGAGCCCCTGGGCGCGCAACCCGGCGTTGATCCGGCTGTAGAGCAAGAAGTAACCAAAATTGAGCATGGCGTTGATGCGGTCGGGCTCTTCGCCCGGTGCGTGGCCCTTGAGGCGCTTGCTCCAGGCGAAGGCCGGGTCGGCAATGTCCTGCGCCAGCCGAGCAAAGAACTTTTGCGCGGCCTGCCCCTCCAGGCCGCGAATGCCGCCGCGGTCTGGCGCGGCCTCAATGCCGGCCGCCAACTGCTCCAGCCGGGCGATCAGCTCGGCGTCGCCGGCGGCGAAACGCTGGCTCAGCAAGGCCGCCTGGTTACGCACCTTGGCGGCGGCAATCTCGCGCGCCAGCGCGAGTTGCACATCGTCGCCCATGCGCTCGTAGCTGTGCGCCTGGCGGTGGCTGCGGGCCAGAAAGGTGCGCGAATCGGGCGCCACGCAACCCATGTGCCGGCCACCACGGTGCCCCAGGGTGACGCAGATGCCGCGCTCCTGCAAGCGCGCCAGCAGCAGGCTCGACAGGCTGGCTGGCGCCAGCAACACCACCTCGCTGATGCGCGCGGTCGGGCGTGTCAGCAGCAGCTTGCCGCGCAGGCGGACCTCCAGCGCTTCGCCGCTGAGGCCCAGGTAGGCGCCCGGCTCGGTCACATACAGGGGCTTGTTCTCGGGCATGTGCAGCTCGGCCTGACTGGGCGCCTGGCCCTGGCTGCCAAAACGCATGCCCAGGAACTCGAAGCCCTCCGTCACTTGGCGGATGGCCGTCTTTGCCGAGCTGGTGCGCAAGCCCAGTTCGGCCAGCGCCTGGTTCACAACGGTTTCGGCGGAGCGCGCGTCGTCTTCGCCGCGCGCCAGCAGCACAAAGTCGTCGGCGTAGCGCACCAGACGCACCGGTGGCAACGCGTCGGTCCCCGGCGCAAAGCGTTCGTCAAAGCGATCAAGCACCAGATTGGCCAACAGCGGCGACAGCGGCGCGCCCTGCGCCAAGCCCCGGCTGCGCGGCTGTACGCTGCCTTGCAATTCGTAGCCGGTGCGCACGCAAGCCATGATGAGGTCGATGGCAGGGCCGTCGGCTTGCGGCAGTTCGGCGCGCAGGCGCTCTTCCAGCAAGGCGTGACTGACGGACGGGAAGAAGTCGTCCACGTCGGACTCCAGCACCCAGCCATAACCTTGCGCAATCGCCGCCTCGATGGCCTGCGCCGCCTGCTGGCGCGAACGCCCTGGCCGATAGCCATAGCTTTGCGGCTCGAACATGCGCTCGAACACCGGGGCGCAGGCATCGAGCAGCGCGTACTGCACGACCAGCTCGCTCAGGCCCAGTTTTTCGATCTGGCGCTGGCTGCCATCGGGCTTGACAATGCGAAAGGCGGCATGCGGGCGCGGCTGCCACAAGGGTGCCGGAGCGGGCTCAAGGCGCTGCGCCAACTGGCGCACGAAGCCGGGGGCGTCAAACGGGATCTGGCTCTCGGCCGAGAGTTCGGCCAGTGCATCGTCATGGCGCGCCAGCACCTGTTCCAGCGCATCGGTCAGCGCCTCGGGCGAGCAGGGCTGGCCCAGCATGGGTGGGGCCGGCGCCAGCACGCGGCAGTGGCCCATGGCAAAGCCAAGTTGCCCGCCCGCGCCAATCGCTTGGGCCAGCGCAATCCAGCGCCACAGCGGCTGCCAGCCGTCTTTCAGGACCAGCGTGCCGACACAGCCGTCCAGCCACTGCGTGGTACCGGCCTCGGACTTGGAGCGGTGCGTCAAGCGTTGATGGCGCCAGGCCCACGGCAACAGTTTGAGCCCGCTGGTATCAGGCGTGGGTGTCTTGATGCCCCACAAGCGCTCAACGCGCGTCAACAGCGCCACCCCGAACTGTGCCGGTGTGATGCTGGTGCGCCGTGCATTGTCTTGCGCCTTGAACGGCAGCGGCGTGTAGAAGTCGAGCCCAATGTCGGCAGACTGCGGCAAGGGCGGCGGCGTGAAATGCACGGCCTGTAGGACCAGTGGCGCGGTCAGACTGAAGTTGCGCTCACCCCCGGCCAGGTACGTGGTCAACGCGTCGCTCCAGGCCCGCGCCTGTGCGCTATCGGCGCCAAACAACAAAAACACCGCACGCTGGCGCGCACCCAGGCGTTGCGAGGCCTCGGCTTGCGGCGCCGCGCTGCCCTGCTGCCTTTGGGCCGGCGGGTCGGGGCGCACCAGCACCCGAGGCTGCGCCGCTTGGCCGGCCTCGCGCAGGCCTTGCTGCACGCCCTTGATGATGGCCTCCCACACGGCAGGCATGGGTTCGCGCGTGGCGGCGTGGACGCGCGTGTTGAGCAGCTCCACACGCAGTTCATGCCAATGCAGGTCGCCTTGCGGGCTGGGCGACGGACTGGCTGGCGAGCCGGTCGCCCCGGGCAACGCCGGCAGGTCGACGGCTTGGTGTTGCGGCGTTCGGGCCATGGCCTTGCGGACGGATGGACGTCTCAGTACGGACTGTGGTTGAACACCGGCACGTCGCCAGTGACCGGCGAGCGATAGCTCAGGCTGCGCGCCTTGCCGTGCAGCGCATGCGCAATGCGCAGGTACAGCCACACCGGGGCGGCGCCGGTCAGCACCAGGTCGCGGCCCTCGCCGGCCAGCGCTCGCGCCTGCGACTCGTAGCTCGGCAGGTCAGCCAGTTTGGCCGTTCCCTGGTAGAGGGTGGAGAGGTCGATGCAAATGGCGGCGGTTGGATTCATTTCAAATCACCGATGCGTCGTGGTAACGCAATTGGTAGGCGATCTCGTTGGTTCCGGCTGCAATGGAGCCATTGGTGTCAACGTACTGGAAACTAGCGTCGTCGTGAAGGGTGAACATGGCTGCGGCAATGCTGGCAGTCTTTTGCCCGGCACTGGTGTCTATCATGATGTCGTCACGGCCCGGGAATCTTTTCGCTCGCAATTCCGTGATCTGTTGGTCAAGGACGGCGTGAAATGCTTCGAACACTTCGAATTCAACGGCATCGGGATAGATAATCACCTTCACTGTCGACCCGACTACGCGTTGTATTAACGACCTCGCATCTTCTCTGTCGCGGAACGATCCCTTTTCCCCTGGAGAGCCCAGCAAGACAATTTGCTTCAACGTGTCCTTGTCCAGATGCGGATAAATGGCACGCAACAACATCATCCATTTCCAAAGTCCTCTGGTCGCCATGTGCGCGTCCAATGTCTCGATGTTTTTACGTGCATCCTCCCATCGGGTTGGATCGGGATGCGGTAGCTCAATGGGTGAGCCGTTGATTGATACTCCACCTGCCAGTAGAGCAAATCCGGCGCGTCCGCCGGGCGGTATCGGCGGTGCACCGGGTGACCAGTTGGCCCCATTGGGTGAAATGACCGTTATCAAACAACGATGCGGATTGGCAGCACCTTGCGGCACCAGGATATGAATCGGCAATGGGTTGACGATTTCCCGGCGCAAAAACCACGCGAGCCAGGTCAGCGCTGCCACAAGCATTGCCAGCTTCATGCCTGCGAGGTGATCGTCCAGATTCATGGCATGCAGCGAACCGTTGAGCCAGCCCAGAAAAGACCCGCTGCTCGATTCGCTGAACAGTTCGCCCTTGAGTCCATCGACCAGAATGCTCAGCAACATGGCAAAGGCCAATATCGCCGTTTTCTTGGCCCAGGTGACGCGCTGCCAAAAGGGCTTGCTGGTGCTGGCGATCCACCAGACGGCCCACGGCAACAAGAGGAATGGAAGCAGCGACTTGATGAACGCCGGGCAAACCAAGCCCAACGCGGCGAGCAGCGGGTCAAGGTAAAACAGAAACGTAGAGCCCGGCACGAAAGCATCGCCCTTGAGCGCGTTGGCGCACCAGTTCACCAGCAGCAGCGCCAGGACGGCGGGCAAAAGCTGTTGCAATATCAGCGGCAGTTTCCGGTTCATGGCAATCCTCCTGATTTGCAGGTTCGTTGGCGGTCTCAGAGCCCCAGCACCTTGCGTACTCCATCTTCGATGGCCAACAGGTCGGCCGCAGCCAAAGTGCCGATGCGCCGGGTCAAGCGCGACTTGTCCAGGGTACGCAGTTGATCGCAGCGGGCGACCGAGCCGCCGGTCAGCGCCACGTTGAGCGGCGGCTCATTGCGTGCCGAGCTTGACAGAGGGACAACGATCACGGTTTTGCGCGCCCGGTTGAACGCGTTGATGGTGAGCACAACAACAGGCCGGGTTTTTTGCAATTCCGCGCCCACGGTGGGGTCCAGCCTGGCCCAGTAAAGGTCGCCGCGATTCATTTCTTCGCCATGCCGCGGGACGCTTTAGGTTTGGCCCGACCCGCCTGCACCAGCGCTTTGAGCCGGGCAGGATCAAACGATTCTTCCGGGTCCAGCCCATCCAGTAGGGTGGCGTCCCAATCGGCGCCGGTTTCGCCGCGCTGATCGTCATCGGCTTGCACCCGATGCGCCGCCGCTTCCATTTGCGCATCCACATCGGGCAGCGCCTGTTCGAGCAACTCGGCCACAAAGGCACTGCGGCTGCGCGCGGGGACAGCGGCACGGAAGCGCTGGGCCACTGCTTCGGGAAGATGGAGCATGACTTGCATGGTAATTCTCACTAAGTATTGATATCAATATTTTAGTTCAACCATACCGTAGCCGGAACTGGTCTTGCCGCCCAGGCCCCGGTGTTTCAACGCTTCACACAGCAATTCCGAGACCAATTTGAGCCAACCGCAGATGGTGTCGCGCTCGGCAGGGCTCTCGGCAAGCAGATCGCAGCCCAGCACCAGCTCGAATTTGACCCCTTTGTTCACGGTCAGAAATGACACTGGCACCGGGCTGTCCCAGTCGGCAGCCGGTATTTGATCCTGATCATTGGCCGAGTAGTAGGCGCTGTGGTGCGGTGTGGTGACGTCGGGCACCAGGGTTGTGCCGTTGACGCTCTCGGGGCGGATCCAGGCGTCAAAAAAGTCGATGCAGCCGGCCTGCGCCGTATCGCCAAAAACGAAGCGATGGTATTCGCCGGTCTTTTCTTTCCAGCGCGCCTCGTTCACTCCCCATGCCTGGCTGGCATGCGCGGCGGCCAGGCCTTTGAGCGCGGAGCCGGGCAAGAAAGGCAGGCCGTAGGTGTGGTCCAACGTCAGACCCACCTCGAACGGACTGGCGTTGCCGAGACCGATGGCGAGACGGTCTTGGGTGGTAATGATGGCGCGCCGGGTTTGACCGGTTGGATAGCATGCGCCGTAAGCCGTTTGCCAACGCGCGAAGGCCAACGCGTAGGCTTCGCTGGTTTGCGCCACCGCGAGGACGGCGGCATCGTGCAGCCGCGTGGCGGCGTCTTTCTCAGATGCGGACCTGAGGTATTTGTCGAGCATCAACCCGGCATGGTGCCCGGCCGGCAGATCTTGCAGGCAGTTGCGACGAGCAAGCAATGGCTCTGCTGGCACAGTATGCGCTTCATCAGGCATGGGAGCCTCCGCGCAACTCTTCGGATGCCGGGATCAGGGCTTCCGCATAGCGCTTGAGCCAGCTCGCGGCTTCAAGCGCCTGCCGGGTGAGCAGCATGTAGTCCATCACGCCGACTGTGCGGGAATCACTCACAAAATTGCTACCGGCCTTGTCCAGCACCAAATGCAGGTGTTCGAGCCATTCCCGGTAGGATTTGTCTTCAACGCCTTTGTGCTGCACAAACGCCACTGTTTGCGCAAGCCCGCACTGTAGGATCATCACAGGCAAGGACATGGCGTGGCTGCGGTAGTCTTTGGCGTCGGAACTGGCGACAAGTAGGCTTGCATCCGGGTGCAAAGGGTGAACGCAGCCCCAGGCGCGCTCGGCATAGTTTTGGCTGCGGGTTTTCATATGGCCCCCGCAGCCGAGAGACCGATGGCATGCACCAAGCCTTTGCCGGTGCTGGCCTTCCCGCCCATCTGGAAATGCGCATCGCCCTTGCAGTATTTGTCCAGCAGCGTTTGTTGTGTTATGCCCGCAGCGGCAGCGCCATTGCCAAACACTTTGTCGCACCACACCGTGCCGCTGAGTATGGTTTCGGTGGGCAAGGACTCCTCGTACCAAAGCGCACCACTCTGGGTGGTCTTGGTGTCGGGGTCAAGCTTGATGCGGGCACGCACTTCCAGCGCGGTTTCGCAGAGGAAATTGAAAAGGTCGTTGTGGACGATGACGAAGCGCTGGCCGAAGGCCGTTCGGTCTTGCTGCGCGGCAAATAGCTGCATGCCCAATTGCTCGGCCCAGGCTTTAGTCTTGTCTCCGTCTACCGCATCCAAGTCCAAATCTTCAAGGTAGAGTTTGTCAGTATCTTGAACTCGATGCACCAGTGTGCGGGTATCGATACTGGCCACAGCAGCTTCGTCGATTTCAACCTCTGGCACAGCAAGGTCGGCAAGCGCTGCATTTCCAGCAAGCCCGGCGTCCTGCTTCAGCCGCTGCAACACCAGCGGACAGGTCGCCCAGGCGAAAGTACCGACCAGACTGCGCACCGGCAGGCAGACGATGCGCGCGTCGGTGAAGACCAGGCTGCCGGCGTTGTCGGCGTCCACCGCTTTGCCGGCCGGTCGGCCGAAAGCGGCGGCGTGCCAGTCGTCTTTGCGCGGTGAATCGCCGTCGCTGCCGCGAATGGAGGCGCCATGCGCATCGGCCACCACGCCCTTGACGCCGCTTCCCGGCACGTACGGCCATTGCGTGGCTTTCTCCCGCACCACGGGCAGGTCAATCACACCGGCGCCCCGCCCGGCCCCCACATGCAAGGGTGTGATGGCGTGCAGCCAGTACATTTGCGAATGATTCATTGCTTGCTCTCCTTGAAGCCAATTCCCCAAGCGCCCATGCCAAAGCCAAGGGGCGTGGTGTCGGTGTCCTTTTGGACGGGTTGCAGCCAGCGATCCGCCAACAGCGCCGCGTTGCCATCCACCAGCGTGAAAAAATAAACGCTGCCGGCCGGGACCAAGCGCCGCACGGCTTTGGGGCCAGGTTTCTCGTAGTCCCAGCCGGACAAGGCGTGCCAGCGCTCGATGCGGGCGGCCACAAGCTGCACCGTAAGGCCGCCGCACCCAGGCGGCTCCCCTTGCAAGTCTGCATCCAGCCAATCGGGCAACCAGCCGCTCGCGCCAAAATGGGCCGGCGAGGCCAGGTACAAGCGCAGCAACGCCCCCGGCTGGGCTTTTCCCAGCGCATCGCGCAGTTGATCGGGGCAGTTCCACCCCGACAGAGCGGACATGCAGGCCTTCCAATGCACCAGCCGGCGCTCGCCACCCAGCGGGTGCGTGGCATCGAGCTTTTGCACTGCCGACGTATAGCACCCATCGGCCTCGGTCACGCGCATGGCCAGCGGCACCGCGCCCGTGTGCTTGGCCTCACACAGGTTCAGGTCGCGGCCCGCCGTCTGGAACAACATGCCTTCGGTGGCGACCTGCTGGTCAGGATCGATGCCGACGTGATTGCGCAGATCTTCCTGCGGGCCAGCCCAGTAGCCGTGGTCGAGATCGGTCGTTTCCCGAGGGACCAGCCGCTCGCCAGCCAGCCAGCGCGCCAGTCGGTCGACCCGCCACCACGCGGCAGGCTGATACGGTTTTTGCTCGCTGGGTGGCACCAGTACCTGAAGCCCCGGCGCCGCGTCCGGGCCGAGCACGCCTTCGCCACCGGCAAGAACCGATGCCGGCTGGATCGCTTGAACCACCAGCGCGCCGCCCTCCCGATACAGCATCAGGTCCAGTGGCGCCGGCAGATACATCTGGTCATTCAACACCGGAAACGCTGCCGTGCTGTGGATTTTCTTCAAGTCGCCGCGTTGGTCTTCAAAGGGCCGGCCATCCGCCTTTCCCAGTAGGCTGCGCAAGCTACCCGCCAGCACCGAGGGCGTCACCCAGGGCAGGCTTTTCATGCGCGAACCGAAGCCAAAAGGCCGGCCGTCACGGAAGATCAGTGGATCACGCGGCATTAGCAGCAGATCAATGGACGGGTCAATGGGTTTGTTCATGCGGTACGGCCTTTCCCTTCGGCTTGGCGCACACTGTTTGCGATCAAGCGCGCGACGCGCCATTCGTGCGCAAGACGCAACGCGCCGTGCTGGGGCTGGACTGGGTTGGCGGCGATGGCCGCTTCCAGGGTCTTGCGCACACCGGGGCGCTCGGCTTCGTCGATCTTTTTTCGGTCGATCAGTCGAAACGCTTCGGCTGCCAGGGCCTGTGTAGCGCCGGCCCCTGCCTGGGGTCCGTTCCAAGCCAGATCGCCGTCGGGCTTGGCGTACTGGCGCGCCAGATGCTCCAGATCAAACGCGGCCTTATCGCCGAGGGCATCGGCGTTGAGCAGCTTCACCCAAAGTTGCAATCTCTGCGCAAGGTTGTCAGGTTCGTGCCACGGCCCGCGCAAGGCCAGCGGCGCGCCGCTGCGGGTGTACAGGTGCAGGGCCAGACCGTGGCCTGGCGGGCCGAAGGCTTTGCCGTCTTTGTTTTTGGCCGCCTTTTCAGCGCCAGCCGCCCAATTGCGCAAGTCTTCCAGCGGTTCCAGGCAGTGCCCAATCACCAAGCCGACCGACAAAGTGGGGGTGAGCACCGCGCCCGTGACCACGTCACGAATGCCGTGATCGAGGCAGGCCTGCCCCATCAAACAGCCATAGCGGTGCTGCAAGGCGTGGGCGCAGTCCAGCATCCGGTCAATCGGCGCGAAGGCCAG
Organism: Rhodoferax sp.; assembly: GCF_028714215.1. Classification (GTDB taxonomy): domain Bacteria; phylum Pseudomonadota; class Gammaproteobacteria; order Burkholderiales; family Burkholderiaceae_C; genus Rhodoferax. Next base: position 134,797 of record NZ_JAQTMS010000006.1, on the reverse strand, counting down.
CACGTCTTCACCGCCAGCAAACACACAAACGCCGTGATGGACTTTTACGATCTTGCGCGCCTCCTTGGTGAATTCATTGAGCGTGGCCGACAGCGCACGGTGCTGTGCTGGCGTCTTGCAGGCGCTCAAGACTTCGCCCATGCGATCACCGTCGGCCAGGAGCACGGCCAAGTAGGGGTCTGGCGTGCCGAAGGTTTGGTAGAGCTTGGACAAAGGGTCTTGTATGGCCTGCAAGGATGGCGCATCGTCGGCCATCCACAAAGCCGCCTCTTCGTCAATCAGTTTGCCATCAGGCTTGCTGGCCCGCTTCGCCTCATCCGCACGTTTGACCTTTTCGGCTTGGCGGACCATGGCGAGCACTCGCTCTTTCATAAGCAACTGGGCATCGTAAGGGAAAAACCCGCCGCGCCCGCCATAGTGACCACCATTGCCCGAAGCAGCATCACGCTCAGGAACGCGCCCCATCAACTCACGACAGCGAATGTCGATACTGGCGAGCGGCCCAAGGTCCGCCCCGTTCTTGCCGGCCTCCTCAACGCCACGCAACCACGAGTCCACCGCCACACGGGTGACCGACGCAAACGCCTCCTTGGTGGCTGCCCGTTTGACAAAGCCGATGGCGTCCAATTGCTCGTTGCGCGAAAGCCGCAACCGGTACGCCAGACCCTTGTCGCCGGCAAGCTTTCCGGGCAACTCCTCGGGCTTGACCAATACGCTCTCACGCATACCGTCGAGACTGGACTTGGGCACACCCGCTTCGCCATGTGCTGGCTTGAAGTCGCGCAATAGCTTGCGCCCGCCCAGCAGTGCCATGACGCGGCTGCGTTGCGTTGCATAGTCGTGTTGTCCCTCGGTGAACGGAACCCACGCTGCATAGAACTCAATGGCATCGGCGACCTGATCGTCCCAACGTTTGTCGTTGGCCAGAAGCCCCGCGTTCCGAGCCGCCGCTTTGGCTTTGTTTGCCCAGAGTTCCCATTCGGCTTGAGCGGCCTGCTTCGCGGCCTCGGCCAGTGCCTTGGGGTCACAGCCAGCAGGCAGTTGCGCCAGCAACACGTTGGCAACGCCAGGGGTCAGGGCCAGATTGCTCTCACGCCGCCTCAACAACATCGAAACAGCTTGCGCGTCGCCATTCGCCGACGGAAAAATCAACGCCCCCTTATGCGATGTGTCAATCTCACGCGCCGCCGCCTTGGAAATCTCGGACAGCAAAAACGAGCCAAACCAGAGGTCGCGCGTACGCCGAGCGCGAGCGATAAAGTCTTGCACTGGGCCGATGGTGAGAGCGAGGAGGTGGGCACTATTGCTCATGACTGGATCGACTCATCAAGGAAGGCAATAAATGCCTCAATAGCATCCCCAGAAGTGCTGCGGCCATTCATTGGCGACTCCTCACGTAGCCTTCCATTGGTCTGATACTGATGAAGTTTTGCATTGACGACGCTGTCCCAGGAAACAAATCTTGGTTCCTTCAGGTCGTTCTTGCTCTTCGAAGGTTTGACCCAAACCCCATCTGGTGTCGGAGAATTCAGTGCCAAGTACATAGCCACAGCTTCTCCTCCGAGCTTGATAGGACGGATGATCAGGGGACTCGCGAGTCGGTCGCCAAGTTCTTTGCCCACCTTCTTGTTCTGCTGTTCGAACAAACAACCGGCGTGTAAGACAGCTTTGATGTGGTTGTCGGCGCCCGCAATTCTCTCGTCCCGAATTTCAATCGTGATCGGTAAACCGAATGCCGCCCGAGGCAGAAATACTGGGGGCATTGGGCCTAGTCCAGGCCAGGACTCTTTGACGTGATGGCCCCCCGTGGAAGTCCACTCCTTCCTGCCCGTAACCTTGTTAGTCACCTTCTCTCCGATCTCAATTTGCTCCCGCAGCAATGACTGGGTATCGCAGACCAAATTTCGAATTGCTTCCGCCTCGGGCCAAAGGCTACGTCCGGGCTTCGCGGGCGTCCCGACTCGCCGCCCGATTCCACCGCCTTGCCGAAACATCTGGAGATCCGTCACAGCACTCGCCCACGCGTTGAAAACTGGCTCAACACCTTCGGGGCAATCGAAGTTAATAAATCGACAAAAGTCTTTTGCGGCGGCCAGATCAATGCTTCGTTTGGACAGATTAGCAGGGCCAAATTGCCCCAGCCAACCGAAGACGTCTTCCTCCGATTGAAAGGCCAGGCTATCGCAATGCAGGGCTCCAAATCCTCGTCTCGTGCGGGCGCCGATCCCCCCAAAATTAACCCAAGCACGCAATGCATTCTTGAGTGAACCAACCACGCCATTACTGACGTCAAGCTGTTGACTGACAAATACCAGCTCCAGACGGAAACTGACCTTTGAATAAAAGATCACGGGGGCCTGCGGCACAGAAGTGGCATTTTGGGTACCTCGGAATGGAAACGCGGCGTACTTTGGAATTCCATTCGAGAGGGGAATGCCAACTGCAACTTCTGAAACTCGAATTCCAATCACCGATGCCCCGGTTGTGCTGCCAAAAATCGCCGCCTCTGCCTTGCGCATTTCAGCAACGGTGTCGTACTTTGCGCCCTCAGTAACACGCCACCAAAATCGCAAATGTCCGCGCACGCTTTGCGGGCGCACGACGCTTACGGGGTCGGGCAGTCGGCTGCGCGCGCCGCCGCCGACCATGGGGGTGATGACTTCGATGCTGTAGGGGCCGAGAACACAGGGGGCAGGCGAGGAAGCAGGCCTGTCAGGTACTTCAGGTACTTCAGGTAGCTTCGGCAACGGTTTGTCATGACGGCGCATTCAACCCTCCCCAGTGCTTTATGAAATCGATTCCATCCCAAGAATCAGGCAGCCAGTATCGGTGTTGATCCGACGTTCGTCAATTGCACGAAGGTTGATTTCGCGTGTGTCGGCTTTGCCGCGAAGCGGGCAGACCCGCTGCGCTAATCGACCAGCGGTTGCGCCAGCTTGCTCTGATCGTAGACCGGCTGCGCCGGCATGTCGGCCAGATGTTGCGTATCGGCCCAGCTCAGGATTTCGATGGCATCGCCCTCGATGCGCACCCGGTTCAGGCCGGCGTTGGGGATCTCGCTTTGGCGCGGCCCCGACAGCGGCAAGGCGCGCGCCGTGCGGTAAATCATGTCCAGCACGCCGCCGTGCGTCACCACCACCAGCGTCTGCCGCGCATGGGCCAGTGCCAGGCCGCGCACGGCCATCAGCACGCGGGCATGAAATTGGCGCGTGCTCTCGCCGCCGCTAAAAGCGTAGTCGGCGTGGAACCTGGTCCACTGGGCCCAGGCGTCGGGGTGGCGGGTCTGGATCTCGTCGACCCGCATGCCGTCGACGACGCCAAAGTTTTGTTCCCGCAAGGCAGCGTCCAGCACGGTGCCAGGCTTGATTGCTTGCAAGCTGTGCTGGCTGATCGGCAAGGCGGTCTGCTGGGTGCGCGTCAGGTCGCTGCACACCAGCAGATGCGCCGCTTCGCCCGCCAGGCGCAGACCCAGGCGGCGCGCCTGTTCATGCCCCACGGCGTTCAGCGGTACGTCCACCTGGCCCTGAAAGCGCAGTTCGCGGTTCCAGTCGGTTTCACCATGGCGGATCAGAATAAGTTCGGTCATGTCGTCGATTATGCAGGGGCCGGTTGGCGGCGGCGCAGCCACAGCTTCTCGATCTCGACCGCCACCAGCACCACGGCGGAAGCGCCAAGACAAAGCAGCAGTTCCAACAGGCTCAGGGGTTGGGTCTTGAAGATCGGATTGAGCGGCGGCACGTAAATGGTCGCCAGTTGCAGCGCCACGGTCAGCAGCACGGCACCCAGCAGCGGCCGGTTGGATGCCAGGCCGATTCGGAACAAAGATTGGGTCTCGGAGCGTATCGCCAGCACATGCGCCATTTGCGACAGGGTCAGCACGGTGAAGACCATGGTCTGCCAGTGCGCGTGGCCGCTGGACATGGCCCAGGCCTGTAGCGCCAGGCACAAGCCGCCGATCAGCAAGCCGACCCACAAAATGTGCTGCCACAGACCACGCGCAAACAGGCTCTCCTGCGGCGCGCGCGGGGGCCGCCGCATGATGCCACGCTCGGCCGGCTCCGCCGCCAGCGCCAGGCCCGGCAAGCCATCGGTCACCAGGTTGACCCACAGGATGTGGATCGGCAGCAGCGGAATCGGCAGGCCCAGCAGGGGGGCCAGAAAAATGGTCCAGATCTCGCCCGAATTGCCGGTCATCGCGTAGCGCACGAATTTGCGAATGTTGTCGTAGATGCGCCGACCCTCACGCACCGCGGCGACGATGCTGGCAAAGTTGTCGTCCAGCAAGACCAAGCTGGCCGCTTCGCGCGCCACATCGGTGCCGCCACGGCCCATCGCAACCCCGATATCGGCTTGCTTGAGCGCCGGCGCATCGTTCACGCCGTCGCCGGTCATGGCGACAAACTCGCCACGCGCCTGCAAGGCCTCGACGATGCGAATCTTTTGCGCCGGATCGACGCGTGCATAAACCCGCACGCTGACCACGCGCTCGCGCAGGACCGGCTCCGCCATGGCAGTCAGCTCAGGCCCGGTCAGCACTTCGGCGTAGCCGTCGACCACAATGCCCAGCCGCCGCGCTATGGCCAGCGCCGTCGCCGGATGGTCACCGGTGATCATCACCGGTGTGATGCCGGCTGATCGGCAATCGCGCACCGCGGCGGCGGCCTCCGGACGCGGCGGATCGATCAAGCCCAGCAGCCCGATCAGACTCAAGCCGGACTCCACGGCCTCGGCCTCGCCCGTCGCCGGCAGCGCCGCATGCGAACGCCGCGCCAGCGCCAGCACCCGCAAGCCCCGCACTGCCAGCGCCTCGGCCGCCGCCAGCATCTCCGCCTGCTGCAACGCAACGGGGCCGTCGGCGCGCCATTGCGTACTACACAACGGAATCACCGCCTCGGGCGCGCCCTTGGTGTAGGCTACGATCCCGGCATCGGTTCGGTGCAGGGTGCTCATGCGCTTGCGCTGGGCATCGAACGGCAGTTCCTGCAACCGTGGGAACTGCCGTTCAAGTGCGGCTTTGTCCAGCCCGGCTTGCAGCGCCGCTTGCGTCAGTGCCGTTTCGGTCGGGTCGCCCTGCCAGGCGCCGTCCGGGCCGCGACTGGCGTCGTTGCACAACGCTGCGGCGTGCAGCAATTCCAGGTGCGCCGGGCCGGGGTCGGCAGCGCCGGGCAGCCACTCCTGCCCATCCGCCAACAGCACTTCCACCCGCATCCGGTTCTGCGTCAGGGTTCCGGTCTTGTCGGCGCAGATGTAAGTGACCGAACCCAGGGTCTCGACCGCCGGCAAGCGCCGGACCAGGGCGCTCTGCGAAACCATGCGGCGCGCCCCCAGCGCCAGCAGCACGGTCACCACCGCCGGCAGCGCCTCGGGGATCGCCGCCACCGCCAGGCTGACGGCGGTCAGAACCATCAGCAGCGGCGCCTCGCCGCGCAACACGCCGACCAGAAAAATCACGCCGCAGATGGCGATCACCGCCAGCGCCAGCAGCTTGCCAAATGCCGCCAGCCGCAGTTGCAACGGGGTGCTGCGATCGACGTCACGGTCCAGCAGTGCGGCCACCTTGCCGAGTTCGGTGGTCATGCCGGTGGCCACCACCAGACCGCGTCCCCGCCCATGGGTCGCCGTGGTGCCCTTGAAGGCCATGTTCAGGCGGTCGCCCAGCGCGTGCGCCACACCGGTCAGTTTGGACGTGTGCTTGGCCACCGTGACCGACTCGCCGGTGAGCGCCGATTCGTCGACCTTGAGCTGGGCAATTTCGATCAATCGCAAGTCCGCCGGCACCTGGTTGCCGGCCTCCAGCAGAACGATGTCACCCGGCACCACGGCGCTGGCTGCCACCGCCAGCGTCCGCCCGCCCCGCAGCACCCTGGCCTGGCTGGCCGCCAATTGCTGCAGTGCCGCCATCGCCTTGTCGGCGCGCCAGGCCTGCACAAAACCGATGGCCGCGTTGAGCAGCACGATCAGCAGAATCGCCAGCGTATCGATCAGTTCGCCAATGACACCCGAGATCACGGCCGCGACGATCAGCACCAGGATCATGAAGTCCTTGAACTGGTCGATAAACAGGCCTGCCAAGCCGCGGCCGGGCCGGCCCCGGATTTCGTTGGGACCGTGCCGTGCCGCGCGCCGGCTGGCCTCTTCTTCCGGCAGGCCGTGTGCCGGATCTACCCCGTGCTGGCGCGCCAGTTCATGCGCATCCTGCAGGTGCCAGTGGCTGGCAGTGGCCGGGGGCGGGTCCTGCGCCGGGTCCATTTCAGCGCCGCACAAGCCCCTCACTCCGGGGCATCAAGCGCGGCCGGTTCAGATATCTCGTTCAGCTTGACGATCATCACCGGCACGCCGGCCGCATGCAGCACTTCATTCGACACCGAGCCCAGCAGGGCGGAGCGCAAGGGGCTCATGCCGTTGGCTCCCATGACCACCAGATCGCATTCGAAACGCTCCAGGATGTCGATGATGGTGTGCGCCGGGTCGCCCGAGGCCACTTCGTACTCGTAAGGAATATGGGCCTTGTCCAGCAGCGCCTGGGCTGCTTCCAGCGTGTGGGCGCCGGCGGCGACGCTGACCTGCTCTATGACTTGCGGATCGTGTGACACCACCAGTTCGTACAAGGTGGCCGGTTCCTGCACGTTGGCCAGCACCACGCTGGTCTCAAGGCCGGCAGCTGCCATGCGTATGACAAAGCGAACCGCCTCCATGGCGACGACGGAACCATCCACAGGCAGTAATATCTTCATCATTTTCTCCGGCTTGAATAGGGAATCGGACGTCTCAAGCGTAAACCACACTATCGGCCCACGTCTTAAGAAGAATCAATATACGCTTGTCTGCCACAGGAGTTTTTTTGCATGACCCAACTCGTTTTTCTTCCCGGCCTGGCGGCCGACGCCGTCATGTGGCGGCATCAATTGAGCGCCATGCCGGCGCACCTGAACCCGCAGGTGACGGATGTGCACAACCGCCACGCCAGCCTGCCGGAGATGGCCGCCGCCCTGCTGCGCGAGCAGGCAGGCCCGCTGATCCTGTGCGGCGCCTCCATGGGCGGCATGCTGGCGATGGAGGTGGTGCGTCAGGCACCGCGGCGCATCCAGGCGCTGGCCCTGCTGGGCACCAATGCGCGACCAGAAACCGAGGCCATGCGTGCGCTGCGCACGGCGGCCATCGAGCTGTTTGCCCAGGGCCGCGCCGAAGAGGTGCTGCGAGCCAACTTGCCGCTGGCTTTTCATCCCAGCCGGGCCGACGACCAGGCCTTGCTGCAAAGCTATCTCGAGTTCGTGCTGCGCGCCGGCGCCGAGCAGTTGATACGGCAAAACCGGGCCGTGATGGAGCGCCCCGACGCCCGGCTGCATCTGGGCGCGGTGTCCTGTCCGACGCTGGTCATGTGCGGCGACTCGGACCAGCTCACGCCGCCGGAATGCTCGCGCGAGATTGCGGCGCTGATCCAAGGCTCCGAGTTGGTGCTGCTGCCGCAGTGCGGCCACATGCTGACGATGGAGCGGCCGGCCGAGGTCAACGCAGCCCTGCTGGCCTGGCTGGCGCCGCTGCTTTAGGGCGCGCGCCCAGGCGTGTTCAAGTGCGCGCCAGACCTTGCACTTTGTCGACCAGGCAGCGGTTCACCGCGGGCGATACAAATTTGTCCACCTCGCCGCCCAGCGATGCGATTTCACGCACAAAAGTACTGGAAATGAACTGGTATTTGTCACTGGGCGTGAGAAAAACGGTTTCCACGTTGGGCATCAGGCTGCGGTTCATGCCGGCGAGCTGAAATTCGTAATCGAAGTCGGTGACGGCACGCAGGCCGCGCACCATCGCCTTGCCGCCGCGCGCCACCACAAAATCGCGCAGCAGGCCGGAAAAGCTCTCCACCTCCACCTGCGGGTAGGCCTTGACCGCCACCCGCGCCATGTCGATGCGCTCCTGCAAGGAAAACAGCGCTTTTTTGTGGTGTCCGGCGGCGACCGCCACGATCACGCGGTCGAACAACTGCGTGGCACGCCGCACCACGTCTTCATGGCCCAGGGTGATGGGGTCGAAAGTACCAGGGTAAACAGCAATCACGTTATGAGCCATGGTGCGCCTGTCGGTCAGTTGAGGATAAAGTTCAGCGGCCTTTTTTCTCGGTAAGCTCCCGCGCCGCATTATGCAGTGCGCCGCGCCCGCCTAGGCCAGGCGTTTGAGCAGATGGGCATGCACGGCACCGGCCTTCAGGTACCGGTGCCGCGTCAAACCGAAGTTCGCCAGCTGCGCATCGGCCCACGCAAGAGGCGCTTCCAGGTAGACAAAACCATCCGGCGCGACGGCACGGCCGGCGGCTTGCAGCGCGGCCTCGAACAGCGGGGAGTCAAAAGGCGGGTCCAGAAACACGGCATCCATGCTGGCCGGATCAAGCTGCCGCAGGGCAGCCAGCCCGTCGCCGCGCACGATGCGCGCCGCCCCGGCCTGCAACTGCGCCTGCACGCGCTTGAGTTGCAGCACCAGGGCCGCATCCTGCTCCACCAGCAGCACCTCTTTGGCGCCGCGCGAGGCGGCTTCAAAACCGAGCGCGCCGGTACCGGCAAAAACATCGATGCAACGCCAGCCCGTCAAGTCCTGACCCAGCCAGTTGAACAAGGTCTCGCGGACCCGATCGGGCGTCGGACGCAAACCGGGCCGGTCCTCCACCGCCAGCTTGCTGCGCTTCCATTGGCCGCCGATGATGCGGACCTGGTGGCTTTGCGAGGCGGCGGGGCGGCTGCGCGGTGGCGCGGCTTTTTTCTGTTTCATCGGCACAGCTTAACCCAAGTGGACCCGCTGCTGCCGCCCACCCCCGATACCCGGCCCGGCGCTGCCGGGCCTTCGGCGCCGGCACCGGGTGGACGGCGCCCCCAGCGGTTTTCCCCGGTCTTTCCCTGATTGCAACGGGTCCGCGCAAGGTCTATGCTTGGCTTGTATTTGATTGACTACCCCCAAACAGGAGTACCCCATGTACAAAAAAATCTTGCTGGCCTACGACGGTTCCGAGAGCGGGCAACAGGCTTTGCTCGACTGCCAGGACCTGGCGCAGTGGGCGCAAGCGGAGCTGACGCTGGTGGCGGTGATGCCGCTCAACATGGACGTCATGGGCATGGGGGTGGGCGTCTACGACCCGCAATTGATGGAGCGTGAAAAACAGGCGCTACAGGCGGTGCTGGACGAGGGCATGCGCCGCCTGCTGGCGGCCGGCCACAAGGCCAGCGGCGAGGTGCTGGTGGGCGAAACGGTGGACGAGATCACCAAGCATGCGCGCAAGATTTCGGCCGATCTGATCGTGGTCGGTCACAAGCATCTCGACAGCTGGGCCGCACGCTGGTGGCGTGGTTCCATTTCCCGGACGCTGATAGAGCATTCGCCCTGTAGCGTGCTGGTGGCCATCACGCATTGACACCGCGGGGCGCCACCGCTACCGGTTGGCGGCCTGCAAAACGCCGGCTTGCCGGCAGCGGCGGCTGGGTCGGAAAAGTGGGAAACCGGTCGTTTCATAGAATGGAGCGCTTCCAAGAACCCACTTCATGTTCAGTTTTTTCAAAAAGAAACCCCCGGTCGGGACACCTGCGCCCGAAGCCGAGCCGGCAAAAGTCGTCCCCGCCGAACGTCAGACCTGGCTGGCCAAGCTCAAGGCAGGCCTGCGCAAGACCGGCTCCGGCATCGCCAGCGTCTTCACCGGCACGCGCATCGACGAAGCCCTGTACGAAGATCTGGAGTCGGCACTGCTGATGGCCGATAGCGGCGTCAAGGCCACGCAATACCTGCTGGACGACCTCAAGCAACGGGTCAAGGACAACAAAACCACCGACCCGGCGGCGGTCAAGGAACTGCTGGTCGAGTCGCTCACCAGCCTGCTGCTGGCATTGGAAAAACCGCTGGTGATAGGGCAGCACAAGCCCACCGTGATCATGGTGACCGGCGTCAACGGGGCCGGCAAAACCACTTCCATCGGCAAGCTCACGCACCATCTGGCGGAGCGCGGCGCCAGCGTGCTGTTGGCCGCCGCCGATACCTTTCGGGCCGCCGCGCGCGAGCAACTCAGTGTCTGGGCCGCACGCACCACCGTGGAGATCGTCAGTCAGGAAGGTGGCGACCCGGCGGCGGTGAGTTTTGATGCCGTCAGCGCCGGCAAGGCGCGCGGTCGGGACGTGGTGCTGGTGGACACCGCCGGGCGGCTGCCGACCCAGTTGCACCTGATGGAAGAGCTGCGCAAGATCAAGCGCGTGGTGCAAAAAGCCGATGCCACGGCGCCGCACGAAATCCTGCTGGTGATCGACGGCAACACCGGGCAAAACGCGCTCAGCCAGGTCAAGGCTTTTGACGATGCCTTGCAACTCAGCGGCCTGATCATCACCAAACTCGACGGCACCGCCAAAGGTGGTGTGTTGGCTGCCATTGCACGCGAACGGCCCATTCCGGTGTACTTCATCGGCGTCGGCGAGAAACTGGAAGACCTTGAAACCTTCAACGCCCGCGAGTTTGCGCAGGCGCTGCTGTCATGAACCCGTTGCTGCCCCGGATCGAGCTTGAAAGCGCCCCGCAGCCCGGCGCCGCCGTCATCTGGCTGCACGGCCTGGGCGCCGACGGCAACGATTTTGCGGCCTTGGTGCCGGAGTTGGACCTGCGCGCCTGCCCACCGATCCGCTTTGTCTTTCCGCACGCGCCCAGCCTGCCGGTCACGCTCAACGGTGGCTATGTGATGCCGGCCTGGTACGACATTTTTGGCCCTAATCTGGTGCAACGCGAAGACGCCGCCGGCATCCGGAAATCGGCGCAAGCCGTAAGCGCCCTGATAGCGCACGAAATTTCCCGTGGCATCCCGGCCCGCAACATCGTGCTGGCGGGCTTCTCGCAGGGCTGCGCCATGGCGCTGCACACCGGCTTGCGCTTCCCGCAGCGCCTGGCCGGCATCGTCGCCCTGTCAGGCTATCTGCCGCTGGCCGACAGCCTGGCCGCGGAACGCCAGCCAGCCAACGCCGACACCCCTATTTTCATGGGCCATGGCAATATGGACCCGGTGGTGGTCCCGGCGCGGGGCGAGGCCTCGCGCGATTTGCTGGGCCAGCTGGGCTACGCCGTGCAATGGCATGGCTACCCGATGCAGCACAGCGTGCATCCGCGCGAAGTCGCCGACATATCGGTCTTTCTGGCCGACGTGCTGGCGCCCAGCCCGCGCTGAGCGCGGGTACCCGGTGTTACTTGCTGGCGGCCTTGGCCGGCGCCTTGCCCGCCTTGGAGGCGGCAGCAGCCGGGGCTGGCAGGCCCAGCCGTTTGCCAATGGACAGCTCCAACGCCTTCACTTTGGGCTCAATGGCACCCTGGGTTTCGGCCAGCAACTTGTCCAGCAGGGCTTTTTGCATCTCACCGCCAAGCTGCAAAAACTTGCGATTGACAGGCGACTCGATGATGGCGATCAGTTGCTTGAGTTCGTCTTCACTGAACTTTTCTTCCAGCAGGGCGCCCACCGTCGATGGCGCGAGCTTGACGGCACGCTCACGGACCAAGGGCACGGCCTCATCGACATACTTTTTCACGTCGGCCTGAATCTCTTTTGCAACCGCTTCCCGCTTGTCCTCGGCAACACGGGACTGCAAAGCCATGCCAGCCTGCTGCATCATCTGCGCCGCCGGCCGCTCCGCCAGGGCTTGCGCTGCCTGCTCTATGGCCGGTTGCTGCAACAGCAGCACTTTGGCCACCAGTTCCTTTTTGGTCGACGCAGTTTGCGCCTGCACGCCGGTCGCCACCACCAGCAGCGCCACAATCACCAGTCTTTTCATTGCAAACTCTCTCTTCGGGAAATACGGGTCAAGCGGTCGAAAAGATGTCCGACCGGGTGTCCATTATCAACCAGCAGGGCGGCAAAACCGGATAATCCGCATCCATGCGCACCGACTGCATGCCAGACCAACGGGACCCTCTTCAGCCATGAAAAATATCATGCTGCTGGGCGCCGGCCCAGCCCATGTCCAATTGCTGTCGCGCCTGGCGGCCAGCCCCCCGGCCGACGTCCAGGTCACTTTGGTGGCACCCTATCCGCTGCAACTCCACTGGGGCATGGTGCCGGGTTTTGTGGCTGGGCACTACACACTGGACGACTGCCTTATTCCGCTGGAACCCCGGTTGAAAAAAGCCGGGGTGCGCTGGCTGAGCCAAAGTACGGCGGCACTCGATGTCGACGCACGAACCATCCGGCTGGCCGATGGCAGCACCTTCGGCTTCGACTGGTTGAGCCTGGACAGCGGCCCCCTGCAGGACCGCCAGCAGATCGAAGCCGTGTTGCCGGGTGCCCGCGAGCACGGGCTTTTTGTGCGCCCGCTGGAAACCTTTGGCGCCCTCTGGCCGCGCGTCACGGCCCTGGGCATGGAGCATGCGCTGCGGGTGAGCGTGATTGGCGGCGGCGCGACCGGGATCGAACTGGCGCTGGCGATCCGGCAGCGCCTGCCGGCCTCCTCCGTCACCCTGATCAGCGCCGCGCAGCTCGCCGCCGGCTACCCGGCGGGCCTGCAACAGCGTCTCTTGAAGGCCTTGAAACAACGCCGGATCACCCTGCTGCCGGACCTGGCCGTGGGCATTCAGGCCGGACAGGTTTTATTGGGCAGCGGTGCCCGGCTGGCCTGTGACGTGCCGGTGATCGCCATCGGCACGCAAAGCCCGGCCTGGCTCAGCGGCAGCGGACTGGCGCTGGACCCCCAGGGCTCGGTGACGGTGGACGCGTCTCGGCGCTCCGTCAGCCACCCCCATGTGTTCGCCGCCAGCCATCTCGCTGCGCAGGAAGACCGGACACTGACCAGCAACCTGTACGCGCTGCTGACCGGCGCGCCAGTGAGTCGCCACAGGCCCGCGGCCAATGCCTTGCATCTGCTGTCTTGCGGCGATCGCCGGGCGATTGCCAGTTGGGGTAATTTTTCCGCCCAGGGGCGTTGGCTGTGGTGGCTGAAGGACTGGCTTGACCGGCGCCACGTCCGGCGTTGCCGCCGGGGCTGAAAAAACACCCGGGGAACTCAACCCTCAACGCAAGCGCAGCTTGCCGGTCGTCGTGGCGGCCGTGATCTGGCCGATCTCGGTGGCCTCGGCAAAGCCATGCCGACGGAAAATTTCCAGCACCGCGTCGACCGCCTCGGGCGCGCACGACAGCAGCAGGCCGCCGCTGGTTTGCGGATCGCTCAGCAGGGCTTGATCGACATTGGCAAAGTCTGTGGGCAGGCTGATGTCATGGCCGTAGGCGGCCCAGTTACGGCCCGATGCCCCGGTAACCAGGCCCTGCAAGGCCAGTTCACGCACACCGGCCAGCAAAGGCACCCGATTCCAGTCGATTTGCACCGTGCACTTGGCGCCGCGCGCGATTTCCAGGGCGTGACCGGCCAGGCCGAAGCCGGTCACGTCGGTCAGCGCATGCACTCCCGGCAGCGCCGCCAGTTCCGGTCCCGGCGTGTTCAATTGCGTCGTCACGCTGATCATCCGCGCATAGCCGGCCGCATCGAGTTTCTCTTTCTTCAGAGCCGCCGACAGGATGCCCACACCCAGGGGTTTGCCCAAAATCAGGCGATCTCCCACTTGGGCATCGGCGTTGCGCTTGACGCGGCTGGGGTGCACCAGGCCCAGCGCCACCAGACCATAAATCGGCTCGATCGAATCGATGGTATGGCCGCCGGCGATCGGAATGCCGGCCGCGCGGCAGACACTGGCGCCACCTTGGAGGATCTTGCCTATGGTTTCGGTTGACAGTACGTTGATCGGCATGCCCACCAGCGCCAGCGCCAGAATCGGCTGGCCGCCCATGGCGTAGACGTCCGAGATGGCGTTGGTGGCGGCGATGCGGCCGAAGTCAAACGGATCGTCGACGATCGGCATGAAGAAGTCGGTGGTGGCGATCAAGGCCTGCTCATCATTGAGCTGGTAGACCGCCGCGTCGTCCGAGGTCTCTATGCCCACCAGCAACTCCTTCGGCAGCGGCATGGCGCTGACGCCTTTCAGGATTTCGGTCAGCACGCCGGGTGCGATCTTGCAGCCGCAGCCGCCGCCATGCGACAGGCTGGTCAGGCGTGGCTGCGCCACGGCGCCGGTCTGGCTGCCCGGGCTTGCAGAAGTAGGGTTCATGTCATTTCCTGTTGAATCGAACTGCCATTATCTGGCCTGGAACTGGGCCCTCAAATCTAGAACACGCGCCGCGCGTTGCCGGCCAGAAAAAGCGCCGCTCCCAGGATCTCCTTGGAAGCGAAGGCATGAAAAGCCGGCCCCGGCGCGGGAAGGGCTATCAGGCCAATTGAACTTTTGAATTAGCACTCACTCCAAGAGAGTGCTAACATTGCCATTATGACAAAAAGGAGTTCTGGTATGGCTTCTCAAACTGGAGTTTCAAGTTCCGCCCTGACGGTGGCCAACCCGTGGGCGCTGGTACCGCCCCTGGGCAATCTGGACGCCTATATTTCGGCCGCCAATCGCCTGCCCATGCTGACGCTCGAAGAGGAGCAGGAATTCTCCCGCAAGTTCAGGCAGGACAACGATCTGGATGCGGCCGGCAAGCTGGTGCTGTCGCACCTGCGGCTGGTGGTATCGGTGTCGCGCCAGTATCTGGGCTATGGCCTGCCTCACGGCGACCTGATTCAGGAGGGTAATGTGGGCCTGATGAAAGCCGTCAAACGCTTTGACCCGGACCACGGCGTGCGCCTGGTGAGCTACGCGCTGCACTGGATCAAGGCCGAGATTCACGAGTACATCCTGAAAAACTGGCGCATGGTCAAGGTCGCCACCACCAAGGCCCAGCGCAAGCTGTTTTTCAACCTGCGCTCGATGAAGCAGCGCTACAAATCGGATGACGCCGCAGCCGATGCCGGCACCCACCGTGAAACCTTGAACGAAGACCAGATCGACGCCATGGCGGCCGAACTCAAAGTCAAGCGCGAAGAGGTGATCGAGATGGAAACCCGGCTGTCCGGCGGCGATGTGCTGCTGGACCCCAGTCCTTCAGACGACGGCGAGGATGCTTTTGGTCCGATCGCCTACCTGACCGACACCCGGCATGAGCCGACCGCGATGCTGGAGGCCAGAGAGCGTGACGTGCTGGCCAGCGACGGCATTGCGAGCGCGCTGGAGGCGCTCGATCAGCGCAGCCGGCGCATTGTCGAGGAGCGCTGGCTCAAGGTTAACGACGACAACTCGGGCGGCATGACGCTGCATGAGTTGGCCGCGGAGTTTGGCGTAAGCGCCGAGCGGATTCGCCAAATCGAGGTGGCGGCCATGAAAAAGATGAAGAAATCACTGCTTGAATACGCCTGAGCGACCGGCACATCCGGCCGGTCGGCGACAATCATGCCTTTTCCATAGGCAGAATTGAAATGATGCAGTTGAGACTTCGACGCGCCACTTTTTTGGTCGCGATGGCCGCCCTGTCAACCTGGGCCACGGCTCAAAACATGGCCAAGGAAGCAGCGCCTTGGCCGACCAAAACGGTTCGCATCATCGTCGGCTTCCCGGCCGGCTCGTCACCGGACCTGACGGCGCGCACTCTGGGTGAGCCGCTCTCCAGGGCGCTGGGCCAGCCGGTGATCATCGAAAACAAGGTCGGCGCCGGCGGCAATATTGCCGCCGACTATGTGGCCAAGGCGACCGATGACCACACCATCGGCCTGATGATCAACGGCAATATGACGATTGCCAAGCTGCTCAATCCGAAGCTCAACTACGATCCGCTGAAAGACCTGACGCCGATCAGCCTGATCGGCGTCTCGCCGCTGGTGTTGACGGCCCCCACGGGCGCACCCGGTGCCAATGCACGCGAATTTTTCAGCGCAGCCCGCACTGCCGGTGACAAGTGGAGCTATGGCACGCCGGGCGTTGGCACTGTCGGCCACATCGGAATGGAGTGGCTCAAGGGCAAGACCAACATCAACCCGGTGCATGTGCCCTACCCCGGCTATCCCCAGGTTGCCAATGGCATGCTGAGCGGACAGTTGCAATTGGCCATGCTGCCGCCCGCGCTGGCCATGGCCCAGATCAAAGCCGGCAAGTTGCGCGCCATTGGCGTCACATCGAGCGGGCGCAGCACCTTGGTGCCGGAACTCCCCAGCATGACGGAAGCCGGCGTGCCGGGCTTCAACCTGGAAATCTGGAACGCCATGGCGGCGCCGAACTCGCTGCCGAAACCGGTGGTGGCCAAACTGTCGGCGCTGTTCAGCGACATCGCACGCTCGCCCGAGATGCGCCAAAAGCTGTTCCAGCAGGGCTGGCAGGTCGTTGGCAGTTCATCCGAGGGCTTGGCCAACCGCATCAAGGCCGACACTGCCTTGTTGGGCGGGGTGATTGCGACGCAAGGCATCAAGGCCGAATAATTCCGGCCGTGCCGGGGCGCCTTCAGCCCGGCTCGGCAGCGTCCAGCGGCGGCGCGCAATACTGGCGCAACAAGCCCAGCAGTTCGTCTTCCGAATAGGGCTTGCCCAGATAGTGGTTGATCCCCAGCGTGCGGGCATGTTCGCGGTGTTTCTCGGCAATCCGCGAGCTGATCATGATGATAGGCAGGTCGCGCAGCTTGGGATCGCCTCGAACATTTCGCGCCAGATCGAAACCATCCATGCGCGGCATTTCAATGTCCAGCATCACGACCGCCGGTTTTTCCTCCTGTAGACGTTCCAGCGCCTGCAAGCCGTCCGCCGCCAGCGCCACCCGGAACCCTTCGCGCTTGAGCAGGCGCTGGGAAACGCGGCGCACCGTGATCGAATCGTCCACCACCAACACCAGCGGTGTCCGCCCGCTACCGAGCAGCGGGGTGGCTTTTCGATCGTCGTCGGAGGTCGACGCTGCATTCTCGGCCTGCGCTGCGCAGCGCCTGAATTGGCGCGCCTGCTCGCCGTAGACAGCGGCCAGTGCCACCGGGTTATAGATCAGCACCACCAGGCCCGACGCCAGCACCGACATGCTGGTCAACCCGGGCAGACGGGACAGCTGGGGCCCCAGGTTCTTGACCACCACCTCTTGGTTGCCAAGCACTTCGTCGACGTGCAGCGCCACCCTCTGACCGGCGCTGCGGAAAATCGCCACGGAGCGGGTTTTGGCTTGGGTCTCGCTGCTGCGAGCCGATACCTGCAACAGGGCGCCAGCCCAGAAGAACGGAACTTTTTCGTGGTCGAACGGGTAACTGCCGTCCTGGTAGGCAAGCTCCAGTTCGGCCGCGCTGACGCGCCGTACCATCTCGACCAGATTGGCCGGCACGCCTATCACCAGGTCACCCATGCGCAGCATGACCACCTGCGTCACGGCGGTGGTGAGGGGCAGCACCAGTGTGAAACGGGTGCCCTGGCCGCGCCGGGTTGCCGTTTCGATGCGGCCACCCAGTGCGTTGATGGCCGAGCGCACGACATCGAGCCCAATACCGCGGCCGGCCAGCTCGGTGACCAGGGGCGCGGTGGAAAACCCGGCGGTGAAAATCAGATTCGCAAGCTCCGCATCCGTCAAGACGGCGTCGCTCGAAACATGGCCCTCAGCCTGCGCCTTGGAGCGCAGCAGGTCCAAGTCCAGACCGGCGCCATCGTCACTGAACTCCACCGTCACATCGTTGCTTTGCTGATGCAGACGGATGGTGATGCTGCCGCTGGCCGGCTTACCGGCGGCCAGACGTGTCGCCGCATCTTCAATCCCGTGCGCGACCGCGTTGCGCAGCAAGTGCTCGAAGGCCGGCGCCATGCGCTCCAGCACGCTGCGATCAATGTCCAGCGAGCCGCCCTGGATATCGAGCTTCACCATTTTGTTGGTGTCCTTGGAGGCCTGGCGAACAACGCCATACAGACGCTCCGCAATGCTCTCGAACTCGACCATCCGGGTCCGCAGCAAGTCACGTTGCAACTCGCGGGTCTGACGCGCCTGGGCGATCAAATTGTCCTCGGTTCCGGCCACGGTACGCTGCAGATTGCGCTGCACCGTGGCAATGTCATCGACCGATTCGGCCATCATCCGGGTCAGTTCCTGCACTCTTGTGAAACGATCGAATTCCAGCGGATCGAAGCCGTGCGCGGAGTCCTTGGCCAGTGCCAGGCGTGACTGCATCTGGGATTCAGCCTGCAACTCGATGTCACGCAACTGATTTCTCAAACGCTCCAGATTGCCGCTCAATTCGTCCAGGGAGCCACGCAACTGGCCAACGCGAGCCTCCATCCGGGAGCGCGTGATCATGACCTCGCCAGCCTGATTGACCAGGCGGTCCAGCAATTGAGAGCGCACACGCACGGTTTGACTGGACGACTGTCGCGCCAGGACCGGCGGCGTCAACGGCGGCTTGGCGGACGCCATCACCGCCTCGGCCACAGGTCCCACCTCCGGCCGGCCCAAGGCCTGTTCAGGGGTGCTGCGCAAGCGCTCAAAACCGGCCTTAATCGCATCGAAACGGGTCAGCAGAGATTCGAGCCGGGAGGCCTGCAAGTCCTCCATCCCGAGCTGCTCAATCGCCGACTCCATGCGGTGCGTCAATTCGCCCAGGTACATGGCGCCGGCCAGACGCGCGCTGCCTTTGAGGGTGTGCAAAACCCGCAGCACTTCATTGCGCGCGCCAAGATTGTCTGGCCGCGCCGTCCATTGCCGCAAGGCGCCGCCCAGCTGCGGCAGCAGTTCAAGGGCCTCTTCCTCGAAAATCGGAAACAGGTCGACGTCGATGGTGTCGAGCACGTCGATGTCATCTTCTTCCCCGGCAGCGAGCACCGGTGTTGCCTCGGCGCCAACAGCGGCCGGCACTGCCTGGAGCGTCGAACCGGCAACGACAATTTCCTCGGCGGGAATTTCCGACTCCTCCCACGCTTGCGGGTAGACACTGTCGGCAACGCCGCTGGCGGCGGGGAATTCAAGTTCCGCAAGGGCTTTGAGCGCACTCACCAGGGCGGGATCGGAATCCTTCAGGAAACCAGCCGCAAACTGATGCAGCAGACGACGAATGTCCTCGGCCGCGTCAATGCACAGCTTGACGTGTTCGGCACTGCTTTGCGCATGACGCCGCAGGTGCAGCAACGCCTGCTCCAGGGCGCGCGCCAGGTCCGACAAGGCCATATAGCCCACGGTCGCCGAGCTGCCGGCCAGCGAATGGGCCAGTCCGACGGTACTGGAGAGAACCGGTCGGTGCAATTCCAGACCCCATTCAGTCAGTTCCGTGAGCAAGCGGCGGGACCATTCGTCGGCTTCATTCAAAAAGACGTTGAACAGCGGAATACCGATGCGCAGAGTCCCGATCACCTTGACCTGCTCCTGCGGTGTCAGGTCGGCCGGCTTCAGGTCTTCGACGACAGCAGCGGCCTCCTCGACCGGCGATTGCGTTGCTTCGAAGGTGTCCTCGAAATCGGGACGGTCCAGGTCGAACGGTTCCTCCACCTCGGGAGCCGCGGGCGCTGGCACAACGTCGCCGACCAATACCAGTTCGACACGCTTGTTGTCCAGGCGCAGGGCGTCTGCGGCCTCGCGAAAAGCCTGCGCCCGCCACGGCTCAGCCGCGTCCGAGCCGATCGCCCCGACCCAACGGTCCAAGCCCCGCAGCGCCTCGTCGGCCAGTCGGAGCAACTCATGGCTGGCCGGTTTTTGTTCGGCCAGCCAGCTGTTGAGCAGTTGTTCCAGAGCCCAGGCAGCTTCGCCAAACTCGTTGAAACCGACCATTCGGGAACTGCCCTTGAGGGTGTGAAAAGCACGCCGAAGAGTGGTCTGTTGTTCCCAGGCGGACGGATTTGCCACCAAGTCATGGACGGCAGCCAGGCCGGCCTGAACGACCTCGTGCGCTTCCTGCAAAAAGATGTCCTTCAGCTCAACCTCATCCGCATCGGGTTCCTCGGCTTCGGCCAGCGGCACCGGCTGCGAGGTCGACGCCGCCATTGGCGCCGGCGCTTCAGGTTCGATAGCCGGCACGGCGCTGGTCTGGGGTGCTCTTTTCTCGATTCCCATCAAGGGCGTGAATTCACTCGAATCCTCGTCGTAGACGAACAGATTTTTCGCCAGCTCGCGCTGATAGCTCAGGGTATCGATCAAAAACCCGATGGCGCCCAGACTGTTGCCAAGCTTCAAAAAAATACCGCTGCGAGCGGACTCCACATCGATATCGTCGACCAGGAATTTTTCAACCGTGTCGCGCATGCGCAGCGCCGCCAGTGCCGCCTGATCCAGTCCCAGGACCGAAAAGACGCCGCGCATCTGAGCCAGTTGGCTGGGCGCCTCATGCAGGGGTACTTTGTCCAGAGGATTGCGAAAGAACTGGTCCAGAGACTTTTCCAGCTGCCCCAATGTCTTGCGCAATTCATCGACCACGCTGCCCATGACCTGTCGATCGCTGACACGGCGATACAAGTCTTCCATCCACTTCTCAAGCGGCTCGGGCAGGCCTCCGGCATTGACACGATCCAGACGCCTGGCCAGACTGGCCCCACGCTCGGTCAGGTTCAGTTCCGTTGCATCGAGGTCTTCGTAGATCGCCTCCAGATACAGCACGACGGTGGCCACCTCCAGGGCAAGAGACGGCGCCGGTGCCGCGCCGGACTGCACCGTTGCCTCCACCGTTCGGGTCAAGGCGCGCGCCAGATCGCCGCTTTGCGGGTGCAGTTTCACCACCGAATCACCAACCAGGGCGAATTGATCGCCGGCGAGTTTCAACCGGTTGGTATCGCCGCCGGCGAGTGCCGACCAGCTCTCGGCGGCAGCCGCGATGCGCTTGCGGGCTTGCGCCAGCAGCACCGGATCAAAGCGGCCGAAGCGGGGGGTTTCGTAATCAACGGCTTGCGTCTGGGTCAAGCCGTAGGTCGAGCGCACGGCCGTGAGGACCGACGCATCGGCGCCGGATTGCGGCACCGCCTGGGCACAAAAAAACAGCAAGTCCAGCAGCAAACGCTCGGAGATTGCGGTCTCGCCACGCGCCAGCGTCCGATCCTGCAGAAGAATTTGGGATGCCGCCCGTTTGCAGTAGACATCGGGCGGGCAAAGACCCAGTGCCACGGCTTCAAAATAAGCGGCACAAAGGGTCCAGAAAACGCGCCCTTGCAGCGTCTCTTGTGCCGCCGCAAAACCCAGACTGATGCTGCGCATGGCGATGGCGGCGGCTACGTCCCCCGACTTGACGACCTTCAGAACAGACCGATCGACACGCGCTTGCAGCGCCGCGTCGCAGACCAGCGCCGGCACCTGTTCCGGCAGCGCAACCTCGATCCAGCGCCATTCCATGGGCCACAGATCGGCCGGATGCACGCGCTCATCGCCGACCAGCAACAGCAGTTCCCGGTACTGCGGAAACAAGGCCACGGGCGACGCCTCTTTGCCCTTCAGAACAGCTTCCAGATACTCGGTCAGGGCACTGCTGGCACGCTCCATCTTGCTGGCGGCTTCTTCGCTGCAAGCCTCGGGGCGTTGCACAAAACTCTGGGCCAGTGCCTCCATGGCACGCAACACCTTGGCCGGCATTGCCATCCCGACCATTTCCAGGGCCCCTACCGCCTGGTGCAGTTGCTGACGGGCGATGCGCAACTGGCTGGCATCGAGCGCGGCCAGATCTGCGCCGCGCGCCAATTCGGCATCGCGCACAAAGCGGCGCAACGATTTGGTCGCGCCATCGAGCGATTTGCGCAACTCGTCAAGTACCCAGGCCAAGGGCCCAAGATCCTTGGCCGAGCGCTCGGCACCAGTCAGGGCAGCGTCTACTCGCATGGGTTGGTGCACTCTTGCTTCATGAGAACTTCAGTCTGTCAAGGGCATCAGGCAATCTTGAAGCGCGACACCGACTGGCGCAGCTCTTCAGACATTTTGGAGAGCTCCCGGACTTGCGCCGCGGTAGCGCGGGTACCCTCGCCGGCTTGCTCGGTCACCGCAAAAATATGCTGAATATTGCCAGCCACCACATTGGCCAGGTTGGCTTCCCGTGAGGTCGAACTGGAAATCTGCTCGATCAACTCGGCCAGGCGTCGCGACACCTGGTCCATCTCGGTCAGGGCGGAGCCGGCGCTATCGGACAGCTTGGCTCCCTCCACCACCCCATGGGTGGAACGTTCCATGGCACCAACCGCATCCTGAGTGTCGGTTTGAATCGCTTTGACGAGCGCGGAAATCTGGCGCGTCGCGTCCGCCGATCTCTCCGCCAGCCGCTGCACTTCCTCGGCCACCACCGAAAAGCCGCGTCCCGCCTCACCTGCGGAAGCGGCCTGAATGGCGGCGTTGAGTGCCAGTACGTTGGTCTGCTCGGTAATGTCGGAGATCAGCTCCGTGATTTCGCCAATTTCCTGCGACGATTCACCCAGACGCTTGATCCGCTTGGAGGTTTCCTGAATCTGGTCGCGGATTGAATTCATGCCGCCAATGGTATTTTGCACTGCCTGCAAACCGACCTCGGCGGCTTGCAGCGACTGTCTGGCCACCGACGCCGATTCCTGCGCCTGCACCGACACTTCATTGATTCTGGACGCCATCTCCAACACCGAGCGCCCGGTTTCCCGAATTTCGTGCAATTGTTCGTTGGAAGCCGCTAGCAGATCGGCCGAAGTGGCATCTACCTCGGCCGTGGTCTGCGCCACCCGGCCGGCCGTGTTTTGCACGCTGCCGACCAGCGACCGCAATTCCTCCACCGTGTAGTTGACGGAGTCGGCAATGGCGCCCGTGATGTCCTCCGTGACGGTAGCCTCCTGCGTCAAATCGCCCTCCGCGACCGCCTGCAACTCGTTCATCAAACGCAAAATGGCCGCCTGGTTGGCGTCGTTCACACGGCTCACCTCCTGTTCCTGCTGCTCGGCCGTCATACGCCGCGCCTCCGCCGCCTGTTGACGCTTGCGGCTGCCCTGCAACTGGACATAGGACAGGCCACCTGCGCACACCAAGGCCAGCAAGGCTGACACCACCAACAGCGCCAGGGTAACCGCGCCGAGACCGGAATGCGAGGCCAGCATGCCTTGCAGTTCTTCCAGTTCCCGGCGCAGCGGTTCACTGTCCGCAATGATGGAAGCCTGAGCCTCGCGCGCCGAGAGCAAGACTTTTGGATTGCCCAGAATAACGGCGGCCTGGGCGCGCGTCTCTTCGAACAGCTTAAGCAGCGTCTGCAGTTGCTCATGGGTCTGCGGATCCCGGGTGGCGCTCAGGCGCAACTCGGGGCTGCCCGCCAGCAAACCCTGGGCAATTTCCTTGAACAAATTCAAATCCTTGCCAAGCAAGGACACAGCCTCTGCGCCGGCACCCTGGGGCGTCAGGAACTCACTGGCTGACTTTCCAATACGCTGCGTCAACATGACCAACTGGCCGGCCGCCGCGATCTCGGTCGCGGCGGCGCCTTGCTGCAACTTGAGGGCTGCCACGCTCTCCGCCGCTTTCAGCAGATCGGAAGACTGGCGATGGATGAGGCGCAGCGCCACCCCTGCCGGGGTCAGAATTTTCAGCTGCGACACCACAATGCCGGCATTTTTTTCGGCGCGCAGCATCAGGGGCATGATCTTGTCCAACTCCGGCTGGTAGCTTGTGCTTACCGGATCAAGATGCATTGGGGTGTCGCCGTCTTTCAGGCCGCGCACCGATCTGGACAGAACAGCCGAGCTTTCGGCGACATCGGCAAACTCCTTGTCACCCCCCACCAGCGCTTGCGAAACCAATTTCGCCAGACGTTGCGACTGCATCAGCGACTGCCCGGTAGCGCCCAGCTGCTGCGCCACCCGATCCGCCTGCTTTAGCGCAAACAAGGTTACCAGCGCCAACAAAACCAGCGCCAGGCCCAGCCCGATCGACAACCACCGCTGATGCGCCAGCACCGTTCTTTTGCCAAGCAGCGGGAGCGCGATCCGGCCACCCGCTTCTTCATCAAACTTATCGCCTTCGCCCAGTACCGACTCGGGCGCTGATTGGGTAAACAGATTCTTCAATGGGTCGACAACGGACATGATGAGGCCTTGGAGTGAAACTCAAGCGCAAATGTTGAGAAATTCGGGGAATTGAGATAGAGACTGCAGGTTGATCTCCTGCCAGCAGACCCCATGGAGGTCAACCAACCGGCTGCCAAAATAAACTGGCGAACCTTCCGCTGGCGCCACGGCGTCGGCGAACGCTTCACGCTTGCGCAGTCCCGCCAGCGTATCCACCAGCAGCGCGCAATTGAGTTCCAGCGCCGCATTGAAGGTCAGGACGCTGGCCTGTGCCAGCGTTTGTTCGGTTCTGGAGTTGAGCGCCGCGCCCGCCATGAATCCGGCCAGATCGACCACGCCAAAAAGGCCGCCACGAAGATTGGTCACCCCGACGAACCAGGGTCGGCAATAAGGCACCGCTTGCACATTGGGAAGCGGGAAGATTTCGCCCGCCTGCTCCAGGGGAAAGAGGTAATTGGCCTGGCCCGCCGTGACCGCCAGCCAGGAGGCCGACACCACCCCTGAACGAGCCGCCTGCAAGCGGCTGGCAAGGCGGGTTTGCAGTTCCCTGAGGGCTTCCCGATTGGCCATGCCTCAGCCCAGGGCCCTGATCTTGAGCAGCAGTTCGGCCGCGTCGACGGGTTTGGTGATGTAGTCGCGCGCGCCCTGACGCATGCCCCACACCCGGTCGGTCTCCAGATTCTTGCTGGTGCACATGAAGATGGGAATATCCGAGTACTCCGGGTTGCGGCTGATGGCACGTGTCAATTGAAACCCGTTTTTCCCGGGCATCACGACATCCATCAGGATCAGATCGGGTTTTTCTTCCGACAGTTGGCGCAACGCTTCGTCGCCGGACTCCGCGGTGCGGACCGCCAGTCCGCTCTTCTGCAACAAGTCGGCAAGAAACATCAACTCGGTTTTTGAATCGTCAACGATCAATACTTTTTCTATCGACATCAATCTACTCCCTGCGCTACCGCGCCAAACTGCTGCACGGCCTGCAATAGCTGGTCTTTGGTGAACGGTTTTGTCAAATAATGCTGGGCGCCGACCATGCGTCCGCGGGCGCGGTCAAAAACGCCATCCTTGGAAGACAGCATCACCACCGGCACCGCCGAGAACCTGGCATTGCGCTTGATGATGGCACAGGTCTGGTAGCCATCGAGCCTGGGCATCAGAATATCGCAAAAAATCAGCTGCGGCTGGTAGTCATTCACTTTTGCCAAGGCATCAAAGCCGTCCTCGGCAAGCATGACTTCGTGCCCCCCCTGCTTGAGAAAAATTTCCGCGCTACGCCGAATGGTGTTGCTATCGTCAACCACCAGAACCTTGAAAGTCGATCCAGTCGTATTCACCAAACAATGCTCCTGAACTGACGTTTTACCAAAGCCAAGGTGCCCAACAGAGCGCCAAGGCCTATATTTGCACCATTTCGAAATCCTCCTTGCGAGCGCCACATTCCGGGCAGGTCCAGTTGACCGGGACAGCGCTCCACGGCGTCCCGGCGGCAACCCCATGCTCCGGGTCGCCCGTGGCTTCGTCATAAATCCAGCCACAAATCAGACACATCCAGGTTTTCGTTGGGCTCACAGCTTAAAGTGCCTTCTAATAGAATGTAACCATTGAATATGGACCACGATTGCAACAAATGCAAAACTCGTAACAATCGTTACATTCTGCCTCAAGAAAAGCAACAGCAAGCTCATGGTCTCCGTCAAAAGCTTTCCCGGCAATTGAAGTCCGATCAGGGAACAGTTCAGACACCAAGCGCAACGAGCTAGACTCCAACCCCGTCCCCATCACCCTCCTCTATCGACCTCTTCATGACACACACCACTGACCACAACCTAGCTCTGTTCGAGCGCGCCAAACTGGTAATCCCCGGCGGCGTCAACTCCCCGGTCAGAGCCTTCAAGGCGGTCGGCGGCACACCCCGTTTTGTCAAGCGTGCCCAGGGTGCCTATTTCTGGGACGCCAACGACAGTCGTTACATCGACTACATCGGCTCCTGGGGCCCGATGATTCTGGGCCATGGTCATCCAGCCGTCGTCAAGGCGGTGCAGGAGGCAGTGCTGGAAGGCTTTTCCTTTGGCGCACCGACCGAACGCGAAATTGAGCTGGTGGAAGAAATTCTGCGGCTGGTGCCGTCCATGGACATGGTGCGTTTGGTCAGTTCCGGCACCGAGGCGGCGATGAGCGCCATCCGGCTGGCTCGCGGCGCCACCGGCCGCAGCAAGCTGATCAAGTTCGAAGGCTGCTACCACGGCCATGCCGACGCCCTGCTGGTGAAAGCTGGCTCCGGTCTGGCAACCTTCGGCAACGCCACCAGCGCCGGCGTGCCGCCCGAGGTGGTGCAGCACACGCTGGTACTCGAATACAACAACGTGGCGCAACTCGAAGAAGCTTTCACCCTGCATGGCAAGGAGATCGCCTGCCTGATGATAGAGCCGATTGCCGGCAACATGAACTTTGTGCGCGCGTCGGTACCCTTCGTGAAGCGCTGCCGTGAACTGTGCAGCCAATATGACGCACTGCTGGTGTTCGACGAGGTCATGAACGGCTTTCGGGTGGCGCTGGGCAGTGCGCAAAGCGTCTACGCCCGACAAATTCCGGGCTTTGAACCCGACATGACGGTGATGGGCAAAGTCATTGGCGGCGGCATGCCGTTGGCGGCCTTTGGCGCCAAGCGCAAAGTCATGGAACAGCTGGCGCCACTCGGTGCGGTGTACCAGGCCGGCACCCTGTCGGGCAACCCGGTGGCCACCGCCTGTGGCTTGGCCACTCTGCGCGAGATCAGCAAACCCGGCTTTTTTGAAGACCTGTCGCGCAAGACCCGCTCCCTGGTGGACGGCCTCAAGGCGGCCGCCGCCGCCGAAGGCGTGCCGTTCAGCGCCGACAGCGAAGGCGGCATGTTCGGCTTCTTCCTGCTCGCCGAGCTGCCGCAAAACTATCCCCAGGTCATGAAGACCGACAGCGGGCGCTTCAATCAATTGTTCCACGGCTTGCTGGACCGCGGCGTCTACATCGCCCCGGCCCTGTACGAAGCCGGGTTTGTCAGCGCGGCCCACAGCGACGCAGACATCGCCGCCACCGTGGCGGCGGCGCGCGAAGTTTTCAAACTGCTGTAACGAGAGGAGCTGCATACGCCTGCCTCATCTCGCGCAAGGCGGGCGGTGCGGCTTGCGGACTCCGGCCCACGCTCGCGGCGAATGACGTGACAGGCCGCCGTTACGACACCAACAACACGGTTGACACGCCCACTCTGTGGTGGCCGCGAATGGGGCCTGCGCTCGCAAGCCGCACCACCCACCTTGGGTTACGGGTTGCCCGACAAGTTGCCTCGAACCAGCCGGGTTGAAGCAACCTGCGCCGTGTCACCAACTACTGCTTCTGCCAAGGCGCAGTTCAGATGGCAATCTTCACCGCCCACGATGGACCTGATTTGAGTTCGGCGTACCCATCACCTTGTTGGGTGGGTGGATCGGGTGTCCGGGCGTCGGCCCCATTCGCGGTCACTACAGCGCCGGATAAGCAGCCAGTAAGTTGAGGTCGCACCGTTGGCAAACCAGGCAAGCAGGCCCGCGAGCGTGGGCCAGAGAACGGATACCCGGTCCGCCCGCCCCACCACCATTCGACCAGGATCGGGCGTTGGACTTGTTTGCGCGTCAGTGCCGGAAATGCCGCACGCCGCTGAACACCATGGCGATGCCGCGCTCATCGGCGGCGGCAATCACTTCCTGGTCGCGCATCGAGCCGCCGGGCTGGATGATGCAACTGGCACCGGCGTCCACCACCACGTCCAGGCCGTCGCGGAACGGAAAGAAGGCGTCGCTCGCCGCCGCCGTGCCGGCCAACGACAGGCCGGCGTGCTGGGCCTTGATGCTGGCAATGCTGGCGGAGTCAACCCGGCTCATCTGACCGGCGCCTACGCCCATGGTCATGCCGCCCTTGCAGAACACGATGGCGTTGCTCTTGACGAACTTGGCCACGTTCCAGGCGAACAACAGGTCCTGCAACTGTTCCGCCGTCGGTTGCACCTTGGTCACCACTTTCAAATCCGCCAGGGTGAGCTGGTGGTTGTCGGCGGTCTGCAGCAGCAGGCCGGAGCCGACGCGTTTGATGTCCACCGCATTGCGGCCATTGTCCCAGTCGCTGGCGCCGCCGGCCGGCAACGCGATCTTCAGAATGCGCACGTTGACCTTGCTCTTGAACACCGCCAGCGCCTCGGGCGTGTAGTCGGGGGCCATCAGCACTTCGACGAACTGCTTGGAGATTTGCAGCGCGGCCGCTTCGTCCAGCGTCCGGTTCAGGGCAATGATGCCGCCAAAAGCGGAGGTGGGATCGGTCTTGAAAGCCTTGCTGTAGGCTTCCAGCGGGTCGGCGCCGACGGCCACGCCGCAGGGGTTGGCGTGTTTGACGATGACGCAGGCGGCGCCGCTGCTGCTGCGATCGAAGCTCTTGACGCATTCCCAGGCGGCATCGGCATCGCCGATGTTGTTGTAGCTCAGTTCCTTGCCCTGCAATTGCTGCGCCGTGACCAGCGATCCGGGCGCCGGCTGCAGGTCGCGGTAGAAGGCGGCTTGCTGGTGCGGGTTTTCGCCATAGCGCAAATCCTGCAGCTTGACGAAGCAATTGTTCGACTGGTCCGGGAACAACTTTTTGGCAGGCGTGTTGTTGCCTTCCTCGAAGTTGAGCGACGACAGGTGATTGCTGATGGCAGCGTCGTACTGGCTGATGCGGTTGAAGGCCGCCACCGACAAGGCAAATTTGCTCTTCAGCGTCAGGCCGCCGGCTTTGAGCTCCGCCAGCACGCCGGCGTATTGCGAAGCATCGGTCAACACCACCACGTCTTTCCAGTTCTTGGCGGCGCTGCGCACCATGGCCGGGCCACCGATATCGATGTTCTCGATCGCGTCTTCCAGGGTGCAGCCGGGCTTCGCGACGGTCGCCTCGAACGGGTACAAATTAACCACCAGCAAGTCGATGGTTTCGATGGCGTAGGCTTTCAGCGCTGCCATGTGCGCCGGCACATCGCGGCGCGCCAGCAGGCCGCCATGCACCTTGGGGTGCAGGGTCTTGACGCGGCCATCCAGCATTTCGGGAAAGCCCGTCAGCTCGGCCACTTCGGTCACCGGCAAGCCTTTGTCGGCCAGCAGCTTGGCGGTGCCGCCAGTGGAAATGAGCTTGATGCCCAGGGCGTGCAGGGCTTGCGCCAATTCAACGATGCCGGTTTTGTCGGAGACGGATAGGAGTGCGTTCATGGGTATTGAAAATTTGTTCGGTGAATAAGGTCCGGCCGGCCAAGCAGCCGGCTCTGCTACTTGGCAATCTTGTGTTCCAGCAACTTCTTGCGCAAGGTGTTGCGATTCAGGCCCAGCCATTGCGCGGCTTTGGATTGGTTGTTGTCGGCATGGCGCATGACCACTTCAAGCAAGGGTTTTTCCACCACATTGACCATCATGTTGTACATGCCATCGGGCTCGGTCCCGCGCAAATCCCGGAGGTAAGTCTCCAGGCTGGTGCGCACGCACTCCTCTATGTATTTTTTGCTCATGCTGTCGTCTCCACATACTTATCTTCATGGTCTGCAAAATCAGGCGCAACGACGTCCCCGATGCGATCCCAGCGCTCATTCAACTGGTCAAAATATTCGGCCACCGCGGCCCCTTGCTGGTCGCAGTCTTCAATCGAATTCATGCGTTGGCGAAAGTCCTCGCCGCCGGGCAGGGTCTTGACGTACCAGCCAATGTGCTTGCGCGCGCTGCGCACGCCCAGAAACTCACCATACAGCGCGTAATGATCCTGCAGATGGTCCAACGCCAGGTGCTTGACCTCCGCCACCAAGGGCGGTGCCAGATGGCTGCCAGTGGCCAGAAAATGCGCAATCTCGCGAAAAATCCAGGGACGCCCCTGCGCCGCGCGGCCAACCATCAGTGCGTCGGCCCCGGTCACGGCCAGCACGGCGCGGGCTTTTTCGGGTGAATCAATATCGCCATTGGCGACTACCGGCACGCGCACGGCCGCCTTGACAGCGGCAATCGTGTCGTACTCGGCCACACCGGCATAGCCCTGCTCGCGGGTGCGTCCGTGCACCGTGATCATCTGCACCCCGGCGCGCTCTGCCGCCTGCGCCAGACGCACCGCGTTTTTGTTTGACTGACTCCAACCGGTGCGCATCTTCAACGTCACCGGCACGCCGTGCGGCGCGCAAGCGGCGACCACGGCCTCGATGATGCGCAGTGCCAGAGCCTCGTCCTGCATCAGTGCCGAGCCGGCCCATTTGTTGCACACCTTCCTGGCCGGGCAACCCATGTTGATGTCAATGATCTGCGCACCCTGATCGATGTTGTGGGCGGCGGCCTCGTACATCATCGGCGGCTCGGTCCCCGCGATCTGCACCGCAATCGGTCCGGGCTCACCCAGGTGGTTGGCGCGGCGAGCCGTTTTTGGCGTGTTCCGCAGGTCTGTCCGGCTGCTGATCATTTCGCTCACCGCATAGCCGGCCCCCAGCTTTTTGCAAAGCAGCCGGAAAGGCCGGTCCGTCACTCCCGCCATGGGCGCGACAAAGAACGGATTAGGGAGGATGAAGGGGCCGATATTCATGCGAGCTGCTGATTCTAGCTGCCCAAAATTTCAGCAATTGAAACGCAAACCTATACTCGGACACCGATGGACGCCTGGCTTGAACAACTGCTGGTGATACTCGCTCTGCCCAAGTTTGGACTGAGTACGGTGTTTGTCGTGTCCTTCATTTCCGCCACGCTGCTTCCGCTGGGCTCGGAGCCCGTGGTGTTTGGCTTGGTGACGCTCAATCCGAACCTCTTTTGGCCGGCGGTCGGAGTTGCCACGGTCGGCAACACCTTGGGCGGCGCCCTCACTTGGGCGATGGGTCTGGCCTCGCACAAAGTGGTTGATAGATACCAGCATTCGAAGCACCACCTCAGGGCGCTGGACTGGCTGGAGCGTCTGGGGCCGAAAGCCTGCCTGCTGGCGTGGCTGCCGATCGTTGGCGACCCGTTGTGCGCTGTTGCAGGCTGGCTGAAATTGCCGTTTTGGCCCTGCCTGGCCTACATGGCAGTTGGCAAGTTTGGCCGCTACGTGGTGATGACGACGGCTCTGGTAGGTGTATTCAGGAACTGAACAGGAAGTTCATCACATCGCCGTCCTTGACCACGTAGTCCTTGCCTTCGCTGCGCATCTTGCCGGCATCCTTGGCGCCTTGTTCACCCTTGTAGGCGATGAAGTCCTCAAAGGCGATGGTCTGGGCCCGGATGTAGCCCTTTTCGAAATCGGTATGGATAACGCCAGCGGCTTGCGGGCCGGTGTCGCCAATGTGAATGGTCCAGGCGCGCACCTCCTTCACGCCGGCCGTGAAATAGGTTTGCAGGCCCAGCAACTTATAGGCGGCAACGATCAGGCGGTTCAGCCCGGGTTCGTCCTGGCCGATCTCGGCGAGGAACATTTTCTTGTCCTCTTCCTCCATGTCCGCCATTTCAGCTTCCATCTTGGCACAGATCGCCACCACCGGCGCCTTTTGCGCGCTGGCGTAAGCACTCAGCCGATCCAGGAAAGGGTTGTTCTGAAAACCGTCTTCGGCCACATTCGCGACGAACATGGCAGGCTTGGCGGTAATCAGGAAAAACTGCTTCAGCAGCGGCAGTTCCTCCTTGCTGAAGTCCAGCGTGCGCACCGGCTTCGCTTCGTTCAGCGCGGCCTGGCATTTTTCCAGAATGGCCACCAGCTTGAGGGACTCCTTGTCGCCCGAACGTGCGGTCTTGGTGACGCGGTGCAAGGCCTTCTCGACCGCTTGCAGATCAGCCAGGCACAGCTCGGTCTGAATCACCTCCATGTCGGAGATCGGATCGACCTTGCCGGCCACGTGAACCACGTTCTCGTCTTCAAAACAGCGCACCACGTTGACAATGGCGTCGGTCTCGCGGATGTGGGCCAGAAACTTGTTGCCCAGGCCTTCACCGGTGCTAGCACCGGCCACCAAACCCGCAATGTCGACGAACTCGACGATGGCGCGCTGCACTTTTTGCGGTTTGACGATGGCGGAGAGCGCATCCAGCCGTGCGTCCGGCACTTCGACGATGCCCACATTGGGCTCGATGGTGCAAAAAGGATAGTTTTCGGCCGCGATGCCGGCCTTGGTCAGGGCGTTGAACAGGGTCGATTTGCCGACGTTGGGCAAGCCCACGATGCCACACTTCATAAAAATCCTTATAAATCAATATCCAAATTGCACTGTCGAGTCCCGCGTGGGCATCCTCGAAGTGCCGGGCCAGCGCCAAATGGCGTGGTCGGCCAAGATCAAAGCAAACCGGCGTAAACGCTGCATGGCCGCAAGGTTTTGTCCGCGCTTTGTCCTGGGAGATTGCCGTCAATTGTAATGATCGGCAAATTCCCGCTTCAAGGGGCGAGCGCCTCAGCCGGACGCATCCCGCATGACCGTGTCCCGAGTGGCATTGGCGTGCGGTTGCTGACGTATCGCGCATTCGGTGCATCGATTGAGAATTCTCAACTTCATGGCCAACCCTTCATCCAGAATTTGTGCCGGGGGGTTACTTCATTAGGCATCGCCGGCAAGCCGAGTGGCAAGACCATCACCAGCGAGGATCTTCAAATGAGCTTCACCGTACTCAGCATTGCAATATTTCTACCCGTTGCCAGCATCTTTGCCGCAATGGCCTTGATGCGCCTGTTTGACGTGAAAGACGCCACCGCGGAACAGACCCAAGTCGAGGCCGAAAAGCTGCTGGCGCAGGTCAACCGGGAAGTACAGAGACGCCACCACGTTCGGGCCGGGCCGCCAAGCAACCCGACTTTGACCGAAGTCCCGCGCTTCGCCTCCCTGAGCGCGATCCGGATCAGATTCCCCTCGGCCTGACTCGGGTGCAACAGAAGGTGCCGGCATACGGCGCCAGGGCAATCTGCCCAGCCAAATAGCGGGATTCGATCCGTCCCACCAACCATCTGCAAAACCCGGCCGCCATCGCTTTCGCTGCCTGCCTCCTACAATTCAGGGCATGACTCAAGCTTTTGATATTTGCATACGTGGCGGCGGCATTGTGGGGCGCACGCTGGCCCTCTTGCTGGCGCGCGAGCGCCTTCGCGTCGGTCTGGTGGCAGCGCCGCCGGCAGCCTCCCAAAACGACTCGCCCGCGACCGGTGATGTGCGCGCCTACGCCTTGAATGCCAAATCCCGGGCCTTGCTTGAATCGCTGCGTTGCTGGCCCGATGCCCTGCATGCGACCGAAGTACTGGCCATGCAGGTCAAGGGTGACGATGGTGGCGAGGTGAATTTTTCCGCCGCCGAACTCAAGGTGCCCGGCTTGACCTGGATTGTCGATGTGCCGGCGCTGGAAACCCAACTGGCCGAGGCGGTGCGGTTTCAGCCCCAAATCGAGTTGCTGGCCGCCCCCCAGGCCGCCACCTTGACCGTCATCTGCGAAGGCCGGACCAGTAGCACGCGCTCCGAGTTGGGCATTGATTTCGACGTTCGGCCCTACCCCCAGACGGCGATCGCGGCACGCTTGAGCTGCGAGACGGCCCATGCGCAGACCGCTTACCAATGGTTTTCCCAGGGTGAGATCCTGGCTTTTTTGCCGCTGGAAGGGCCGCAGGGGAACTCTGTCGCGATTGTGTGGTCTGTACTTAGGGAGCGAGCCGATGCCCTGCTCAATGAGAATGCCGCCGCGTTCTGCCAACAACTGGAGCTTGCCAGTGAAAAGCGCTTGGGCAGACTCGATCTGATCAGTGCGCGCAGCGCCTGGCCCTTGCAGAGCGCGCAGGCACGGCGTTGGGCTGGCCGTCACGCGGGTGGCGCCTGGGTGCTGGCGGGGGATGCGGCGCACAACGTGCATCCGCTGGCCGGGCAGGGCCTGAATTTGGGTCTGGCGGACGTGGCGACGCTGGCTGAAATTTTGCATGGGCGCGAGTACTGGCGCCAGGTCGGCGATGAAAAACTGTTGCGCCGCTATGAGCGCACGCGCAAGGCGGAGTTGTTGATCATGGACACCGCGATGGATGGTTTGCAAGGTCTTTTCTCTCGGCACGGAGGCAACTGGCAGGCGGCCCGCAACTGGGGCATGAAGGGGTTCGAACACAGCGGCTTGGTCAAACAGTGGGTGGCACGACAGGCCATGGGTTAATTGGTTATTGAACGGATGACAATGAAATCGACAAAAATCGCCATGCTGGCCACGGCCTTGCTGCTTGCCTTGAACGCCAGCGCGCAGGAAGCGACGATTCGCAAGAATCTGGCCGAACGCATCCCGCAATTGCAGAAAATCGACGAGGTCGGCAAAAGCGCCATGCCGGGCCTCTATGAAATTCGCGTCAACGGCACGGAAATCTATTACACCGACGCCGAAGGCAATTTCTTGCTGCAAGGCAATCTGATCGATACCAAACTGCGCCGTAACCTGACCGAAGAACGGGTTGACAAGCTGACCGCCATCAGTTTCGACGCCCTGCCGTTCAAGGACTCCTTCAGCATCGTGCGCGGCAATGGCAAACGCAAACTGGCGGTCTTTGAAGACCCCAACTGTGGCTACTGCAAGCGCTTCGAGCGCGACCTGCAAAAAGTCGACAACATAACCATCAGCATGTTCCTCTACCCGATCCTGAGCGCCGACTCGAACGAGAAGTCGAAACACATCTGGTGCGCCAAGGACAAGGCCAAGGCCTGGCAGGACTGGATGGTGCGTGACAAGCCGGCGGCGGTGGCGAGTTGTGACACGAGTGCCCTTGAGCGCAACACCGAAATCGGTCGCAAGCACAAAATTACCGGAACGCCGACGCTGATCTTCGCGGACGGTACCCGGGTCCCCGGCGCCATTGCCGCCGCCCAGGTCGAAAAATACCTGGCTGGCGGCAAAAACTGATGTCGACCGCTGCCATTGGCTACACAGTGCGGGTGCAGAACCCGCAGGCCCATTTGTTTGCCGTCACCCTGACCATCGCACGCCCGGCCGCGCAGCAGCTGGTGAGCCTGCCGGTCTGGATTCCGGGCAGCTACCTGGTACGCGAGTTCTCCAAAAACCTGCAGCAGTTGCAGGCCCGTCAGGGCGCCAGGACGGTGGCTCTGGCGCAGCTCGACAAATGCACCTGGCAGGTCCAATGCGCGGCCGACAAACCGCTGCAGCTGAGCTACCAGATTTATGCCTTTGACAGCTCAGTGCGCACCGCCTGGCTGGACGCCCAGCGCGGCTTCTTCAATGGCACCAGTCTGTTGCTGCAAGTGCATGGCCAGGAAGACTCACCCCACGCACTGGAGCTGGTGGCCGGCAAGACCTTGCCCGGCTGGCAGGTGGCAACCGGCTTGACAGCGCAAAAAATCACCGGGAGCGGCTTTGGCCGCTACCTGGCCGCCAGCTACGACGAACTGGTGGACGCACCGGTGGAGATGGGCCGCTTCTGGAGCGGCTCTTTTGTGGCGCGCGGCGTGCCACACCGTTTTGTGGTGGCCGGCGCGCCACCCGGCTTTGACGGCCAGCGGCTGCTGGCCGACACGCAGGCAATTTGCGAAACGGAAATCCAGTTCTGGCATGGTGCCAAGGCCGGCTCCCGCTTGAGCACCAAACCGCCGCACAAGAACTACCTTTTCATGCTCAACGCCGTGGATGACGGTTATGGTGGTCTGGAGCATCACAACTCGACGGCGCTGATCTGCAAACGCCAGGATCTGCCGCGCCTGGATCAGCCGGCGTTGACGCCCCAGGCAATTCCGCCGACCGGCACAAAAGCCCGGCCAACAGAAGGCTACACCAAGCTGTTGGGCCTCATCAGCCATGAGTATTTTCATACCTGGAACGTCAAGCGGCTGCGCCCGGCCGAATTCGACCGTTACGACTATGGCGGCGAAAACTACACGCAACTGCTGTGGTTTTTTGAAGGCTTCACCAGCTATTACGACGACCTGCTGCTGCGGCGCGCCGGACTGATCGACGACGCCGGCTATCTGAAACTGCTCGGCGACACCATCAACCAGGTGCTGCAGACGCCCGGGCGGGAGGTGCAAAGCGTCGCCCAAGCCAGTTTCGACGCCTGGGTTAAGTACTACCGGCAGGATGAAAACACGCCCAATGCCACGGTGAGCTATTACACCAAGGGGTCGCTGGTGGCACTGTGTCTTGATCTGACCCTGCGCCAGGAAGGAAAGACCACGCTCGATGCCGTGATGCGTGCCTTGTGGCTGCGCTGTCAAGGCGGACCGATGCTGGAGAGCGACCTGTCCACCGTGCTGGCGGAATTCGCTGGCCGGTCCTTTGCCGGAGAGATCGCGCGCTGGGTCCACGGTACCGCGGAGCTGCCACTCAAGGCCTTGCTGGAGCGCCAGGGTATCACGGTACTGGAACAGCCGGCCCAACTGGCGCCGCGCCTGGGTCTGCGTGTCAATGACGACAACGGGATTCGGATCAAAACCGTGTTGCGCGGCGGCGCGGCAGAGAAAGCCGGTTTCGCTGCCGGGGATGAATGGCTGGGCCTGGAGACCGGCAGCGGCAAAACCAGTTCCAGTTGGCGTCTCGGCAAACTCGATGACTTGCTGCTTTATGCCGGAACGGCCTTGAAAATCGGCGCCCTGGTGGAACGCGACAAACGCCTTTTGAAACTGTCGCTGACGCTGCCTACTGCCGTCACCAGTTGGCGTCTGGCGGTACACGACAAAAAACTCGTTGCCCAATGGCTCAACCCATAACCTGGAGAAACCCATGAATTTCGAAATGATCAATGTCCGCACCGAGGCCGGCAAAGTAGGCGTCATCAGCCTGAACCGGCCCAAACAGCTCAATGCGCTGAACGACCAGTTGATGACCGAGCTGGGCAGCGCCCTGAAAGCCTTTGACGCCGACCCGGCGATCGGCTGCATGATCATTACCGGCAGTGAAAAAGCTTTTGCCGCCGGCGCCGATATTGGTGCCATGGCCAGCTACAACTTCGCCGATGTCTACAAGGGCGACTTCATCAGCCGCAACTGGGAACAGATTCGCGGCATCCGCAAACCGGTCATTGCGGCGGTCAGTGGCTTCTGTCTCGGCGGCGGCTGCGAACTGGCGATGATGTGCGACTTCATCATCGCGGCCGACAACGCCCGCTTCGGCCAACCCGAAATCAAGCTGGGCATCATCCCCGGCGCCGGTGGTACGCAGCGGCTGCCGCGCGCCGTCGGCAAAGCCAAGGCCATGGAAATGGCGCTGACCGGCCGCATGATGGACGCCCTGGAGGCCGAGCGAGCGGGGCTGGTGAGCCGGGTGGTGGCGCTGGACAAACTGATGGAAGAAGCTCTGGCCGCTGCCCTGCTGATCAGTGAGCATTCGCAAATTGCCACCATGGCGGCCAAGGAATCGGTGAACCGGGCTTTTGAGAGTGCGCTGAGCGACGGCATCATGTTCGAACGCCGTATGTTCCATGCCATGTTTGCCACTGCCGACCAGAAAGAAGGCATGGATGCTTTCATCAACAAACGCAAAGCCAACTTCAAGCATCAGTAGGGCGGCGCTAAGCACCCGCCTCTGGACTTTTGGTTATAATTCGCGGCTCGGCGCTTTAGCTCAGTCGGTTAGAGCGATGGAATCATAATCCACAGGTCCGCGGTTCGAATCCGTGAAGCGCCACCAGTCAAGCCCCTATGGGATATGGAAAGCCTGCTACTTTATTGCTAGCGGGCTTTTTTGATTGGCTGGATGCAAGAGCCGATTCTTGAAGACCGAGGTGCGGTCCGATCAGCTGAAAGCGCCGCGCGCGCTCGCGAGGTCGATCTCCCCCCGCAGCACTTTCTCGATACCGTCCTGCCGGAGCAGTGTCATGCCATCGGCAATCGCACCTTCTGCAATCTGCGCCGCCGTGGCATGCTCGTGAATCAACTGCTTGATGCGCGGGGTCGCCACCAACAGTTCATGCAGTCCCACCCGCCCCTTGTAGCCGGCGTTGCAGGCTGGGCATCCCATTGCGTCGGCTGCGTAAAGCTCCAGTTGTCCCGCCTCACCGAAGGTCGCGCGCCACGCCGTTAGCGTCGCGGCGATTTCCAGTCCGGTGCCGGCGCAATATTCGCGCGCGAGTTCGCTGATTTCGGCGTCACCCGCCAGATGCGGACGCCTGCACTTTGCGCAAAGCTTGGGTGCCAGCCGCTGCGACAGTATCCCGATCAGGGCATCGGCGAAGTTGAAGGGATCCATGCCCAAGTCGAGCAGCCGCACGATGCTCTCCGCGGCGCTGTTGGTATGCAGGGTCGAGAGAACCAGATGTCCGGTGAGGGAGGCCTCGATGCCGATCTTGGTCGTTTCCTCGTCACGCATCTCGCCGACCATGATCACATCCGGGTCCGCACGCAGAAACGCACGCATGGCGGCGGCGAAGGTCCAACCGATTTTTGCGTTGACCTGGACCTGCCTCAGGCCCGGCTGGGTGATCTCGATCGGATCTTCGGCGGTCCAGATCTTGGTGTCGCGCTGGTTGATGTGGCGCAGCACCGAGTGCAGCGTGGTCGTCTTGCCGGAACCGGTCGGACCGCACACCAGAATCAGGCCATAGCTGCGGGCCACCATTTTCTTCAGTTCATCCAGGTTGCGGCAGCTTAGCCCCAGCCGGTCCAGCGGCAGCGGCTCGGCCCCGGCAAGAATGCGCAGCACCACGTCCTCGAGATTGTTCGCCGTTGGAATCACCGCCACCCGCAACTCGATCGGAATTCCTCCATGGCGGCTGAAATCGATCTTGCCATCCTGCGCATGTCGGCGCTCCGAGATGTCCAGATCGGCCATGATCTTGATGCGCGAAACCAGGGAACTGCGATAGGCCGGCTCCAGTTCCAGATAGTCCACCAAGGCGCCGTCCTTGCGAAAGCGAATGAGCAGATTGCGGTTGCCCGGGTTGGCCTCGATATGGATGTCTGAAGCACCCTGCGAGTACGCATCCATGATCATCTTGTTGACCAGGCGCACCAGCGTACTTTCGCTGACGCGAGTCGTCGACTCGTCGGCCTGCGCCGGCTCGACCGGCCGCGGAGCTTCCTGCGCGAGCTTGATGGCCAGATCCCGCATCTCGACCATTTCGAGGCCGTCGCTCGACTGAGCCTCGGACTTCAGCGGCTTGTCCGCCGTACCGAACGCCACGGCATCCCAGTCGACAGGCGCGTTCCAACCTTCCAGTCCGGCGTACTCCTTCACGATGCGCGCCTTGAGTTCGCTGGCTGTGGCCATCACCGGCACGATCGACAAGCCGGTTGCAAAGCGCATTTCCCGCAAAAAATCGACCGCCAGTGGATTCTCGACCGCAACCACCAGCGCGCGCTCGGAGCGAATCAGAGGTAGCACTTGATACTGCTTCGCGTAGGCCGGCTGCACCAGCCTCAGCGCCTCGGCATCCACTTTGAACTCGCGCACATCGATGAACGGAATGCCCAGCTTCATGGCCAGCGCTTCCTGGATCTGCTGACGCGACACTGCGCCCATGTCCACCAGGATCTCCCCCAGCGGCCGGCTGCGGTTGGCCTTCTGAGCCGCCAACGCCTGATCTAGCTGCTCCTGTGATATCAGATTGGCCTCCATCAGCACCTGCCCCAGCCGCACGTTCGGGCGCCGCTGCTGCTCCTTGAGCGCCTCTGCCAGCGCCAGCGGCGACACAATGGCACGCTTACGCAGGAATTCGCCCAGCGGTTCGGCGCGCAGGGCAGCCTGTTTGTCCAGGGCCGCAGCCAGCGTACCGGGCGCGACTACGTTGTTCGCGGCCAGCGCCTCCCCCAGCAGTCGCCCGATCCTGACTTCCCTCAGCGCCGGCGCGGGAATGAAGCAGGAGACCGTGGTGCCGGCGCTACCGTCAACGGGAAACAGAAACAGCCCGGACGCCTCCTTGACGAACCCGCGTGTCTTGCCGGAGAACTCGCCACCGTCGGCGAAGCGGACGCGGAAGTCCTTTTCCTCGACCACTTGCGCGTGGACACCGCCAACACCTTCTATCGCGGCGGTGTCGGGCTGCAACAGCAGCGGCTGAACGAGCCTGATCAGGCGCACCTTGTCGATGGAGAACTGCATCAGTTCCCCCGACTCGGCGGCCTTGAGCGCGATCTCACCGCGGCCGGGTTCGAACTGTGCCAATGCGCCTGCCACAACCCGCCGGTCGGCCAGTTCCACCACGCAATCGTGACCTTGCACACCCATCGCCTGCCCTTCGGCCGGCGTGTAAAACGGCGGCATCGGCCAGTGCAAATCGATTGTTGTCATAGCTTATCGCCCTTCTTTCCAGCACGCCCGCCTCTGTTGTCGACCTGAATCGAACTGCGCCACCCGTCGTGGGCCGGCACTTCGTCAATCTACGCCTGTGCCATCGATCCAATTTGATGATCCTCAAGAGCTGGCGGATCCGAATGGGCCAGAAGGCTCGGCTTGGGGCGAAATTACGCTGCGGCAGAAAACCATTTCATTGGTGTCGCCTCTATTTTTTCAGAGCCCCCAGGCGCGCCAGAGAGGCCTGAATGTGCAGGGCAGCTTTCAGATGCGGTTGATCGACCATGGCACCGCGCACGCGCCCGGAAGCCTTGGCGCCGTTTTCCAGTTCGGCAAGCACCTCCGCAGCCCAGGCCACATCGTCCGGGCTGGGTTGCAGGGCCTGATGTATCACTGCAATTTGGGCTGGATGAATCGCCGCCTTGGCCGTGAATCCGAGGGCGGCATGGGCCCGCGTTTCTTCCGCCAGCCCCACCGGGTCATCCAGTCCGGTGTAAACCGCATCGATCGCCGCAACGCCGCAGGCATGGCTGGCCAACAAGGCCGCATCGCGGGCCTGCCGGGCGGGTGACAGGTAATGGCCTTGCCGATCCCGCAGGCTGCGCAGTCCCAGACTGGCGGCCAAGTCTTCGGCACCCCACAGGATGCCCGCCAGACGTGGCATGGCCTGGTCAAAAGTATGAATGCGTTGCAGGGCACGCGCGCTTTCGGTGGCAATCACCAGCACCTGGACCGAACCGGGAGGGCGGCCGGCGGCCCGCTCGATTTCAGCGATCGAGCGATCAAAACTCAGCAAGTCCTCTGCGCCCTCGCACTTGGGCAGCATCAGCCCGGTCGGGCTTGCCCGCAGCAGGAGTTGCAGATCATCACGATGCCATTGGCTGCTTGCCGGGTTGACCCGAATCCAGATCGGCAGCGGGGCTGCAACGGTCTCCAGCCAATGCGTCACCGCTTCCCGCGCCAGCTCTTTTTCGGCCGCTGGCACGCTGTCTTCAAGGTCCAGAATCAGCGCATCGGCACCACTGGCCAGCGCCTTGGCAAAACGCTCCGGCCGGTTGCCCGGTACAAACAGGTAGGAGCGGGCTGCCGCTGGGGGGACGGCCCCTTGCATCACGCGGCTTTCGCAGGGCGCTTGTGCATCAGCGCCTGACGCACACAGACAGCGACCACCTGCTGGTGCTGATTACGGGCCACGTGTTCAAACTCCACGATGCCGGCGGTGGGCCTTGATTTGCTTTCGCGCGCAGCCTTGACGCTGCTGCGGACCCGGATCGTGTCGCCATGAAAAAGCGGCTTCGGAAAGCGCACATCGCTCATGCCAAGATTGGCGATGGTAGTGCCCAATGTGGTGTCGTTGACCGTCATGCCGATCATCAGTCCCAGCGTGAACAAGCTGTTGACCAAGGGCTTGCCCCATTCGGTTTTGGCGGCGAACTCGGCATCGATGTGCAGCGGCTGCACATTCAGGGTGAGGCAGGAGAACAGGATGTTGTCCGACTCCGTGATGGTGCGCCCCCAGGGGTGCTCAAAGACCTGGCCGACATGAAAATCTTCCCAGTACAAACCTGCCATTCAGTTCTCCTTGGTTTGGGCCAAAAGCGGCTCATCAATCTCACGCCCCAGCTCAAGCAGCAACTGACCATGCGCCACAATGTCGCCTTCCGTGACATGGATCCGGTCAATTTGTCCGGTCAATGGCGCAGCCAGTGTGTGGTACAGCTTCATCGCTTCCAGGGTCAGCAGCGGGGCACCGGCAAGCACCAGTTCGCCCTCGCGCACCAGCACCTCGGAAATGCGGCCCGGCAGCGTTGCCGACAGACTTCTATCCTGGTTTTTCTCGCTGCCCACATGCAGGCTGTGCTCCAGTTCATGTTCCACGTCCCACACCAGGCTGCGTCCCAGCACCCAACTGAACCAGCGTTGCGGCACAGTGTTTCTTATGTGAGCAGTGACGTCAACATCTTGGTGGTCTGTGATGTGTACCCGCCAGCCCTGCGGATCGGATTGCACATTGGCCCGCAGCGCCGGCCTGGCCGCCAGCCAATAGGCGTCACCCGCGCTCAGCAATGGCACCGCTTCGGCAGCCGATGCGGCCGACACATCGCTCAAGCGCAAGTCAACCGGAACGCCCTGGTTGACAGGTCCGGTCAGCCGAAAAGTGCGCAAGGCACCCCATACGCCTGGCGCCACTGGCTGGCCGGCAGCCCAGGCAGCGGCAACCGCCAGCGTGTGAAGGAGGCGGATACTGGGTTCCGGCTGCGGACCGTGAGGGAAATTCCGTTCCAGAAAGCGCGTCGTCAGCACCGCGTTGAAATCCGGATGCCGCAAGATTTGCAACAGCAAGGCGGCGTTGCTGGCCACCCCCTCGATGCGCAGGGATTCGATGCCGGCGCAAGCTCGTGCAACGGCCTCGCCGCGTGAGTTGCCATAACCGATCACTTTGGCCAGCATGGAATCGTAATAGGGTGAGACCTGGCTCCGTGCATGCAGCCCACTGTCGATGCGTATCCCGGCTGAGCCTGCGGGTTCGGCATAACCCAGCAGCGGGCCTAGGCTGGCACGGAAATCATGCTCCGGCTGTTCTGCATTGAGCCGGCATTCGATGGCCCAGCCACGGCGGTGAATTTCATGCTGCAACAGTGGCAGCGCTTCGCCGCAGGCGACCCGCAACTGCCACTCGACCAGATCGACGCCGGTGGTCATTTCAGTCACCGGGTGCTCCACCTGCAAGCGGGTGTTGACTTCCAGAAAATAAGCGGTGTCATTGGAATCCGCATCGAGCACAAATTCGACCGTGCCGGCATTGTCGTAAGCCATCGCCTGGCCCAGCCGCAACGCGGCCTCATAAAGCCCGGTCGCCAGCGCCGCCGGCAAGTGCTGGGCCGGCGCCTCTTCAATGATCTTCTGAAAGCGCCGCTGGATGGAACACTCACGCTCGAACAGATGCACCAAACCACCGTGCCGGTCGCCCACGATCTGCACTTCCAGGTGGCGCGGATTGACGATGTACTTTTCCAGCAAGACCCGCTCATCGCCAAAGGCCGAGAGTGCCTCCTTGCGCGCCAGCGCCAGCATGGCTGGAAACTCTTCGGCCGCGTTGACGCGTCGCATGCCCTTGCCGCCACCGCCGGCACTGGCCTTGATCAACAACGGAAAACCGATGCGTTGCGCTTCCTCCAGCAACCGTGCCGGCGTCTGATCGTCCTCGTCGTAACCTGGCAGGCAGACCACGCCGGCCGCGCGCGCCAGGCGTTTGCTTTCGATCTTCGAACCCATGGCCTGGATCGCGCGCCGGTTCGGGCCGACAAAAACAATCCCGTGCCCAGCGCAAGCATCCAGCAATTCGAGTTTCTCCGACAGGAAGCCGTAACCCGGATGGATGGCCTGCGCACCGCTGGCCAGTGCGGCCGCCACGATGCGATCGGCCCGCAGGTAGGATTCAGCGGCACTGGCGGCGCCAATCGGAACGGCGAAGTCGGCCTCGGCGACGTGGCGACTGCCGCTATCGGCCTCGGAATAGACCGCCACCGTCTCTATCTCCAGGCGGCGACAGCTGCGCATGATGCGGCAGGCAATTTCGCCGCGATTGGCGATCAGGATTCTTTTGAACATGGCATCACATCCGGAAAACCGGTGACGCTCCGGTGGCACGCGGGTTTGACTGTGCCAGCAATTGCAGACACAGGCCTAACACATCACGGGTTTGCGCCGGCTCGATAATGCCGTCGTCCCAAAGGCGGGCGCTGGCGTAGAAGGGATCGCTCTGGCGTGTGAACTGCTCCGTGGTTTCGCGCGCCAATGCAGCCAGTTGCTCGTCGGCGCTGTCGCCCTTGAGCGAGCTTTTGCGCAACTCGGTCAGCACTGTGGTCGCCACTTCCGGGCTCATGGTCGCAATTC
Organism: Rhodoferax sp.; assembly: GCF_028714215.1. Lineage (GTDB taxonomy): Bacteria > Pseudomonadota > Gammaproteobacteria > Burkholderiales > Burkholderiaceae_C > Rhodoferax. The sequence continues at coordinate 90,855 of NZ_JAQTMS010000006.1, read as the reverse complement.
GGGAATTCGGCCAGGCAAACAAGAAATGGGGCGCGAAACCACGGCCGCACATGCCGTAGTTACCGGCACCGTAGGAGCCACCAATCAGCACTGTCAGGCGAGGCACCCGTGCCGTCGACATCGCGTAAACCAGTTTGGCGGAATGCTTGGCAATGCCGCCCCGCTCGGCCTCGGTGCCGACCATGAAGCCGGTAATGTTCTGCAAAAACAGCAGCGGGATATTGCGCTGGTTGCACAACTCGATGAAGTGCGCGCCCTTGACCGAGGATTCCGAAAACAAGACACCGTTGTTGGCCAGAATGCCCACCGGGTAACCATGAAGGCGGGCACTGGCACACACCAGGGTGGTGCCGTACTCGGGTTTGAACTCCTGCAATTCGCTGTCATCGACCAGCCGCAGCAAAACCTCACGCACATCGTAGGGCTGCTTCATGTCACATCCCACAATGCCGGGGATTTCCGACGCATCGAAGCGCGGTGGCCGCTCCGCACCGACGGTGAAAGGCTCGGAGGGGGGCAGGTTCAGATGTCGCACAATCTGGCGCAGCTTGGCCAGCGCCTGCCGCTCATCCGCCGCCAGGTAATCGGTGACACCCGAAACACGGGTATGCATGGCCGCGCCACCCAGCGTTTCGCCGTCGACGATTTCGTTGATCGCGGCTTTCACGATGGGCGGCCCGCCGAGGTGGATGCGGCCGGTCCCCTGAACGATGATCGCCTCGTCCGACAAGGCCGGAATATAGGCACCACCGGCGGTGCAGCCACCAAACACGGCAGAGAGTTGCGGCAATCCTTCTGCACTCATGCGGCACTGGTTGTAGAACGTGGTGCCGAAATGGCCCCAGTCGGGAAAAACCTGATCCTGCTCCGGCAAGTAAGCCCCGCCACAGTCGACCAGGTACAGGCAGGGCAGGCGGTTCTGCGCCGCGATGTCTTGGGCCCGCACATGCTTGCGCACCGTTTCGCGAAAAAAGCTGCCACCCTTGACCGTCGCGTCATTGGCGATGATCATGCAGTGCACACCTTCCACCAGGCCGATGCCGGCCACCAGCCCCGCCGCCGGCACTTCGTTGTCGTACATGCCCCAGGCGGCCAGCGGCGCAATTTCGAGGAAAGGCGAGCCGACGTCCAGCAGCAGGTCGATGCGCTGGCGCACCGGCAGCTTGCCGCGTTCGATGTGCCGCTGCATCAACCGGTCGCCGCCGCCCCGGACCGCCCAGGCCATGCGCTCCCTCAGGGTCGTCAGCAAGTCAGCGTAACGCTGCGCATTGCGCGCAAAGTCATCGCTTCGAGAATCGATTTTCGACACTATCGCCATTCTTAACTCACCTGCTTTTTTCGCTGTTTGGGTCTGAGCTCAGGGCTGGCGCGTTCAGGCGCGGCCTGCAAACCAAGCACCACCAGGTCCGCCATCTGGTTGGCCACCAGTTTCAGGTCGAATCGTTTGTCGTCGTACCACTCGGTGGCCCAATTCATGGCGCCGAACAGGAAATAGACTGTTTGCTGCAAGTCAGCCTCGGCCCGGATGGCTCCGTCGCGCTGCAATTGCTCCAGCATCTCGCGCCAGTAGTTTTCATAGGCCCGGCGCAACATCCGATGCGACTCGCGCACCGGAGCTGGAACCTGTCCGAAGATCCGGATATTGGCCGACGTGAAGTCATGCGCGTGCAACAGCGCGCGCAAATGCGCTTCGATGGCGCAGTGCAGAGTGGCACCAAGGGTGGCACCCGGAGCCAGCGCCTGGACCGCCGATTTGACTGAATCGAACACCTTTTGCACGCCGATATCGAGCACTTCACTGACAATCTGGTCTTTCGATTCAAAGTGGTAGTAAAGACTGCCCGCCTTCATGTTGCAGGCGGCTGCAATCGCCCGTAGCGAAGTCGCGGCGTAGCCTTCGTGGCGAAATATGCGGGCCGCGGTTTCGAGAATCAGGTGCCGTGATCCGGCGCCTGCCGTTTCACCGGGCAACTTGGTCAACGCTGACTTGGCGGTATTTTTGAGCATGGCGGCTGCTCAGCGCATGCGCTTGGCAATCTCGTCGAGCATCACTTCTGTGGCGCCGCCGCCAATCGACTGAATGCGGGCGTCGCGCGTCATCCGCTCGATGGCGGTCTCACGGATGTAACCCATGCCGCCATGAAACTGCAGGCAGTCGTACATGACCTCATTCACCAGTTCGCCGCACAGCGCCTTCAACATCGACGCCTCCGACACCACCACCTGCTTTTGTGCATCGCGCCAGGCCGTGTTGTAAATCAGCGCCTTCGCGGCCGAAACGCGCGCTTGCAACATGGCAAGGCGGTGTCGAACCGCCTGCTTATCCCACAAGGTGGCGCCAAACGCCTTGCGCTGGGTGACCCAGTCCAGTGTCAACTCGATCGCCTTGGAGGCCTCGCCCATGGCTTGGGCGGCCAGCACGATGCGCTCGTTTTGCAGGTTCTTGACCAGGGCATAGAAACCCTTGTTCTCCTCGCCCAGCAGATTGCTGGCCGGAATCAGGCAATGGTCGAATACCAGTTCCGCCGTGTCACTGCAGAGCCAACCGTGTTTTTTCAACGGCCGTGCCACGGCAAACCCGGGCGTCCCTTTTTCCACGATGAACATCGAGACCTGATGGTTGCGGCCGGTCTCACCGGTTTTTGCCGCAACAAAAAAGATATCGCCGTGGACCCCGTTGGTAATGAACATTTTCGAGCCATTGAGCTCCCAGTGCTGGCCCACCCGGCGCGCCGTGGTGCGCATGGACGCCAGGTCTGATCCGGCGTCGGGCTCGGTCATCGCCACCGCCGCAATCTTGCGACCCGACACGATATCGGCCATGAAACGCTTTTTTTGCTCGGCATTGCCGGCATGGTGCAGGTGCGGCGCGGCCATGTCGGTGTGCACCAGCACGGTGACCGCGAAACCACCGAAAGTTGAACGCCCCAACTCTTCGGCCAGCACCACCGTCGACAAGGTGTCGAGCTCGCTGCCACCGTATTCCGATTCGAAGCGGATGCCCAGCAGCCCGAGTTCACCCATTTCCCGCAACACGGCGCGTGGCACCATGCCGGCGTCTTCCCAGTCGTGCGCGAAAGGGGCCACTCGCTCCGCCACCAACCGGCGGACGGTCTGGCGCAGCATTTCGTGCTCGCTGGTGAAATAGGGAAAATTGTGCTGTAGCGCGGTATCAGGGTTCATGTTAAATCTACCTAACATTTGTTAGATTATTAGAACACAAGCCGAATGGCAGCGCAATAGTGGCAAACGACAGCGCTTGATGAGAAAGGTTTTGAGTTGACGACCGGCGTCTTTAACGGGAACCTTGGCGAACCTTCTGCACCAGCGCGGTGGTGGAATAGCCGTCCACAAAAGACAGCGCCAGCGCGCGCCCACCGTAGGCTTCGACCAGCCGTGTCTCCGCCAGCTTGGCCATGTCGTAGTCGCCACCCTTGACCAGAATGTCGGGTTTGATCTCGGCAATCAACTGCAGGGGCGTGTCTTCATCGAACCAGGTCACCAGACTGGTGCAGGCCAGAGCGGCCAAGACAAAAGCCCGGTCGGCTTCGTTGTTGAGAGGTCGGTCCGGCCCCTTGCCGAGTCTGCGGGCCGACGCATCGGTGTTGAGCGCCACCAGCAAACTCGCTCCCAGCGCGCGCGCCTGGGCCAGGTACATCACGTGGCCGCGGTGCAGCACATCAAATACCCCGTTGGTAAACACCAGCGGTCGGGGTAAGCAGGCAAGCCGGGCGGCAAGCTCGGCACGCGGACAGATTTTGTCCGCTATGTCAGCCATGACGGCTAGGTCTTTCATGCCGCCAATGCTAGCAGACCCAGCGCGCCATCTCAGCCAAAAGTACTGTGGGATTGAAGCTCCGGCGTACGCCGGGGTTGCCACCAGGCACGGACCGTGGCAAACACATTTCTACAGCCGGTACAGCGGTACTGACCGGTCGGCAACAGGGCGCCATTTTGCGCCCGGTCGATCACGCGCTGGTAGCTGGTGGCACCGCATTCACGGCATTTGTAGATGGTCTTGAAGGTGGCCATGGCGTACAACTCTAATGCCGAAAGCTGGGTTTACCGCCTCGAATCGTGTAAGACGATGTAAATGATGTATCGGCCCGGCCTCCGCCCGGCCGGGGAGTCCGCTTGCCAATCAAGCCGGCTGCGTCTCCGCAAAGCTGGGGCGCAACGCCAGTTTGTCATGCAGCTTTTGCAGATTCGGGTAGTCGGTTCGCCAGTCAATCTGTGGAAACCGAAAGTCCAGGTAGCCCAGGACGCAGCCGACGGCGATATCGGCCAGGCTGAGATGAATGCCGGCACAATAAGGCTTTTCACCCAGGCCTTTGCTCATCGCCTTCAGGGAGGCATCAATTTTCCCCTGTTGCCGGTCAATCCAGGCCTGACTGCGTTGCGCGTTGGTACGCCCGGCCCAAGTGGCTTCCAGCCGCGCCAGGATAGCGGCATCCAGTACGCCATCGGCCAGCGCTTCCCAGGTCTTGATCTCGGCCCGCTCGCGGCCCACCGAAGGAATCAGTTTCCCCACTGGCGACAAAGTGTCCAGGTATTCGACAATCACGCGCGAATCAAACAGCGCTTCGCCACCTTCCATGATCAGGCAGGGGACTTTACCCAAAGGGTTGGTTTCCGAAATCGTGGTTTGCGCCGCCCACACGTCCTCCGGTACAAAAACATAGTCAAGTTTTTTTTCGACCATGACGACGCGCACTTTGCGTACATAGGGGCTGGTGTTGGATCCGAGTAATTTCATGGGAAATCTGATGTTACAGAAGCTTTCATTCTATACAGCAGCTTGCCGCTAGCCCCTCTTGACACCAAGCCGTTGTGTGCATCCTACAATCCGCTCATGAATTTCTCTGCAATCTCAGCCCTTTCCCCGCTGGATGGCCGCTATGCCGCCAAGCTGGCCAAACTCCGTCCTGCCATGAGTGAGCAGGGCTATATGCAACGCCGCGTGCAGGTCGAGGTCGCTTGGCTGATCGCCCTGAGCGACTGCGGCTTTGCCGAATTCAAACCGCTGTCTCCCGGTGCGCGCACTTACCTGCTGGGCTTGGTGAAACATTTCTCGGAAGCGGATGGCGAAGCCATCAAAGCCATTGAGAAAGTCACCAACCATGATGTCAAGGCGGTCGAATACTGGATCAAGTCCAAGTTTGAAGCACGGCCGGAATTACTGGCTGCCGGCGAGTTCGTACACTTTGCCTGCACCAGCGAGGACATCAATAACACCAGCCACGCGCTGCAACTCAAGACCGGGCGCGATCAAGTGCTGCTGCCGGCACTGGACAACATCATCAACAAGCTGCGCGACATGGCCCATGCGTTTGCCGAGGTGCCCATGCTCAGCCGCACCCATGGCCAAACCGCCAGCCCGACCACCGTGGGCAAGGAAATCGCCAATGTGGTGGTGCGCCTGGCGACGGCCCGTGAAAAAATTGCCGGCATCAAGCTGCTGGCGAAGATGAATGGCGCGGTCGGCAACTACAACGCCCACCTCTCGGCCTGGCCCGACTTTGATTGGGAAGCGTTCGCTCGCAAGGTGGTGGAAACGCCAGAGCCGCTGGGTCTGGGACTGACCTTCCAGCCCTACAGCATTCAGATCGAGCCGCACGACTACATGGCTGAGTTGTTCGATGCGGTGGCACGCGCCAACACCATCCTGATTGACTGGTCACGCGACGTCTGGGGCTATGTGTCACTGGGCTATTTCAAACAAAAACTGCGCGACGGCGAGGTCGGCTCTTCGACCATGCCGCACAAGGTCAACCCGATTGATTTCGAGAATGCGGAGGGCAATCTGGGCTTGGCCAACGCTTTGCTCAAACACCTGAGCGAGAAGCTGCCCATCAGTCGCTGGCAGCGCGATTTGTCCGACAGCACCGTGCTGCGCAACATGGGCGTGGCGCTGGGCTACGCGGTGCTGGCCTACCAAGCGCTGGGAACCGGCCTGGGGAAACTGGAAATCAACGAGACCGTGATTGCCACCGATCTGGATACCGCCTGGGAAGTGCTGGCCGAGCCGATTCAAACCGTGATGCGCCGCTTTGGACTGCCCAAGCCCTACGAACAACTGAAAGCCTTCACACGAGGTGCGCCCATGACGCGCGAACTGATGCAGGGTTTTATCGCCAAGCTGGAGATTCCGGAAATCGAAAAAGCACGCTTGCTGGCCTTGACGCCAGGCAGCTATATCGGCAAGGCGGCCGAATTAGCGCGCCGAGTCTGATGGCCACCAAATCGACCATCTTCAAGGCCAGTCTGCAAATCGCCGATATTGACCACGGTTTTTACGCCGACCACACGCTCACTTTGGCACGTCACCCGAGTGAAACCGACGAACGCATGATGGTGCGCTTATGCGCCCTGGCACTGCAGGCGCACAAACTGCAAACCGTGTGCGGCGGCGATGGCACACTGGCGTTTGGCGCCGGTCTTTCGGACCCCGACGAACCGGACGTATGGCTGCGCGACTTCACCGGACTGACCCGACTCTGGATCGAAGTCGGTCAACCCGAGGACAAACCGCTGATCAAAGCCTGCGGCCGCGCCGATGAGGTGGTGCTGTATTGCTACAACCAAGCGGCCGAGGTCTGGTGGCGCAGCATGGAGGCCAAGCTCTCGCGCCCGCAAAATCTGACGGTTTTCCGGCTGCCAACCAACGCCTCACAAGCGCTCATCCCGATGGCCCAGCGCAGCATGCAGTTGCAAGCCACCATTCAGGAAGGTGTGTTGATGCTGGGTGATGGCCGGCTCCATGTCGACATCGAGCCCGTGCGCTGGAAATAGGCCGGTCTGCGCCACCACGCCGGACCGCCATGGCGGCGCCCCGGTCAAGCCCGCGCCGAACCCCGCTCCGCGAGCGGGGACGACGGTGACGCACTACCGCCCTCCGCCGCCCGCTCGGCATACTTGTTAAAACGCCAGGAACTGCCTTCCATCGTGATGCGCCGCCAGGTCTGGCGTTTTTCGGCCGGGCGCATCTCGGTCCAATGTTGCACCTCGGCAAAACTGCGCCCGCAGCCTTTGCATTGCGCGTCACCCTGACTGGTGGAACAAATCGCTATGCACGGCGTATCGGGCGTCGTGGCATACCAGGCCAGCCAGGCTTGCAGCGCAGCCGCCGGCATCAAGAACTCTTCGATCTCCAGCACCTGATCGAAAACCATCAAGGCATAGAGTTCAGCCAGCACCCGGGTTGGGGCCGTCAGCGAAAAACCGTCTGGCGAGGGTGTCTTGTCACGCCAGTAGTTGATGGCCGATTCGATGTCGGTGATGTGAATGCCTGCCATGGGGAACGGATCATAGTCCGGCGCCTAACCGCGCGCCGGCGCAGCGTGCTATTCTTTGGTCATGAAAACTATCGTGAAATGGCTGCTCAGTGCCACCGCCCTGCTGGCCGTTGCCTATCTCTACAGCGGGGTGCAGGTCACCAGCTTTGGCGCCGCCTTGATTGCGGCTTTTGTCATCGGCTTGTTCAACCTGGTTCTGCGCCCCCTGTTGGTGGTGCTGACGCTGCCCGTCACCATCGTCACGCTAGGGCTTTTTCTGTTCATCATCAACGCCCTGATGTTCTGGGCCGCGGCGGAGATACTGGAGGGATTTCGTGTACAAGGTTTTGGCGCCGCGCTGCTGGGCTCGCTGATTTACTCGGCGTTTGGCGTGCTGATCGATTCAGCGATCGAGCGACTGTTCTTTAAACAGTAATTCGACCTGACGTTTGCGGGTGTCAACGATCGACGCCTCGATGTAATCCACTGCCCAGTTGTTGGCTCGCCTCTCGCGAACCAGTTCCTGTGCCGCCTTGAAGCGGTCCAGCGCCGCAGCGTAATCCAGCCGTGCCACTTGGTTCTCGGCATCGGCGCGAACAGCGCTCAGGGTCTGACCTTGCGCCGCATAGGCGCTGGAGAGCAATTGCCAGGCTTGCGCGTCACGCGGATGCGCAGCCAACCAAACTTGCAGGCGCTGCGCCACCTCGCGAAGGGCCGGATCCGGGCCGCCCCGACCCATCGACGTGGCAATCTGCGCCGCCAGGAACAACTCGGGACGCCGTGCGAGAGAGACGTCATCAGCGTGCCCTCCTTCAGTCATCCGCAACACCGAAGCAGCGCGCGGTGCGTCCTGTTCGGCCAGGGCAACTTCAGCTGCCAGCAAACGGGACAAGCGCGCTGCCGACGCATCAGAACGAACCAGCGCAGTCAAACGCTCCTGGTATTCCTTGGCGTGGGAAAAATCGCGCAACTGGCTGGCGGCCAGGACCGCACCATACAACACCCCAACCCGCCGGGCCGACGCCAAGGTCGCAAATTGGTTGCCACCTGCCTCGGCAATGAAGGCCCGCAAAGCATCGACTCCGGGATTGGACAAGACCCGCGCCCGGGCTGCAATCATGGCATGTTCAGGGGTCAAGGTATCGCTGCCAGAGCCCGCGACCGCCAGCGATTGCCGTGTCTGCATGTCGGCGATCCGCTCGGTCGTGAGCGGGTGACTGCGCAGGTAGGGATAAGCACCGTTGTCATTGAGACGAGAGGCCTGTTGCAGCTTGTCGAACATCGATACAAAGCCATGCCCATCAAAGCCGGCCTGCGTCATGACGCCAAACCCCACACGATCCGCTTCACGCTCCATATCGCGGGAAAAATTAAGTTGACTTTGGGCCGCAACCGCTTGGCCGCCCACAATCAGGGCATTGCCGGCGTCGGCATTCTTGCTGGCCGCCAACACGCCCAAGATCATGGCGCCGAGCATCCATGGTGTTTGCTGACTCTGTTTGCTGATCAAACGCGAAATGTGCCGCTGCGTGACATGGCTGAGCTCGTGCCCAAGCACCGAAGCCAGTTCGTCCCGGCTGCTGACAACCGCAATCAAACCGAGATGCACGCCAAAGTAACCCCCCGGCAAGGCAAAGGCATTTACCGTGCGGTCCCGTCCCAACACGATCTCCCAGGCAAAACGCTCTTCAAGTTCGCTGGAGAGATCTCCGCGCAGGCGTGCCGCCGCCAGCAGAGGCTGCCAGACACCTTGCACATATTCGGCCAATACCGGGTCGTCAATATAGTCCGGGTCCCGGTAGAGTTCGCGCGCAATGCGCTCGCCCAGACGTCGCTCCGCGCTGCTGCTCATGGCGGCGCCATCACCCAGCGTCGGCAACTGGGCGCTGCCGCTGGCCGCCATGGGAGTGCCGGTCTGAGCCACCAGTGGCACCGGAGAGGCACTGCCAAGCGCTGCCAGAACAGCAGTCATCAAGGCTTTGCGTGCGGTCGCCAGCGTACTCAGGGATTTCAACAATTTAGTCAAGATAATGGTCGCTGGTCAGGCTGTAGGCGTTTCCACAAAGGATATCAAGAGTTGGTGGCCACGTATGATGCACGGTGGATATGAACATTCTGTAAATTTGGCGTGTACCAGCGACCGTTGAACTGTAACGAATTCCCCATGAGCACTCTTACCCATTTTGATGCCCAGGGCCAGGCCCACATGGTGGATGTAGCCGCCAAGGCCAGCACCCATCGCATCGCCGTTGCCGGTGGGCGCATAGAAATGCAACCCGCCACACTGACCATCATAGAAGCCGGCACTGCCAAAAAAGGCGACGTGCTGGGCATTGCCCGCATCGCCGGCATCATGGCGGCCAAGAAAACTAGCGAATTGATCCCCCTGTGCCATCCGCTGGCGTTAACCCGCATCGCTATCGATTTCGAAGTAACCACGGCAAACGCCCCTGACACTGCAAGCATAAATTGCACTGCAACGGTGGAAACCGTAGGCCCCACCGGGGTCGAAATGGAAGCGCTGACGGCGCTGCAAGTGGCACTGCTCACGATCTACGACATGTGCAAGGCGGTGGACCGTGGCATGACCATCACCGGCGTCAAATTGCTGGAGAAACAGGGCGGAAAATCGGGTCATTTCGTGGCCGGCTAGAGCCCGGATCTAATCCGCTTCCAATGGCCCGTGCGTGGTCGCCCAGAGTGCATAACTGTCGGGGAATGCAGCCTGATAACGGACCCGGTAGAACCGGGCCTCGTCCTTCAACCCCAGCAGGGTAGCGCTCTCAACGAGCTTTTCGATCACACGTGCCTCCGGTGAAAAATGCAGCAAGTCGGTGGCCAGTGCATGAACATGACTGGCGTTATCAAGCGTCAATGGCGCAGTGGTGAGTTCGGCAAAGTGGACTTGATTCTGGAACAACCACGAATCGCCAACTTTCTCCAGGGTGTTATCGCGATAGGCCTCCGAGCGCATTGCTGGAACGCGGTAGATCTGGCTGACACGCTGATAATCCCAGCCGGCATAAGCCACCAGGGCCAACAGGGAAATACTTACCAGCGCCGCTGGCCAGGCGACAACCGGCCCCAAGCCTTCCGATTCTTTCAAAAAGCGATCCGGCGCTCGCCCTAGCAACCAGATACTCAGGCCAAACGCCATCTGGAACGGTCCGTACCAGAGCGGATATTCCAGCAGGCTGTGCAACAGGATGACAGCCAGCACCGCCCACGCCAGTTGCCGCGTCCGGTCTGTTTCTAGCCAGGGCTTGGCGCGCCCTACCAGCCAGACAAAGGCAGCGCAAACCGCCAGGGCCAGTGGCAGGCCCAACTCCACTGCCAGATGCAGGGGCAGGTTATGGGCATTGTCCAGAATGTCGCAAAACCGCTCGCCCGGATAGAGGGTAATGAAATGGGCGTAATCGAGCTCTCCCCAACCCCAGCCAAGCCATGGTCGTTGGACAATCAGGTGCCACACGTTGGACCATAAAGTCATGCGACCGGTGCACTGCGGGCCAGCGTCGTGCAAGCGCGCCAGTATGCCGTTGGCATGCGGATCAAGGCCGACCCAAACTGGCAGTGCGAAGGCCGCGATCGCGTAAGCCAGCAAGGTCACCAGCAGAACCCGTCGCAGCTCAAACCACTGCTGCGGCCTTCCCCGCGGGCGCCAGATCCAGGCCAGCGCCAGCAGCAGCAGCAATTGCACCATTCCGGTACGGGAAGAGGATGCCGCGTTGCCCAGCGCCAGCAGCACTGCCGCCGCCAACGCAGCCCGGGTGCGCCAGCGGGTCGAAGCAAACCACGCCCCGTTGGCGGCAAAAACCGGTCTCAATTGACTACTGGGAAACCACCACAGCAAAGCCGCCACACCGATATTGGTCAGAGTCGCAAATTGATTGCGTTGCCGCAGGTTGGCAAAGGCCTCTCCAACGTCGGTATGGTTAACCCATGGCCCCAGCCAAGCGGTGGCGCCGAAATACTGTAGCAAACCCAACATGCTGCTCAATAGCGCGGCTACCAGCCAGGCGCCGGGCGCCACATCGGCCAAGCGGACCCGCGCCAGCCACGGCAGTGCAAATGCCAAACTGGCCAGCGTAACCAGCCATGGCACCACGGCAGGCGAGGGTCCGAAGGAAAACGGATTTAGCCAAGGTAGCGCGATAAAGAAGAAAACGGCAAGTGACTGCATAAGAATGACCAAAATTTGCCACCGAATTATTGTTGGACAATATGGTCAAATCTTCTACAGGCCGCAAAATCATGGGGGGATTTACGCTTCATTGGTTATGATCAACTTTTATAAGAGTATTAGCGATGGAAAACGACAAACTACAGAACTATTTCAGAGGACAACAAGTATCTCTACAGTGGTTGCCGGTGCTGCGCGCTTTGGCTTTTGAAATGTCTGCCCAAGCGGAAGCCAAAGACTTGCGGCTTCTTTTCTTCAAAATTGGCGAGCACTTTGCCAATGATACGGAAGATCGCTTTCAAGGTGTGCAGACTCTTGCTCAACTGGAGGAGAGTCTTAACGATTTTTGGTCGCAGATCAACTGGGGTTGGGTCGATTTCAAGGAAGTAAAAGGCTACATCGATATCACACACCAGGCCGCCCCGTTGGCGGAAGCCTTTGGCGATGAGGCGCTGGGCTGGAGCGTTGGCTTGCTGGAAGGCTTTTACCAGACCATATTCAAGGTGCTCGGTGCCAGCGATTCAATGATCGTGCAAGGCGTTGGTGAATCCTCAAACGGCATGGATATCCATTTGCGCTTTGGTCGTCAAGATTAGCAACATATAGAAAAAGGAGCGAAGGCATGGCCAAACTTGGAGACGAACCCTCCACACTGTTCCGATCACTCAGGCCTGACAATGCAAATTTTCAGGCCAGCACAACTGCGGCGGCACGCGAGGCGGAACAGCGATGGCCTCTTTTCAAGGCAGTGTCTCCCAAAAAACCGCAACCAACGCCGGCCCTGTCGGCCCAGGAAAGACAGCGTTGGAGCAGCCAGGACAGACCCGATGTGAGCGAACGCAAGCCAGCCTTGTCGCTGCCTGGCGTGAGCTCCAAGCTGGCCCAGGGTCTGAGCAAAATGTCCGGACGGACGGCCACGGAACGGCCAACCGAGCGAGCCGAGCGAGCCGAGCGGGAAAAATCGTCGAACGAGGTGCCGCACAGCGCCGCCAAATTCTCGCCAGAGATTCCAACAGAAAATCGCAGCTCGCTCTTCTCAAGAGTCTCGGCAGTTGATGCCGGCGAGGAAGCATCAAACTACGGCGTCGGTCTGTCCCGCAATAGGGTGACGCAGCCGGTGGCGACCGAGCCCGAGGTATCGACTGTGGCCGGCGCCGACGACTCACTCGCGAGCATTTTCAATCGCCTTGAAGGCAAAGAAAAAGTCGCCGACAAACCGGCCAGCAGACGGACTTCATTTTTGGGACGACTAGGAAGACGATGAGCGTTATTGGCATTGTTTCGATGAAGGGCGGGGTAGGTAAAACGTCCGTCACAGCCAACCTCGCTGCAGCAATGTCGACCAAACTTGGGCCGGGTCGGGTCTCTGTCGTCGATCTCGATCCGCAGAACGCCTTGCACTGGCATTTCGGTCTGGAAGACCCGCAAACAGAAGGTGTTTGCCGGCAATCCTTGCGTGGCGAAGATTGGAGTGGCGTCGCACTGACTAACGAATTCGACGTCGTTTGCCTGCCCTACGGCATGGCCAGTGAATCTGATCGGGAAGCGTTTGAGACACTGCTGGCAGACGAACCCGATTGGATAGGTGAGCAAATCAGACGCACCGGACTCGACAACGACAGTGTCGTGCTGATCGACACGCCGCCGGGCTCTTCGGTTTATTTGAAACAGGCTTTCGCTTGCGCCGATCTGGTGCTGATCGTGTTGCTGGCGGACGCCGGCTCGTATGCCACGATTCCAGCAATGGAGTCGTGGCTGGACGAAATGTCGGTTCTCTATCCCCGTCTTCGAAGCGTGTATGTGCTGAATCAGGTTGACAGGAGCGATTCGTTCAATCGCGACGTAGCCGACCTGCTGCAGCAACATCTCGGCGATCGGTTGGCCCCCATCGGCATTCATTGCGACGAGGCTGTCAGCGAGGCACTTGCCTTCCAGCAGCCGGTACTGGCTTACGACCCGCATGGGCAAGCCAGCCATGACCTTGCTCGACTCGCGGCATGGATGATAGATACCTTGAATCGATGAATCCGCGACTACTGCTAAGGCTTTGGCGCGAACGCTGGGATAAATCTGTCGGCAATACTCTTGCCACCCCCTATCTTCAGGGTCAAATCAATCTATGGGGTAACCGGCTGACGCGCCTGTCTGTCTGGTCGCTGCCGGGCGTGGCGATCCTCACTTCGCTGCTGTGCCTTCTGCTTTTTGTTTTTCTGCTGACAGTCCGGTTTACCTTGAACGGTCAAATCGTATTTTCTGTTTTTTTGGTTTGCCTCGGCCTTTATGTCCGCCGCTATGCCGGCAGACTTGTAACACTGGTGCTGCTCGGACTGGCCCTCATTGTGTCGATGCGCTACCTGTACTGGCGCTTCGACGCGACTCTGATACCGGATACCAATTCTGATTTTGTTTTGGGTTTTTGCCTGTGCGTTGCAGAGGTCCATCTTTGGCTGCTGATAAGCCTCAAGTCGATACAAGCCATTTGGCCCTTGAAGCAGCCGCATATACCGCTGCCAAGCGAGTCCGCCAAATGGCCAACGGTGGATATTTTCATCCCCTGCGACGACCAGCCGCCTGCCGCGATCAGGTCAGCCGCGCTGGCAGCCCTTGCGCTCGATTGGCCCAAGAATAAATTAAAGACTTATCTTCTCGACGACAGCCATAAGGATGACGTCCAGGCACTGGCCGACTCGATCGGAGCCACCTATTTGACGTGTCCGGACCATTCCGATGGGAAGGTAGGCAACATCAATCATGCATTACCCGGGACGGAAGGCGAATTGATCGCCATCCTGGACTGTGATCGGCCCGCGGATGCCGATTTTTTGAAAATGACGGTCGGCTGGTTTGTACAGGATACGAAACTGGGGATGCTGCAAACGCCGCGGCATTTTCTGGCACCTGCGCCCTCAGAACGCAGTCTGGAAATATTGAGTGGGTCTGACTTTGCCAAGTCTGGCGCCATACTGCGTCGTTCCATGTTGGTTGAAGTGGGCGGGGTGGAAACACAAGCCGTGACCAGGCAAGTCCACACCGCACTCAAATTGCAGGCGGGGGGATACCGCACGGCGTATTTTGGTTTCACCGACGAAGCCAGTCACGCGGCCGAGAGACCAAGAGTAAAGGTGGACCGACGGGCAGAATCCGCAGCGGTGATTTTTCAGGTGGCCAGCCCTTTTGAGGATAAATCGCTGCTCTGGAGGCAGCGGCTGGCCTTTCTGAGAGCCATGTTGCAGTTTTATTATCCGGTTCCACGTCTGATTTTTTTTTCCGCTCCGCTGATTTTTCTGCTGGCTGATGTTCAGCTTATTCAAACTTCGGCCGAGCTCTTCGCCGCCTATGCCCTGCCGCACTTGATACAAGGCCACATTGCCCGGCAGAGAATGAGGGGGGATTACCGGTTGACGGTGGGAGCCGATGTCCGCGAAACGGCGCTCGCCTGGTACTTGTTGTTGGCAACCACGCTGACACTCATCCGTACCGAATTCAGCCGCTACAGGAATCCATTCAAGATCGGTAAAGTTAAAAAGGAAACATCTTTCGACTGGAAGCTTTCCTTGCCCTACGTGATCATCTTCACCTTGAGCCTGATGGGGGTGATCGTCGGCACGAACCGCTTGCGCCTGCCGAACACCCAGGAGCAGGAAGTTGTTGTCATTCTTTTTCTCTTGTGGGCTGTTTACAACTTGATGATTCTCGCAGCCATGTTCGCAGTTGCACAGGAGAGCGGGGATGTGCGCCAACACATACGCTTGCTACGGCAGTTGCCGGCGATGATCAAGTTACCGTCTGGCCGCACCGTATCCTGCATGACTGAGAATTTTCCTGAAATCGCTCTTGCCCTCAAACTCCCGGCGCCCATGACCATCGAGAACGGGCTGACGGTAGGTATTTCCATTTTTTACCGGAACCGCGAGTTTTCTTTTCCTGCGCAGGTAGCATTGGAGCAGGACAGCGTCTTGCGCGCCACCATCGATGGCCCAGCGCAAAATGTTTACCATGCTCTGGGCGTTGCGGCATACTCCCGCGGACAGGATTGGCCAAAATGGTTGCCCGCTCAAGATGCCGATCAGCCCGTTCCCTTGTGGATACCCAGGGCTTTCACCGTCTTGCGCAGCGCTGCTCTGGGTTTTGTGACGGACTTCGGCAAGTTTGCGCGCTGGCCGCGCTTCGGTAGTTGGATGCAAATATGGAAAAAGAAGAAATGACCAAACAAGAATATTGGTTGCGTCGACCAAATTTGACCTTCATTTTGACGGTTCTTTTTTTAGCGCTCTCGACCCTGTTGATGGCAACACCGGCTGAATCGAAGTCGCGCAGCAGCAAAGCCGACAAAGTCAAAGCAGAGCAGGAAGCAGCGGCCGAGAGTGAGACTCGAAAGAGCCAACCCAAGGAACGTGTTGTATCGCTCACTTTCAGGCAGATGGGGGCCTGGTCAGCGATCAAGTTGCGTGGTGTCGATGGATCACAGACCCTGTCGTTTCCGATTCGGGCCGACGAGGTTGTAGTAGCCGCGAAACTGAGAATAGCCTACGACTACTCGCCGGCCCTGATTCCGGAGCTGAGTCACCTCAAGATTTCACTCAACGAGCGCTTCGCCACCGTTCTGGCGCTACCTAAAGACAAGGGGGTTGGCAATGCGCGCGAAATCGACCTGGACCCACGCTGGTTCTTCGATGTCAACTATCTTCGGTTCAAACTGATCGGACATTACACCCGCGACTGTGAAGACCCGTTCCACTCTTCGCTATGGCTGACCTTGAGTGATCTGGGTCGCCTGGAATTGACCTTGGCTCCTTTGTCCACGGTTAACGACTTGAAGAGTTTGCCTGCACCATTTTTTGACAAGCGGGACAGCGGAACACTAAGCCTGCCCTTTGTTTTCACCAGCAATCCTTCTTTTGGCACGCTCAAAGCGGCCGGTGTCCTGGCCTCCTGGTTCGGCCATCAAGCTGGCTCCCGGGGTGCTCAATTCCCGGTTTCACTCAACGCTCTGCCGGAAGGCAATGCAGTCGTCTTCATGCAGGGTGGCAAGACCATCGAGGGGATCAAGGGCACAACCGCCGCAACTGTTTCGATCCAGCCCCATCCGGCCAATCCGCAGGCCAAATTATTGGTGCTAAGCGGTGGCAGTGATGAAGATCTGGCGCGTGCGGTGCGCGCCATCGCACTGTTCGCTCCGACACTCGCAGGCCCGTCAGTTACCGTGACCAAGGAAACCGAGGCGGCGCCGCGTAAACCCTATGATGCGCCAGCCTGGATTCCAGTTGATCGTCCGGTGCGATTCGGCGAGTTGGCAAGGCCGGAAGAACTGCGTACACAGGGCTATTTTCCGGAAGTGATTCGCCTCAACTATCGCGTTACGCCGGATCTGTTCACCTGGCGCTCGGCGGGCCCGCCACTCAAGCTGAAATACCGCGCGACGCGCTTGGCAATTCACAAGAGCTCAAGCCTGAACGTGGGAATCAACTCCAATTTCATCCAGGCCCTAGCTCTTGATGATCCGTACAAGAAGACCAACGAGGTGGATCGCGCCAAGAACAGCATGATGCCACGGGAGGAGTTGTTGTTTATACCGCCCTACGCCGTGGGCGGGCGTGATCAACTGCAGTTCAGCTACTACTTTGATTTCCTCAAGGAGGGTGCCTGCAAAAACATGCCGCCGGACAATTTTCAGGGGGCCATAGACCCTGAATCAACCATTGATTTCAGCGGTTTCCCGCATTACGTCGCGCTGCCCAATCTGGCCTATTTTTCGAATCTGGGCTTTCCCTTTACACGCCTGGCCGATCTGTCTGAAACGGCCGTGGTCCTGCCGGAAAGCCCGAATCCGGACGAACTCGGTTTGTACTTGACGCTGATGGGCCGAATGGGTGAGGCGACAGCCTATCCCGCGCTACGCCATGCACTGATACCGACCTCCGAAGTGGAAAAAATGTCGGCCAAGGATCTGATAGTCATTGGGTCAGCGAAAAGCCAAAGTTTGATGACCAAATGGGCCGATCGCTTGCCGATGGTTCAAAGTAACGGCGATCGCTACCTGCGCGAACCCGATGCGATCTGGCGCCCCACTTACCGCTGGGAACAGCAGGATGTTCAGCAAGCGCCCCAACCCAAGGGCAGTCTGACTCTGACCGGGATCGGCAATCTGGCCGCCGTGATGGCCTTTGAGTCGCCTTTGCAGCCGACCCGCAGCGCGGTCTTTTTATACGCTGACAAGGCGGCCGATTTACGAAAAATCTCCGACGTGTTGACCGACCCGGAGCGGATTTCCTCGATTCAGGGTGATTTCGTCGTGGTCGACGACAAAAACGTCAGTCACGCCAAGGTCAGTCCAAGCTACTACGTGGGCGCCCTGCCCTTATTCAGTAAATTGCGTTGGTTTTTTTCCGATCAACCGCTGTTGCTGGGTCTCATCGGAATTCTCATTTGCGTGCTGATGGCCACTGTCGTTTACCGAAAATTGCAGCACGTGAACTCCGGGCAGGTCAAGAAGACCTTCTGATCCTGCTATGCAAAACGTGGAGAAGATGGCATGGCTCGCGCTGCTGGCCGTGGCCTCGTTCATCCAACCGGCGGCGGCTGGCGATGATCTGATAACGAGCCAATGGGTAGACCAGGCACGTTACTGGCAACAGAAGAATCGTGACGATATCGCCGCCGACCTCTGGCGCAAGCTGTTGCGCTCGGACCCAAGGCACCTGGAGGCGCTGATCAAACTCGGCACCATCGAGGCCCGCGCGGGCAATCTCAACGAGGCCGAGGCCCTCTATAATCGCGCCACTCAGCTAGCCACACCGGCAGCCGGATTGAGCGAGTTGTCCAGGGCGATAACGGCAGCAAAAGGTCTGCGAAAAGACTTGCCAACACCATCCGTCTTGCCAGAACCAGCAAAACCGGGACCGGAAAAGACAAAAACCAAACGTGATAAAGGTCCTGCAACCACGATGGTCACCCCGCCCACCATCCAAACGCCACCGAGTGCGCCAGCTAAACCGGCCAAGGTCGCAAACCCTACGATCAGCACGAATGAAGGCAGCATGAATACGGCAACAGGCAACCCGAAATTGAAATTCTCTACCTCACTGGACCCTGTCAATGTCAAACCGCGTCCCTGAAACCCGTGTTTTCTTGATGGCGTATTGGATAGCGCCGAACTGTCAGTGACATCTGAAATTTGTTTGTAGAAAAGGTTTATGCAAGTAATCGCATTCGTTTCCGGTAAAGGCGGGGTTGGCAAGACCACTCTTGCGGTCAACGTCGCGGTGGCGCTGGCCCAGCGGAAGATGCGCGTGTTACTGATCGACCTGGATCCGCAGAATGCACAACGCCTGCACCTGGGAATGAACCCGGATGAGATTGCCGGTCTGACGCGCGAGGGAATTGCGGACACCTCCATATTCGAAAGCCCCTTTGGCATTAAATTTATTCCATTTGGGCGCGTCAGCGAGGCCGAACTGGAAGATTTCGAAGCTGAACTCAAACTGCATCCGAACTGGGTGACCGATGGAATCGACTCCCTCACCCCCGGTTGTTTCGATTTCATCATTCTGGACACGCCACCCGGTCCCACGGTCTTCCTGCACCAGGCATTGCTGGCGGCGCATCGCGCGTTGGTTGTCGTGCTGGCCGATGCCGCGTCCTACGCAACGATACCGACGATCACCTCCCTGATTGAGCAATACACGGCCGGGCGTTCCGACTTTTTCGGCATGAACCTGTTGATCAACCAAATGCCGATACACAGCAAACTGGGGCATCAGGTACGCTCAGCGCTGTATGCGAACTATGCCGAGCTGCTTGTTCCGATCGCCGTGCACAAAGACCCGCGCGTGTCGCAAGCACTCGGCTTCGAGAGACCGGTACTCCAGTACGAGCCCGGCTGCAAGGCCAGTCTGGACATTCAAAGCGTAGCCGATTGGCTGCTCGACAGCATTGAACAATGATCTTGCGGTGTCTGCATCTGGGATTTTTTCTTGCCGCCCTCCTGTTTCAGTCACTGGCGATAGCAGAGGCACCCAAAGCCTGGGGCTACGTTGGCTGGTGGTTACCAGACGGTTGGCGCAGCGTGCCCTTGGGGGAAATTGATCGACTCCTGTTCATCGAAATAAAGGTCGACTCCGGCGGGAAAATCAGTGAGCGCAATGGCTGGCCGGAGGACTGGACCGACTTGCGACGCGCAGTCGAGCAGCACAAAACGCCGCTCGACCTGACACTGACGCTGGAAGATCCCGCCACCTTCGATAACTTGTTTTCCTCAGTTGATGCAACGCAACGCTTGCTTGATGAAGCCACTTCCCTGGCAAGTCAAAACGGTGTTGCCGGACTCCAACTCGATATCGAAATATACAGTCTGGCGCGACCAGAAGCGATCAAGCGCTACCAGAGCTTTGTCCATGAGCTGGCAAAACGACTGCACCAATATTCGCCGGCAAGAAATCTTTCGATCTTTTTCCCCATCGGCGGTGAATCCCAACTCTATGACGCCACCACCCTACAGCAGTTGGACCAGGTCGTGTTGCAAGGCTATGACGCGCATTGGCCGAACAGCAAAACGGCGGGTCCGGTAGCACCGCTGACCGGCGATGAAGCCATAAGCTGGAAAAAGGCGGTAATCCTGGGAACAGCGCTTGGCATACCGAAAGAGCGTCTATTGCTCGGCTTCCCGCTATTTGGCTACGAGTGGCAAGTCAAGGGATCGAAACTGCACGGTGCAACGGTGGGAAAGGGTGTCAGCACCACCTTTGGCCCCGTTGCCCCCGGTCTGCTGCCGGAGATGCAATTCAATGTTCAGGACCGGGTCGAACAATACGGCGCTTCCCATGATCCATTGACCGGGTCGTCCTACTACCAATTCAAAAGAGAAGACGGGCAATTTATTGAAGGCTGGTTCGAAGACTGGTGGAGTCTGCGGCGCAAGAGCGACTACCTGGCAGATGAGAAGCTCGGTGGCATTGCTTTTTTTCTGCTTGGCTACGATGGTGGTCAACTGGTCGATTACTTCTTGAAGCGAAGAGGGCCAAGAAGTCGGGAAGACGTTGCCAATCGAGTCCGGAAGATCCTTGACGCAGCGCCCTGAACAGGGCGAAGCAATTGAAAATCTGCGGGATGCGTTATGGTTTTTAGCTCCAATATCTTTCTCTTTGCCTTTCTCCCGCTGTTTCTTGCCTGTTACTACCTGACCCCCTGGCGTGCAAAGTCGGCCCTCATTTTGGCTTTCAGTTATGCGTTCTACGCATGGTGGCGGCCTGACTTTTTGGGCTTGCTGGTCGGCGTCACCAGCGTCAGTTACGGTTTTGCCCTGGCAATTGGAGCAAGCACCGATGAAACCCGACGTCACCGCTTACTGAGTGCCGGGGTGACCTTGAACTTGCTGGCCCTAGGCTACTTCAAGTATGCCAACTTCGGCATCGAGAGCCTCAACCTGGCGTTGACCGGACTTGGTTTCAATGCCATGGAATTCACCCGTGTACTGCTGCCCATCGGCCTGTCGTTCTATATTTTTCACGCCATCAGCTACCTTGTTGATATTTACCGGCGTGAGGCAGCGCCGGCACGAAATTTTGTCGACTTTGCAGCCTTCATCGCGCTATTTCCCCATTTGGTGGCAGGGCCGGTACTGCGCTACCACCTGTTGGCGCAGCAATTCAGAAGCCGGACTCACTCGCTGGCCCGATTTTCGCGCGGCTGTGCTGTATTCATGGTCGGTTTTTGCAAGAAGGTGTTGATCGCCGACACGGTGGCACCGCTGGTGGAGGCAGCCTTCTCGGCCCCCGTGCCGACCCTGGCCGATGCCTGGCTTGGCGCTGTCGCTTACACGATTCAGTTATTTTTCGATTTCAGTGGCTACACCGATATGGCCATTGGGCTGGCGCTCATGATTGGATTTGTGTTTCCCGAGAATTTCAACGATCCCTATGTATCGCGCTCCATTACCGAATTTTGGAAACGCTGGCACATGTCACTGTCGAACTGGCTGCGCGAGTACCTTTATATTTCCTTGGGCGGGAATCGCAAAGGACTGTTGCGGACCTACATCAATCTGTTTCTGACCATGCTACTGGGCGGCCTGTGGCACGGTGCCAACTGGACCTTTGTGCTGTGGGGCGCCTGGCATGGCGGCATCCTGATACTGGAGCGGTACTGGGAACAGCATTGGGGCAAACCCCTGCTGCCCGCCTGGCTGCGGGTATTCAAAACCATGCTGCTGGTTATCCTGGGTTGGGTCTTGTTTCGCGCCGCCAACATGGCTGGGGCCGGACGCATGTTTGAGGGCATGCTGGGGTTCAATGGCGTCGCCTTCAGTCCAGCAGTCGAATGGCAGGTAACGCCTGACAGGCTTATCGTTTTGCTGCTGGGTAGCGGGCTGGTCTATGCGATGCCATGGCTTAAACGCGCCGGTGGCGCGCACCTGCGTTACCTGCTGCCACCGCTTTTTCTGTGGGCGGTGGCAACGCTGTCGGCGCAATCTTTCACGCCTTTCTTGTATTTTCAGTTCTGAGGTCGCCATGCCGAACAAGGAATGCCAGGTCAATGACGCTCCCCCGCCGTCCCTCTTCGCCGCCTTGGTAGCGTTGACGTTTTCGTGCGTCATGGTTATAGGTGCCTGGCAGGTCATTGCAGCCGCTCTGTACTCTGGCGGGCTGGAATTTCCGCGCACCTGGATCGATTTCCGCGAAGGTCGCAGCACCGGCGCCATCGAAAAACAACTGGACCAGAAACTGCCCGCGCGCAGCGCCCTGATTGCGGTCGCCAATAGCGTGCACTATTTGTTGACCGGTGGCGCAGGTGAACAGGTGCGAACCGGCCGGGACGGGTGGTTGTTTCTCACCGACGAATTGCGCTTTGAGGTTGAAGGAAACGCTCATTTGCAGGTACGCGCCGGGTTATTGGGCAGCACCGCACGCCTGCTCGACCAGCAGGGCGTCAAACTGGTCGTGGCACTGGTTCCCGACAAGGCTCGCGTGTATTCCAGCAGGTTGGCAAGTGGCCACTACCCCGAATACAACAGTTCGCGTTATCAGGATGCGCTCAGCGCTTTACAAATACAGGGCGTAACGGTCGTCGACCTGCTCAAGCCACTTGCCCTCGCCGCAACCCAGGGGGACGTTTATTACCGTACTGACACACACTGGAACCAGAGTGGGGCGCAGGTGGCTGCTGAAGCTGTGGCACGGGAGGTACAGAGAATAGGACTCGAACTGGAAAAAACCACATTCAGCAGCAGCACCGTCGGTACTCCGGTTGAGCGATCCGGCGATCTGATCCGCCTGATGGGGCTTGAGGGTGCGCCCAAAGCGCTAGGCCCGCGACCCGACGTGGAGGCACTCGTTGTCACACGCCAAACCAGTGCTGACAACGCCGTCGGGCTGTTTGGCGACAGCCTTGTTCCGGTCGTTCTGGCCGGTACCTCCTACTCCTTGCGCGGCAATTTCCACGGCTTTTTACAGCAGGCGCTTTCAGCCAAAGTCCTCAATGCGGCCAAAGACGGGGGTGGCTTTTTACAAGCGACGACGCAGTACCTGAATGACGAGGCGTTCCGCTCGGCCAAACCGAAAGTGCTGGTATGGGAAATACCAGAACGCTTTTTGCCAAGCAAATTGGACGAAGAGCAGAAATGGTTGGGTAAAGTGGGCCTGCAGTGAACAAATTCGAATTTTTCGGGTTTCCCCTTAGTCCGAACGGGCTATAGACAACAATCGGGTGCCCCCCTAACATCGCGGCTATGTACCTAGTCTGCAGGAGAGTTCCATGAAGATCAAAAAACTGATTGTTATCTCGGCTGTTGCCGTGATTAGCGCCGTCAGTAACTTTGCGGTTGCTGCTCCCGGTAACACCGATCTCGGCGCGCTGACCTCTTATAACGACGGTCATTATTTCGGGGGTGGAGCATCCCCCACCTATACCGGCGCCTTTGATGACACGTACACCTTCACCTTGGATCCGGGGACGACATTCAATGCCCTCGTCACCGGCTGGTGGGGCATTAATCAAAGTGATTTCGCAGCCACATTGAATGGTACCGCCCTGAGCTTCAGCGCGACCAGCACACCCGGCACATCCTATTTGGCGCTCAATAACGTAACCGGATCTTCCTCCTATACCTTGCATATCACTGGGTCGGCTGACCCGTCCGGTTCATCGTATAACGTCGCGTTGAATAGCGTAGTTGCGGTGCCTGAACCCGAAACCTTCGCCATGCTGCTGGCAGGTTTGGGTTTGATTGGCATGGTGGCTCGCCGTCGCAACAAAGTCAGCACAGCTTGAGCCGCAAATAAGAGCTCACTTTTAGTCAAAGGGGATTGCGTGGCAATCCCCTTTTTTTGGTTCGTTTTGCAGGCCGTGCAACGCAGAAATCACCCCAAGATGATTTCTGGCTGAGTAGCTCTTCTGACCCAGGGTTTACTCCTAAAATGTACCAACTGCTTTACGTTGAGCGCCACTTAGCCGTCGATTGAATTTGACCCCCATGGTTTTTCTGCCCTCGCTGTCACCGGAAGAACTTCGCCATTACCACTGCGTTATCACGCACGCGGAGCGGGTGCACAGCCATTTTGATGTACTGGTGTGGTTACAAGGCGACATGCAACACTACCTGCGGCATGACATCCTGCTCGCCGCCTGGGGTAATTTTCAATCTGGCGCCATCCATCACGACTTTATTTCAACCCTTGCGGGCGTACGCTCGCAGGACTCAGATCCGGCCATCGTCACGCCCCTGCTGCTTGATCTGTTCGCACGCTGGACCGACTGTGGTCATAGACCCGTTTCCATCCACTCGGGGACGGATGGCTTCTTACAAAACAACCCCAAGTCCGAATGTGTTTTCAGCAACACTTTCCAGACAATGCGCTTCGCCATGGCGCACGGTATCAGCGATAAGCGTGCCAGCCACGACTGTCTTTACGTCACTTTCCGCGCCAAACAAAATTACAGCGAAACTGAACTGAGCGCCTTGTCTGCCCTGACACCTTGCATTGATGCAGTGCTGCGTCAAGTCGAGCTTCTGCCGCACCAGGCATCAACGCCAATCGACATTTCCGACCTGCACAACCCAGTTCACGCGTGGCACTTGTCCGACCGGGAATGGGAAGTTTTGCAATGGGTCAGTCAGGGTAAAACGAACCCCGAGATCGGCAACATCCTGAAGTTAAGTGAGTTTACGGTCAAGAATCACCTGCAGCGTATCTTCAAGAAGCTCGATGTCAGCAATCGTGCACAGGCGGTTGGCAAGATCAAGATGCAGGTCAGCAATGTCTAGAGCGCCCTTGGGTCTGTCGGCCGCCGCCCTGAGCAAACGCTCAAAACCGGTTTCATTGGGCACAGACAACCTGCTCAGCTTTTTCGAAACATTCATTGGCCCCAGTTCTTTCATTCTCTCTTTGTGGGGGCTGGCCTACTACTACGAGGGCGCGATCCAGTCGCCCTATCTCATTTTGTCGATCCTGGTTTTTGCACTCAGCTTTCCGGGCCACACCAAATTACAGTCCGTCTTTTTTTCCGAAGTATTCCATATCGTCATGAATTGGGCCTGGCTCGCCGGCATGCTGCTGATTATTGGCTTCGCCTCAGGCTACATTCACGATTTTTCGAAACCCGTTTTATACGCTTGGCTATGGGTAGCGCCACTCACCAAAATCGGCGCCTGTCTTGTGCTGCGTGGTGCCGCCCCGGCATTGCTCAAGCTGCAAGGCCCGCCGCGACGTGCCCTTATCGTGGGCATGAACGAGCAGGGCCTGGCCCTTGCCACCAGAATCGGTGATGCACCCTACTCCCGGCTGGAACTCGTTGGTTTTGTGGACAACCGCAGTTCCGAGCGCCTCAAGCCTGCCAGTCCGCACCAATTATTGGGCAACCTGGAGCAACTGCTCGGTCTGATCCTGCGTGAACGCATCCAGATCATTTACCTGTCGCTGCCCATGACGTCGCAGCCACGCATTCTGCATATCCTCGAAGAGCTCAAAGACACGACCGTTTCGATTTATTTCGTCCCCGACATGTTTGTCACGGACCTGATTCAGTCGCATCCAGACTCGGTGTGCGGCATGCCTGTGATCTCGGTCTGCGAATCTCCCTTCCAAGGTATCGATGGCGTTATCAAACGTCTAAGCGACATTGTTTTGTCGCTGCTGATCCTGATCATGATATTTCCGCTGCTGCTGGTCATTGCAGTTGCCGTCAAGATCGGGTCCGCGGGCCCGGTTATTTTCAAGCAACGGCGCTGCGGTGAAGACGGCAAGGAAATCGTGATCTACAAATTCCGCTCCATGAGCGTCACCGAGGATGGCGACACCATTGAGCAGGCCAAACAAAATGACGCTCGCGTTACGAGGGTGGGCGCGTTTTTGCGCCGAACTTCGCTCGATGAGCTACCTCAATTTATCAACGTTCTTCAAGGCCGCATGAGCATCGTCGGTCCACGCCCGCACGCCATTGCGCACAACGAGCTTTACCGCAAGCTGATCAAGGGCTACATGGTGCGGCACAAAGTCAAGCCGGGTATCACGGGCTGGGCACAAGTCAACGGCTACCGGGGTGAAACCAGGACGCTAGACAAAATGCAAGGCCGCATCGACTATGACCTTGACTATCTGCGCAACTGGTCGCTCCAGTTGGATCTCCTCATCATTCTCAAAACCGTCCGCCTTCTGCTCAAGGATCAGAAGGCCTACTGAGCATGTTGACGCAGTGCCGCTCCTGGCTGATTCCAGGCCTGCTGGTAATGTGCGGTGCGGCCCCCACCTGGGCCCAAAGCAACGACACGCTGACGCTCAAAGCCGAATCGTCGTTGCGCTTCGATAACAACCTGTTTCGCCTGCCCGCCAATACCAACACCGAGGCCTTGATCGGTCAACCCAGCGCAGCAGAAAGAATCAACATCAGTTCACTCAGCTTGAATTTCAGCACCACACTGAGCCTGCAAAAATTAGAGCTGGCCGTCAACCTGACCAATTACCGATACCAGAATTTCAGCTATCTGAGCTTCGTTGCCCACAATTACAACGCCGCCTGGCGCTGGGCGCTGACGCCGCAGTTGCATGGCAACCTTGAAAGCCAGCGCCAGCAAACTCTCAACAACTTCGCAGACTACCGGGGTTTCAATGTGCAGAACCTGCGCACCAACAGCAACACCCGGGTGGATACCGCTTATCAGCTTGACGGTACCTGGGGTGTGCTGGCTGGCGTATCGCAATCAACCCAAACCAACCAGCAAACCTTGACGGCCGAGAGCGACTACAGCGACAAGTCCACCAACCTTGGTCTGCTCTACACCCTTGCCTCAGGCAGCGCGCTGACCTATACACACAGGAACACCAGCGGCAGCTACCCCAACAACCAGTTGCCTTCAGCCGGCCTCTACGATGATGGTTTCAAGCAACTAGACAACGAGCTTAGACTGCACTGGACCGTCACCGGTAAGAGTACGGCGGACCTGAGCGCGGCCCGCATCAGCCGCAGCCATCCGCACTATCCCCAGCGCGACTACAGCGGGCTCAATGCCGGGGTCAATTACAACTGGAGCCTCACGGGCAAATCAGCACTGGCTGCGAGTTGGGTGCGCGAACTCTCCAGCTACCAGACCAATAGCTCGAACTACAGCCAGACCGATCGTGTTTCACTGGCCCCAGTTTGGCAACTCAGTCCCAAGGCAGTGGTGCGCCTGCGCTATGAAGTAGCGCGGAGCGACTACCTGGGCTCTCCCATGGGAGCACTCGGACCCCAGCGCAGCGACAGCACCAGCGATGCCAGCCTCTCATTGATCTGGCAAGCTCACAAACACCTTACTCTCAGCACCTCGCTGGAAAATACCAGCCGCAATTCCAACTTGGCAGGCCTTGACTATGAGAGCAAAATGGCCACTGTTTCGGCCCAATTCAGTTACTGATTCTTTAGCAACATGACCACTTCGCACCTTCGTTGTTCCCACCCCCTTCTGAAGCACGGCATTTTGGCCATCCTGCTGTTACTTGGCCTCTCAGCCTGCGGCAACAAAGACGAAAAGAAGGCTGCCACCCAGGTTGCTGCAAAGGTCGGCTCAGAGGAAATCTCGGTACACCAAATCAACCAGATACTTAGCCGCGCCAATACCGCTGGCGCCTCGCCCCAGGCGGCCCAAGCCATGGCTCGTGAGGTGCTTGAAAAACTCATAGACCAACAGCTTGCGGTGGAGCAGGCCACAGAAAACAAGCTGCATCGCTCGCCCGAAGTGGTGGCCCAAATTGAAGCCGCCCGGCGCGACATTCTGGCCCGCGCCTACATGCAAAAAATTGCCGGAGCCCTGCCTAAACCCAGCGCAGAAGATGTCAAGAAATACTACGCTGAACACCCGCAGTTGTTTTCAGCGCGGCGTATTTTCAATGTGCAGGAAATTGTCGTATCCACGGCACCTGGTTTGGCCGCGCAACTGCGCAGTTTTGTGGATGCAGGCAAACCCATCACAGAAGTGGCAACCTGGTTAAAAAGCAAAGACATCAGATTTGACGGCGGCAGCGCCACCCGCGCTGCCGAACAGATTCCACTGGAGCGACTGGCGCAGATCCACGCCCTGAAAGACGGCCAGAGCCTGGTGATTGAAGGCCCCCAGGCCATCACCCTGCTGCGCGTGGCATCGTCACAATCGTCGCCAGTGGCCGAGGCCGCCGCTTTGCCGCGCATCGAGCAGTTTTTGACCAACCAACGTGCCACCGAGGCGGTGGCCGCGAATCTCAAGCAACTGCGTGCCGCCGCCAAGATAAGCTACATGGGTGAGTTTGCCAAGGCCGATGGCAGCAGTACTGTCAACGCGCCCGGTACGCCGGTTTCTGCTGCAAGCGTGCCCGCTGTCACTACGACATCACCGGCCACAGAAGACAAAAACCAGACCGCCATCGAAAAAGGCGTGGCCGGGCTCAAATAGTATCGGCGCACAAACTGCAACCACGCACACAACGTTTACCCGGACCCCAATTCCATGACTCAGCGACTGTTTCGCATACCGTATCTTCTGCTAGCAGCCATGCTGGCATTTTCCAATCTGGTCGCACAGGCCCAGGCTCAAAGCCCAGCCACGGACTACCCGCTAGGCGCCGGCGACGCGATCCGGATCCAGGTATTTCAAAATCCCGACCTGACGATTGAAACCCGCGTCTCCGAGAACGGTTCCATCACCTACCCGCTGATCGGTGCGGTGCAACTCGGTGGTCTGTCGATTGCCGTGGCGGAGAAGAAAATTGCCGATGCGCTGCAAACCGGTGGCTTCATCCAAAACCCGCAGGTCAACATCGTGCTGATGCAAATCCGCGGCAATCAGGTGTCGGTGCTGGGCCAAGTCAACCGACCCGGTCGCTTTCCGCTGGAAACCGCCAACACGCGCCTGAGCGACATGCTGGCCAATGCCGGCGGTGCCACTGCGGGGGGTGACGATATTGCCATCGTCGTCGGGGTGCGCAACGGCAAACAGTTTCGCAAGCAAATCGACATCCCGTCCATCTTTCTGGATGACAAACTGCAAGACAACATCGTGCTGCAAGGCGGCGACAGCATTTATGTACACCGGGCGCCCGTGTTCTACATCTACGGTGAAGCCCAGCGCCCCGGTGCGTTTCGCGTCGAGCGCGACATGACCATCATGCAGGCACTGGCGCAAGGCGGTGGCCCCACTGCCCGTGGCAGCGAAAAACGCCTGCGCCTGCACCGCAGAGCTGCCGACGGCAGCATTCAGCTCATTGAGCCACAGCTAACCGACCCGGTACTGCCCAATGACGTTATTTACGTCAAAGAAAGCATCTTCTGACCCAATGCTTTCCTTCTATCGTCACCTGTCGACCTGGCTTCACTCGTCCTCGACCCACCGCTCCATGTTGCCGGCTCACCCTCACTTGTTATTGCCCCTCTATCATTTGTTGTCATCCCGCCCTTACTTGTTGTCATCCCGGCGAAGGCCGGGATCCATGATCTCCTTATGACCCTTCAGCAATTTCTGCTCATCCTTCGTGCCCGATATCGTGTGGCACTGCTTGCCTTGGCAGTAACGGTGGCCGGCACTTTGATCGTCAGCCTGCTGCTCCCCAAGCAATACACTGCCAGCGCCGCCATGGTGGTGGACGTCAAGTCGCCTGACGCCGTCAGCGGCCTGCTGCTGCAGGGCATGATGGCACCGGGATACATGGCCACCCAAATCGACATCATCAACAGCGACCGTGTAGCCAAGGGCGTCGTCAAACTGCTGCGTATGGACGAAAGCGCTGTCATCAAGCAACAATGGCAGGAAGCCACCAAGGGCAAAGGCCAACTCATAGACTGGCTGGCCAACCTGCTGCAAAAAAATCTGGACGTCAAGCCCTCGCGCGAGAGCAACGTCATCAACATCAATTACACCGGTACCGACCCTGACTTTAGCGCCGCGGTAGCCAACGCTTACGCTCAGGCCTATATGGACGTCAACCTGGATTTGCGTCTCTCTCCAGCCCGCCAATACGCCACATTTTTTGATGCACAAACCAAGGCGGCGCGCGACAAGCTCGAAGTGGCCCAAAAAGCCTTGTCGGCCTACCAGCAAAAAAACGGCATCACTTCTATCGATGAACGACTGGACTTTGAGACCGCCAAGCTCAACGAAACATCGAGCCAACTCACCGGCATTGAGGGTCAGACCACTGACAGTCAAAGCAAGCGCAAAAATGCCAAGGCCGACACTATTGCTGAAGTCATGCAAAGCCCGCTGATCAACGGTCTGAAAGCCGATATTGCCCGACTGGAAGCCAAGCTCACCGAGAGCAACATCAACCTCGGCAAGAATCACCCCCAGACCCAGCGTACGGAGGCAGAGCTGGCCACACTGAAGGCCCAGCTGGAAGCAGAAACACGGAAAATCACAAGCTCTATTGAAACCACCTACCAAGTTGGAAAACAGCGCGAAAAACAACTCAAAAGCGCACTGTCAACCCAAAAGAGCCGTGTGCTGAAAATCAACAAACAGCGCGATGAACTTAACGTGCTGCGCCGTGACATTGAATCGGCCCAGCGGGCCTTTGAAATGGTCAGCCAGCGCGCCTCACAGACCAACATCGAAAGCCAGACCAACCAGACCAATATCCTGGTGCTTAACGCGGCCACTGTGCCGGCTGAGCCGTCCAAACCGCGCATACTTCTAAACCTGTTGGTTTCAATCTTCATAGGCACGCTGCTGGGCATAGGACTGGCGCTGATGATGGAGTTGGCCAAGCGTTACGTACGCTCGGCGCAAGACCTGGCGGATGCGCTGGACTTGCCGGTGCTGGGCATCATCACTTCGGCAGTGCCCCCGCCGCGCATGCGGTTTCGCTTCGGAGTGCGCGCATGACTACAGTCGTCCCTACGGGCGCTGCCCGCTCGATTGGCAACATCCTGGTGGAAGCCGGCCGCCTGAGCAGCGCGGATGCCGCACGCATCATGGAGCACCAGCAACAACACCAACTTCAGTTTGGCGACGCCGCCATTGCGCTCAAGCTACTGACCCCGGAAGACGTGGCCTTTGCCTTGTCCAAGCAGTTTGACTACGCCTACCTGAACCAGCAGGACAGCAGCCTGAGTCCGGAACTGGTGGCAGCCTACAAACCCTTTAGCGTGGTTGGTGAAAACCTGCGGGCCGTGCGCAGCCAGTTGATGCTGCGCTGGTTCAACACCGACCCCCTGCACAAAGTCATCGCGGTGGTAAGCGCTGGCAAAGGCGATGGCCGCACCTTCATTGCCGCCAACCTGGCTATTGTGTTTGCGCAACAAGGTCAGCGCACCCTACTGCTGGATGCCGACCTGCGCGCCGCACCGAACCAGGGGCAGCACAGTTTGTTCAAGCTGGGCAAGAGTGCCGGCTTGTCCGGCATCCTGGCCGACCGCGCGGGAATCGAAGCGGGTGTGCCGGTGCCCAGTCTGCCGGGCCTGAGCGTGCTGCCGGCAGGGGCTGTGCCGCCCAACCCGCAAGAGCTGTTGGGCCGCCCCGACTTTGGTCAACTGCTGGGCACTGCCGCCCAACAGTTTGACGTGATCGTCATCGACACCCCGGCCGGAGATGACTTTGCCGATGCCGAAATCATCGCCGCCCGCGCTGGCGCCGCGCTGATGGTGGCACGCAAGAATCAAAGTCTGCTGCCGAGCGTAGCCCTGCTGGCCCAGCGCCTGCGAGACGGCGGGGTAACGCTGGTAGGTTCAGTCCTCAATGATGCCTGAGCCCTGGTCATCGCGGGCGCAACCCTCACGCGCCGAATTGCTGGCATGGCTGCCGATCATGATTGGTCTGGCGGTGTTGTATGTGCCCAGCTTGTACGGCTTGGTTACCGGCATCTGGAGCTCGGACGAGCAGATGCACGGCCCCATTGTGCTGGGCATCTCGCTTTGGCTGCTGCACCGCAACTGGGGCGCGATGGAGATTGCGGCGCAAGGTCAAGCCGGCAGCCATTGGGGTTGGCCGATCTTCATTTTTGGTTTACTGCTGTACGCGGTGGGCCGGTCGCAAGACATCCTGATGTTCGAGATTGGCTCTGCCGTCTGGCTGCTGCTGGGGTTGCTGCTGCAGCAGCGCGGCAGCGCAGCCCTCAAAGCGCAGTGGTTTGCGCTTTTTTTCATGCTGTTCATGATTCCGCTGCCCGGCGTGGTCGTGGACACCGTCACCATGCCGATGAAGATGGCCGTGTCTTACGTGGCCGAAAACATCTTGTTCTGGGCCGGCTACCCGATCGGCCGCAACGGTGTCATTTTGCAGATTGGTCAATATATGCTGCTGGTGGCCGACGCCTGCGCCGGCCTGCACACCTTGCTGACGCTGGAAGCGCTGGGTCTGCTGTACCTTAACCTTGTGCGCCGTGATTCCTTCTTCAGAAACGTCGGCCTGGCGATTTTGATCGTGCCCATCTCGTTTACCGCGAACGTCATCCGTGTGATGGCACTAAGCCTCATCACCTACCATTTTGGCGACGCCGCCGGCCAGAGCTTTTTACACGGCTTTGCTGGCATGGTGCTGTTTTTGAGTGCGCTGTTGCTGATCATCAGCTTCGACACCGCCTTGCAAACCTTCGAGGCCTATCGCAATCAGCGCAAAGCGGGCGCCCGTTAGGCCTCTGCTCCCATGAAGCCCCATTTCAAAAGCATTTTGTTGATGGTGTTGATGCTCGCTTCGGCCGGACTGGCTCTCTCCATCCGGCCAACACACAAGATTGCCGATCAGACCCCAGTCCATCTGGAAAAAGTAGTTCCCGGGTCTTTTGGCGACTGGCACGAGATCAAACAAAGCGGCCAGCAAATCGTCAATCCCCAGGAGCAGCAAATGCTCGACGAGATCTACAGCCAGACCCTGTCAAAAACCTACGTTGACTCGACCGGCTACCGCATCATGCTGTCGATTGCCTACGGCGGCGATCAATCGCGCGACCTGCAAGTGCATCGCCCGGAAGTGTGCTATTCGGCACAAGGATTTAAACTTTCGCACCAGGAAAAGGTATCCCTCCAAATAGGCGACAGAAAAGTACCCGCCATGCGGCTGCAAACACAACTTGGCGCCCGCCTCGAACCGCTTACCTACTGGGTTCGAATCGGTAACAAAATCGTGCGCGGCAACCTGGAACAAGGATTTGCAAGACTTTCATACGGCATAAGAGGTCTGATAGCGGATGGTTTGCTGTTTCGTGTGTCGAGTATCGATTCCGATCCCGCCAACGCCTATGGCAAACAGGAAAAGTTTGTCGGCGATCTGACAAAGGCCATGCTGGAAAGGGACAAACCCTCACTCCTTGGTACTGACCGCCCCCTCGCCAATCCATGAAACGAGTCGCTCCTATTGCCGCCACATTGGGTACCGTCCAGACGCCCGCTTCAATCGAGGGCGCTGCATGAAAGTCGGAGCCCGCGAGGTTGCCTCCAGCAGTGTGGTGCTACTCGCCGAAAACCTGGTCCGGCTGACCGCAGTTGCGGCCGTGTCGTTCTGGATTGCCCGGCAATTGGGGCCGGAGCAGTTCGGCATCCTGAACGCTGCCTCGGCCCTGGTGGCCATACTGATGACGGTAGCCACCATGGGCCTGGATACGCCCGTCATCCTGCGTCTCACGCAGACGCAACAGGCGGGCGAGGTACTCGGTGCAGCGCTGGTATTGCGGACCGTTTTCGGCCTGATGGTTTTTGCGCTTGCCGTCGTGCTGGCCTATGTCCTGGAGAACGATGACCCGGTGGCGCTGTCAGTCACGCTGGTTGTCAGCCTGAGCATTCTGCTCAGCCCAGTAAACATTTTTGATTACTGGTTCAAAGCCAAAACTTTGCCCGTACGCCCGGCTGCGGCGCGCATCACGGGTACCTTGCTTGCCGCCATCGCCAAGGTCGCCTGCCTCCTTCTTGGTTTCGGCGTCATGGCATTGGCCTGGACCGTGAGCTTAGAAGCCCTGGTGACAAGCATTGGTCTCGTCCTGGCCTATCTGAGCGTGTCCCCCGTTCATCGCAGGGCTGTAGACCGTCAACTGATCGTTGCGTTGGTGCGCGAGAGTTGGCCCTACCTGCTGAGCACAACCGCCATCATCATTTACATGAAGATCGATGTAGTGATGCTGGGCTACCTGTCGACCAATATCGAAACCGGCATCTACAGCCTAGCGCAAAAACTATCTGAAGTGATCTACATGGTGCCGGTCGTTCTCGTAGATTCGGCGTATCCAGTGTTAGCGAGACGGTTTCTCGACGCCAACCAGACAACCGATAGTCAGCATGGGCAAATGCTGTTTGATTTGGCGGTCGGCGGTTCACTGGTCGTAACGCTGTTGGCGCTGATATTGGCCGGGCCAGTGATCAATGCAGTGTTTGGGGCGGGCTACGAACGCTCGGTAAATATCTTCTATATTCATGCTTGGAGTTGCGTGGCTATTGCCATGAATACAGCACGCCACCGCTGGCTGGCTGCCGTCGGGCTGCAGCGCTACGCGCCCACTGTTACAGTGATTGGGTTGGTTATCAACGTTATGATGAACCTCGTTCTGATACCGTTTTTTGGAGCCATTGGGGCGGCGATCGCGACTGTCATCTCTTATTTTCTCTCCGGATATTTTTCATCGTTCCTGTTCCCAGCACTACGTGAAATTGGTCAAATGCAGACTCGCGCTTTATGGCCATGGGCTCGGCTCTACTTTAGTTACAAATCTGGAGAACCAAATGATTCCAGATAGCATGCGCTGGAGCTTCTTTCGCAGAAGAAACTACAGCAAGACCTTGGTTGGGTTCAAGGCGCATTTTTTAACTTACGCTACCGCCGACTGCGAATTCAATGAATATGTAAGTCTGCAGCGTGATTCGAAACTGTTTTCGTGTCAGCTAGGGCGCGCGACATACATAGCCGGAGCGAGTCTTTCGAATGTCTCTACGGGAAAGTTCTGTAGTATTGGGCAGGGAGTCCGGATCGGTTTAGGGCGTCATCCTACTAATTTCCTGTCGACACATCCCGCGTTCTATTCCACCGGCTCGCAAACGCTACTCCAGATCGCAAAATTTCCCAACTTTGAGGAGGCTATTCCTGTCGTACTCGGTAATGATGTTTGGATTGGCGCAAATAGCCTAGTCATGGGTGGCATTTCGATTGGCGATGGCGCAATCATTGGCGCCGGTTCAATCGTTACAAAAGATATCCCCCCTTACGCAATAGCTGTTGGCAATCCAGCAAAAGTGATTCGCTACAGATTTGACGAACAAACAATAAGTAACCTGTTAAGGCTTCAATGGTGGAATAGATCTGATCGAGATATCGAGCGCATGACCCGCCTGATCTCGCCAAGCGGCCTGATCGACCCTCTCGAACTCGATCATTGGATGAAGACGCAATTGGTATAAGAGAACAGACAACAACATGACCAGCGTCCGCTTTTCCATCGCCACCCCGACGCGCAACTCGCTGGACAAGCTGAAGCGCTGCGTCGGCTCGGTACGCGGGCAGAGCGGCGTAACGCTGGAACATCTGGTGCAGGACGCCCAATCCTCGGATGGGACACCCGCGTGGCTGTCGGAGCAGTCTGAGCTGCAGGCCGTGAGTGAAAAAGACACCGGCATGTACGACGCCATCAACCGCGCCTGGGCCCGATCCAGAGGCGAGTTTCTCTCGTGGCTGAATTCGGATGAACAATACTTGCCCGGTACCTTGGCCAGGGTACAGACATTTTTCGATATGCACCCCGAGGTGGATGTGGTATTCGGCAACTACATCGTCGCCGATTTACTGGGCCGTCCGGTGGCGTTGCGCCGGGAGATTCCGTTCCGTCGTGCCTATGTGGTCAATGGTTTTCTCAACATGCAGTCGGCAACCATTTTTTACCGCAGGCACCTGTGGGATAGCGGCTTGCTTCGCCTGGACAGCCAATACCGCTATGCGGCCGACAAGGATCTGATTTTGCGCGTCGCCGCGGCCGGGACGGTGATCAAACACATTCCGGAATATTTGTCCGTGTTTGGCATAGACGGAAGCAATCTCAGCACACACCCGGAGATGGCGAAAGAAGTCGAAAAAATCCGCCGGCAATTTGGTGCCTTTCGCAGCAAGTCGCTGCGGCAGCTCATCATGCTCGGGCGTCGTATCGAGCGCCTGTTCAGCGGCGGCTATCGCTCGGAGACAATTTGCTATCGCTATGCGGTGGACGAAACACCCCGCTATGTCGAAGTCGTGGCGACCAGGCTGGGCGGGCGCTACAGCCTCGCAGATCTGGAAGGACGAGCCGATGAAGTCCACTCGGTGGAGCCATCGTGAACACGCGCAGTTTGCCTCTGCAAGGCAAGTTGATTGCCTTTTTTCACCAGTCCTCGGACATGTATGGTTCCGACAAGATCCTGTTGTATCTGGCCGAAGGAGTAAAGAAGCTGGGCGGCCAGTCAGTTGTATTGCTGCCGGACACTGGCCTGCTTACGCAGGAACTTGAGCAACGCGGAATCGAGTTCCATGTACTTCCGATGCTCAAGGTGACCCGCGCAAGATTCAGTTTCAAAGGCGTGCTGGAACTGGTGCGCGAAAAACGGGCTGCGTTGCCCGCCTATGACCGGGTATTGCGCGGGCGCAAGGTGGATCTTGTGCACTCCAATACGATAGCCGTGCTAGGTGGCGCGCTATGGGCTCACAAGCGTCGCCTGCCCCACCTCTGGCATGTGCACGAGATCATTGAACACCCGTGGGTTGCGGCACGCATCTTCCCCTTGCTGCTGCAATTTTTCGCGGACCATGTTGTGTGCAACTCCCAGGCTACTTACCAATGGCTCGCTGGTGCGCAAGCCAGCCTGAAGAAGAAAATGAGCGTGATCTGGAATGGAGTGCACGCGCCGAGCCGGATCGATAAGAACCACATCGAGGAACTGCTTCGCAAGTTTCACCCTGGGGGCAGTCGACTGGCCATTGGCCTGGTCGGCCGCATCAACCGCTGGAAGGGTCACGGCTTGTTGCTGGACGCAGTAGAGATTTTGCACGGCAAGGGAATCAAGGATTTCTCCGTCGTATTCATCGGCAGCCCGCCGCCCGGGCAGGAGAATTTCGAGCTTCAGCTAAGTCAGCGGATCGCCCGATCACCGATGCGCGACCATATCGTGATGCAGGGTTTTTCCAATGACATCTGGCCAGCCTACGCGGCGCTTGACATCGTATGCGTACCCTCAACCGAACCAGAGCCTTTTGGCCTGGTGGCCGTGGAAGCCATGGCCATGGGCAAGCCGGTGGTTGCCGCACGTTTTGGCGGCCTGACTGAAATCGTTGTGGACGGCATTACCGGGCTGACATTTAACCCGCGCGATGCCGACGCACTGGCTGCGGTGCTTGAGACGCTGTTGTGTGACGATGCCATGCGCGCTCGCCTGGGGCAGGCAGGGAAGGTGCGATTTGATGCAGAGTTTTCGGTTGAAAGAATGCAGACCAAATTCCAAAAGCTTTTCTTATCAATGGTCTGCAATCATCCATAGACAACAGGTTATTAATTACATCAAATCAAATGGATAGTCCACCTCTTACAACAATTCATGATATGAGCGGTCCGGGCCGATTGAAAGAGTGTCAAAGGGTCATGTTTTCCGAATACCCACTCTGGATTGCCTTTTCATTCGCGCTATTCGTAACCATATCGGAAGCAATTTTCGGAATCCCGTTAAGAAATGCTTTGGTGCTGAAACATATTCCACTACTAGTATTTCTGCCCGCTTTTACGCTGTATATTGTTGGCAGAACTCTCGGGGGCGCACCTCGAATAGATTTCACCGGTTGGTTTTCGTGGCTTTGGCCATTTTTACTGCTTGGATCCTTTGCCACGATCGGCTCCCTCTACGCGCGATTTATACTTGATGTAAAGGAAACGTTCCTCGTCTTAGGCATCTACATGTTGCTGACTCCTCTATTCTATATCTGGGGTAGAGAAGTCGGCAACACCAAAAAAATCGTAAGGCCATTCCTCTTTCTGTGGGGAGTTTCATCGTGCGTCGCTGTTGCTGGCTCTATTATTTACTTTGGAAAAGTCGCGGTGTTGCATAGTATTGAGTTTCTGGTTCAACCCTTCTTTGTTTACTTGTTTTTTGTTCAAAAGAAAATAGTCGGGAAACTACTTGCACTCTTCCTGCTCGCGACTGCCACCATTTTAACCCAGAAACTTACGGGATACATCAACGGAATTTCTGCGATAAGTTACATCGGTTTGGTTTATGTAGATACTAGTGTATCCTCGAAGTGGCAAACCGCAATTCGTGTTGTAGGTATGATCGTACTTGTCGCTGTTGTCGGCTCGTCAATACTTGGTTTCATCTATTTTCGCGAGTATCTGCCATCTGGAAATATGGACGTTCGACTTCATCAATATGGAAATGTGTTTACAGCATTCCTTCAATCACCAATATGGGGGCAAGCCTATACTGCCGCATCTGGTGAGACGTACATTGAATACACGCGAAGTCTAAACATCCCGACCCATAGCGATATTCTGGATCTACTAAAAGAAGGTGGGGTGGTGGCTCTCGGGCTTTGGTTGATCGGAATCTTTGTATCTATTAGGCTATTCGTTCGCTGCGCCATGAAAAATTTGAAGACGGCCGCTTTCTTTCATGCGATGGCATTCCTAGCGATTTCCATCGCGGTTGACTGCGCTGTAAACCCGCTATTTTTGACACCTTCGTACGCTTTCATTATTTGGGGCAGCTTGGCGCTTACACTCGGAGTTGCAACTGATACGCGAAAGGGGCAGTTTAATGAATCGTAGTTGCTGGCGCATTGCTATTCGGCTTTGCTTAACGACACTGACACTCATCACATTTTTACCCGCCGTTGCCTATGAAATTACCGCCAACGATTTCCGAAATAGTCGTTTTCGTGGCTTCCACATAGAAGATGTGAGCAGTCAGCGCAGTTCTGCTGATCTTGATGCTCTCGCCAGCACTGGCGCAAATATGGTGCGGATAAGTGTTTTTTTGAAGCGATGCAATGAATGTGTATCTTACGATCTCCCACAAACAGATCTCAATAATCTTGATGCACTAATTCACGCGTTAGCAGCGCGGTCAATCTACGCCTTCGTAGTCTTGCGTCCGATGGGGGATGAACGTGGCCCTTTATGGACGTCGTCTTTACTTCAAAAATCTTTCATAATGCAGTGGAAACTGTTAGCAGTTCGTTATCGGAATCTCCAAAGCGTTGCGGGTTTTGACCTGCTCAATGAACCCGTGCCCCCGGGCCGAACTTACGAAGATCGACAGTCCATGTGGTTGGCTTATGCTGAGACCCTTGGTAAGGAGATTCGCTCTGTTGATCCGCGCCGGGTGCTAATCGTTGAGTCTGCCCCTGACGCCACGACCTCATCTTTCAATAACATGAAGACACTGCCAATCGACAATGTTGTATACAGTTTCCACTCGTACTCGCCTTTCGCGCTGACTCATCAAGGCGTATTGAAGGACTTGTCAAAACCACTTACCTATGGGACAACGCCAGCAATGAATGTAAATCGGGGGGAGCTATACAAACTACTGTCGATTGTTGATCTCTTCGCCACCAAGAATAACGTGCCAATCTTGGTGGGCGAGTTCAGTATTGCGAGGTGGGCTCCGCAGGGCAGCGCACCGCGATATATTTCAGACTCTGTGGACTATTTTGAGGCTAAGGGGTGGTCGTGGATGTACCACGATTTTCGTGGCTGGCCTGGCTGGGATTCCGAAATTGATTCAGAATCACCGGCAATAACAAAGCGCTCACCGCATGCGCCGGTGATGACAATTCTTCGCACCAAGATGAGAAATAGCAGCAAATGACATTACCGTGATAAATCATATAGGGCGAGTATTCAAAGATTTTTGCCTTTGTAAGCCACTTTGAAAGGGGGAATCTTAAGGTCACAACTGACTTAACTAGACGAATGAAATGGGGATTCTAAGAACCATCTTTGCGCTTGCCGTTGTCTTCGCACACTCACCATGGAACAGTGGCCTGGTGTTTGTCGGTCCGC
Source organism: Rhodoferax sp. (assembly GCF_028714215.1). GTDB lineage: Bacteria > Pseudomonadota > Gammaproteobacteria > Burkholderiales > Burkholderiaceae_C > Rhodoferax. The sequence continues at coordinate 50,968 of NZ_JAQTMS010000006.1, read as the reverse complement.
GCAATGCCGTCCAGTTGTTTTATATTACTTCCGGCTTCCTGATTTCTTACGTCCTAACAGAGCGCGGTGGATACGGAAGAAAAGCAACTTTCTATTTAAGCCGTTTCTTGCGGCTTTATCCGCTTTACTTTGCAGTCGCCTCATTAACGCTAGTCATCTACCTGTTGGCCAACCCACAGTTTTTTGAGCTGTACAGGGATATGCCACTGTCTGCCGATATCTCGCTGGCTCTGACAAACGCTCTTCTTTTTGGTCAAGACTGGATTATGTTCTCCGCAGTCCGTTCTGATAATCTGGTTTTTGCCACTAACTTCAATAATTCAGACTTCGCCCTGTGGAAGGGACTGCTTATTCCGCAAGCTTGGTCACTCGGCGTGGAGTTGAGTTTCTATCTGATAGCACCGTTCGTTTTGCCAAGAAGAAAACTTTTACTCACATTGCTGGTTTGTTCGCTGCTATTGCGGGTCGTTTTGATAGTCAATGGTATTGGAAAAAATGACCCTTGGACTTATCGTTTCTTTCCCACTGAATTGGCATTTTTTCTTGTTGGTTCGTTATCGCATCAAATATTGCTTCCGCTTTATCGAAAGTTTTTTGGAGCAGCCCTGAAGAAAAGCTCCCTCATCGTCACCATCGTTCTTGCCGCCTTTTCTGTGCTGTATTTTGTTGTACCAGTTAGTGGCCTGTACAAAGCGCCAATATTATTCTCGTGTTTCATTCTCTTTCTGCCGCTTACCTTTGCATTTCAGAACCAGTACAAGTTTGACGGAAAAATTGGAGACCTTAGTTACCCAATCTACATTGGTCATTTTTTGGTGATCTTTGTGCTTGGACTTTTCTTCAAGCAACTCGATATCACGAACGAATTATTCATTTCTATTTCCAACGCGATCTTCTCTATTGTGTTTGCGGTCGCTCTCAATTGGACGATCGGTGATCGAATTGAATCTATTCGAGCTAAGGTGAAAATGCAGGCTGTAAAGCGAATCAGATATTTGTCCGAGGAGCCTTGATTTTTACTTTGAAGCTCATCGGCTAGAATTGGGTAACAAATTGATAATATATTGGAGAAACAGAAATGAAACGTGTCATTACCTACGGCACCTATGATTTGCTCCACCACGGGCACATCCGGTTACTGCAACGGGCTAAAGACCTTGGCGATTATCTTGTGGTAGCGCTTTCAACCGATCCATTCAATGCGATAAAACACAAATCCTCTCTGTATAAGTATAAAGAAAGGAAAATTATTGTTGAATCAATCCGCTACGTTGATCTCGTAATTCCTGAAAAAAATTGGAACCAGAAGATCAGCGACGTGAAAAAATACTCCATTGATATATTTGTGATGGGTAGTGACTGGACAGGCGAGTTTGACTTTTTGAAAGAATACTGCGAAGTAATTTATCTTCCCAGAACGCCGGAGATTTCCACTTCGGGAACAATAAGAAGACTTCGCAAATGAACTCAAGAAAAATTGACCTAGCAGAAATCAGAGCCATCACATCAAAAGGGTACACAGAACCCTACGTGACATCTTTGTATTTCATTCGCTATTTTTCTCCCATTTTTAGTGCCCTATTAGTTAGATGGCGTGTATCTGCAAATTTTGTTACCATTGTCAGCCTTATTTTTGCACTGGCAGGTTCTTTTCTACAGGCTTCCAATGATTTGTTTTTGCCGTTTTTAGGCGCCATTTTCCTTCTTGTTTACAACATTCTTGATCATATTGATGGCGAAGTCGCGAGAGCGAATTTTCATTTCTACGGGAAAACATCAGGCCTCGGTGGCTCCTATTTTGATGCGCTTGTTCATTATTTTTATACCCCTGTTCTCTTCCTCGGGATCGGTATTGCCGCTTTTTCCCAGACCGAAAATGAATTAGGTTTGTGGGCTGGCTTGGTTACTGGCATGTGGCTTAGTGCCTATGGGCAGTCGGCCTCTTTCAGAGTAATGATGGATAAAATTTTCAAAGATCAAGAAATCCCAACCGAGTTTTCCGGCATATATCAGCATGACAAGGTTAACTGGAAAGAAGCCCCTCGGAAGCAGAAGATTCGATTTCTTTTTCGAGAGATTTTTTCCAATCAAGGGCAGATCTTCATCTTGTTGGCCTGTACTGCTTTTGAACTGTGGGTATCTGCATCGTACAGTCTCAGGTTTATGTATTTGTATGCCATGGCGATAATTGGTTTGATTCAAATGTTCAGAGTCAGCTATAAATTTTATAAAGTACTTGAGAGGATCAAATAATTTTGCTGTTGTCGATTTCTGTTTTCCGGATCAATAACGTGACAATGCTGTTGGTTCATCCATGAGAATTCTGAGGATCCTTGGCACCCGCGGCATCCCCGCTGCTCACGGCGGTTTTGAAACCTTTGCCGAGCATTTGTCGCTCTATCTGGTTGCCAAGGGCTGGCGCGTCGTCGTCTACTGCCAGGACGACGGCCATGGTCCGATGTTTACCGACACTTGGCAAGGCGTGGAGCGGGTGCACATACCGGTGACGCAAGAGGGGCCCAAGGGCACGATCGTGTTCGACTGGCAAGCCACGGTGCATGCTTCAAAGCGCAAGGATTTGTGCCTGACATTGGGCTACAACACCGCTGTGTTTTGCGCGCTGCTGCGACTCAAGGGCATACCCAACCTGATCAACATGGACGGCATCGAGTGGTCACGCGCCAAATGGGGCTCCGCGGCCAAGACCTGGTTCTGGCTGAACGACTGGGCCGGCTGCTGGCTGGGCAACCATCTGGTAGCCGACCACCCACAGATCAAGCTGCATTTGCAGTCACGGGTAACGGGCAGCAAAATCACCACCATTCCGTATGGCGCCGATGCCATCACCGCCGCGTCCGTGCAGCCGGTTGAGTCGCTTGGTCTGGGGCTGGAACCGGGCCGCTTCTGGACGGTCATTGCAAGGGCAGAGCCGGAAAACTCCCTGCTTGAAATTGTGAAAGGGTACTCTGCCAAGCCGCGGGGCATGAAACTGGTGGTGCTGGGCAACTATGACCCTAACAACACCTATCACTGCGCGGTGAAAGCGGCCGCCAGCGCCGAGGTACGTTTTGTAGGTGCCATCTACGACAAAACAGTGGTGCAGTCGCTGCGGGTTCACTGCGCGGGCTACGTGCACGGCCATCAGGTGGGCGGCACCAACCCGTCGTTGGTGGAGGCACTGGGTGCGGGCAACGCCGTGGTCGCGCACGACAACCGGTTTAACCGCTGGGTGGCAGGACCGGAAGCCGCTGTCTATTTCAAAAGCGCGGAGGAATTCGCCTGCCGCATGGACGAACTGATCGCCAACCCGGACCGCTTGGCGACCTTGCGTCAGCATGCGCTGATTCGCTTTCAGGACGCCTTCACCTGGCCTGACGTGCTGAAGCAGTACGAAGAACTGCTGACCCAGTACCTGTCGGCCTGAATCAGGTCATTACTTGAGAAGATCCTCCGGCTGCCGGCACACCTGCAAACCTTGCAATGCAAAGCCATTGCTCTTACCCGGATAAATACGCACTTTGGTAAACCCTCCTGCATTCGAGGGTAGCGGCGTTTTAACGGCATGCGCCGCATCATCACCAGGCACATTCAAACTAAATCGGCGCGTTGCCACGCCCGGGCCAGAGCCCTCGAAGGTCAACGTTTTCGATCCAGCGGTAGTCACACGTGCAGCCAGGTAATCGAGCTTTTCAATCGGCTTATCGAATCCGATCTCGATGAAATCGTTGTCATTGGTCGGCCCGGTGACGAGTTCCGCGCCCTTCACATTGGCTGCATTGGCGGCAAGTCCGGCGTGCGCCAGCTTGGCCGTTATGGCCGACGGTTTGCAACTGGCCTGCACCAGGGCCGATACGCGCAACAGCCATTCGGTGTTGTTGCTGATGTAGCGGGTTTCACGAAATTTGTAGTCGGGCGGCGCGCGCATGTCCCGCTCCGGCATTTCCCAAATCAATAGCTTGGGCGCTTTGGTCTGGAAGGTGTCGTCACGCAAATAGCTCTCCATGCCGACCCAGGACCCCTGATCGGCACCCACCGCAACGCTCACGATATCGCGCTGCAGCTGATAGCGCAGGGCGTCGGTAAAACCAGTCCAGTCGCGCGAGTAGCTGCTGCCTACCGAGGCGATCGCCGGAATTGGCGCATTGCCCAGCAAATCTTCCTTGGGTGGTCGCGCACGATTGACGTTGACTCGAACAACTTGTTCAGGCGCAAAGGTCAGGGAATTTTGCGGCAGTTGTTCAATCAGGTCGCGACTGACGGAGGGCCGCTTGCGGCTGGCCAGGACCATCTTGAAACCCTCTTCAGGCGTCGCCTCCAACTCCTTCTGCAAGGCTGGATTGGCGCCAATTCCGGCCTTCACGGTTTCGGCCGCCAGTATGGCTCCCGTGGGTGTCCAGTGGGTGTCGAGCCGGAAGAACAGCGGCGTGTCGCTGGTGCGCAGGGGGCTGTTCAAAAACGCTGTATTGAGATCAATCACATTCACCCGGGTCGACTGCAGTGCCTGGCGCATACGCTCGTAGTTGCCAGCCATGAAGGCGTTGATCTTGATGTCGTCCGGCAGATGCTCGGCATAAATACGCATCTTCAAGGGGACCATGGCCACCACCATGCTGGTGCCATTGGCGGCAAGCAGTTTGTTCAAGCGCTGTATCAGGTCGAGTGAAGCGTCGGTCGCTGCCGCGTCATTGGCCTCTGTCATCTCGTAACGATAAAACAGCCAGTCGTTCTTGCCGACGATGCCCATTCCCGCATCGGCCGCATGAGCGACCGCCACGCCAAGCAGGCTGGTGAGCATTGCGGTATTTAGCCGTCTGATAACCGTGCGTCTTTTCATCGTTTCTCTTTTTCGCTAAGGGGTAAATTTTCAGGGCTACTTGCCGGTGTAGCGCTCTATTTTATTTTGCACGGCCCGCGCAACCAATTTGCCACCTTCACCAGGCAGCAACAAAATACTGTAGGTGCCGCCCGGTGTCATGGTTAGCGAGGCACTGGCCTGCGGCACCTTGTCGCCGCTCTTGGCGGCGCTCAACTCGACAGTGATCGGGTTCACCGCAATGGATTTGGAAGTGCCATAAGCGACGCCCGAAAACACCTTGGTATTGCCGTCCACGGTCAGCACATCAAGGGGTCCGGACTTGGCATCCAGATGGTAAACAGCCAATAACGCCTTGAGTTTATTGGCGTTGGTTTTATCCTCGAATACGATGGGCACGGAGTCCGCCCGCAGCGCCGTGAACGCCACCGTCATGGCCCGCCCCCGTACCACATCCAGCATGGTCGAAAGATGGGCCGCGGGTTTGCCTGCGGGATGGATCGCGATGCTGTGCTTCCCCGCCGGCAGTACCATGAATTCGCTGGCCTCGCCGGTCGCCAGTTTTTGAATGCGCGATCGACCGTCGACCCAGATGTCGACCGTTCCGTCACGGCTGGCAAGTATCACGCGCACGTAGGAAGAATCGGCCGGGGGTTCAGGGTCATACAGCAAACCGGTTGGCTGCGCCCTGACGCCAATGCCTGGACAAGCCAGCAGTGCCGCGAACACCAAATTGAAAAAGTTCGTTCCGATTCGAAATTGCATGTCAATCTTTCAATCCTGAAAATACCATTCACACCAACCGCCGGCGCGAGTCACTTGCCGGCGCTTGCTGTCGGGCGGCCAAAATACAGATACCACTGGTATTCTCCGGGAGCAAATCCGTCAAGTACAACGGCAGTCCGCCAGGCATCGACGCTGGCGATCTTTGGCGTCTTTGCATAGTTGCCAGCGGCTACCACCCGCAACACGCCCCCGGACTCCGGAAGATTGACCCAAACGGCTGCTGCCCGCCTTGACGGCCCGCCGCCCATGATCCTAACGATTAAAAGAGGTGCCACCGCACTGGACTCCAATCGGGCACTGACGCGCGCCCGCTCGCGCCACCAGTCAGCCACCTGCCCGCCCGTGGCCAACCACATCCTGTTGCTACGCGCCTTCAGATGGTTGAAAAATTCTGCCGTTTGCACTTTGTCGAGGGAACTTTGATTCGGCATTCTGACAACCGCCAAACCGGCCATTTGCTCAACCAGGTCAAGCTCACCGAAGAACTCCTGCAGCCCTTTGGCAGGGTCCCGTTCTTCATCTTCCGGACCACCTTGTGTTCTGGGTAATCCAACCATGGACCCCGCTGATTTGGTGCCCCCCGCGCCGACCGGGGGGAAGAAAGGCAAGCGCGCATCCGACCCGTCCATGAACGCGATGTAATGTCCGAATGAGCGCTCCGCCAGAAGTCTCTCCGTGTTCTTGTCGTACGACTCCATGGGGGCATGGAAGCCGGCTTCCGTCGCGATATCGATGCCAGCGTCTCTGACTTCCCTGCGCATGGTATCGAGTCGCTTTGCCTGCTCGGCCGAAGACTGGTCCTTGAAACCTTTGAAGCGGTCCCCCAGAAAGCCCAACTCATGCCCGTGCGCCTGAATTTTCCTCAGGATATCCGCAGATTTTTTGACGTTTTCACTCAGCACGTAGTAAGTGGCCCGCCCGCCGGCATCTTCGAATTGCTTGGCAAAGCTCAAGTCGGCTTCGGCAAAATCATCAGCCGAATCAACCGCCAGCACAAAAGCACTGGCATAAGGATCAGGCCAGGCCGCGACATAGGCATCGGGCTGACGCAACAACCACATCAAGGAATTGTGGGCAATCGCCTCCAGCAGCTTCGGATCAGCAGAAAGCCACAGCCGCTCGGGATAGCCCAGGACCACGGAGCGCGACAACCGGCCTGAAAACTGCACTCGCTCATCAAAAACGATGGTGCTACTTGGCTTGTCAGTGACCAACGTACGCGACCAGTCCATGATGTTGGCTGCGGGATGTCGCCCCACCATCCGGATGGGGTACCAGTTCTTGACACGTTCCAGCCAAATCCGCAAACCCGCAGGCAAGTTGTGCGTCACCGGGTTGTCGCCATGCGGCATCATGAAGATATCATTTTCATCGGCTTCGGTGTTGCCCACGACCCTGACATCCAAAGCCCTCTGCATGAAGTCCAGACCGCGCCATTCGCCGTTCTCGTTGCGTATGCCAGCCAGCCAGGTTGCCAGAACCCCGCCACCCTTGGCCCGGAAGTCCATCACGGCCTGTTTCTCGCGCTCGGACAGGGCCACTGCTGAAGGCAGTAAAAGTACCCCCGGCTGGGATTTTTCAAGTTGCTCCACCGACGGCAGTACCTGGAATGGAATCCTGTATTTGCGCAGGAATACTTCCCAGGTCCGAACGTTTTCCCCGGCATCAAAGCCGCCAGCGGCGAAAAAGGCACGGGTCGTGGGCGATGCGTAGAGCAGTACTCTGGGGGCCATCGGCGTTGCCGGCACAAAAGGCGCCGCCACCGCCGCCATGGGGCTGGCTGCCGCGTCTGGCGCGGCAGTTGCCTCTTTCGGATCAGCGGCCAACTTCTTGAAGAATCCGGCAGGTACAAAGAAGTCGGTGGACGGGCCGCCGGCGGGCCCCGAGGACACTTTGGACGGCAAGGGCTGGGCATCGGCACCCAGCGGCAACAACGCCAAGGCCAGGCACACCGAGCAAAAAGCACCCAGCCCTCGTTGCACCGACAACTTACGCCAGAAAAGCATATGCACACCCTCTATTTGACCGGTCAACAACAGCAAGATCGTTCATCTGGAAACATTCAAATCGATTATGATAAAAGTTACAAAATGAGACCTCGTTATGAATGACAAAGCCGCCCCCACACCGACCGTACCGGTCGTTCGGATCGGCATTCGTGGTCTGACCAATCTGACCAACAACATGATAGGCGGCGGTCTGTATGTCCTGATCGCGGAAACACCGTCAGCCCGCTTTCCAATGTTGGCCGGAAGCCTTGGCAGCGCCATCAAGGAGGGCTTGGCATGTACCGTCATTGTTCCTGCAAATCCAGAGCTGTTTGTTCAGAGAATTGAATCGTTCGACAACTCTATTACACCAGAGCTGATCAGCGCCAATCGTCTTCAGCTGTTTGTGATGCAGGACGATTTTTCCAAGACCATGTTCCGCTACGGCGCGGAAGGCTTTGTGCGGGAACTGGAGCATTTTGGCATTCCAGAAAATAGTTATCTTATTTTCGACCAGGCCGATGAACTGCTGAGCCTGCACGATATCTCCCTGGCGTTGGACCAGGTCGATGTTCTCAGGAAATGGCTGGAGCAAAGGCAAGTGACCATGCTGGCGGTTTTTTCGCGCGTCACGGAAGCGCACTCCGACACCATCAATGCCTTGATGGACAACTTGACCGGTATTGCCCGTCTGGGTGGGGACAAGGAAGGCCTGGAAATCACGTTCGATTACTGGCAGTCGCCGGAGGGCACCATCGCGGCCAGGAATTACCGCCTGACAACGCTCGATTCCGGACTCTACGAAGCCACCACCAAAGCCGCGCCCGTGGAGCAGATTGCGGGCGAAGACGCCAATCAACCGGTGGCAGAGGTCGAAGACGCGGAACCTCATTTCTTCTACATGGACCCCGACCTGAACAGTGTCGCCAAGCAGATGCCTGGAGTCTGGCAGCGCGTGGATACTCTGGTCGGAATGATGCACGCCACCCGCGTCACCCGCTCGGCGACATCCATTCTCAGATTTCAGCCGGACACCAGCCTGCGGCAACTCGCCGAGACGGTCCACACATTGCGACTCAACCTGGGCCGGCGCGCCCATATCGTGGTGCAGGAAAAAGGGGCTTCCCTGCGCTACCAGAACGAGGCCTTGCTGTTGCGCCTTGGCGTCAATCTGGTGGTCCACAAAGATGTGCCGACCAGCCGCCTGCCGCTGCTGCTGGAGTCGCTCAAAGGGCAACTTTTTAGCCGCGACGTCAACATCAATTTTGAAGCCGCGCTGGCCAGCGTGACCCCCACCAGGTTACGCGGCTACCTGCTTCCCTTGCGCTTTGCACGCGAGGTCGAGGTGATTCTTGATCGGGCCGAGACGCTGAACATTCCGTGCGCGATTGTCATCGGCAAGCCGGCCCCAAGCACGACCATGATCGACATCCTGGGGCATATCAATTTGTCGCGCTCCGGCGATCTGATCACAGCCGACACCAGCTACTGCTATCTTTTCCTGAACGCCTGCCCGCAAACAGTCCTGCTGGCGACTTTGGAAAGACTTCTGGGCATGCCGGTGGACGCCGCTTTCGACGGCGTCAGATTCCTGATTGCGCGCGCTGAGATCGATTCCGAATTGGCGGCCTTGTCTCACGTTGCCGAGCGCGGCGATCTGCCTGACTATTCGTCGCTGAGCGAGACTCCCCAGCCAGCGGAGTTGCCGGGCGCGGAGTCGTCCCCAGAAGCGCCGCAACCGCCTGCACCGACGCCAGCCCAGGCGCCAGCCGCTGCGGTCGCTCGAACCACGGAGACACCCAGCACCTTGGCAGTCAGCGCTGAAAAGACGCGCGACCAGCCTGACCAGGCGCTGTTTGCCAATGCTGCAAGACCACCCGTCGCGCCCCCAGTCAAGCGGGGATTGGCGACGGCCCCAATGGCCAGAGCGCCAGATAACCCGGCCGTGGTCCAGGGTTTTGGCTTCCACGGCACACCCCAGGCCCCGGTCTTTGGGAAGAAAGAGGTCCCTTGGGCAACTCGCGCCGCGCCGCCCGCGGCCTCGGCAAGTGAGCCCAAAGAGAAGCTTGCGCCCAAGGACCCAACCGATTGATTTAATGCCGGCCAGAGCGTCTCCGCGAGGAACTTCCATGCAACAATTACATCGAGTCATCAAAGGTCGCGCAAGCAACATGAAACCGATCCAGTTCCCCCTCACCGCTCGACCGATAACGGCCTGTCATGCCAAGTCATTGGGATGGAGACTGGTGGCCTTGCTGTTTTGTCAGGCCTTGCCTCTGCCAAGCCTGGCCGACACCACCGATTTTTCGCCCGGTGCCGCAGGTGGTCGCCAAAGTATCACGACACCTTCGGGCGACTTGCTGCCACTGGCACCTTTCAAATATATCCCACCGCCCGAAGCGGGCTCGGTGGAAAAAACCCAGCCAGTGGAATCAGCGCTGCCAAAACGCAGTCCGGATCAGCAGCGCATTGTCGACCTCAATGCGGCCGGCGATTACCAGGCCGCCGGCACTGAGGGATTGGCCCTGATTTCGAAGGAAAAGCCGGACGACGAGCTACAACTGATAGTCGCCAACAGCCTGGCCTGGACCGGTCGCCTGAAGGAGGCCATTCCAGCCTACCAGGGGCTGGCCAACGGCAGCTACGCCAACCAGGCTGCTGTCGGTTTGGCGAATGTGCATCGCTGGCGCGGGCGCGACGATCAGGCGCTGCCGCTTTATCGCAATGTCCTTTCAAGTGACCCCGGCAACACGGGCGCACTGGAAGGTCTTAACTTGGCGATGCGTGAAATCAGCCCACGCACCCTGCTCAGTTTCGGTCGTGGCAGCGATTCGACGGACGACCAGCGCCAATCGGTCACCCTCAATCACCGCTGGCGCGACAGCAGCGGTTCGACCATCATGGAAGTCGAAACCAGTGGCGTCAGGGACACCTTGCCAGGCATCGAAGCAAAGCAGCAAGACGTCACCCTCAGGTACCAGAGTTTGAACCTGGTACTCAAGCCCAGTCTTGAGTTGAGCATGCCGACGGCAGACGATCACAGCCTGTACGGCAGCGCTCGCATCAAGCTTTTTGACGACCAGCTCGCGCTCAGCGGCGGTCGGGTCAACTGGGGCCGGATGGCGACCAATCCGAATGCGCTGGCATCCCATTTGTCGGCCATTCATGCCGGCATCAACGCGGCCAAGGATTTTTCATTCGGTAATCTGTCGGGGCGGCTTGACTACTATGACATTTCCGACAACAACACCGTCATGACCGGCAACCTGCACCTTACCTCGGTCTGGCGGCCGCTTGGCAGTCACTTCAAACCCTTCCTTGGGATGGAGGCGCGCGGTGCCAAATTCAACACCTTGAGTTATTGGTCACCGGACCAAGGGTCTGGCACGGCCTACGCTGGTCTGTTGGGGGAATGGGGCGCCGCCGACTGGAATGTCTATGCTTCCGGCCAGGCCGGTCTGCGGCTTTTTGGCGATGCCGGGACCAGCTGGAGCCTGTCTGCCGGGGGTAAACGCTGGATCTCCAACGACCTGGCACTCAGTCTGAATTTGTGGTCCCTGAACAGTTGGCGCAACAATGCCGCCTACCGTGCGCAGTCTGCGACCGTAAATCTGGAAAAGCTTTGGAGATAAGGAAGGTTGCGCGCCGCGCCTGGCGCTATGCCTGGGCCGCACTCGCGGTGGGCGGCCTGATCCTGCTACTGGTCTACAGCTACGATGCGGTTCGCGACGCCAAGGGCTCGTTCGTCGTCTTGCTGCAAAACTATCTGCTTGCGGCAGTAACCTATTACCTGTTGTTTTTCCTGGTTCTTCTGGTTATTCGTTTCGCCGTGTTGATCCTGTATTCCTTCATGGATCATCTGGAGTCACTGTACAAAATACGCGACAAGCCCGCCATCCTGTACCGCGAAGACCGGTCCTTGCCCATGGTCTCGCTGGTGGTTCCGGCCTTTAACGAGGGGCCGGTCATCCAGGCCGCGATGCGCGCCCTGCTGGAGCTTGACTACCCCAACTTCGAGATCATCGTGGTCGACGACGGTTCGACCGATGACACCTATGAAAAAGCCATTGCCGTGGCACGGGAATCGCAGGATGTCGAAGTCCGGGTGGTGACCAAGCGCAACGGCGGCAAGGCCGACGCCCTCAACACCGGCATGACCCTGGCGCGCGGCGAGTTCGTCCTGAACATGGACGGCGACACCAAGCTCTCGCCCAATACCTTGCGGGTCTGCATTCGCCACTTCGAAAATCCGCTGGTTGGCGCGGTGGCGGGCAACGTCAAGGTGATCAACCGCGAGAACATGTGGACCCGCATCCAGGCGCTGGAGTATGTAGAAGGGCTGGCGATGGCACGCAAGGCGCAAAGCTTTGGGCACGTGGTCAACATCATCCCCGGACCGCTCGGCATGTTTCGCAAAACCGTCCTGCAGCAGGCCGGCGGCTACGACCGGGATACCTTTGCCGAGGATTGCGACCTGACGCTCAAGCTGCTGATGCGCGGCTGGCACATTGCCTATGAGCCGCGCGCCATTGCCTGGGTCGAAACACCCAGCAGCCTGCTTGACTTGCTCAAGCAACGCTACCGCTGGACTCGCGGCATCCTGCAAGCGACCATCAAGCACAGCCACGCACTGTGGCAGCCACGCAAGGCCGGGATCAACTGCTATATTCTTTGGTATATGCTGTTCGAAGGCATCATGTGGCCTTTTTCCAACCTGCTGGGCAACCTTTTTTTCGTCTTCGTCGGTCTTCAGTATGGTCTGGCCACCCTCCTCTTCTACTGGTGGCTGCAACTCACGGTGCTGGACGTGGTCGCCGCGGCGTACTGCGTCGTCATCGAAGAAGAAGAACCGTCGCTGATTTTTTATGCCATCATGTTCCGTCTTTTTTACATTAACATCATCGATGTTTCCAAGGTCTTTGCCACCATTGAGGAGTGGCGCGGTCACACCATGACCTGGGGAAAACTGGAGCGAGAAGGAAAACTCTGACATGGATCTCATTTCCATTCTGGCTACCGTCATCCTGATCACCACCATCGGCACCATGGTGGTGGGGGTTGGCGCCTACGCCGCCTTCAAGCTACGCGACAAACGCAAGCCGACCGGGTCCCGGTCCGATGAGACGATGAACATTGGCGGACCGCTGGAACCGGTGTTTCTCAAGCGCTACGTGCCGGAAGCCAGGACCGAGCCGACCACTGAGCCAACTTCAGATGAACAATGACAGGCACCTTGGTCATGCATTCCGCGGCAGTGAAGTTATCTGACACCGATAGACGTGAACGGCGTCCGGTTTTCAATCGGATGGGCACTTATCTGCCTGTCTTGATCATCTTGAGTCTGGCGATACCGACGCTGATTTACCTCTTGTTCATGAAATCCATGGGCTGGAACCTGCCCCTGCTGGGTGTCAACGGCGCACTTTCGTACAACGGTTCAACCGGTTCCGGCGTCTTTCTCTACGCCTCCTCCAATACCAAGACCTATCTCTCGGGAACCGGCGGCAATTACGAAGTGTTGCTGACGCCGTGGCGCAGCTACTTTACCAACCGCAAGATTGCTTTCAAGGAAATTCAGAACGCCTCCCAGTTGCGCAAACAAGACAGCGGCGTCCTGATACTGCCGTCCGCAGTCTCGCTGAGCGACGAAGAGCGAGCCGAGATATTGGCGTTCCGTGCCAAAGGCGGGGCTCTGCTCTCGACCTGGGCCACCGGCACCCGAAGTGGCAAAGGCGACTGGCAAGGCTGGCAATTCCTGGAAAATCTGGGCGCCAAGGTACTCGGCGAAATTCCGGCCAGCACGGACGCTCACAACCTGGTTTTCACTGGCGAGTCCCCGCTCTCCCACACCCAGGTCGCGGGGCAACGGATGGAGTTGAGCAAAACGTCTGAAGCCTTGTTGCGCTTGAAGGGCGAAATGGTGGCCGCACGCTTCATGAACTGGTCGCGCGTTACCGATGATGCACGACGCGGTGAGGGGGCTGTCGTTTTCACCGAGGCCGCCGAACAACTGGGCCGCGTCGCCTTTTTTGCCTTTGCCGAATCAGCCTGGGAAGCTCGTCCGCAGGGCACCTACAATCTGATCGACGACACGCTGCAATGGTTGCGCCGGGACCCGGCCATCGTTCGGGCCGCCTGGCCTAATGGCAAGCGCGCGGCCCAGGTGATTGAAATGGACACCGAAGAGGGTTTTGCCAACGCTGTCCCTTTTGCCGCCATGATGCGTTCCCTCGACTATCGCAGCACGTTTTACATACTCACCTCGGTCGGCAAGCAGTTCCCGGATATCCTGAGGCAATTGGGCCGCGATTTCGAGCTCGGCTACCATGGCGATGTGCATGTCAGTTTCAAGGGGCAACCGGCCAGCGTTCAGGAACAGCGGATGCAGACCATGCGAACCGAGATGGCGTCCGTGATTCCCGACATCAAGGGCATCACCGGCTTTCGGGCACCCACCGAGGGCTACGATGCAACCACCGAACAACTGCTGCAAAAGCTCGGTCTGCGCCACCATACGGCCGATCCCAATCGGACCGACGGCCGCCTGCCGTTGCTGACCAAGACCGAAGGCGTGGAGCCGGCCGATGCGCTGGTGGTGTTGCCCCGCACCCAGCGCGACGATATCAACCTGTATTGGGAAAAGCTGACGGCCGAGCAAACCACCAAAGCCTTGATCGACGATTTCGATTTGGCACTGGATACCGGTGCCTTGGGCCTGCTCAGCGTACACAGCCAGAATTTCAAGGCTGACAGCGTCCTGGCTGCCGCCATGCCGGGTTTTCTTGAGCACCTGAAACAGCGTCGCGAACCGCTGTGGCTGGCCTCGGCTGGGCAAGTGGCCGACTGGTGGCGCGATCGGGAACGCTTCAAACTTTCAGCCAGCAGCAGCGGCAAACGCATTGAGTTCAATATCACGATCACCGGAACAGAAACCGTCAAGGGTGCCAGCGTGATTGTCATGTTGCCGCAGAAGGGCGCTCGCTCAAGCGTCGAGGGGATGAAAATTGGGATGACGAAACCGACCGTGTTGAAAATCGATGAGTACCGCGCGGCCCTGGTTTTCGATTCCCTGGCACCTGGAAGTTATTCCTACCAGCTGACCTTTTCATCCCGGTGAGTGAGCGGCGGAAACCGTCTGGCGCGAGACTCTTCCCAAAGCGTTCACGGCTCGGTGTTTGTCAGCAACCAGTCGGCCAGGTATTGAATATCCTGGCTGGCTTTGCAGGCAGCGTCATATTTCAACACCGGTTGCTCGAAGGCCAGGGCCTCGGACACTGCTTGCGCATGGTGAATCGATATCGGAACGATCCGTTTGCCATAGTCCGCCCGCAACGCCAGACGCATCTGGTTGCCCAACTCGCTTTGCTCCGAGATTTGATTGACCAGCAATTTGAAACCTGCAAAATGCCGGTTCGCCTTGGTGTACTCTTCGACCAGCGAAAATAGTCGTGGCACCGTCGCAAACGACGCCGCATCTGCCAGCACAATGCCAAGTGCATGGTGCGCCGCCAACAGGGCTTGCTGGAGATAGACCGATGGACCCGGTGGCGTATCGAGCATGACAAAATCAAAAGCGCGCCGGTCAAGCGAAAAAATTCGATCACGAACCCAGTGCGGATCCTGCTTGAGCACCGCCTCGAATTCCTCCAGTTCATGTTTCAGGACGATACCGAACGGAATGAATTTGACGCCAAACGGGCTCTTGAATATCGATTTGGAGGAAATGCCCTCCCGCGCAATGCCCGCGATATCGCCCGGATCCATGCCCAGATGCAGGCGCAAGGCATTTTGCATATCCAGGTCAATCAGCAACACCCGCCTCTTTTTCTGAGCCAGCGCGATCGCCACGTTGGCCGCCAACGTGGTTTTCCCGACCCCTCCCTTGCCCGAAATGAAGGCGACTACCTGCATCGCTTCAGGCCGCCAAGACTATCGTGTTTGCATACCATGGGCTTCATGCGCAGACTCAAGGAGCAGGCGGCATCAGGGCGCGCGGTGGAAACGTGACGCGTTGCGCAAATCCGTCGAACGCATAGCGCAGATAAAGCATGCCGGTTTGCTGGGCATAGTTTCGGCTGTTCTCAAACCCCAGGCGTCCCCCCAGGACAAATTTTGACGTCAACTGGTACTCGAACGCACCATGCAGCTTGTAGCCGAGGCCGGAACCCGATTCGGCCTCATAGTAGGTGGGATAGGTGGCACCGGCTTTGGCCACCCAGGCATTCTGCAGACTTGGATCATTCGGGAAGTACGCCACCCGGTCCTGCGAGAATTTCTGAACCCCCAGTTCGCCACCTACCTGATAGGAAAGGGCGCCGCGCCGTCCGGCCATGTCCCACGGAACACCAAGACTGAAATACTGCTGCGGACTGAAGTAACCGCCATGTCCCAGCGTGAAAAACCCGAGGTTGTCGCGATAGGCCAGCGCCGTCAAATTCAGACCCAGGGTCAGCTTGCTGTCGGGGGTCTGGTAGACACGCCAGTAAGCGCCCAGAGCGGCTTCGAATTCGGTGTTGTCCTTGACCCGCTGCCCAGTCAGCGTCGCGCCGCCCAGGTCGGCATAGACACCACTCTCGTCGCCGCCGTAGGTGAAACCGAGTTGCCCGCCCGACTTGACGACACCACCCCAAACTTCCTGCGTCCGCGGGTCCCGCATGCCGGCGTAGGAAAGCATGCTGTCGGTTACGGCAGCGCGATTCAAGGTGCCTCTCAGGGTCAGGCTGTCAAGCTGGCTGGAAAAGCGCAGTCCGCCCACCACATGGCTGACCAGGAAACCGAGCGGCGTGGTACCGATATTGAGGGCCAGGTTTTCATCGCGATAGCCGACCGCAATGGCCAGGCCGCTGGCGTCCTGTTCCGGCACCAGATTGAGGTTGCTGACGAGCGGCCCGAGGGCGGCCGACCCGATCTTTGCCGTGGTGCCGGGATCCAGACCATTCAAGGCCCCGGGGCTCAGCAGGGTGGGCGTCAAGCGCAGCGTAAAGGTTCCGTTCTGGTCGATCGGAATAGTCAACTCGACCGGAATCTCGACCTGGTTCAAGCGCCCCAGCCCGGACTCGCCCGAGCGCGAGCGAAAAACGATGCCGCCGTCAATGGTGGTGGCAAGCCGCAACTTGATGGCGTCGATTTCCTCAGCCAACGCTGGCTCGCCGGCGTTGCCCTGTGTCGCCGCTGGCACTGCGGCTGGCGGCACCGGTCCGGTGGCCACCCGCCTCTGCGGGCCAACCCCGGCGGTGAGGGCCGCCGGTACCGGCAAATTGGCCGGCGGCAGCGCCAACTGCGGCGTCAGGATCAAGGAATCTCCGCTGCCCGCACTGGCGGCGATCTCCGGAACTGGCAGCAGGCCGGCCTGCGCATCCTTCGACGCCGCGGGATAGCTGCCCGGCGCCCCGCGTTCGACGCCCTGGCGCTTTCCGTCGAGTTTGAACCGGCCCGGCAAGGGCTGGTCCTTCCAGGCGTTGCTGCTCGCCAGCACTGCCGGCGAGGGCGCATCATTGAACGCCACAGCGCCGGCCCGCCCGGAAGGGGCCAGCGCGGCACGCTCGAGCGCTTGCGCTTTTTCAAAATACGCCAGGGCCTGGCGCGCGTTGCCACGTTCCCGCTCGGCCCGCCCGGCCGCCGCCAGGGCACGCGGGTTGCCGGGCGCAATTTTGAGCGCCGCTTCGGCATGGGCCAGCGCCTTGTCGGGTGCCTTGGCACCAAGCGCGACGCCGCTGGCAAACAGGCGATGCTCCAAATCATTCGGTTCCCGCGCAATCACACCCTCGGCCAGCAGCAGCGCCTTCTGCGGCTCGGCCGCGTCGTTGTAGAGCCGCGCCAGCGCCATCAGCAGGCGTGGATCGTCAGATTGCTCCAGTGCCGGGCGCAAGGTGTCGTAGGCTTGCGCCAATCGACCGGCCTGTCTGAGTCCATCGGCCTGGCGCAAGGTGTAGGCGAGGATGAGCTTGTTCAGGTCTTCCTGTTGCACCGCGGTCAGGCGCCGCGCTTTAGCCAAGTCGCGCAATACACCGGCCAGCGCAACATCCTGTTGCGTATCCAGCAGAATGCCGGCGTACTGAAGACGGGCGTCGATATTTTCCGGCGGCGCACTCTTGACGACTTCGCGCATCAAACGATAGGCCTCGCCGGCCTGCCCAAGTTTGGACCAACCGGCCGCCACCAGCACCAGAAGCGAAGCATCCTGACCCGCGCCCGCTTGCGCTTGTCGGATCGCCGCTTCAGCGGCTTGCCGATTGCCTTGTTCGAGCAACTGTTGCGCGCGCTGAAGTTGTGCGTTGACCGAGAAGCGGCGCTGATCCTCGACAATTTTCGCGCTCCGTGCCGCCACCGGAATACGTTCCAGCGTATTGAGACTGTCCGGCCAGCGTTTTTGCTCCGCGTACAGCAGGGCACGCGCATGCAATGCGTCCACCAATTCCGGCTTGGCTTGCAGCAGCGTATCGAGCGTGGCGTCGGCTCTGGCGCCGTCACCCTGGCGCTGGTACTGGCGCGCCAAAGCGAGCCTTACCCAGGGACTGGCGGGGTCCAGCGACAAGGCGGTTTCGAGTTTTCCGACAGCGCCCTGGTAGTCGGTCGCGCGCTCGTCGGCCTCGGCCAGCTTCAGCAGCGCGGCGGCCTTCAACTGATTGACCCCTCCCACCTTCGCCGCCGTCGCCTCATCCAGCGAGGAAATCATGGCCAGCGCCTCGCGCTCCCGTGCGCTCTGCATCAGCACTGAAATCAAACCCCGCCACGCACCGGGATCGGGGTCGGAGGTCTTGAGTACCGAACGGTAGATCGCTTCAGCCTTGGGCAACTGCCCCTTTTCCAGCCACAAATCGCCCAGCAGCACTTGACCCAAAACCTGCTTGTCGTCGAGTCGTGTCGCTTCCAGCAACTTGTCTTCGACTTCGAGCAATTGGCCGGCCTGCCGGGCCTTCAACACTTGCTGCAACAGGGTCCAATAGTGGGCGCTGTTGCGCGCCTGTTGCCAGCGCGCCGCGTGCCGTGGATCACTCTGCATGGCCTGGTCCAGCAGGCCCACAGCCGCAGCGAAGGCCTGTTGGCGCAAGCGAACCGTTCCGAGTCCGCCCAAGGCATCGGCGTCATGCGGGTGTTTCGCCAGGACCGCCTGGAAACGCTCCGCCGCCGCTTCGACCTGGCCCTGCGCCAACAGGCGAAAACCTACTTGATTGGGCAACTCCCGCGCCTTTTTGCCAGCCGTCGACGCGGGACGATCGAGCAACGCCAAGCGTTGCCGTATCTCCTCATCCTGCGGATAACGAGAGAGATAAGCCGTGAACATGGCACGGTCGCCGCGCCGTGCATTGAGCCATGCCAGGGCTTGGCGCAGGCTTTTCTGAATCTCCGGATCGGCCGGCTGCTGTTGGCTCAGGGCAGTCAGCCGGCGGATGCCTTCACGCCGCCCGGACTCCCGATAGGTCAGATGCTGCGCCAACGCCAGTTGATAGCGCTGATTACCGGGGTTGCCGCGCACCAACTCCTCCAGACCGCGACGCGCCTCTTCCCAGCCGCCGCGGGTGGCACCCAGAGTCTGGTAGTACTCCAGGCCCATTGGCCCGCTTGGCTTGCTGGTGCCCAGCGCACTGCGATAGCTGGTTACCGCTTCTTCCGCTTGACCGGCCTGCGCCTGCTTGCGTGCAGTGTCGATGACCGGCGCATTTTTCCCGGCCTTCAATGCGGTCTCCAGGTCGGCCAGTCCGGCCGGCGGCGACGGCAGTTGCGCCGCCCGCCGATAAAGCTCCCCGGCCTGCGCCGCATGCCCGGCGCGCGCCTCGATGATGCCGAGTCGAATCAAGGCCTCGGGGTGATTCGCATCGGCGCGCAGCAGTTTGCGCCAGGCGTCGGCCGCCAGATCGTCACGGGCGTTTTGTTGCCAATAACGCGCTTGCTCCACCAGTTGGCGTGCCGCCAGATCGTCGGCCGACCAGGCGGACTGAAGGACCAACCCAAACACCAGAAGCAAGCAGCTCCGCTTGCCAAACCCAGTCATTTTTTGCATGTCGCAGTCATTCCCCAATCAAGTCGGCCATCGGCTGCAAATCGAAACCGTTGCTCGATCCAACCCTGCGCAAAAAGACCCAGCGCCTGCTCATAATAGACCGATGGAATTCCGCCCATCGCCACAATTCGGAGCCGCTGCCGTTCAGCCGAGATTTTCGCACCCACGGCGTCCAGATACGGCAGCAACGCAACGGAAAAGCCGGCCGGACTGTTGCCCTGCGCCTGCCCGGAAAAAGCATCGACCCGGGCCGGTGGAACCAGCAGTTGATCGACCAGTGCCGCCATGCCCTTCATCCGCTCCAGCAAACGGGCGCGGTCCGGGTCCTGCCTGGACATCATGCCGGCCCACAGGTAAGTTCGGATCGCCTCATGCCCGCCCTCGAACCCCAGTTCGGCATCCAGCATGAAGCCCCGCTCCGGCCAGACCGCGACCCAGTCCGGTACCAGGCGCCGCGGCGTCACCGATTCGAACAGGGTCAGTGTCGTTTTGGCCAGGGAACTCCACGGCCCGGACGGCACTTCACTGGCCAGCCCGCGCAACACCGGCAACGGCAGATAGCTGGGATTGAGCTTCCAGCCGCCGGCTTTCAGCGCGAAACCCTGAGGCCCTGGCAACAGCACCGGGCCGACCCCGGCAACCTGTACCACCAGTTCTTTTTCGATCCGGGCCTGCATCAGCTCGGCCATGGCGCGCAGGCTCTTGTCGTGCCAGCGCCGCGCCGCCTGAAACAGCACATAGGCGAGCCACAGATCGGCATCGCTGGCCGCATTGCGATCCATCACCCCCCAGTTGCCATCGGGCCGCTGGCCCCATTTCCAGGCCATCAGACGGCTGGAAAGATCGCCGCCCGCCAGGTTGGAGCGGGTCCATTCGAGCAAGCGCTCAAAAGTCGGTCTGTCGTTGGCGACCAGGGCGAAAAACAGGGCGTAAGCCTGGCCTTCCGAGGTCGACTGCCCATCGGCTGAAAAATCTATGACACGCCCATCGGCTTGGATGAACTTGTCCCTGAAAGCGTTCCAGCCAGACCATTCGTTGCAGGCGTTTGGCTGTGCGGCGCCGACCGCGCTCGGCAGGCCGGCCAGCGCCGCGACCGATGAAATGAAATGTCGACGCGAATACATGCAACCCGATCATCGACCGGCCGGCTGTGGCAACCGGGCCTGGTTCAAGCTTTCTTCCCCAAGCGCTGGGCGGCGATGCGGCGCAGGGTCCGATAGGCAATGGTCGCCAGCAACACTGCAATCAGAATCCCCAGCAAGCTGGCCAGCAGCGGGTGCTTGGAAAATATCCAGCGCAAATGCAGGGTCAAGGGTAAGGACCCTACATAGTAGGTCTTGCCCACCTTGGCATGGCTATCGCCTTTCTCGTCCGCCACCACGAAGTCGCCTTGCACGTTCTTCACGCGCTCGGAGTCAAACATGGCATCGGCGATTTTCGCCAGGTCGGCCGACTTGTCGGCATACAGCAAGACGACGCTGCGCCTTGACAGCAGCGGCGACTCGAACGCCATCAAACTTGCCAGATCCCCACCGCCCTTCAATTTCAAGCTACCTTCGGGGAAGGGCGTCAGTTGCACATCTTCCTCCTCCCAGCGATAGACCGCGCGCCGGAAGATGTCCGGCTCGCGCAATCGGTGTTCACCATCGACTTGCAGCAACGGCAACTGGTCGGCCCATTTCGTCATCAGGCTTTGGTCCTGCGCCGAACCGATGACCAGCAGATCGCGGTTGGCGACTTTCTCCACCTCCGCAGCCGAGACCAGCGCATGCCGCAATACCGGGTAAGCGGTGGCTTCGCCCATGCGTCCCATCAACACCAGGTAAGCACCGATTTCATCCGCATTGGGTTGCTCCGGTAGCACGACGGCGGTCTCGGACAAATCCGCCAGGCGGGTGAAGGGAAACCCGATCCTGCTGAAAGTGGCCAGATCGGGCAAGGCGCTGTAATGCGGAAAGCCGCTGAAATCCAGCGTCGACTCGGGGTTGATGGCACCTTGCAGGTTGTCCGGCAGCGAGTCGCGGCACTCGCCTTCCTTGACCAGTTCAAAGTAGTAGTGAAACTGCAGCTGGTTGCGGCCACCGACCTGGTACGGCGGGACGAACAGCACGTCTTCGCGCAAGGCCAGATTCTTGTCCAGCAGCGGCAAGCGCAGCAAATCCTTGCCCTCCAGCTTCTTGCCCGACTCGTCGAGCGCCAGGGCCCGCACAAAGTCGCCGTTGATGTTGACATTCAGGCTGGAGCTCTTATTGAACGGCAAGGCGGTGAAGCGGTATTTCAATTCGAGCGGCACGCCCGGGCTGCGCCAGGTGAAGAGATCCGGGGTAACGCGGAAATTTACCCGTATCACGTCCGGGAAAAAACCCTGCACTTGCAGTTCTTCCTGTGGCACCAATTCGGCAAAACGCACCGGCCTGTCAGTGGGCACCCAGGCCGGCGCATCGTAGGGTTTGCGCACCGGTGGTTCGACATCCTGCGTCACGGTGACGCGCTGGCCACCGAGGATCCCGTTGCCCAGGACAATGGAACGCGCCGCGCGCATCATCTCCTCATCGTTGTCGCCCGTGATCAGCAGCAGCTTGGCGCCTGGATTGGTGGGGTGCGGTTCGATCGAAACGGTTGCCCCCGCAGCCCCATGCAGACCGCTTATCTTCTCGCCGCCCTGAAGAAACACCACGGCGTTGCCCTCCGGCAAGGTGTTCAGCAGGGTCGGAAAGCGCGCCCCCCGATAACTCGCCAGGCCACCGAACCAGGAAGCCAGGACGCCGGCCGCCCTGAGTGTGCCGAAGGAAGGCGCGGCGCCGAATACAAACGGCAATTTCAGCGTGGCATTGTCGCGTCTGTCAAAAAATGGCAGCGGCAGGTATTTCAGATCGTTGGCCAGGGCCAGCGGCGCCAAGGTCAGTTCGAGTTGGCCCAGATTGCTGAGTTCCAGCCACAGCGAGGTATGCAGCGGGTCTTCACATTTGTAGGTGTAGTGCCCGATCAGGCGAAACTGAAGCTTGTTGTAATCGGTGAAAAGGCGCGGATCAAGATCGATTTCACGCGTGTTGGCGAGACCTTTCTCACGCGGCAAAGCGATCACCGACGACACCTCCCCGTTCAGCATGACATTGAGATGGCTTAGTTCGGCCAGCAGGGACGGCGAATAGGAATAGCCAAGCTTGAGCTTGGCGGCGGTTACCACCTCGTCCGATCGGATCGAAAACGGCAGCGACGCGGCGCCCTCGACACCGCGCAAGCGGATCGGCGTCACGGCCCCCAATTGCTTGAAGGTAAACGACACCACGCGCTGTTTTGGGCCGGCGCCGACCACCGACGCCGGGTCAGCAGGCGCGCTTGGCCGCTCGGCACTGGCGGTCGCCTTACGCGATTTCGCCTCGCTCGGCAGGGTCGAAAAAACGCTCACTACCAGCAACGCCAGAGTGACCAGAACCGGCCTCAGGCACCGCCGGCGCAAGACCCCGAAGCCTCCGTCAATTTTCATTTCTTCCATGTCTCCAATCCCCTCCACCGAGCAGTCATGCCGGCTTTCCTAATGAAACGGCGAATGCCATCAAGACCCACGAACAGAACTTCCCGCAAACCCTTCAAAGGTCGGTCGATGTCGCGCTCGGGCAACCAGCTCTGCCAGGCATCGGCACGCGAAAATGTGGCCGCGACCAGGGACCGGTAGTCCTCCATCGTCATGTGCTCGAACCGTGTCCGCAATACCAGGCCCTGATTGAACACCACCTCCGCCGGCAGGGTGAATTCCCGATCACCCCGGAACAGCGAGATTCTGACCATGCTCCCCTTGTCGATGGCCATCTCGATCGGAAGTTTGAGCGCCAGACCGCCCTCGGAAAAATCTTCCGTTTCGCAAGCGACGGTGCGCCCGGTCGGCAGCTTGATCATCGCCGGCAACGTCAGTTGCACTCGCCAGTGGCGTCTGATCTGCCGCGATTCCAGCGCCACCGACAGCGTCGCCGCCAGAATTGTCAGGTTGTAGACGGTCCACAGGATGTTGAACAAAACCGTTCCGAACTCGTGGCTGTTCCACCAGAACAAGCGGCCGATGCCGATCAGCAGCCCGATCACGTTGAGCACCAGGATGACGACGTAAGGGAGCGAAATCTTCCAGTCGAAATATTCTCGCTCGACCCGGCCACCCTTGGCGGTGACGTTGAATTGACCGAATTTCGGACTGATCAGGGCCAACGTGGTGGGCACCATGATGTACCAGGCCAGCGCCGTCTCGTAGACCTCGGCCCAGAATGTGTGCCGGTATTTTCCCTGCATCCGGGAGTTTGCAATATTCGCCTGGATCAGGTGCGGCAAGGCATAAACCGCGATCAAGTCGGCCGACGCCTGGATCACGTGCGCCTCGAAAAACAGATAGGAGAGCGGCGCCGTCAAAAAAACAATGCGCGGAAAACCATAGAAGAAGTGCAGCATGGCGTTCAGGTAGCACAGACGCTGCGGCCAACGCAAACCCTTGCCCAGCACCGGATTGTCGACCCGGAAAATCTGCGCCATGCCGCGCGCCCAGCGGATTCGCTGGCCGACGTGCGCCGACAGGCTTTCGGTCGCCAGCCCAGCAGCCTGGATCACGCCAAGGTAAGCCGTGTTGTAGCCCAGGCGATGCAACTTGAGCGCGGTATGCGCATCCTCGGTCACGGTTTCGACCGCGACACCGCCCACCTCCAGCAACATGGTGCGCCGAAGCACCGCGCATGAGCCGCAAAAGAAGGAGGCGTTCCAAAGGTCGTTGCCATCCTGAACCAGTCCGTAAAACAACTCGCCTTCATTGGGCATGCGCCGGAACAGGTCAAGATTGCGCTCAAACGGATCGGGTGACAAAAAGTGATGCGGGGTCTGCACCATGGCCAGCTTTTTGTCGGCCAGAAACCAGCCCACGGTGGCCTGCAAGAAGGTCCGGGTAGGAATGTGATCGCAGTCGAAAATGGCGATCAATTCGCCATCCGTCTGGGGCAGGGCGGCATTGATGTTGCCTGCCTTGGCGTGCAAATTGTTCGGGCGGGTCACGTGGGTCACGCCGACCGAAGCGGCAAACTCCTTGAAATCCTGCCGCCGTCCATCGTCCAGCAGGTACACCTTCATCTTGTCGCGCGGCCAATCCAGGGCCAGCGCGGCGATCACCGTCGGCATGACCACCGACAGCGGTTCGTTGTAGGACGGAATGAAAATATCCACGGTCGGCCATTGGGATAAATCGTCGGGCAGCGGCACCGGCTTGCGTTTCAACGGCCAGATGGTCTGAAAAAATCCAATGATCAAAATGGTCCAGGCATAGAACTCGGCAGCCAGCAGCCCCAGGCCCAGCAGCAAATCGGCACCCAGATCGATCTGCATGCTGGTACTGAAGCGCCAGTACAGGTAGCGGGTCGAGGCCAGTACCGACAAGCCGATCAGAATCAGCGTCACCAGTGTCCCAACGTAACGGCGTATGTACAGGGAAACGGCCAGGATGACCAAGGAAAAAACAAGTTGCTCGTCGCGCGAGAAAGGAATCGCGATCAGCAGGATGAACAGCACAACACTGCCGCACAAGGTTGCCACCAGCACCCCCGGGGTTGACCAGGCCGACCAGTCCACCAGCCGATTGCCGGACTCATTGAGAAGGCCGTACAGGTAGCGCGGATTGAGCCGGGAACGCTTGCCCAGGCCCCAGTTCTCGCGCCAGCGCAACAGCAACGAGCGTGCGCTCATGGTGCTGTGGACTCCAGCAAACAGGCTGCCAAGCGCTGGAAATCGTCGCTCGCCTGGCAGCGCGGGTCGTAGAACAAAACCGGCTGTAGAAATGCCAGGGCTTCGCTCACTGCTTCATCGCGGTGAATCCCGATCGGCAACAAGCGCGCTCCGAGACGCCGCCGCAGAACCGCCCCCAGGTCGCGGCTCAAGGGCACCGCCTCGTCCACCTGATTCAACAGATACACGCTTTCGAGACCCGGGCGCTGAAGGGTGGCTTCATTGATCCATGACTCCATCGCAATAATTGTAGAGTAGGACCCGGCATCCGCCAGCAGCACGACGAGGACCAGGTCGGCGCAGGCAAAGCCCTGATCCAAATAGACGGAAGGTCCGGGCGGCAGATCAATCAAGACCACATGGTCGTCGCCCAATCCGGCATGCGCCAACTGCCTTTGGACCCAATCCGGCTCGCTCGCCAGCAGGTTTTCGAACGCCCCGCGCTCGCCCTCACTGACGCTGCCGTAGGGCAGGCAACTGACGCCGAACGGGCTGGTGAATGCGACGTCGCGCCAATACCGGTGCTGCAAGGACTGCCGGCAAACGCCTTCGCGCTGAAGCGCTTCGAAGCCAAGATGCAAATGCAGGGCATTCTGCGGGTCCAGGTCAAGCGCCGCCACCTGCCCCTCGCCAAGCCTGGCCGCCATGGCGGCAGCCAGATTCGCCGTAACGGAGGTCTTCCCGACGCCCCCCTTCATGGAAACAACGGCGATAACACTCATAGACTTCCAGGCAGGATGCCACCGTCCGTGTCCGGGAAAGAACCCTTGCCAGCGGTCCGGATTTCCTTGCCGTCAGGGGTCGGCGTCAGGCATTGCAAATGGTCCATGGCAAGCGTCTGTTACCAGGTAGCGCTGCGATGGGTGCGACCGGGCAAACGATCGAACAGGGATTTCAGGCTATCGTCCGCGGCCCGGCCGCCTGAATCACCCTCAAGGCGCTGGAACACATCGTGCAAGCCATCCTGGCTGGCAAAGGTTTGAGTCCCGCAATGGTCTGCGTTGCTGCCGCGCGGACCGCCGGCGTCGGTTGCTCCAGCTTCGGCGTAGCCTGACTGCGTCGGGCGCGAAAAGGCCAGCGCTTGCGGCTCTGCCGACGGCTTCGGGCGATCCATCCATACCTGTTTTTGCCGCATCGACAGCGGCGGCAGCGTAATGCGCTGGCCAAGCGGCATCGATCTGATCAGGGGCCATCGATTTTCGGCATCTCCCGCAGCCGCGTCCCGGTTCAACTCCCGAAAACCGCCGGCGGTGGGCCCAAAGGACCGAAATAATGCGTCGGCATCATCGATACGCTTGGACATCTTCACGTTCCTATTCTTATCCGCTTCATGCACCGGTGTGAAGCAATGGGGCATTATCGGGCAATCCCGGCATAAGACAGCCTGCAAAACCCGGCCCGTGTGTCGTGGCTTGGGGTCGGGGCAACACACGCCCGAGGCGGACCCCGCCGGGTCCGGCTAAGAACTTGTCTAAGTCCCACCTACATACGGATTGCTGGCGCGCTCCCGGCCAAACGTGCTCTCCGGTCCGTGGCCAGGAATGAACACCGTGGCATCCCCCATGGGCCACAGGCGTTCGACGATGCTGGCGATCAGCGTCGCGTGGTCGCCCTGTGGCAAATCGGTACGGCCGATGGAGCCGGCAAACAGCACGTCACCGACGAACGCACGCCCGGCCTCGGCCGAATAAAAAACCACGTGCCCCGGCGTGTGACCGGGGCAGTGCCGCACCTGCAAGGTGCAGCGGCCAAGCGTCAGCGTGTCGGCGTCAAACAGCCAGCGCGTCGGTGTGAAAGTGGCGGCCGGCGCAAAGCCGAACATCTTGCTCTGCCCCGGCAAGCCATCGATCCAGAACTGGTCCGCCGGGTGCGGACCGATGATGGGCAGATCGAGCCGCGCCGCCAGCTCCGCCGCGCCCCCGGCGTGGTCGATATGGGCGTGCGTCAGCCAGATCTGCGTGAGCGTCAGTTGCCGCTGCTTTACTTCTGCCAGCAGCAGCTCGATATCGCCTCCAGGATCGACGATGGCCGCCTGCAGTGTCTCGTCGCACCAGACGATGGAGCAGTTTTGTTGAAACGGGGTAACGGGAATGGTTTTGTAGCGCAGCATCTGCACCGCATTTTAGGCATTAGGGCTGGACGCGCTGCTCGCCTTCTGGTGCGGCGGGCCTGGCGCCCTGTTCGATGCGCTCCACCAGCAAGTCCACGAAGTTGTCCGCGCCAAGCGAGATGCGCACCCGCACCGGCAAATATTGCAGCGCCGGCGCAAACCACAGTTCGGCGGTGATCACGCCGGTCGGGTTGGCAATCGGTCTGGGCCGCAGGTGAAACGCCGGCACCGGCCCGAGTTGCGGGAGTTCAAGCGTCTCTTCCCCGATCACGTCGTAAGTCCACCAGGCCATGCCCTGCGGCCGGGCCAGCCACAGGCTGATCTGGGAACCCACTTTCAATTCATCCCGTCCGCTTGAAAATCGATGACTGAGTTCAACGAATTGACTGGCCGTGTCCTGTACCGCGGACGGCTGCGGCAGTTGGGTGCCGTCGTGCAACCGGACATAGTCGCCGTCAAACGCCAGGCGCCGCAGACTCCAGGGAAACTGCTCCTCATAAGCGCTTGGCAGTAGACCGGCAGCGCTGGTCTGGCCCTGGCTGATCATGGAAACCCGCAACACCAGCGCCATGCTCAAGTCGACCCGAACCTGGTAACGGCTTTGCTCGCGCTGCCATTGCACGCGAGCACTGCCCGACAGATCGCCGCGGTAGTAGCCCTTCAGTTGGTAGGACAGCCGGGTGTCGACGGGCCAATCGTCAGAAGCGGGAGCGGCCGGAGCCGGAACCGCGGGTCCGGATTCGAGCGCTGGCGCCTCCCGTTCGCCTGGTTCAACTTCCAGCGGGCGTGGCACCGCCACCTCGGGCTGCGGCGTCTCACTTGGCAATTCCAGCCCAGACTGATCTACAGCCGTGGCGACCGCCGAGGGGGCCTCGCTGACCGGGGTCTGGGCATCCTTGGGCGGCATACCTGGGCGCCGCAGTCTGGGGCCGGGCGGCCGTACCGGCACCGCCGCAGGCACCGCCTCAATGATCCGCGTAAATAGCGGATCGGGCATGGCAAGCAAGGGCTTGAAGTCCTGCAACTGCCGCTGTAACCAGGACAGGCCGACCCCATGGCCCAGCAGCACCAACAGCAAAAACAAAAATAGCCTTGGCCGCATGCCCGTCACCACTGTCTCCAGCCTCGCACCTTTGAAAGGAAGATTGCCAAGAATTTGTCCGTCGTAAATAGGTCCGATCTTAGGCAGTCGGACCGGGACCTGCCTCCAAGGGGAGGCAAACAGCGCCTTTTCCCAAGCCGCTCACGGTGCGATACTTGCTACAAAAGGTCGATTTCCCCGCTGCCCGTGAATCGACCTGATTCGACAGACAAAGCAAGGCGGCAGGCAAGTTCAGTGACGTGAGGTCAATCAATTTTTTGAATGGACTGCGATGATCATCTCCCTGATAAACCACTCCGAAAGCGTCGCCGACGAACAAGTCCAGCAAGTCGTTCGAGTGATCAACCGCCAGCTCAAGGACGACTTCGAACCGTATTGGAGTTTTGGCGCAACCCTGCGCTTGGAAGGCCCCATCGGCAAACAGCCCAGCACGACCCTGAGTGACATGCGGGGTGACGCCGTGTTGTACCTGGTCGACGGCAGCAATGCCTTGGGGGCCATGGGCTGGCATCTGGCGAATTACAAGGACATCCCCTACGGCTTTGTTTTTTTGGGCCTGTGTGAACAAATGAAAGAGGCCTGGTCGATTACCCTGTCCCACGAGGCATTGGAGCTGGTGGGGGACCCGCTGGCCAATTTGCTGGTCGAGGGCAATCATCCCATGGACCGGCGCCGGCGCGTCTTTCACCTGTTCGAAATGTGCGACGCCGTGCAGGCCGAGAGCTACTCGATCGACGGGGTGCAGGTGTCCAACTTTGTCTTGCCGAGCTACTTCAGCCTGGGCGAACAGGTCGGCCGGCGCAATGATTTTCTGGGGCGCGCGCAGGCTGGCAAAACCCTCGAATCGTTCGGCATGAGTCCGGGTGGCTACCTGAATATTTTCGATCCCAAGACCGGTCGCTGGGAACAACCCGCCGGCCCGAGCGACCCGGTGGCCGCGCTGCGCAAGAAATTGAAGAACCGGCTGAAAGCCGGTCGCGGCTATCGGCGCTCGCATCCGGGGCACTGCTGATTCAGGCACGGTCGCAACGCTGGCCCGGCAGTTCATCATGTCGATCGAACAGCAACAGCTGGCCACCGCCATTCAGGCGCTTGAAGGGCAACGCGCCGCGCTGGGCAATGCCGTGGTGGATGCTGCGCTGGGGCCTCTGCGGGCTCGGCTGGCCGCGCTGGACGCCGCGCCCGACGCCAGCCCCCCGTCGGCTGCAAATCAGGCGCTGAAACAGGTCACGGTTCTGTTCCTCGACGTGGTCAACTCGACCACCCTGAGCCAGCACCTCGACCCGGAAGAGGTTCATGCCGTCATGAATGGGGCTCTGGCCCGCTGGACCGCCATCGTCGAGGCGCATCGGGGCAAGGTGCTGAACTACGCGGGTGACAGCCTGTTGGCCGTATTTGGCGCCGACGAAGTGCATGAAGACGACCCCGAACGCGCCGTCATGGCCGGCCTGGCCCTGCTTGAGGAGGGCAAGCGGCAGGCCGAACTGGTGCGACAGGGCTATGGGCAGGCCGGCTTCAATATCCGCATCGGCCTGCATACCGGCGCCGTGCTGCTGGGTGGCGGCATGGATGCCGAAACCAGCATACGCGGCTTTACCGTCAACGTTGCAGCACGCATGGAGCAAACTGCACCGGCGGGCACATTGCGCATCAGCCACGACACCTACCGCCATGTCCGCGGCGTGTTCGACCTGCTGGCGCAGCCACCGATGGCGGTCAAGGGCGTGGACGCTCCCATGCTCAGCTATCTGGTGCAACGGCGCCAGCCACGCGCGTTTCGCGTCAGCACGCGGGGTGTCGAAGGGGTCGAGACCCGGATGGTCGGGCGCGACGCAGAAATGCAGCAGTTGCAAGGTGCCTTCAAGCAGTTGTACAGCCGGGGCAAGCTCGCCGTGGTGACCGTGGTTGCCGATGCCGGAGTTGGCAAGAGTCGCCTGCTGTACGAGTTCAGAAACCGGCTTCAGACACAGGCTCCCACATACCACCTGTTTCAGGGCCGCGCCGACCCGCTGACCCAGACCCAACCCTACGGACTGCTGCGCGACATCCTGGCTTGGCACCTGCAGATTGCCGACAGCGACAGCCTGGAACTTGCCAAGCAAAAAATCGAGCTGGGTCTGGTCCCGCTGTTCCTGGCAGATGACGGCGAAGATATGGCACAGGCTCAGGCCCATCTGCTGGGCCATTTGATTGGGCTGGACTTTTCCGCCAGCAAACACATCAAGGGCATTCAGGACGATGCCAGGCAAATCCGCCACCGCGGCTTTCATGCGGCGGCGCAAATGTTCCGCCGCGTCGCGCTGCGGGACCGGACACCGGTGCTTCTGCTGCTCGACGATCTGAACTGGGCCGACGATGGTTCACTGGATTTCCTGGACTATCTCGTGCAAGTCAATCGCGATCTGCCCATGCTGCTGCTGACCCTGACGCGTCCAACGCTGTTCGAGCGGCGCGTCGACTGGCCCGGCCTGCCCGATAGCCGGCGCATCGTCCTGCATCCGCTCGACCCAAACGCCAGTCACCAACTGGTCAACGAGTTGTTGCAGAAACTGCCCGAGATCCCCGCCCCGCTGCGCCAGTTGATCACCGACGGCGCCGCCGGCAACCCCTTCTACATGGAGGAACTGGTCAAGATGCTGGTCGACGAGGGCGCTCTTGTCACTGGCGACCAGCACTGGCGCATAAACCCCCGAGAAGCTGCGCGCCACGCACGTGCCGCAAACCCTCACCGGCGTGTTGCAGGCCCGCCTTGACGGTTTGAAGCCGACCGAGAAACTGGCACTGCAACAAGCCAGCGTCATCGGTTTCGTGTTCTGGGATCAGGCCCTGGCCGCCCTGGACGCCAGGTCGCCCCTGGCCCTGCCTTCGCTGGTGCAGCGAGAGTTGACCGTGCCGCACCGCGATACGGCGCTGGACGATGCCATTGCTGACGTCCGTGAATATGCTTTTTCGCACCAACTGCTGCATCAGGTCACCTACGACACCTTGCTCAAACGCCAGCGCCGCGCCCACCATGCGCAGGCCGCACAATGGCTGGCCAGCCAAACCGGTGCCCGCGCCAACGATTTCCTGGGGGCCACTGCCGAGCACTTCGTGAAGGCCGGCGACGCGGCCCAAGGTTGCGAGTTCTTCGCTCGCGCCGCCGAACACGCGGCCGGGCGTTACGCGCACCAGACCGTCATCAGCCATGTGGCCAGCGCCCTCGCGCTGCTGCAGCGCCCACCCAATTCGGCCTCGAACAATGGCCCAATCGCTGACGCTCAGGCGCAGTTGCGCTGGCGCTTGTTCAATGTGCGTGAGCGGACACTGGACCTGCAGGGCAAGCGGGCCGAGCAACTGGCTGACATCGACATCCTGCAGGAACTTGCCGACACGCTGGACGACGACCGCCGGCGCTGTGAAGTGGCCTGGCGGCGCAGCACCCTGGCCATGCGCACCGGCGATTACCGCACCATGGAGCGCACCGCGCGCCAAAGCATGGCGCTGGCCGAACGCGCCGCGGACGCGCTGCTGGGGCTGCGCGGACAGCATCGTCTGGCGCTGGCCTTGGCCTATCTGGGCGACGGCCAGAGCGCTCGCGCGCTGGCGAACCAGGGACTGGCCAGCGCGCGCGCACTGGGCGCGCGGCCGATCGAAGCCCTGTTTCTGAATGCCCTGTCTGTCATCGCCGACAGTCAGGTCGATCAGTTGGCGTCGCTGGAAATGGACCTGCAGGACTTGCTGATCAACCGCGAGCTTGGCAACCGGCGCAATGAGGCCATCGCCCTGGGCAATTTGGGCAACGGCTGGCTGCGCATGGGCGGCCACGCGCAGGCACAAGGCTATCTGGACGAGGGCTTGCAACTGGCGCGTGCCGTGGGCGACCGCGCCACCGAACCCAATACGCTGACCAACTTGTCGGTACTGGCACTGCGCCGCGGTGACGATGCGCTGGCCTTGCTGCATGCGCAGGCGGCACTGGACATCGCAATGGAGGTCCAGAGTCCGGTCTTCGAGGCCATCGCACTATGCTCCCTTGGCAACGCCGAGCTGGCGCTGGGGCGCCACGCGCCAGCGCAGACGGCCTTTGCACGGGCCCAGTCGGTAGCCATGGAACTCAACAATGCGACCCGGCACGACGCGGCGGCCGGTCTGGCGCGCGTGGCGCTGGCACAAGGCGATATCGCCGCCGCCCTGCGAACCGTGGAGGGTCTGCTGCCGCAGCTGGCCGGGGATGGCGCGCTGGAGAGCACGGAAGCACCTTACCTGATCCGCCTGACCTGCTACCAAGTGCTGGCCCGTGGCAACGACCCGCGAGCCGCACAACTGCTTGGCAGCGCCTACGCCGACCTGCTGGGCGTGGCTGCCGGCATCGCCGATGACGAGCTACGCCACGGCTTTTTGCACAACATCCCGGAACACCGCGCGATCATGGCCGCCTGGGCTGCCAACCCGGTCGGCCGATTCTGAAACCCGGCACTCTTGCCGCGGCTGCAACCTGGCTTCAAACCTTCCAGTCGTACTCGACCGTCAAGGGCGCATGGTCCGAGAAGCGCTGCGCCTTGTAGATGGCGACCGAATGGGCACCGGCCGCCAATTCGGCCGTCGCCAAATGGTAGTCAAGTCGCCAGCCAACGTTCTTGGCGTAGGCCTGGCCGCGATTGCTCCACCAGGTGTAGGCCTCGTCGGTGGTGGCCGGATGCAAATGCCGGTAGACATCCACCAGGCCCATCTCTGAAAGCAACTTCGTCACCCAGGCCCGCTCTTCCGGCAGAAAACCGGAGTTCTTCCGGTTGCCCTTCCAGTTCTTCAGGTCGATTTCCTGATGCGCGATGTTGACGTCACCGCACAGGACAAACTGGCGCTGGCCCTTGAGCTGCCTCAGATGCGCATAGAACTCTTCCAGAAAACGAAACTTCGCCTGCTGGCGTTCCTCTCCCGAGGTGCCGCTGGGGAAATAGCAGCTGATGATGGAGCGCTTGCTGGCGGCCGTATCAAAGCGCAACTCGACATAACGGCCTTCGGTGTCAAACTCGGCCGAGCCATAGCCCACCACGACTTCGCTGGGCTCATGCCGGGTGTAGACGGCGACGCCGGAATAGCCTTTCTTTTCGGCAAAGTGAAAATGGCCCCGCAGACCGGCCAGTTGTTCAAACCGGTCCTGCACATCAGGCGCCTGCGCCTTCACTTCCTGCACGCAAATACAATCGGGCTTGACTTCGGCCAGCCAGGCTTCAAGGCCTTTGCTGCTGGCAGAGCGGATGCCATTGAGGTTCAGGCTGGTCAATTTAAACAAGGAATTCCCCATGTCAGAAGGTGTTGCAACAGAAACCGGACAAAGCGCGCCGCAGGATGCGTTGGCCCAGGATTTTGTGCAGTTTGTACTCGATTGTGGCGTGTTGCGTTTCGGCGAGTTTAAAACCAAGGCGGGCCGCATCAGCCCCTATTTTTTCAACGCCGGCCAATTTGACGACGGCGCCAAATTGGGGCGCTTGGCGCAATTTTATGCGCAGCGCCTGCTCGCCAGTGGCATCCAGTTCGACATGATTTTTGGCCCGGCCTACAAGGGCATTCCGCTCGGCGCGGCAGTGGCGGTCGAACTGGCGCGCCTGGGGCGCAACGTGCCTTTTGCCTACAACCGCAAGGAAGCCAAGGACCATGGCGAAGGCGGCACCCTGGTCGGTGCCCCGCTGAGCGGACGCGTGCTGATAGTCGATGACGTGATCTCGGCCGGCACCGCAACGCGCGAATCGATTGCCATCATCCGCGGCGCCGGGGCCACGCCGCACGCGGTCGTGATTGCGCTGGACCGCCAGGAGAAGGCCACCGAAGACGGCCGGGACGTCGCCTACAGCGCCGTTCAGTACGTGCGCCAACAGCTTGGACTACAGGTTTGCGCGATTGCGAAGCTGGCGGATTTGATGCAGTATCTTGACCGGCACAGTGCCGATGCGCTGGCCGCCGACCGGCAGCGTGTCATGGCCTACCGGCAGCGCTACGGCGTAGGAGAAAATTAGCCATGTTCAAATCAAACAAAACCGCTTTGCGGCAGCTGTGCCGGGGCTTGTCGAGTGGCTTCCTGCTGGCCGCACTGTCCTCTTGGACTGTGGCGCAGGCGCAGCAAGGCGCGACCCAGGGCATCTATACCTGCGTCGACGCCAAGGGCCGCAACCTGACCTCCGACCGGCCGATTGCCGAGTGTGCCGACCGCGAGCAGAAAGTGCTCAATCCCAGCGGCACGGTCAAGGCCAGGGTTGGCCCCAACCTGACCGCGCAGGAACGCACCGCGCTCGAAGCCAAGGAGAAAGCCGCGCAGGAAGAGCTGGCGCGCATCAACGAGGAAAAACGGCGCGACCGGGCGCTGCTGGTGCGCTACCCCAGCAAGGCGGTACACGACAAGGAGCGTGCCGTGGCGCTGGCCCAGATCGGGGTCGTGAGACAGGCGGCAGTAACCCGGGTTGAAGAATTGCAGCGGCAGCGCGCTGCCGTGATGGACGAGATGGAGTTCTACAAGAAGGACCCCAGCAAAGCACCGCCCCTGGTACGCCGCCAGGTTGAGGATGTGACGCACAGCCTGTCCGTGCAAGCGCGTTTCATTGCCGATCAGGACGCTGAAATCAAGCGTGTCAACGCCCGTTTTGACGAGGAACTGGTGCGGCTGAAACAGCTTTGGGCGATGCAGTCACCGGTTGCCCCGGCCGCCAGCAAAACACGCTGACGCACAGGGGCGGCACAGCCTTACCCGATTTTTTTTCGCAGCAGGTCGTTCACCTGCTGCGGATTCGCCTTGCCCTTGCTGCCCTTCATGATCTGGCCCACCAGGGCGTTCAGCGCCTTGCTGTTGCCAGAGCGGTACTGTTCGACGTTTTTCGGATTCCCGGCCAACACCGCATCAACGATTTTTTCCAGCTCGCCGGCGTCGTTCATCTGCCTGAGACCCTTGGTTTCGATCACCGCATCGACATCGCGATGGGCCTCACTCCATAGTGCGTCCAGCACCTGTTTGGCCGCATTGTTGGAAATCGTGCCATCCGCAATCCGGCCGATCAACTGAGCCAGTTGCGTCGCGCTGACCGGCGTTTGCGCGATCTCCAGCTCGAGCGCATTGAGGCGCCGAGACACCTCGCCCATGATCCAGTTGCTAACCAACTTCGGCTGGCCACAAGCTTGCGCAGCCACTTCAAAATAGCTTGCCATGGCACGACTCTGCGTCAAGACGGTGGCGTCATATTCGGAAAGCCCGTAGCCGGCCACAAAACGCTGTGCCATGACACGTGGCAACTCGGTCATGGAAGATCGCACACGCTGCACCCACTCCTGCGCAATCACCAGCGGCGGCAAATCCGGGTCCGGGAAATAGCGGTAGTCGGCCGCATCTTCCTTGCTGCGCATGGCGCGGGTCTCGCCGCTATCGGGGTTGAACAGCACGGTCGCCTGCTCAATCGCGTGGCCCTCCTCAAGCTGCTCGATCTGCCAGCGCACTTCATAGTCGATGGCTTGCTGCATGAACTTGAAGCTGTTCAGATTCTTGATTTCGCGCCGCGTGCCCAACGGTGCGCCGGGCTTGCGCACCGACACGTTGGCGTCGCAGCGAAAGCTGCCTTCCTGCATGTTGCCGTCGCAGATACCGATCCAGGTCACGATCTTGTGCAGTTCCTTGGCATAGGCCACCGCCTCGGCACTGGAGCGCATATCGGGCTCGGTCACGATCTCCAGCAGCGGCGTGCCGGCGCGGTTCAGGTCGATGCCGGTTTGGCCGACGAAGTCTTCGTGCAGCGATTTACCGGCGTCTTCTTCCAGGTGGGCGCGCACCAGGCGCACCGCTTTTTTTTCCTGGCCCAGATAGAACTCGACCGCGCCGCCCTGCACCACCGGAATCTCGAACTGGCTGATCTGGTAGCCCTTGGGCAAGTCGGGGTAAAAATAATTCTTGCGCGCAAAAATGCTGCGCGGCGCAATGTGCGAGCCGACCGCCAGACCGAACTCGATGGCGCGCTCCACTGCCCCGATGTTCATCACCGGCAAGGTGCCGGGCAAGGCCAGATCCACCGCGCAGGCCTGGGTGTTGGGCTCGGCGCCGAAAGCGGTCGGGGCACGGCTGAAAATCTTCGACTGGGTGGAGAGTTGGGCATGGGTCTCGAAGCCGATCACGACCTCATAACCCCGCACCAGCGACGACTGGACCGGCGCACCCGGGGCTGACTCTTTTTCAACAACTGTATTCATGTTCAAAATCCCTCCGGCTTGGCCACATGCCAATCGGTTGCCTGCTGGAAGCGGTGCGCCACGTTAAGCAGCTTGCCTTCCTGCAAATAGTTGCAGATCAATTGCAGGCCGACCGG
Source organism: Rhodoferax sp. (assembly GCF_028714215.1). Taxonomy (GTDB): domain Bacteria; phylum Pseudomonadota; class Gammaproteobacteria; order Burkholderiales; family Burkholderiaceae_C; genus Rhodoferax. The sequence continues at coordinate 14,096 of NZ_JAQTMS010000006.1, read as the reverse complement.
CAGATGGCCCTCGCCAAAGCCCACCGGAATGCTCATGCCCGGCAGCCCCGCCAGCGAGGCCGGCAGCGTGTAGATGTCGGCCAGGTAATCGGCCAGCGGATCGTTGCCGTGGCCGCCCAGCTTCCAGGCCACGGTCGGCGCCACCGGCCCGGCGATCACATCGCATAGCTGGAACGCTTGCTGGAAGTCGTCGGCGATCATGCGCCGGATCTTTTGCGCTTGCAGATAGTAGGCGTCGTAATAGCCGTGCGACAGCACGTAGGTGCCTATCATGATGCGGCGCTTGACCTCGTCGCCAAAACCCTCGGCACGGGTCTTCTTGTACATATCGGTCAAGTCCGCGTACTTTTCGGCACGGTGACCGAACTTGACGCCGTCAAAGCGGCTCAGGTTGCTAGAGGCCTCGGCCGGCGCGATGACGTAGTAAACGGGAATCGACAGCTCGGTGCGCGGCAGCGTGATCTCGACCAGTTTTGCACCAAGCTTTTCAAATTCCTGCAGGGCCGCCGTCACGGCGGCGCGTACGTCGGGTGCCAGACCTTCGCTAAAAAATTCCTTCGGAATGCCAATGCGCAGGCCCTCCAGTGAATTGTTCAGCGAGCGGGTGAAATCCTCCGCCGCAACGTCCAGCGAGGTCGAGTCGCGGTCCGGGTCCGGTCCGCACATGGCCGACAGCAGCAAGGCGCAGTCCTCGGCGCTGCGCGCCAGCGGCCCGGCCTGGTCCAGGCTGGAGGCGAACGCCACCATGCCGTAGCGGGAGGCGCGACCGTAAGTCGGTTTGATCCCGGTGACACCACAAAACGAGGCCGGTTGACGAATCGAGCCACCGGTGTCGGTGCCGCTGGCCGCCGGCACCAGCCGCGCCGCCACGGCCGCTGCACTGCCACCGGAGGAGCCCCCCGGGGTACGGCTGCTATCCCACGGATTTTTGACATTGCCGAAAGCCGAGTTCTCGTTGGCCGAGCCCATGGCGAATTCATCGCAATTGAGTTTGCCCAAGGTCACCACGCCCTGCTGGGCCAGCCTGGCCACCACCGTGGCATCAAAGGGCGAACGGTAACCGGCCAGCATCCTGGAGCCGGCCGTTGTCACGAAGTCCCTGGTGACAAAAATATCCTTGTGTGCCATCGGCACACCCAGCAGGGCGGCGTCGGCAGCGCCCGCGGCCAGCGCGGCATCGGCGGCGCGCGCCTGCGCCAGCGTCACTTCGTCGTTGACATCGAGAAAAGCGCCCAACGTGGCGTGCTGGCGCAAGCGCGCCAAAAAATGCTGTGCCGTCTCGACGGCCGAGACTTTGCGCGTGCGCAGTTGGGCCGCCAGTTGGGCCACCGTGAGGTCATGCAGGGAGGAGGAGTTGTTCATTTTTATTCGATCACCTTGGGCACCAGAAACAGTCCATGTTCCACCGCCGGGGCACTGCGCTGGTTGGCCTCGCGCTGATTGGGCTCGCTCACGCGGTCCTCGCGCAGGCGCAAGGCAATGTCTTGCAGGGTGGCCACCGGATGCGCCAGCGGTTGCAGACCGCTGGTGTCGACGGCACGCATTTTTTCGACCAGGTCGAAAAAACCATTGATTTGAGTCAGCATGCGCTCACTCTCAAGCGGTTTCAGTTCCAGTCTGGCCAGATTGGCAATACGGGCGATGTCGGCAGAAGTCAGGGACATAAGAAATTGGCGCTCGAAACCGGATGTAAAACACCGGGCAAACGGCTTCGTCGGTTAAAGTTTTTACAGGGGATGGAGTATTATCCTGCCTTTGGCCCGAAGCCTGCGGCGACGCGGCTTTTTGCCGAAAAATACGCTATCTACACAGTCAATGTGGTGATGGCGGGCCGAAGCGCCCGCCGTGCCCGAGAGGATTTTTAATGTTTGGAGCATTCCGTCAGTACTTCTCCACTGACCTGGCGATCGACCTGGGTACCGCCAACACCCTGATTTATGTGCGCGACAAAGGCATTGTGCTGGACGAACCCTCGGTGGTTGCCATCCGTCACGAAGGCGGCCCGCAAGGCAAGAAGACGATTCAGGCGGTCGGCAAGGAAGCCAAGGCGATGCTGGGCAAAGTACCCGGCAATATCGAGGCCATCCGGCCCATGAAGGACGGCGTGATCGCCGACTTCACGGTCACTGAGCAGATGCTCAAGCAGTTCATCAAGATGGTGCACCCGCGCTCCATCTTTCGCCCCAGTCCGCGCATCATCATTTGCGTGCCCTGCGGCTCGACCCAGGTCGAGCGCCGCGCCATTCGCGAATCGGCGCTCGGCGCGGGCGCCCGCGACGTCTACCTGATTGAAGAGCCGATGGCGGCCGCCATCGGCGCCGGTCTGCCGATCAGCGAAGCCAGCGGCTCGATGGTGGTGGACATTGGCGGCGGCACCACCGAGGTCGGCGTCATCTCGCTGGGCGGCATGGTCTACAAAGGCAGTGTGCGGGTCGGCGGCGACAAGTTCGACGAAGCCATCATCAACTACATCCGGCGCAACTACGGCATGCTGATCGGGGAACCGACGGCCGAGTCGATAAAGAAGAAGATCGGTTCCGCCTTCCCCGGCAGCGAGGTGCGCGAGATGGAAGTGCGTGGCCGCAATCTGTCCGAAGGCGTGCCGCGCAGTTTCACCATCTCCAGCAACGAAATTCTGGAGGCCCTGACCGACCCGATCAACAACATTGTGTCGGCGGTCAAAAATGCGCTGGAGCAAACCCCACCCGAGTTGGGCGCCGACATCGCCGATCGCGGCATGATGCTCACCGGCGGTGGCGCACTGCTGCGCGACCTGGACCGCCTGTTGGCCGAAGAGACCGGCCTGCCGGTCCTGGTAGCCGAAGATCCACTGACCTGCGTGGTGCGGGGCTGCGGCATTGCGCTGGAGCGGATGGAGCGTCTGGGCTCCATTTTCACCAGCGAATAATTTTCGGGTGCAGCGATGCCACTTGGTACGCTGGACGCAACGCCTCCCCCCTTCTTCCGGCAGGGCCCCTCGGCCCTGTCCAAACTGACGTTCTTCAGTGCCCTGGCCCTGTTCCTGATGGTGGCCGACGCACGCTTTGAGCTGGTCAAGCCCTTGCGGGTGGTGCTGGCAACCGTGCTGTACCCGGCACAATGGCTGGCACTGCGACCGGTGTTGTGGACCCAGGATGGCGCCAAGTATTTCGAGTCTCTCAAGGTCGCTCAGGCGGAGCAGGAAGCGGCGCACCGAAAACTCGAATTGCAGTCGCTGCGCGCCAACCAGGTGGAACAACTGACGCTTGAAAATTCGCGGCTGCGCCAGTTGCTGGGTCTGCGCGAAAAACTGACGACGCCTTCGCAGACCGCCCAGGTGCTGTACGACGCCGCCGACCCCTATACCCGCAAAGTCATCATCGACCGTGGCCTGCTGGACGGCGTGCTGGCGGGCTCGCCGGTGCTCGACGAGAACGGCGTGCTGGGTCAGGTGACCCGGGTCTACCCGATGCTCAGCGAAGTGACGCTGGTGACCGACCGTGACCAGGCGATTCCGGTGCTCAATACCCGCACCGGTGCGCGCGGCGTGGCCTTTGGCGACCCGACCTTGCGTGCCAATGCGCTGGAGCTGCGCTTCATGGCCGCCAACGCGGATGTGCAGACCGGCGACCTGCTGACCACCAGCGGTGTCGACGGCGTCTACCCGGCCGGCCTACCGGTGGCCCGCGTGGGCAAGGTGGAACGCCGCGTCGACTCGGCCTTCGCCCGCATCAGCTGTCTGCCGCTGGCCCTGGTCTCGGGGGTCGAACATGTGCTGGTGCTGAAACCGGTCAACACCCAGGTTGCACCCCGCCCGACCGTGGAAGCCGCGCCCGGTCCACTCAAGAAAGGGCCTAAAAAATGATCATGCGCCCGGGCCATCAACTGCTGTTGCCGGCCAATCCTTTCTTCATCCTGGGCAGCTTGCTGGCGGCACTGGGCCTGAACATGGTGCTGAACATGGGTCCGTCGGGGCGTGCCGCCTGGACACCGGATTTGCTGGCCCTGGTGCTGGTGTTCTGGACCATTCACCAACCCTTGCGCGTGGGCATTGGTTTTGCCTTTGTCTTTGGCCTATTCGTTGACGTGCACCAGGGCGCGCTATTGGGACAGCACGCCCTGAGCTACACGGTGCTGAGTTTTTTCGCCATCGCCATTCACCGCCGCCTGCTGTGGTTCAATGTGCCGTCGCAAGCCTTTCAGGTTTTCCCGCTGTTTGCGGCGGCCCACGCCATTGAGTTGAGCGTTCGCCTGCTGGCCGGTGGTGCCTTCCCCGGCTTCCTGATCCTGCTGTCACCGGTCTTCGAGTCCTTGCTGTGGCCGGTCATGAGCGTGATTTTGCTGTTGCCGCAAAGAAGGACGCCCGATCCGGATGCGCACCGGCCGCTTTGATATGGCCCCCACGCTTGTCACTTCGTGTACTGCGCTGCCCCTCGAAGGGGCTTGCCTTGCTTGGGGCGGCCCGGCGCGGCGGCGATCATGACCGAACTGCGCAATATTGAAGCCGACCTGTCGCGCTTTCGGACGCGGGTGCTGGTTGCCAGTGTCGCGGTACTGGTCTGCTTTTTGCTGGTGGCGTCGCGCCTGGCGTACCTTCAGATCGTGCGCCACGAGGATCTGCTGGAGCAGGCCGAAAACAACCGTACGGCCATTGTTCCGGTGGTGCCGAACCGGGGGCTCATCCTGGACCGCAATGGCATTGTGCTGGCCAGCAACTACTCGGCCTACACCCTGGAAGTCACGCCCTCCAGGATCGCCAACCTGGAGCAGACGATTGAAGAATTGTCCCAGGTGATGGAAATCACGGCGCGCGACCGGCGTCGCTTCAAAAAGTTGCTGGAAGAGTCCAAGAGCTTCGAGTCACTGCCGCTGCGCACCCGTCTCAGCGACGAAGAGGTGGCGAAATTTGCCGCGCAACGCTTTCGCTTTCCAGGCGTCGACATCAAGGCCAGACTGTTTCGCAGCTACCCCTATGGGGAACTGGCCAGCCACGTCATCGGCTACATCGGGCGCATCAACCCGGCCGAGAAAGAGAAACTCGACGATTCCGACGACCAGGCGAACTACCGCGGCACCGAGTACATCGGCAAACTGGGCGTCGAGCAGAGTTTCGAGACCCAGTTGCACGGTGTCACCGGCGTCGACTCGGTGGAAACATCGGCTGGCGGACGGGCCATGCGCAAGTTGGCCAGCAGCCCGGCGACGCCTGGCAACACGGTCAAGCTGTCGATTGACATCAAGCTGCAACATCTGATCGAGGAGTTGTTTGGCGAGCGCCGCGGCGCGCTGGTGGCAATGGACCCGAAGACCGGTGAAATACTGGCCTTCGTCAGCAAACCGACCTTTGATCCCAACCTGTTTGTCGAAGGCATCGACAGCGACAACTGGCAAACGCTCAACGAATCACCCGACAAACCACTGCTCAACCGCGCGCTGCGCGGCACCTACCCGCCGGGTTCCACCTACAAACCCTTCATGGCCTTGGCGGCGCTGGAAACCGGAACCCGCACTCCGGAGCAATCGATTTCCGACCCCGGCTTTTTCATGTTCGGCAACCACCGCTTCCGGGACGACAAGGAAGGCGGGCATGGCCGGGTCAATATGTACCAATCGATCGTGCAGTCGTGCGACACCTACTACTACATGCTGGCCAACGACCTGGGGGTGGACACCATTCATGAGCAGATGCAGCGCTTCGGTTTCGGCGAGCTGACCGGTATCGATATATTTGGCGAGGTGCGCGGCCTGCTGCCCTCCACCGAGTGGAAACGCAAAGCCTATAAACGTGCCGACCAACAAAAATGGTACGCCGGTGAAACCATCTCGCTGGGCATTGGCCAGGGCTACAACAACTTCACCATGCTGCAACTCGCGTCGGCCACGGCGACACTGGCCAACAACGGCATCAAGATGAAGCCGCATCTGGTGAAGGAAGTGGTCGACGTCCTGACGCATACCCCCACCAGCACGACGCGGGAGGCGATGGGCCAAGCGATTGCCAAAGCCGAGCATATCGCGGTCATCAAGAATGCGCTGATGGGCGTCAATATCGAGGGCACATCGGCCGCCGCCTTCCGTGGCGCCGGCTACACCAGTGGCGGCAAGACCGGCACGGCGCAGGTGGTGCAAATCAAGCAAAACGAAAAGTACATAGCGTCCAGAGTCGATGAACGCTTGCGCGACCATGCGCTATTTACCGCCTTTGCACCGGCTGAAGAGCCGCAGATCGCACTCGCCATGGTGGTTGAAAACGCCGGTTTCGGCTCCCAGAATGCAGCCCCCATTGCACGCCGGATCTTCGATTATTGGCTGCTCAAGCAGTACCCCAGCGTGGAGGACATCGCGGCCGTGCAAAAAGCCCAGGCCACCGCACCGATTGGCACGCCGCGCGCCCTGACCGAAATACCGTGGCCGCCAGTCAGCCCTTGATTTGACGCCGCCCATGAAAAAAAGGCACCGGGGTTGCCGATGCCTTTCTTCGTTTGTGCGTGTTTTAAGGAGCGTCTCCAGGGGTCTTCTCGATCAACCGACCTGCGGCCGATTGACGATTGGCACCAATGTACACGTCAAAACCGGTTGCCACATCGGGGCTTACCCTTGTCTGATTTACCCTCTCCCTGACGCAGCTGCGTCCTGTGCAATCCACTGCGCCGCCTTCTCCGCGATCATTAGCGCCGGCGAATTGGTGTTGCCGCTGGTGATCAGGGGCATGACACCGGCATCGACCACGCGCAAGCCGGCAACGCCGCGCACCCGCAAGCGCGAATCCAGCACGGCATAAGGGTCGTCCGGCGAGCCCATCCTGGTGGTGCCTACCGGGTGAAAGATGGTGGTTGCAATGTCGCCCGCCAGCCTGGCCAACTCCTCATCGGTCTGAAACTGGGTGCCGGGCTTCCACTCCACCGGCTGGTACCTGGCCAGGGCCGCCTGGGACACGATGTTGCGCGTGACGCGCAGTGAATCGGCCGCCACCTTGCGGTCTGCCTCGGTGCTCAGGTAATTCGGTGCGATCGCCGGCGCTTCCTGAAAATTGGGACTTTTGATGTGGACCGTGCCGCGACTGGTGGGATTGAGGTTGCAGACGCTGGCCGTGAAGGCATTGAAGCTGTGCAGCGGTTCGCCAAAAGCCTCCAGACTGAGCGGTTGCACGTGGTACTCGATGTTGGGGTAGGGCTGAGCCGGGTCGCTGCGCGTGAAGGCGCCCAACTGCGAGGGTGCCATGCTCATCGGCCCGCTGCGCTTGAAGGCGTACTCGAGGCCGATCATGGCTTTACCCCACAGCGAATTGGCCTGCGTGTTCAGGGTTTTCGCGCCCTGCACCTTGAAGACCGAGCGAATCTGCAGGTGGTCCTGCAAGTTGGCGCCCACCCCCGGCGCGTCCTTCAGCACGGCAATGCCCTTGCTTTGCAGCAAGTCCGCCGGGCCGATGCCCGATAGCTGCAAAATCTGCGGCGAGCCGATGCTGCCGGCACTCAGAATGACCTCCGTGCTGGCGCTGGCCACCACCATCTCGGAGCTGGCCCAGACCTGCACCCCGGTGCAACTCAGGCTGCCATCCGGCTGTTTTTCCAGCTGCAAGCTGGCGACCTGGGCCGAGGTCCACATCTCGAAATTCGGCCGCGCATAGCAAGTGGGCCTTAGAAAGGCTTTGGCGGTATTCCAGCGCCAGCCGTTCCTTTGATTCACCTCGAAGTAGCCGACACCCTCGTTGTTGCCCCGGTTGAAGTCGTCGGTGGCCGGGATGCCGGCCTGCTGCGCGGCCTGCGCAAACGCGTCCAGGATGTCCCAGCGCAAGCGCTGCTTTTCGACCCGCCACTCGCCACCGGCGTTGCGATGCCGCAATACCTTGCGGTAAGGGGTGCCGGCGTCGCCCAGCAGCTCCGACGCCACGCCACGCGCGCCGTGCGAAGCATTGGCGCCCTTGTAGTGGTCTTCATGCAACTTGTAATACGGCAGCACATTGTCCCAACGCCAGGCGTCGTCGCCCGTCAGTCTGGCCCACTGGTCGTAATCGCGTGCCTGGCCGCGCATGTAAATCATGCCGTTGATGCTGCTGCAGCCGCCCAGTGTCTTGCCGCGTGGGTAGCGCAGCACGCGACCGTTCAGCCCGGCGTCCGGTTCGGTGTTGTAGAGCCAGTCGGTACGCGGGTTGCCGATGCAGTAGAGGTAGCCCACCGGAATGTGAATCCAGTGGTAGTCGTCGCGGCGTCCGGCTTCAATCAGCAAAACGCGCTTGCTGGCGTCGGCCGAAAGCCGATTCGCCAGCAGACAGCCGGCGCTGCCGGCGCCGATGATGATGTAGTCAAAGCTAGTACTCATGTGTGCCTTGTGTTCAATGTCCGACCCAATTCGGCTTGCGTTTTTCCTGAAATGCTTTCTGTCCCTCCTTGGCATCCTCGGACAGGGTGAACAGCGCAATCTGACTCTCGGTGAACGAGACCGCTTCTTCAAACGCCATGCTTTCCACCTTCTTGAGCGTATACAAGCCACGGCGGATGGCGGCCGGAGATTTGTCCAGCAGACGCTCCAGCAACCACTGCAGCTTGAGGTCAAGGTCATCATCGACATGGTTCACCAGCCCCAGCTCCAGTGCTTGCGCCGCACTGATGGGTTCGCCCGTCAGGCACATCTCGTTGAGTGCACGCCGCGGTATCAAGTGCTGCAACACGCTCAGCACCTGGGCCGGAAAGACGCCCACCTTGACTTCCGGCAGGCCAAACAGCGCATGGCGCGCCGCCACCGCCATGTCGCACATGGCCAGCAAGCCCATGCCGCCCGCCATGCAGGCGCCATTGACGCGGGCAATCAGCGGCACATAGCTGGCCCGTGCCACGCGCAACAACTGCGCCAGATGGCCATGGGGTTCCGAATAGTCGGTGGTAAAAGCCTGGGCCGACTGCAAATCGGCGCCGGCGCAGAAGGCCTTGCTACCGGCGCCGGTGATGACGATGGCGCGGATGTCGCGCTGGCCCTGCGCCGCGGAAATAGCTTGCGTCAGGCCGGCCAGCACCGCATGGCTCATGGCGTTGCGCCGCTCCTCGCGGTTGATGGTCAGCCACAGCACCGGTCCGCGTTGCGCCACGTCCAACTCGGGCGTCGACGAAAAAACAGGCTTGCTCATAGTGTCTCCAGTTTGGGCTATTCTGCCGCAACGCCGGCACAGCCACTGAACGGTTGACTACACTGCGTTACCAACTACATTTCAGTCACCATTTTGATCGAGCGAGCCGCCATGGCGGAAGACAGCCCCCGCATCACACAGCAAACCACACCCGAGGGATCGCGTGTGCAGCTGTCTGGCTGCTGGACGGCGGCGCGCCTGGCCGAGCCGGCGATCTGGCCCCGGATTGAATCCGAGCTGGCCCGTTGCGACGGCGTAGCAACCGAACCAGCGACCTGGGATTTGCGCACGCTGCAACGACTCGACCATACCGGGGCCCAAGTGTTGTGGAACGCCTGGGGCCATCGCTGGCCCGCCAGCCTGTTGCTGCTGGAGGCACAGCGCACCATGCTGACAAGGGTGGCACAGTACGTCACAACAGCCCCGCTGCCGGTCCGCAACTCGGCCTGGCGGCTGTTCCTGCGCCTGGGCGCCAAAGTGTGGGTTTTGTTGGAGCACATCAAGTACTGGATACGCCTGACCGGTCAACTGCTACTCGACTGCCTGAAACTGGCAGCGGCGCCTGGTCGAGGTCCGTGGCGCGACGTGTCCGGCCATCTGTACCGCATTGGCGCCACTGCGCTGCCGATTACAGCCCTGGTCGGGTTTCTGATTGGCGTGGTGCTGGCTTACCTGATGTCGCAGCAACTGCGCCAGTTTGGCGCCGATGCCTTCATCGTCAACATTCTGGGTATCGCCCTGATCCGCGAACTCGGACCGGTACTGGCGGCGATCCTGATCGCCGGGCGCTCCGGCTCGGCCATCACGGCCCAAATCGGCGTCATGCGGGTGACCGAGGAATTGGACGCCATGCGCGTGCTGGGCATTGCCAAAGGCTACCGGCTGGTGCTGCCGCGCGCCATCGCGCTGGCCATCGCCATGCCGTTGCTGACGGTCTGGACCACGCTGGCGGCGCTGTTGGGCGGCATGCTGGCGTCGGACCTGGTCATGGGCGTGACGCCGGCGTATTTCTTTGAAACACTGCCACGCGCGGTGCAGGTGTCGAATTTGACACTGGCGGTCGGCAAGTCGGTGGTATTTGGCCTGCTGATTGCGTTGATCGGCTGTCACTATGGGTTGCGCGTCAAACCCAACACCGAAAGTCTGGGTCAGGGTACGACCGCCTCGGTGGTGACCTCCATCACCATGGTGATACTGGTGGACGCGCTGTTTGCGGTGATCTTCAAGAACATTGGCATATGAACCCGACGCCGGCCCCCATCGTCGAGATCGACAAGCTCTGGTCGGTGTTTCGCAGTGCCGGGCAGGAGTCGGTGATTCACAAAGACCTGGACCTGCGCATTGAGTCGGGTGTGCTGCTGTCCATCGTGGGCGGCTCCGGCAGCGGCAAGACCGTGTTGCTGCGCCAGATCTTGGGACTGGAGACGCCCAGCCGCGGGCGTGTCACGGTGGCCGGTCAACCGGCCTCGCAAATGGGCTCCGAGGGTGCCGCCAGCCGCGTCGGCATGCTATTCCAGCACGGCGCCCTGTTCTCCGCCTTCACTGTGTTGGAGAACATCGCTTTCCCGCTACGCGAACTCCGCACCCTGCCGCGTGCGCTGATTCGGGACGTCGCCATGGTCAAACTGCAAATGGTCGGACTGGAGCCGTCGCAGGCGCACAAGATGCCGGCCGATTTGTCCGGCGGCATGGTCAAGCGTGTGGCCCTGGCACGCGCCCTGGTGATGGATCCGCCGCTGCTGTTGCTCGACGAGCCAACTGCCGGGCTGGACCCCGACAGTGCCGACGCCTTTTGCGTGCTGTTACGCTCCCTGCACCGCGAGCTCGGCTTGACCGTGGTGATGGTGACACACGATCTGGACACCTTATTTGAACTCAGCACCCGCATCGCCGTGGTGGCCGACAAGCACATCGTCGTCAGCGGGACGCCGATGGAGGTGATGGCCCATCCCCATCCCTTTGTGCATGATTTCTTCCAGGGCGCCCGCGGACGGCGCGCTGCTTCCATGTTGCAGCAGCCTCTGGTGGTGTAGAAAGAGAGTCTGACGGAAAATGGAAAACAAATCCCACGCCTTGGCAGCTGGTACTTTTTTGCTGCTGTTGCTGGCCTTGCTGGTCGCGTTGGCAGTCTGGTTGACGCGCGATACGCGCCAGTTGCGGGTCTTTGAGCTGACCAGCGCAGACCCGGTGACCGGTCTGCAGCCGCAGGCTTCGGTGCGCTTCAAAGGGGTCGCTGTCGGCAAGGTCACCCACATTGGCCTGGACCCCCAGGCCGGCGGTCAGGTGCTGATTCGGATCGCCATAGACGAGCAGGCGCCGATCACCCGGTCGACCTTTGCCACGCTGGGCTTTCAGGGTGTCACCGGTCTGGCTTTTGTGCAACTCGACGACAGCGGCGAATCGAAGGTGATGATCGATTACAACCAGCAGCCGCTGCCCCGCATTCCGCTGCGACCCGGCCTCATCGCCAAACTGTCGGATCGGGGCAGCAGCATTCTGTTGCAGTTGGAAGAAACCACGCGCCGCGTCAACCTGCTGCTGGCGCCGGCCAATCAGCAAAGCCTGCTGACGGCGCTTGCCAGTTTGGACCAGGCCGCCGCCAGCATCAAGCAGTTGTCCGCCGAAGCTAGCCAGTTGCTACCGCAACTGGCGCAGCAAGCCAGCACCACACTCAACACCGTGAAGGACAGCTCGCTGCGGGTCGGCGCGAGTGCCGACGAGGCGCGGCAATCGGCGCGCGCCTTCAGAACGGTCACCGAGCGCATGAATGCAAAAGACGGTACGCTGGACCAACTGGCGGTCGGCGCCGCCACGCTGGTCGCCACCGGGCAACGGCTGAATTCGACCACCCTGCCACGCGTCAACCGGGTGGCCGAAGACGCCAGCCGCAGTGCGCGCCAGCTAAACCGAACCGCCGACATGGTCAGTGACAACCCGCAGTCGCTGCTCTTTGGCACCGCACCGATCACGCCCGGCCCGGGCGAGCCGGGCTTTTCCGCGAGCCCTGGCAAACCATGAAAGACACCATGAATTCAGCCGCTATCGATGCTTGTTTCAGGCGCGCCAAAGGTCTTTTCATTCTGCTGTTTTTGACACTGAGCGGCTGTGCCCTACCCAATCAAGCGGCGCGCCCGGCGCTCTACGACTTCGGTCCGGGGTCGCTGACGGCGACGCCGGCCGAAGCTGAACCCAGACTGCCGGCCCTGGCGCTGGACCTGGTTGAAGCCAGTCCGGCGCTTGACAGCACCGCTGTCCTCTATCGCCTGGCCTACGCCGACAAGCAGCAACTGCGGCCCTACGCCCTGGCGCGCTGGAGCATGACGCCGGCCCAGTTGCTGCGCCAGCGCCTGCGCCAACACCTGAGCCAGCGGCGCGCCCTGCTCAGCCCCGGTGACATCAGCGACGGCGACACAGCAAGCCCGGTATTGCTGCGCATTGAGCTTGAAGAGTTCAGCCAACTGTTCGAGGCGCCCGACCAAAGTACCGGCCTGCTGCGCTTGCGTGCCAGCTTGACGCAACCCGGACCGAAAGGTGAAAAATGGCTGGCACAACGCAGCCTGACGGTGCAGCGCAGGGCGCCCACCGCGGACGCCCCGGGCGGTGTCCGGGCTCTGACGGTCGCCACCGACGCAGCGCTGCAGGAACTTGATCAGTGGTTGCAAGCGCTTGGCCGCTAGCTAGCCGGCAGGCAAAAATGCAACACCCGGCATTGAAACCTTAAAAATCATTTGATCTAAATCAACCGGAACCGCTAGCATCGGAGCCTGCCGGACTGCAAAAACCAGCTGGGGGTTTATCCTCTGGTCTAAGGTAAACCTTAAGTAAACTCTTAAGGTAATCTTAAATCGGATGAAACAGTAACCTGAAAGGATTTGAAATGAAATTGACACAAATCGTGCTGCCCTTGGCGGTCGCCGCACTGGCTGGTTTTTCGACCCAAACCATGGCGGCGGTGGATGCCGACGCGGCGCAGGCCTTGTTCAAAAAGAATGATTGCAGCAAATGCCATGCCGTCGACAAGACAAAAAAGGGGCCATCTCTCAAGAAAATTGCCGCCAAATACAAAGGCAAGGCTGACGGTCAGGCCAGTATCATCAAGAACATTACCACCGGCCCCAAGGTCAAGCTTGACGACGGTAGCCAGGAAGACCACAAGATCATTGACACCAAGGATCAGGCCGCACAGAAGAATCTGGCCGACTGGGTACTGGCGCAGTAGCAACTGGGCTGCCCCGCGGGACGCAGAATGGTTCACTGTCAGGAATGAATTGCATAGAGATAACGGTATCGCGCTAACCGCTTTGGGCAGTTCGTGGCGTGTCGTTTAACCGGAAAACGACGGAGAAAAAATGAAACATTCATTGGCCCGATGGGGCATGTTGGGCATCTTGGCGGTTGCTGTGGCGGGTTGCGGCGGCGGCGGTGGCAATGGGCAACCGGCGCCGGTGCCCCCGGTACCGGTTGTTGCCACCAATAGCGCTATCGCGGCGGCCAGTGTGTTGCCGGTCAATGACACGGCGACCAACTCCGCCGCCCCCTTCACGGTGGTGCAAAGTGCCGGCTTGTCGGCCGTCAGCGTGAACGGCGCGCCCAAGGTCAACTTCGCGGTGTTTTCGGACGGCGCCGTCAAGGCCGATCTGAAGATCGCCAATGTCAGCTTCGCCATCGCCAAGCTGGTTCCGGGCAGCAATGGCGACCCGGACCAGTGGGTCAACTACATCTACCGCAAGGAAACAGCGACAACGGGTGTCGGCCCGGGCGGCGCCAAAGTGCCCGCGGCGACGGCCATGCAAGCCACTACCGATGGCAAACAGACCGACCCCGCGCTGCTGGCGGCGCAACTGGTCTACAACGCCGACGGTTATTACACCTATACCTTCAAGACCGATATCACCAACCCGGCCCAGACCAACGGCGTGGTCTTCGAGCCCGGCCGGACGCATCGCGTCGCGATCCAGCTGAGCTACCAAAATGCCGCCGGTGCCACCGTGTTGGT
>NZ_JAQTMS010000005.1 GCF_028714215.1 Rhodoferax sp. | reverse complement strand
TCTGGCGATTGACCATGCCCAGGTCATGCGATCGGCACGGTAGCGCACGTCATCCTTTGCCGAGTTGCGAAGGCAAGAGTGATAAGGCCACATGCTTGTTTGGCATCACGGCTGTGACTGTCGGGGCTAAAGAGCTTGTGCGCTGCATGGATCAGAGTCTCAGGCGCGAGGCAACAGTTCTCCAACGCCATACAAGGTAGCCAGATCCTGTAGCCTACAAGGCACGCCTTGCACGACAATTGTCTTGCCCGCGCGCGCGCAGGCCCGTCGAAATTCGAGCAAAACAGCAAGCGCCGAAGAGTCAAAGCGGTGCAATGCCGTGGCATCCACTACAACCTGCGCTGGCTGCGTCGTCAGGCCCTGGGTCAGTTGGGCCAGACAGGCGTTGGAACCACGATGGTTTAGTTCTTCGGGCAGGCTAAGCACATCAACCTTTCTTGCTGTTGGCCTTGTTACGCTCAACAAGCGATGCGATCAGTCCGTCGATGCCCTTGGCATTGATTTCCTGCGCAAACTGGCTGCGGTAAGTCTCCACCAGCCAGACGCCCAGCACGTTGAGGTTGTAGATCTTCCAGCCAGCACCTTGCCCGGGAGTCTTTTCCAGTCGGTAATCGAGTTGAATCGGCTCGCCACTGCCCTTGACTTTTGTGCGTACAAGCACTTCCATGTCTTCGGGGGCGGCGCGCATTGGCATCATGCTGATGGTTTGGTCGCTAACCTGCGAAAGCGCTCCGGCATACGTACGCACAAGCAGAATCTTGAATTCATCTTGTAGACGTTGTTTCTGCTCGGGAGTTGCCTGGCGCCACGACGGCCCCACCGTCGACGCGGTCATGCGCTGAAAATTCACATTGGGCATGATGCGGGTGTCCACCAGTGCAACAATCCGGAACACGTCCCCGGCCTGAATCGCCTTGTCGGCCTTGATGCTGTCCAGCATATCGGTCGACAGGCGTTTGATCAGAACGTCTGGCGCTTCATCGGCTGCGCTCGCCGGCAAGGCCAGCAGGCCCGATGCGCTCACCACCAGCACGGTCAACAGGCGGCTCAAAAAACGACGATTCATGGTTTGACTTCCTCATCTCCGGTAACCCCGGGTTGAATTAACGCTTCAGGTGACATTTCAACCCGTGGTTGGGCCAAATCCTGCTGTGCCGGCAATTTTTCGAAAGTATCTTCTTCTGGTGGATTGCCATCGTAAATGACGCTACGGCGGCGCTGAAGAAAGGCGTCGCGGGTGAATGTGTATGGGTCGAGCGCAGCTTCCTCCAGCATCGTGGAAGCTTTGAGAAAGGCTGCCCGATCGTCAACGGCCCTCACTGCCGTGACGGTATTGCGCGTGGGGACATGCCCAATGTCGGACACGAGATCGCCCTTCCAGTCCACAGGAAGTGCCGCCGTATCACGCAAGGTCGAAGGCCCAAAAAAGGGAAGAACAAGGTAGGGGCCAGGTGCAACCCCCCAGAAACCCAGGGTATGTCCGAAGTCCTTGGTGTGTTTTTCGATATTCATCTCGCTAGCCACGTCAAGAATACCGCCCAGGCCGATAAAGGTGTTGACGCCAAAACGGACCAAGCTGTCTACAGCAGCTTGCCCTTTCAACTGGAGGGCATTGTTCGCAAACGACCAAGCATCTTTCAGATTACCAAAGAAATTGCCGATACCTTGGCGCACCGGCGCCGGCGTGACATCCCGATAGGCTGTGGCCACGGGCTTAAGCACCGCCTTATCGACCGCGTCGTTGAACTTGAAGACACCGCGATTGAAGGGCTCCAACGGATCGCGCGGATTGGCATTGGGCCCACTGGCACAGCCTGAGAATACAAGAAGCATCAGTAACACGCCGATCCACAATGCACAGCCGACGCCCGTGTGCTCGTCACGACATCTGCATAAATTTGCTGTCACTTTTTCACCTTGCTGACGTCGACGCTGCCTCCCTCGGCGGATTTGCTGAACAGAAACTGGCTGATAAGGTTTTCCAGTACCACGGCCGATTGCGTGCTGGAAATGGTATCTCCCGCCACCAACGTCTTGACGTCGGCGCCGGCTTCGAGTCCCAGATACTGCTCACCCAGCAGGCCGCTGGTCAGAATTTTCAGGGAACTGTCCTTGGGAAACACATAACGGCTCTCCATGCCTAAAGTCACGCGTGCCTGGAAGGATTTTTCATCAAAGGTGATTGCTTCGACACGGCCTACCACCACACCCGCACTTCGCACCGCCGCTTTGGGTTTGAGGCCACCAATATTGTCAAATCTGGCGTTGACCTGATACGTTTTCTGGAAACTCAGGCTCAACAAATTGGCGGACTGCAAGGCCAAGAACAGGATGGCCAACCCACCAATCAGCACAAAATGGCCAACCCACACATCAATCTTCGAGCGTTGCACCACACTCCCCCTTAAATAGTAAACATCATGGCAGTCAGGATGAAGTCCAGACCAAGAATCGACAGGGACGCGACCACCACGGTTCGGGTGGTCGCGCTCGCCACGCCTTCGGGCGTGGGTTGGGCTTCATAACCCTGCAACAGCGCGACAAAGGTCACGGTAAAGCCAAAGATGATGCTCTTGAGAACACCGTTGCCCAAGTCTTGCCAGACATCGACACCCTCCTGGATCTGGCTCCAGAACGAACCGGCATCGACGCCAATCATGAGCACGCCCACGACCCAGCCGCCGATGATGCCCATGGCACTGAAGACGGCCGCTAGCAGGGGCATTGTGATGACACCTGCCCAAAACCGGGGCGCCAGGATACGCAGCACCGGGTCGACCGCCATCATTTCCATAACACTGATTTGCTCACCCGCTTTCATGAGACCGATTTCGGCCGTCAACGAGGTACCAGCCCGACCCGCAAACAATAGGGCTGTCACTACCGGCCCCAGTTCCCTGAGCAGAGTGAGCGTTACCATCAGGCCCAATGATTCGGATGAGCCAAAGCGCTGCAAGGTGTAATAGCCCTGCAGGCCGAAAACAAAGCCGACGAACAGCCCGGACACCCCGATGATGAGCAGTGAGTAGTTGCCCAAAAAATGAATCTGGTCCCGAATCAGACCAAATCGTTTTAAGCTGCCGCCCAGCGTTGTCAACAGACGATAGAAAAGGCGAGCGCCATGACCCAGGTCGTCTAATTGGCGGCGAACGGCAAATCCGGCATCGGCTGTCTTGTACCAACTCATGGCGCCGCTCTGCTCTGCAAGGCAATGCGGCGCGCCATGCCGCTCATTTCCCTGTTCCTGTGCAAGAGACGGGTGGTTTTTTTTTGCGGCGCTGACTGATACAACCTTCAGGTGACGCGTCAGTATGCGCCGATGAAACCTGCTCCCCTAGCCGAACCGACGATCCACGAGAACTCAATCCACACAGCAATTGTTCGACGGCCACCTGGCCGACGCGACGCAGGTCAAATGCGTTTCGATCAAGCATCCAGTTGGAGATGAGTCCATCAACGAGAGCGTGTAGCGTTCGGGCGGCAGAGCTGACCGATACGCCAGACGCCAACTGTCGGGACTTCGTAGCATGGCGAAGCAAGCCCTCGATGCGGCGCAAAGCCTGTTCTCGAACTCGCAGGTGTCGGTCCAGGATCCCGTTGATCTCGCCGACGTACTCCACCTTTTGGGTAGAGATCACCAACACACGCTGAAGCCGAGAATCGGTTGCTGTGGTGCGCAGGATGTCGCACAGTACGTCGCGCAGGCGGACCAACGGCTCTGTCGCATCGTCCGGACTTGCAACCAGCCACTGCTGCTCGAACGGCAGGATTGCGCGATCCATCATCGCATTGAACAAATCCACTTTGTCTTTGAAATGCCAATAAACAGCACCGCGCGTCACCCCGGCCGTTTCTGCCACTTCCTGCAACGCAGTGCCCGCTACACCTCGTGACTCAAACACGAGTTCGGCCGCATCGATCAGCGCGTTGCGGGTCTGGAGTGCATCTTCCTTAGTACATCGGGCCATAGCAAATTCCTGTCCTGTTGACACTGGTTCAAGCAAACACGGCATGAAAACCTGCATACATTTTCGAATGTATGTATATACTATACTCTATCGCCTAGTGCCAACTCCCGGCAGCGATGACTGAGCATCGATTTTTTCTCCATGTTTGCGCCCTTTGAGGATCTCTCCATGAAACTTGCCATATTCTCCGCCACCGCGTTTCTCCTGCTGTCTGTGACCGCGTGCGGGCCGGGCGGCAAGCCGCCTGCAGGCGGACCTGGCGCGGGCATGCCGCAGGTGTCCGTCGTGACCGTCCAGCCGCAGAAGATCACGCTGACGACCCAATTGCCGGGGCGCACATCGGCTTTCCGGATGGCCGAGATCCGGCCCCAAGTCAACGGCCTGATTCAGAAACGTCTGTTCACCGAAGGCACGGAGATCAAAGTGGGCCAGGTGCTCTACCAGATTGACCCGGCCCCCTTCCAGGCGGCGCTGGACAATGCTCGCGCGGCGATGGGGCGTGCCGAGGCCAATCTGCCTTCCGTCAAGGCCAGGGCCGAGCGCTTCAAGGAGTTGCTCGCGGATAAGGCGGTGAGCCAGCAGGACGTCGACGACGCGGCCGGCGCATTGAAACAAGTTGAGGCGGATATTGCGTCCTGGAAGGCACAGGTAGAAGCCGCCCGGATCAACCTCGCTTATACCAAGGTCACGGCCCCGATTTCCGGGCGCATCGGCAAGTCCAACGTCACCGACGGCGCCATCGTCACGGCCTACCAACCCGTGCCGCTGGCGACAATTCAGCAGTTCGACCCGATCTACGTCGATGTACCACAATCCACCTCCGATCTGCTGCGCCTGCGCCGGCGCCTGGAGGGTGGGCACCTGAATCGCGAAGGACGCGACCAGAACCAGGTCAGGCTTGTCCTTGACGACGATTCTCCCTACCCCCAGGAAGGAACGCTACAGTTTCGCGATGTCTCGGTCGATCGCAGCACCGGTTCGGTGATCCTGCGCATGGTCTTCCCCAACCCCAAAGGGGTACTGCTGCCGGAAATGTTCGTACGGGCGCTGGTCAAGGAAGGGGTCAACGAGCAGGCCATCCTGATCCCGCAACAAGGGGTGCTGCGCAATCCTAAAGGCGAACCCTATGCCATGGTGGTCGATGGCGCAGGCAAGGTGGGCATGAAGATGCTCACGCTGGAACGCGAAATCGGCGACCAATGGCTCGTGACCGCAGGCCTGGCGACCGGCGACCGGGTGATCGTCGAGGGCTTGCAGGTTCTGCAAATGCTGCGACCGGGCACGCCCGTGACCGTCAAGGCAGAGCCATTCAAGGCAGGCGGTATGCCACCGGCTGGCGCGCAACAACCCACCGCTACAGCGAAGTAAGGGAGAGGCCACGATGCTATCGAAATTCTTCCTTGCCCGGCCGGTCTTCGCCTGGGTCATCGCCATCGCCATGATGGTGGCCGGCGCCCTGGCGATTCACAATCTGCCGATTGCCCAGTACCCACCCATCGCGCCACCGGCCATCGCTGTGGATGCCTTCTTCCCTGGAGCTTCGGCCGAGACCGTGGAAAATACCGTCACCCAGATCATCGAGCAGAAGATGACGGGGCTGGACGACATGCTCTACCTCTCGGCCACCAGTTCTTCCTCCGGCGCGGCACGCATCGAGCTCACCTTTGCCCCCGGCACCGACCCGAATGTAGCCTGGTCCAAGGTGCAGAACAAACTCCAGCTCGCCATGGCCAGCCTGCCCAGCGTGGTGCAACAACAAGGGGTCAAGGTCAGCAAATCCACCCGCAACTACCTAATCATCGTCGGGCTGATCTCGGAAGACGGCAAGATGAGCGGCGACGACCTGCGCGATTATGCCCAGTCCAATCTGGAAAAAATCCTCTCCAGGGTGCCTGGCGTGGGCGAGGTGGAGAATTTCGGCTCCCAGTACGCCATGCGGGTCTGGGTGGACCCGGACAAGCTCACCAACTATCGCCTGAGCGTGGAAGACGTGATTGGCACGCTCAGGGCCTACAACGTCGAAGTCTCCGCCGGCCAGCTCGGCGGGGCGCCGGCCGTACCAGGCCAGCGCATGAACGCCGCCATTGTCGTGCAGCATCTCTTGCAAACGCCTGAGCAGTTCGCCGCCATCCCCATCCGCACCAACGCGGACGGATCGGTGGTGCGGATCAAGGATATCGGCACGACCGAACTGGGGACCGAGCGTTACGACATCGTCGCCAATTACAACGGCAAACCCGCCGCCGGCCTGGCCATCCGCCAGTCTGCCGGCGCCAATGCCCTGGAGACGGCCGACAACGTCAAGAAAAAACTGGCGGAGATGAGCCCGTATTTCCCCGTCGGCATGAAGGTGATCTACCCCTACGACACCACGCCTTTCACCAAGGTCGCCATCAACGACGTGGTCAAGACGCTGCTTGAGGCCGTGGTGCTCGTCTTCCTGATCATGTGGCTCTTCATGGGCAACATCCGTGCCACCCTGATTCCCACCATTGCGGTGCCGGTGGTGCTGCTGGGCACTTTTGCCGTGCTGGCGCTGTTCGGCTTTTCCATCAACATGCTGACCATGTTCGCCATGGTGCTGGCCATTGGCCTCCTGGTGGACGATGCCATCGTGGTGGTGGAGAACGTCGAGCGGATCATGAGCGAGGAAGGCTTATCGCCCCGGGAAGCCACCGCCAAATCCATGGAGCAAATTACGCCGGCGCTGATCGGCATCGGCGTGGTGCTGGCCGCGGTGTTTTTGCCCATGGCCTTCTTCGGCGGTTCCACCGGTGTCATCTACCGCCAGTTTTCCGTGACCGTTGCCGCGGCCATGCTGTTGTCGGTGGCGGTGGCCCTGATCCTGACGCCGGTGCTCTGCACCCTGTTGCTCAAGCCGGTGCCCAAGGGACACGAGCCGGCGGAAGCTGCCATCTGGTTCCTGCGCCCGTTTTTCGTGTGGTTCGACCGCATCTTCTTCCGCCTGCGTGATTTCTATGTCAAACGGGTCGGGGTGACGCTGTCGCAACGGCTACGTTATGTGGTCGTGTACATCCTGATTGTGGCCGGTCTGGGTGTCCTGCTCGCGCGCATGCCCACCGCCTATCTGCCCGATGAGGACCAGGGCATTTTGCTGGTCCAGGCTGTCTTGCCGTCCGGTGCGACGCTGGAGCAGACCGAGGCGGTCATGAACCGGGTGCGCAAGCATTTCCTGGAGAACGAGAAGGACGCGGTGGAGTCCTTCATGGAGGTCTCGGGCGTCAGTTTCGGCGGCCAGGGGCAGAACGTCGGCCTCGGCTTCGCCAAGCTCAAGGACTGGGATCTGCGGCAGCGGCCTGACCTCAAGGTCAAGGCCATCGCCGGCCGGGCCATGGGCGCCTTTTCCCAGATCAAGGAAGCCATGGTGTTCGCCTTCCCGCCGCCCTCGGTGATCGAACTGGGCAACGCCAGCGGGTTTGACTTCCAGTTGCAGGATCGTGGTGGCCTGGGCCACCAGCAACTGATTGCGGCGCGCAACATGATGCTTGGCATGGCCGCCCAGGATCCGCGCCTGATCCGCGTGCGGCCCAACGGCATGGAAGACACGGCCGAGTACCACATTGATGTCAATTGGGACAAGGCGGGGGCGCTGGGCGTGCCCATCAGCGCCATTCACAACACCATCGCGGCGGCCTTCGGTGGTGCCTATGTGAACGACTTCATCCAGGCAGGGCGGGTGAAGCGGGTCTTCCTTCAGGCCGACACACCCTACCGCATGTTGCCCAACGATCTGGAAAAACTTCAGGTGCGCAACAATCAGGGAAAGATGGTGCCGTTCTCGTCTGTTGCCACCGGGCGCTGGGTTCAGGGTTCGCCCAAGCTGGAACGCTACAACGCCTTCTCGTCTATCAACATCTGGGGCGAGCCGGCACCGGGCTACAGTACCGGTGACGCCATGCGGGCCATGGAGGAAATTGCCGCCAAGCTGCCGCAGGGGACAGGTTACGAGTGGACCGGGCTTTCTTACCAGGAGCGCATGGCGGGCTCCCAGGCCCCACTGCTGTATGCCTTTTCCATTTTGGTCGTCTTCCTGTGCCTGGCGGCGCTGTATGAGAGTTGGCCTATTCCCATCGCGATCCTGCTGACACTGCCCCTGGGTGTCATCGGCGGGGCGATTGCCTCAAGCCTGCGCCTCATGCCCAACGATGTCTACTTCCAGATCGGGATGCTGACCACGCTGGGCTTGACCACCAAGAACGCGATCCTGATCGTGCAGTTTGCCAAGGACCAGGTCGAGGCCGGGGTGGGTTTGGTCGAGGCGACGCTGGAAGCGGCGAAACTGCGGCTACGCCCCATCGTCATGACCTCGCTGGCCTTTGGTTTCGGCGTGCTGCCGCTGGCCCTGGCGGGCGGGGCTGGTTCGGGGGCGCAAATGGCCATCGGTACGGCGGTGCTGGGCGGGATGGTGACATCGACCCTGCTGGTGATCTTCTTCGCGCCGCTCTTCTACGTGATGATCTACAAGGCGCTGGGAATGCGCGCCAGACCGGCCGCGCCAACGCCTGCTGGCGAAGGCGTGAGCGGAGGAGCAATCCATGAATAAATCTTTGTTGACCGCGCTGTCCGGTATCGGTTTATTTCTGGCGGGCTGTTCGCTGACCCCGCAATTCCAGCAACCGGAAACGCCGGTTCCCACCCAGTGGCCCACCGGCCCAGCCTACCAGGCCCCCAGAGCGCAAGCTGTGGCAGCAAGTGAGCTGCAATGGCGGGAATTTTTCATTGATGAACGCCTGCAAAAGCTCATTGAGGCGGCGCTGCAAAACAACCGCGATCTGCGGCTCGCCGCCCTGAACGTGGAAAGGGCGCGGGCGATGTATGGCATCCAGCGTGCCGAACTCTACCCGTCGGTGGGTGTCCAGGGTGCCGGCGGCAAACAGCGCCAGTCGATTGATCTGATCCAGCCGGGAACGGCCAGGACGCGGGAACAATACAGCCTGGATCTGGGTATTGCCGCCTGGGAAATCGATTTTTTCGGGCGCATCCGCAGCCTTTCGGAACAAGCACTGGAAGAGTACCTGGCCACGGATGAGGCCCGGCGTGGCGCGCAAATAGCCCTGGTTGCAGAAGTCGCACGTGCCTACCTGACCCTTGCCGCAGATCGGGAAAATCTTCATCTCGCGCGCTCCACCCTGGAAACCCAGCAGGCAGCCTATGCCCTGGTGAAAAAGCGTTTTGATGTCGGGGTGGCCACTGAACTGGATCTCAAACGCGCGCAAATCCCGCTGGATACCGGGCGCGGTGACGTCGCCCGCTACACGCAACTGGTAGCGCAGGATCGCAACGCCCTCGACCTTTTGGCCGGCGCGCCAGTTGCGCAAGAATGGCTGCCGCCCGATTTGAGCACCGTGGCCCCGCCCAGGGAAGTCGCCGCAGGGCTATCCTCCGAGTCGCTCTTGCGTCGGCCCGACATCATGGCGGCTGAGCATCGCCTTAAGGGCGCCTACGCTTCCATCGGGGCGGCGCGGGCCGCTCTGTTCCCGCGTATCTCGCTGACCACCTCCATCGGCACCGCGAGCAACCAACTCTCCGGTCTGTTCGATGCCGGCAGGGATACTTGGGTCTTTATGCCGCAGAT
Organism: Rhodoferax sp.; assembly: GCF_028714215.1. Classification (GTDB taxonomy): domain Bacteria; phylum Pseudomonadota; class Gammaproteobacteria; order Burkholderiales; family Burkholderiaceae_C; genus Rhodoferax. The sequence goes on along the minus strand of NZ_JAQTMS010000005.1, from coordinate 138,330 downwards.
CGTCATGCCGATCTTCGATGCCCGTGTCTGGGCAGCCCTGCGGGTCAGCAAAACCGATCAGGCAATCATCCTGACCCAGTACGAGAAGACGATTCAAACCGCCTTCCGTGAAGTCGCCGATGCACTTGCCGTGCAGGGCACGATAGACGAGCAGGTCGCGGCACAGCAATCCCTCACGGCGGCTCTGTCGGATAGCTATCGCCTGGCCACGCAGCGCTATACCAAGGGCATCGACAGCTACCTGGGCGTGCTGGACGCGCAACGCGCCCACTTCGCCGCGCAACAGGGGCTGGTTTCCCTGCGGCTGGCCAAGCTCGCCAGCCAGGTACGGCTCTACGCGGTACTGGGCGGCGGCGGTGAGTAACAAGGCCTTGGGTGGCGAGAGCTGGGGTCGAGAAATGGGCACGGCCACAAAACCAAACTGGGTTGCGCTTCACGCTTGAAGCCACCGATTTGCCTTCCACCATGCCACGCGACCCCTACATTTTGCAAGCCCGCTGGGGACGTGCGGCCATGGCTTCCTTCTTCGTGGTTAGCGCTACTATTTCCGTTGTGTCTAATGAACAAAGCTGGAGCCGAATTGTGATTGGCGACGCCTCGCCTCTTGACTGGCTCTATGCAGTGTTGGTGATCGCTGGTGTTTTTTCGGGCATTCTCTTCGCCTTAGGAATGGCAACCGTTGCGATTGCTTACGTTTGGATTTCGTATTGCGTCTTCAATGCCATCATGACATACCCTTTCTGGGCAGTTGCCCCGGCAGCCGTCCCCGACTGCGTGTCGGGATTCCTGAGTCACCTGGCCGTCGCCGCCAGTTTGATGCTTTACATTACTCACAAAGAGGCAACGCCTTAGTGATACTGATTCACCGAAGGCATCTATCAGCCCCAAACGGCCACGTACGAACCAGGGCGCCAATGCATAGTTTGGGTTTGACTCGGCGCGCCAGCGCCGCTCGAATTAGAAATAACAAAAACCCGATCAGGTCCGGATTTGATCATACGGGTTTGCCGGTCCGCGCCTGTTTCATCACATTGCCTTGCCTGGAAATCAGCAGACTGCACGGCAATTGATCCAGCAGGGAATGACCGACCGACCCGCGCCACCAGCGGCTGAAGGCCGAGCGCTGGTGGTGGCCAACAATGACAAGGTCGGCGCCGACCTCGCGGGCGAAGGCGCCGATGGCTTCGGCGGGTTCTTCCCATACCCTCATGACACCTGTCGCCTCCAACCCGGCCTGGCGCAGCCGGGCGAGTCCATTCTCGAGAATGGCGGCAGCCTCGGACTGCTGGTCTTCCAGCACACCCTCGGGCAATGGCCCGGTGGCCAATGCCATGGCTGACCACGGCGGGATGACCGCCACCAATTGGCAACGGGCACCGAAGCGGCGCGCCAGGGCGATGCCCTCTTCGAGCGCATCCTGGCACTCGACGCTGCCGTCGTAGGCGAAGACGATATTTTGAAACATTTTTCTTTCTCCTTAGTGTTTTGCACGCATCCACAATGCGGGCAGGATGCCCATACAGCAGACGATTCCCACCAGTGCGAAGCTATCGCCATAGGCCAGGCTCTGCGCCTGAGCGGCGAGTATCTGGCCAAGGTAGTTCAGGGCACCTGCCAGAGTCTGGGTGACTGGAACTCCCCACAGGCTGTCGAGACTGCCGACGCGATTGATGAAATCGAACGTGGTACCGTTGCTTGCGGTCTGGCTCGCGGTCAGCGCGTCCGCATGGAAGGCGAAGCGCATCTCTGTGGCGGCCGACAACAGGCTGACGCCGAATGCTCCGCCCAACTGGCGCACGAAGTTGATGGTGCCGGTCCCCTGCGCCAACATCTCGGTTGGCAAGACCGATAGCGCGCCGGCGTTGAGGGCTGGCATGATCACGCCGAGGCCGACCCGCCCGAGCATGACGAGCAACGCCATGTGCCAGAAACTGGTGTCCACTGCAACGTCGTACATCAGCAGGTTCGAGAGCCCAAAAATGAACAGTCCGGTGGCGATCATGACGTAGGCCGGGAGGCGGTCGGTCAGCCGTCCGGCAATCGGAAAGACGAGACCCAAAACAAGCCCGGCCGGGATCAGTACCTCGCCTGCGCGCATTGGCGTGTAGCCCTGGACCGTCTGCACGAACAAAGGCACCAGGTAGGAGGAGCCGAAAATGCCGGCACCGAAGATCAGCGCCACTGCGGCCGCCGCAGCGTAGCGTGAAACGCCGAACACCCTGAGATTGACCAGCGGCTCCGAGGTCTTGAGCTCCCATCCGATGAATGCGAGCAGGAGAATGGCGCCGCTCCATGACGTGCTCACGATGAAGTTGGAGTCCCAGCCCTCGCGCTGACCGTTGGCCACGGTACTGAGGGAGATCGCCAGGAACAGGGTGAGCAGCAGCAAGCCAAAGAAATCGAAACGGCGCGGTTTGTCGGTGCCCAGGCGCCCAGGCAGAAAAACCGAGCCCAACAGCATCCCCGCAACCGAAGTCGGCAGGCCCATGTAAAACACCCAGCGCCAGTCGTAACTGTCGATCAGCCAGCCGCCCAGAGTGGGTCCGATGGCCGGGGCCAGCACTACCCCAATGCCATAAATTCCCATCGCCCGCCCGCGCTCGTTGACCGGAAAAACACGGAATAGCATGATCATCGCTAGCGGCTGAAGAATGCCGGCAGCGGCACCCTGGGCCACACGCGCGAAAGTCAGCATGTTCTCGTTCGGTGCCAGTCCGCCGATGACCGATGCGATCGAGAACAGCGCGAGCGACCCAATGAAGGTGGTCCGCATCCCGATCGCTTCGTTGAGCCAGGCATTGAGCAGCATGGAGCCGGTCATCGCGGCGAGAAAGCCGGTGGACATCCACTGTGCCTGGTCCTGCCCAATGCCGAAGACGCCCATGATGTCAGGCAGGGCCACATTCACGACCGTCGTTGACAGCGACGTAGTAATGGTGGCCATCATGGTGGTCAAGATCACCAGCCACCGGTAGGCCGGACCGTAGCGCTCGAAATAGGGGGCGAGCGGGTCGCTAATGCTGGCGGGTGTCAAGCGATACCTCCACCATCATGCCGGGCTTGAGCAGCAAACCTTCCTGGCGGATTGCCAAGCGGATCGGGATGCGCTGGCCGATCTTGGTAAAGTTGCCCGACGGGTTCGGGTTTGGCAGCAAGGCGAAAGCGCTGGTGGCGCTGTTACCGATAAGGCTCACCCGGGCTTTGAACACCCGCTTAGGGTAGGCATCGACGGTGATTTCAGCGCTCTGACCGGGGCGGATGTCGGCGAGGTCGGTTTCCTTGATGTTGGCTTCCACCCAGATGGCTTCGGGATCGTGCATCATCAGTACGCGTTGACCGGCGGCAAGATAGTCGCCGGTATTGGCGAAGGTTCGGTCCACCACGCCCTTCACGGGGGCGACCAGACGCAGATCATGCACATCGAGACGGGATAGTTTGAGTCGGTCTTGAAGACCCTCCGCATCTGATCGTGCCCGCTGCGCCTGAGCCGCCAGGGAGTCGAGGCCTGCGGCAGCCTGCGCCCTCGCTACCCGGGCCTGGGCGGCGCTGGCTTCAGAGGTGAGCCTTTCCTTTTCACTTTGCGCTATCTTGTAGACCGTTTCACTCTGCTGCACACGCTGCTCGGAGACGAACTGCTTGTTCGCCAGATCCCGGTCACGCAGGTAATCCGCCTGGGTTTTGGCCTCGTTCAAACGCGCTTGTTCGATGGCCACTTGGACGGAAGCGAGCTGGCTTTTCGCTTCCTGCACTGCTGCCTGGGTAGCGGCGCGAGTTTCGACCATCAACTGATCGATACGCTTAACCTCCGCCTGCGCGCTCTGCAAGCCGGCCTCCTGGGCGCTGGCCGCGAGGCTGGCGTTTTGGGCATAGATTTCGGCCAGCACTTGGTCGCGATGAACGATGTCACCCTCCTTGACCGGACGAGCGGTCAGCCAACCGGGGGACCGGCTCGCCAGCGAGATCATTTCGGAGGCGATGCGCGCATCGGTCACGTCAATATGCGTCATGCGGTGATAGACGACCCGGCCCGCAAGGCCCAATACGACCAGAACAATCACCACAAAAATCGCCTGACGTATCCGCGGGTTGTCAGCCAGGGATTGCTTGACGGTTTCTAATCTCTCAATCATGGATCACCTTATAAATTACAAGATTTCGCTTAGCGCGGTCGCATGATTCCTGACCCGGCCTGGTTCATTGCCGCGTCCCGGTTCTGCTGCTGCGGCGTAGTCGCGTACGTCCGGAGGTCGTCTCATGGGTGAGGCGGTTTCAGGCATCTGGCAATTCACTCGCCACGACGCGAGACAAGGCTGTCGCGCATCTTGTTCAGCGCATGGAAGACAGCGGCGGTCTGCTGCTCGTCGAGCTCCTGCATCACATCGGCCTCGAGTGTCGTAGCGACGTCGTGGATTGCTGCAAGATGGGCAGCGGCGGCAGGCCTCAGGAACAGTCGATAGGCGCGCCTGTCGGCTGGATCGGCGCGACGCTCCACCAGCTCCGCAGACACCAGTTGGTCGATCAGGCGGGCGAGCGTCATTGGTTGCAGTTCCAGTAAATCGGCCAAATCCACCTGGCGAAGGCATTCATGACGGGCCACGTGCACGAGCGCCCGGGCTTGAGCCAGCGTGAGGGAGCTTCCTTCCAGACGCCGCTGGAAAGCCCGACGGTATAGACGGGAAGCGTCCGCTAACAGAAAACCGAGACTGTCTTTTTGGAATTTCATACACAGCTGAGCTTATAGTAATTACTGCTTACAATATAATTGTAATTGTAGTGCTAGGCGCTTCAAAAAATGCCTCACTCTTGGCATTTCAATCGGACACAAAGGGTCGATTTTGTTCAAGATATGAAACTGATTTATGTGGTGCGTCGCTTCGGTCCGGTGGGTGGTATGGAGCGCTATGTTTGGGAAGTCGCTCGCGAATTACGTGCTCTCGGACATCAAGTCGAAGTTCTGTGTGAGGTTTGTCTGGTCAAGCAGCATAACGGCATTGTTGTTCACGAACTGGGCACGATTGCCACACGTCCTCGGTGGCTGACACTGATGCGGTTCGGCAGGATGGTGAACTGCTGGTTGGAAGCAAACCCTCATCGCGAATGGTTGATACACAGCAACGAGCGGTTGAGTTGCCATCACATATCTACCTTCCACGGTTCGCCATTTGCAACGATATTTGAAAAGCCCTGGTGGCGATTGATTTCGTTGCGCGTGGCGATGCAGCTGTTTTTAGAACGGCGTGAGCTTGCTGTTGCGACCCATATCGTTCCGAATTCTCGACTCATGAAGAAGCAGTTGGCGCATTACTATCCAAAATTTGCACACAAGCTCACTGCGCCTGTAGTACCAGGCGTAGCGATTGCTGTGCCGCGCGAACCGCGCAATGTGCCCAGCGATGGTGGCGTCATCGGATTTGTTGGCAGGGAATGGAAACGCAAGGGCCTGCTCTTGTCGGTCGCAGCCGTTAAGCAATTGCGGCGCACCCGTCCTAACTTGAAATTTGTCGTGATCGGTCCAGAGGTCGCCGATGTGCAACATCTTTTTGCAGATTGGCCGGGTGGTTATGAGTTGATGGGTTGGAGAGATCAAGTGCACTACTCCGATTTCGACGTGCTGCTGCACCCCGCTAAAGCTGAGCCTTACGGGATGGTGATCAGCGAGGCAATGGCTGCAAAAGTCCCCGTAGTGATTTCCAATATGTGCGGTGCGGCTTCAGATGTCGCGCCTGATGCCGGTTCAGTTTTACCCATTGCTGCAACGCTTGAAACGTGGGTGGACGCGATTGAACAACAACTAATTCGCAGGAAGTCTATTCCATGCTTTGTACGGGGATGGCGTGAAGTGGCGCGAGAATACGAAACAATTTATCAGTCTCCAGGGCCATAGCCGGCTGCAACTTCCTGTTCAAGTTGACGGGCGATCTGCGCATACAGCGCCTCACCGTTATCCCGACTGACTGCGTAAAGACTCATATGTGGTTATCTAGACAAGTTGATTTGCCGTGAGAGTAGCCGTCCGATGTGACATCTTCGTGACGGAGCACGTGCCGAAAGAACTAGGCTCGTGCTACGGAGAATTCATTTACGTGATCTGACTGGCAGGGCTGCATTAGGCAGATTACAAGCTGCAGAGTCGGCTTTTACGCTCGTTTTACCTTTTCGAGGGGATGGGCGTATTTAGCCAAATATGTTTTATGACCTAAGATTACTCTAATTGTCTAATGGCAAAATCCGGTTCTATGTCCGTGCTGGAAATACCGTTTCACGTGCCAAGGACCGCGCTCTCATAACATCCGTTGGTCGAGATATTATGAGAGCAAGACAACCACCCTTGGTGACGAACAGGCACGTCTGCGATTAGTCTTGCCAAAGGGCAAACGGTCTAAAAGCTAAACACCAACAAGCAATTCTGTCGGTCATTCCGTAGCACACGCAGCGCCGCGAAGAAATTTCGAAATCCCACTCACAAAGCCCTCATTCTCCAGGGACAGCCCCCCGACCGCGACCTACCCTTCAGACATGCGCTCAAAAGAGCAATCCGCAGCATTTGAAACGAGATAGGCCACCATGTTTTCCACCCTGCAAGCGACCCGTCAACAAACCCCTATTCCAGCCCCATCGGTAAACGACGACCATCACGACGTCATCGAAACCCGCCTGTGGCTCGATGAGCATGTCTGGCTCTATAAATTGCTCCGCAGCGAAGACAACGTCTCGCCAACCTTTCGTTTCCCCGATCTGATTGCCGCCTGCGTGTCGCTGGTCTTCACGCAGCAAAACGCGCCGTCGCGCATCTTTCGATTCCTGGGCACCCAACTGGTGCTGCGCACGCCCCAGACACCACGTCGGCGCGAATCCATGTGGCGCACGCAGTACGAACTCTTGCTCGCTTTGCAACGCTCGCCCGCCAACCGCCATCCGAATCCAAAATTTCAGCTGGACCAGTTGACCACTGCCTGCGTCGCATTGTGCCAAGAAGAAGACGGGTCCGGCATCAGCATCCTCCAGCAGGCGCGTCGCAACATGGCCGAGCGCTCGCAACACGGCCAGCACGCACTGTCCGGCTGAGACCAGCCGCCACTGACCAAACTGTTCCTCACCCGCCCCAACCCGCTCGATACTCGACCCGCGCTCCGACCCCACCCTGCCCGGCATCACGCCGGCCTGACCAGAACCCAACCCAGACCGCCTGGCACTGCAGGCAGTCCAGACCTCGTTGTTCGCCTTGCGGCGGATCGTTTCGGCTCTCTTGAAAGGGTGCGTCATGCGTTTATCGCCTTGCGCAGCAGTGACTGTGTCGCTTGTTCTAGCTGCCACGCCCACCTGGGCGTTGGCTTGCTGGAACGAGGCCGCGCAACGCTACGGCGTACCGGTCGATCTGCTCGTCGCCATCGCCCGCGTCGAATCCAACCTGAATCCCCAGGCGGTAAACCGTTCGCACCTTCTGCGCACGGGCTCCTACGACATCGGCCTGATGCAAATCAACAGCGGGCATTTTCGCAGGCTGGCTCGCTACGGCATCCGGGAATCCGACCTCTTTGAGCCCTGCACGAACCTCCACGTGGGAGCGTGGCTGCTGGCGAACAGCTTTTCTCGCAGAGGGGTGTCATGGGATTCCGTGGGAGCCTACAACGCAGCATGTTCGCAGCTTAAGGGCGAGGCCTGCACCCAAGCCCGTGCCAAGTATGCGTGGCGGGTTTATCAGCGATTGCCATCGCGCCAACCCTTCACCGCAGCGAAAGCTCCTTCACCGCGCTACAAGCCGGGAGCGGCGCAAGCAACCGTCGCCATGCAACTCGCTGTCCGGGTGTCACCATGACGTGCACCTACTCGAATTCCCGGGCACACATCGCACTCCTGGCCCTGGTGATCTGCACGGCACTACTGGTCTCATCCTGCAGTCTGTCGCTGCACAAACAAGGGCGGACAACCGAATTTGCGCAGGCCTCGGTAGTTCAGCCAGCGCCACGCCTGGCCCAGATGGGTTTCGGGCAGCAAATCGAATTCAGCCTGTGCGCGCCAGCCGCCTGCCCTGCCGTCACACCCAAAACCCTTGCACCATCTCTTTCGCCTTCATCACAAATTTTTGCATCGCCGCCACAGACTCGCCTGCCAACCACCGCCTCACCACTGGATGATGGAGAAAAAATCGTTGCCGCGTCGCCTCCCGTAGCGGCGGACCCGGCGTCGCCTCCCAGGCATGCCACAGATTCCGCCATCAAGATGGTCACGGTGCATTTCAGGTTCGACGATGCGTCGCTGAGTGATGCGGGGAAGGCTGCGCTGGATGCGGCCGTGGCTGAAGTGCTCGATGCCCGGCACATCGTCGCGACTGGCCGCACCGACAGCATCGGGTCTACCCGTGCTAATAGCGTACTGGCAGCGGCACGCGCCCGCGCAGTCCATGACTACCTGCTTGACCAATATCCACGCCTCGCACCTGTTTTGAAGTTCGATTCGAAGGGGACTTGTTGCTACGTGGCACTGAACGATACGAAACAAGGGCGAAGCCTAAACCGCCGCGTCGACGTGCGCTTCATCCGCGATGAGGAACCACAGCCATGAGCCGCACTCACCTCGCACCGGTGCACCCCGTCATCGGTCCGTCCCTTCATCTGCTCACGACCCGCAGAGCGCACGCGCTCCCACCCGCTTTGTCTACCCGAACATCTTCAATCCATGCGTTTTCTTTCCACAAACTTCTGGAGATTCCTATGTCCACAGCCACTCTCACCACTTCCGCTTCTTCACATCAAACGTCGGCCCGCAAGTCACTGCTGCTCGCGCTGGTCCTGACCGTTCTGGGGCTCGCATTGACATTCCCGGGTTACGCCCTCGATCTGGTCGGCTTCACCGGCATCACCGGACCGCTCACCTCGGCCCTGACACAGATCTCCGCGCTTGGGCCCGGGATCAAGGCCCTCGTGGGATTCGTCGGTTTCGTCGTCGCGCTGATCTCGCTGTCGGCCTTGCGCAATTTCGGGCCAGTGCTGTTCTACGTCGGGCTGGCAATTTTTGCGGCGGTGGGACTGGTGATCGCCGGCGCCATCATGGGCGCGGTCATCTGAGCCATCGAACAGCACACGGAGGCCCGCATGCAAGCCGACACCTACATCCCACGGCGTCTGGACGACGCCTGGAAGCTCGGATTCTGGGACGTTGACGTCGCAGCGCCGGTGCTGTTTTTCTTCTTCGTGGGTTACCTGTCGGGCACCAAGCTATCCTTTGCAGTGAGCATGGCGGCAGGCATTTTCCTGTCGCGTTGGATCGCACGCCTCAAGGCCGACCGGCACCCAGCCTTCGCCGTCCACTGGCTGTACTGGCACCTGCCGGCCAACCCCCTGACGACCATGCGGGCCACGCCACCGTCCCACATCCGCCGCATGGTCGGCTAAACGCGCACGAAGGAAACCCCATGGATTTCGAACGCCTCAACAGCGACATCAAGGAGATGCGCCGACGCAACCGCAGCCTGGGCCTGACCGTGGGTGCCCTGGCTGCGGGCCAGATCATCGCCCTGCTGGTCATCCTGAACCTGCTGGGCACGGTACGCACCGTGATCGTGCCGCCTTCCATCAACAAGAGCTTCTGGGTGATCCGAGACAAGGCCAGCAGCGAGTACCTGGAACAGATGGCCAGCTTCATGGCCTGGCTGGTCCTTGACGTAACCCCATCGAGCATCGACTGGAAGAAAGACATGCTGCTGGGCTACGTCGAGTCCGACCAGTACGGTGCTCTCAAGACCCGACAGGAAGTGGAAGCCGAGCGTCTCAAACGCATCAACGCCACCACGGTCTTCGCGCCCCAGCAGTTGGTGCCCAGCGAGGACGCGCAAAACGTCGTCGTGCGGGGCCGCCTGCGCACCCTCGTCAATGGTTTTGAGACGGCCAACGAGGCCAAGGCCTACCTGGTCGAGTTCAGCTATTCGGGCGCACGCATGCACCTCAAGACTTTCAAGGAGATTCCCAATGCGAGCAAATAGAGCAAGGCTGCGTTTGCCTCAGGCGCACATCGCGGTACCCGCCAGCCTGGCGACCATCGCAGCAATAGCGGTCGCGGCGCTGGGCGCCTCGTCCGCTCACGCCCTGCAACTCATCGAAGCCAGCGACGGCGTCTCGGTCGAGGCCATCCTGTCGATGAAGGAACCCACCCGCATCCGTATCGAAGGCTCGCCGATCACCGACGTTTTCGGCAACATCCATTCGAGCCATTGCGGCCCCACGCAGGCACCATTGGCACTGCCCGGCATGCCTGCCGGAACAAGCCCGAGCGGCCCCAGCGCCCCGGCTGCCAATCCAGCCGGCGACGTGGTCCTGGAATGCGACCGCGACAAAGGCGAGGTCTATATCCGACCGGTGGGTGAATCGACCAAACCCATCAACTTGTTCATTTCCTCGGCGACCGCCACCTATACCCTGCTACTGCGCCGCGCGGACACACCAGCGGACACCATCGTCATCCGCGACAAGACGCCCAAGTCGCTCAAGCCTACTGCAGTTACACAGAGCCCCGCCGGTCCGTCGCCCAACCACATCCGCGCCATGAAGGCCCTGCTGGTCGCCATGGCCTCGGACCGGATTCCGGCAGACATCCGGGTCGAAGAGACCAGCCGCTCCATTCAGCTTTGGGCAGAAGCCCGGTTCACTCAAGTACGCCAGTACGAGGGGCGCGGCCTGCTGGGCGAGAAATACTTGTTGCAGAACGTCAGCCAGGACGTCATGGTGCTGGCCGAGCAGGAATTCGACCGCGAAAGCGGCAACGTCGCCGGTATCGCCATCGAACAGCACAACCTGCGCCCGGGCGAAAGCACCAGCGTCTATGTGATCCGACGTGGGAGTGCGCAATGAACCCGTCACGCAACCCGTCCCAGATTCTGCGTGGCCTGCTGGCGCGCCTGTCTCCGCGTCAGCGCCAGTACGCGATGCTCGCCACCATCCTGGTCGGCGGCGTTGGCCTGCTATGGTTGGTCTTTTCATTCACGGATTCGCGCCCGAAGAACGGCGAGGTTAAGACTTCGACTGGACTGCCCAGCGCCGTGACCAACATCGGCGTCATGCCGCCGGGTGGCCAGGTCAATCCGGTAGACCAATGGGTCGGCACCGCCGGACGCAAGCTCGCCCAGTACGAGAACGAGCGTGACGAACAGGGTCGGTTGAACAAAGACCGGCAGGTATTCGAGTCCAAGACTCTGCAGCGCTTCGCCGACCTGGAGCAGAAGCTCACTTCGGCGCAGCAAGCGGCCCTCAATCCGCCAACGTCACCACAAACACCAACATCGCTCCCCCCGGCGCTACCCGTCACGTCCGTACCTCCCACGGCCATGTCACCGGCCGCGAGCCTGCCTCCGTTACCACCACCCGCCAAGGCCTCCCCGGCGGCAGTCCTGCCAGTTGGCATGCCGGGTAACCCATTCCCTGGGTCGCTTGACGGGGTGTCCGCCACAGCCAGCATCACCCGCATCACGCTGGCAGAAAGGAACAAGCCCACCAGCGCGGCCAGTTCTACGACGGGGTCGGGGCCGGATGTCAACTCGTCCAAAGACGCCCGAACCGTCTCGACCTTCCTGCCGGTGAGCTTCACGCGCGGCACGCTGCTCGGCGGGCTGGATGCGCCCACGGGTGGTCAATCGCAGTCCAACCCGCACCCGGTTCTGATCCGCCTGTCCGACAACAGCATCCTGCCCAACCGTTTCCGCGGCGAGTACCGTGACTGCTTCGTGGTGGCCGCCGGCTACGGTGACATCAGCTCGGAACGGGCCTACCTGCGCACCGAGAGTCTGTCGTGCGTGCGTGCCGATGGTGCCACGCTGGAGGTCAAGATCCAGGGCAGCGTCTACGGCGAGGATGGCAAGGTCGGCATGCGGGGGCGCCTGGTCACCAAGCAAGGCCAGATGCTGGCCAACGCACTGCTGGCCGGTGTGGTCAGCGGCATCGGCCAGGGCATGGCCACCTCCTCCACCGAGTACAGCACTTCGGCACTCGGTACGGTCGCCAGCGCACAAGGCGGTGATGCCTACCGTGCTGGTGTGGGCTCTGGCGTCGGTCGGGCGCTGGACCGACTGGCCCAGTACTACATCAAGCTGGCCGAGAACACCTTTCCCGTCATTGAAGTCGATGCCGGCCGCGAAATCGACGTGGTCATCACCAAGGGTGTGCGCATCGACGTGCCCATGACGGCCAGCGCGACCCAGCCGCCGCGCACGCCCCCTTCCCCCGAAACCCGCTACCTGGAGGTTCCTGATGATGGCAACTATTGATTTCCGGTGCACCGGCGCACCCGCCCGTGCCCTGCTTACGGCGTTGGTCACCGCACTGTTCTGCACGGTCACATCCGCCAGCCCTCAAACTGCGCAGGAAACTCGCCTGTTGACCGCTTTGAAGAAGGCCCACCCCGGCACCCGCTTCACCGAAGTCTCGCGCTCCCCGGTCGAAGGCATCTATGAAGTCTGGATGAATGGCAACGTGGCCTATGTGGCCGCCAAAAACCCGCGCTACTTCATTTTCGGGCGGCTCTTTGACACGCAAATGATGCGGGATATCACAGGTCCAAAGCTGGCGCAGGCGTCAATCTCATCGGACGAAGTCGTTCGTACCAGCGTCCCTGCATCCTCAGTTCCGTTCGATCAGTTGCCGCTGGCCGACGCGATCAAGACCGTGCGCGGCAACGGTCAGCGCAAGGTCGTCGTGTTCAGCGATCCGAACTGCTCCTTCTGCAAACAGCTGGAACCCGAGTTGGCCGGTATCGACAACGTGACGGTCTACACCTTCCTTGTGCCGTTCCAGGGCGAGGCCAAGCCCATCGCGGTCTGGTGTGCCACGGACCGCGAACAGGCCTGGCAACGTCTGATGCTGCACGGTGACAGCTCCCTGCTGAACACCGGAGCGCCTTGCGACCACCCCATCGCTCATAACCTGGCGCTAGCCCATCAACTGGCCGTGCAGGGCACACCCACCCTGATCTGGGCCGATGGCAGCCGCACCGAGGGTCACGTCGATCGCAGCGTGCTGGAAGCACGCCTGCTACAAACCACCAAGGAGGCTCTGCCATGAGCAAGCGGTTTCAACTTCTGAGAGAGAGCGCTCGCCTTATGGGGGTCGCATTGGCGGGATTACTAGCCCTAAGTGGCTGCAGCAACCTGTCCGGCTTGGGCGGTGAATCCAAATACGCCTGCAAAGCACCCGAAGGCGTGGCCTGCGATTCGGTGTCCGGCACCTATGCCAACGCCCTCCACAACAACCTGCCCAGCCAACGCCAGCAGCAGTCAGTCGAAGCATCGGCAACGATATCCGCTCCATCGCAATCGACTATGCCGCGTCACGTTCCTCTGGCAGCCGCGCCAGCTGTCGCAACCACCGGCACGCCGATTCCCACCCAAGTGGCCAATCCGCTGCGCTCGCAGGCGCGTGTCCTGCGTCTGTGGACCAAGCCCTGGGAAGATGCGGACGGCGATCTCTATGACCAGGGTTACGTCTACGTGCAGGTCAGCACCGGCCAATGGCTGATCGACCACGTACAACGCCAGATCCGTGACACTTATGCCCCGCTGCGCCCGCCGCCCAAGACAGCGGAGGCGGCGGGCAGTCAGGGGACGAGCAGCGCAACGGAGTCGTCAGAGACCTTTCGCACAGTGCCAGCGCAGGCATCTCCCCAACCCTTCGGTAGACCCTCTGTCGGCATGCCCTCGGGGACCACCTTCAACCGCGCGCAGTGAGGCCCGTCATGAACACGTCCTCCCCCACATCCACCGCCGCCCCATCGCCGCGCTCCCGCGCACCCCTGTTCAACCTGGGCCATCCCGTCGACACCCCGGCTGAGCAGTTCGCAAGCTGGCTGCCGTATTCCGCCTACTTGGCGGCCGAGAAGATTTTCGTGAACAGAGACAGCATGGGCTTCATGCTGGAAGTGATGCCGCAGTCCGGTGCCGACGACCGCATGGCCGAAGTACTGGTCTCGCTGTATGCGAACTGCCCGCCCGGCACCGGCATCCAGTTCCATCTGTTCGCCTCGCCCCATGTCCGGACCCAACTGCGCCAGTACGCCAATCTACGTGTCGAAGACGAAGATCAGGCCGAGAAGGCTCAGCAGTGGGGCCGTCCCGCGCGCAATGACAACCTGTTTCGCAAGCTCGCACGTCAGCGGGTCGGCCACCTGCTGCAGGGAGCGCAGCAGTCGCTGACGGCAGGCTTCCATTACACGGTCCGGGATTTCCGGCTGATGCTCAGCGTGTCTTTCGTCGGCGATGCCGAGGACCTCAACAAACGGGATGAATTGATGGCCTTGAGGGACTCGATGGCCTCGACGCTGCGCTCCGCTTCCTTGCCAAACCGCGTGTGCGACGCCGCCGACCTCATCAATTGGTGCGCGCTGTTCACCAACCCTGACCGCATCTCGCAAACCGACGGACCGGACCTGCGCTACGACGATGGCCGCGAAATCCGCGACCAGATTGTCGACTTCGACACCATCCAGGACCCGCACCCGAATGGCCTGACGCTGTGGAAGGAGAACAGCCCGGACGTGCTGGAAGCACGTTTTTACTCGATCAAGAGTTTTCCGGAGCGGTTTGCGTTGTGGCAGATGGGATCGTTGATCGGGGACCTGATGCAGCCCGCCTTGCAGTACAGCGCACCCTTCCTGCTGACCATGGGCGTGCACGTGCTTGACCCCAACGTCACCAAGTCAGTGGTCATGGCGAACCATGTGCGCGCCACCCAGAACGCCAAAAGCAAGATGGCCGACGTCATGCCCGACGTCAACAAGAAGTTGCAGGACTGGACCGCTGCGGCCGATGCCATCGACACCGGCGGCAGCCTGGTCAGCCTGTACCACCAGCTCGCGATCTTCTCAACGCCTGAGAAAGCCGTGTCCGCCCATGAAACAGCGAACGCCATCTGGCGCGGCCGCGGTTTCCAGCTCAATGCCGACGCCTACATGCACCGCCAGGCCCTGCTGGCCAGCCTGCCGATGACCTTGACCGAGAAGTTCCACAAGGACCTGGCAAAGATGCGCCGCGTCACGCGCAAAACCATGGCCAATGCCATCCACATGGCGCCGCTGATCGCAGAATGGCGCGGTACCCGCACCCCCGCCCTGGTGTTTGGCGGACGGCGTGGTCAGTTGATGACGCTGGACATTTTCGACAACGACCTGGGCAACTACAACTTCGCCATCATCGGCGCCCCGGGGTCCGGTAAATCGGTACTGATGAACGAAATGGCCTGGTCCTACCGCGCCATCGGCGCCAAGGTCTGGATGCTGGACCTGGGACGTTCCTTCGAGAAGCTGTGCCGCAAGGCCAAGGGCACCTACATCGAGTTCCGGCCCGATGTGGACATCTGCCTGAACCAGTTCACCCACATCACCGACATCAACGAGGACATCGACATGCTGGTGCCCGGCATCGCCAAGATGGCGTCGATGCAGCACACGCTGGAGGAAGTCCAGTACAAGGCGATCTCGGCGATGGTCTTGAAGCTGTTCCGGGAGCATGGCAGGGATCTGCGGATCACCGCCCTGCGCGATGCATTCAAGACCGGCACCCTCGAAGAACTGGGCATGGTCAATGACCAGCGCATCAAGGACCTGGCCGTCATGCTCAACCCTTACGCCAGGGGTGGCCAGTACGAGCGTTTCTTCGAGGGTCCCAACAACGTCGACTTCTCAAACGATTTCATCGTCATCGAGAACGAGGAACTGAAACGCCGACCCGACCTGCATGCCGTGGTCAACATCCTGCTGCTGCACCAAATCACCGGCGAGATGTACCTGACGCGCAACCGGCGCAAGGTTCTGTTCATTGACGAACTCAAGCAGCAGCTCGGAGATATGGGTGCCGACGATCCTGTCAAGGCCGCCGTGATCGAAGAAGCGGCCCGGCGTGCCCGCAAATACGGCGGCGCGCTGGGTACGGCAACCCAGAGTGCCGATGACTTTTACGGATCAGCCCAGATGGAGGCCGCCTTCAACTGCTCCGACTGGGTATTCCTGCTGCGCCAGAAGCCGGAATCGATCGAAATGCTGGACCGCAAGGGCCGGCTTGCCATGGACGAGCCCAAGAAGCGCCTGCTGAATTCGCTGCGCACCGAGGCGGGAGTGTTCTCCGAGCTGTACATCTCGTCGCCGGTCGGTGAAGGTGTGGCGCGCAACATTCTCGATCCGGCCACCCACCTGCTGTTTTCCAACAAGCTGGAGGACAACGCGCCGATTGACGAGCTGCGGGCTCAGGGCTTGAGCGTGGACGAGGCGATCACCGAGTTGCTGCGCCGCCGGGGGCATGCGGTATGAAGACGCCCATTGTCCAATTCCTTGCGAACGCGCTGGTGTCGCTTCTCATTGTCGCTGCTGGATTGGTACTTTATGACCGTATCGTGGTGCGTCCAGCCCTGGTCGTCGGCATGGTCGATGTCGCCGAGGTCTACCGGGCCAAGGAAGCCGAGTTCACCCAGATCCTGACAAAGACCACTTTTGAGGAAGACCGGCAAAAAGCACTGCTGATGGCTCGCGCCTTTGCGCAGCGCCTGCCTGTGGCGCTGGAAGCGTTGCCACGCGATTGCAACTGCCTGGTGGTTCTCAAGAGCGCTATTGCGGGTCCGACGCCACACACCGTGGACCTGACACCGCTGCTGCGCAGAAAGGTGGATACGCCATGACGCCCTCCTCCACACCTCTATCCCTGCCCAGCAGCCAGGCCGGTCCTCACACGAGCAGGTGGTCAGGTCTGCGGTGCCACACGGCAGAATTCCTGCGCCACGTCCGCAGGCGCTGGTACCTGTACCTGCCCGTGGCCACGATCTGGGGCCTGGCCTGTACCCGGCTCTACATCGACCCGACGCCGCGCCTGCCTGTGCTGTTCAACTGGACGGCCAGCCTGCCCTACCGCGTCGCCCTCGTTCGCCAAGCGCCGCACGCCATCGAACGCGGCGACTACATCGTGTTTTCCTTCGCGGGAGAAGCGCAGGCTACCTACCCCGGTCTGCGTGGCCAGCCCTTCTTCAAGCAAGTACGCGGACTGCCCGGCGACGTGGTGACAGTCGTTGGGCGCGCGGTCGCGGTCAATGGTGAGGTGGTCGGCCTAGCCAAAGCCCACGCGTTTGACAAGCGCCCCCTGGAGCCGATCGCTGCCACCGTCATTCCGTCCGGACATTACTACGTGCAGGGCACCGGCCCCGACTCCTTCGACTCGCGCTACCGCAGCAGCGGCCTGGTGCGGGCGGACCAAGTGATCGCCACCGTGCTTCCACTGTTCTGAGGGGAAATCATGCCATCCACCGTTCAGAGATTCCCTTTGACGCTTGCGCTCGCCGCGGCCTTGACCCTCGTTGCCAATTCGTCGGCACTGGCGCAATCCAGCCCGGCGCGTGGAAACCTGCAGAGCACCAACAACGTTCCCCTTGCGGACTACCTGGGCCTCTTGCAGCAGATCGCGCCCGCCGCTGAAGAAGGTGCAAAAGCCTATCTCGCCGCCTTCTATCAGCGTTGCGGGCGCACCTTAAGCACGGTCGAACTGCGCCGGGCCATGACGCAGGGCGAGGGAGACCCCGTGCTGATGGGTTTGATCCGTGCCAGCCATCTGAAAGACTCCGCCACACGCGACCAATGGGTCCAGCAGTTGCGCTGCCCAGACAAGGGAACGCGATGAGCCCACACCTTGTTTTTCAGATTCTGTTGACAGATCTTGCCATGCTGACCGGCGCGTCCTGCGCCTACGCCACTGACCTCGGCGTCATCGGCCCCACCTACGAGATCAGCGAACCGCACCTGCTCAAGATGATCGAGCAAGGCCTGCGCAAAAAGGAGCGCAGTGGCGAACTCAAACGCCTGGAGGAAGAGGCCAAGGCGCGCGGCGTCGAGACGGTCACCAACCCAACGCCCGTCTCAGGTATCCGGCCCACACAGACTGCACGAACCTTCTATGTCGATCCAAGCTTCACCCTGGACCGCAACATCCTCGACGCCCAGGGCCGTCTGCTGTTTCCCGCAGGCACACGCAAGAACCCGCTGGAAATCGTGTCGCTGTCCAAGCATCTGCTGTTCTTTGACGCGCGCGACCGTCACCAGGTCAGCCGGGCACGGGAACTGATGGCAACCTACCAGGGTCGGGTCAAGCCCATCCTGACCGGCGGCTCCTACCTGGATCTCATGAAATCCTGGCGCATCCCGGTCTATTACGACCAGCAGGGTCTGCTGACGCGGCGCTTCGGTATCCACCAGGTGCCGGCCCTGGTCTCCCAGGAAGGCCAGCGGCTGCGCATCGACGAACTGGAGGTCACGAAATGAATCGGCTGCTTCACCGGATTGCGGCTGCGCTCGCACCCTTTCTCCTCCTGATCTTGGGCCTGCTACCGATCCCTGCGCCCGCCGCCGGCGTCGCCACCTGCACCGGCAAGTTCCCCAATCCGATCACGGACATCTGCTGGTCCTGCATTCTGCCCATCAGTATCGGCAGCGCGCGCATTGCCAACTTCGGCGACCAGGAGGACATAGCCAACCCCGGCAGCCCGGTGTGCAGCTGCGGGGTCAACCCGGTCATCGGCCTGTCCATCGGCTTCTGGGAGCCGGCGCGGCATGTTGAGGCGGTGCGCAAGCCCTTTTGCCTGACCTCGCTGGGCGGCATCAACCTCGATCCGGGGATTCCGGCGCCCGAAGCGGCCCGGTTCACAAAGTCCGAAGGGGATGGCGACGGCGGGAGTTTTTACCAGGCGCACTATTACACCAACCCGGTGATGTACTGGCTGGAGGTGGTGACGGATTTCCCGTGCCTGGAGCGAGGGTCGTTTGACCTGGCTTACGTCACCGAAGTGGATCCGCTCTGGAACGACGACGAGCTGACGCTGATCCTGAATCCCGATGCGGTGCTGTTCGCCAACCCGGTCGCCATTGCGGCCTGTGCCGCCGACTGCGTGGCCGCCTCCCTGGGCTTTGGCATCCGCGAGATGTTCTGGTGCGCCGGCTGCCAGGGTGGCCTGTATCCACTCGACGGCCATGTGCCCTACCACTTGGGCGGCGTTCGTACCGCCGAGTTGATGGCCCAGCGGCTGACCGCCAAGCTGCACCGCGAACTGGTGGCCTGGGGCTGGCATGGGCGCGCCGGCCTGTGCGGCCCCTACTTCCTGCCGGTGATGGACAAGACGGCCTACAAGACCCAGCTCACCTACCCCATCCCCGCCACCGACAAGGAAGGCGGGCGTTGCTGCCAACCCTTCGGGCGGACCACCGTCACCTGGGGCGCAGGCAAGGAATACCCGGTCATGGGCGAGGACTTCGCCTTCATGTTGTTCAGAAAGAGGAACTGCTGTGTTGGCTTCTGATCCTTTCATCCGTCCCTTCATGCGTATTTCGCTGGCACTTACTGTCCTGCTTCTGAGCAGCGCAGCCGGCATGGGCACCGCCTGGGCCCAATCGGTTCCCGTCATCACGGAGGCAGACCTGGAGCGCGCCCGCCGCGAGCAGCCCAATATCACGGACCAGGACCTGGAAAGAGCGCGGCAGAAATACCGCGCACCCACAGAGGCCGAATTGAGCGCGGCCCCTGTGCCGGTCCAGCCGAACATTGACTCCCTGCCCCAACCCCAAACCAACGCCCTTATCGACCTGGAAGCGCTGGCCAAGGGTTACAGCGCGCAGTCGGACGCCATGGCGCAGGCACAGGGACTCGCGACAGGGCCGGGGCTCTTCGTGTTCATCAGCCTGTCCATGCCTCAAGCCACGCTCCGGCGTCTGGTGGATCAGGCGGCGCGCGCCCAAGCTTCGGTGTTCATCCGAGGCTTGGCTGGCGGCTCGCTGCGCACCACCGTAGCCCAGGTGCAAGGCCTGATCGGTCAGCGCCAGGTGGCCGTCCAGATCGATCCGCAGGCCTTTGACCGCTTCGACATTGAGCGCGTGCCCAGCTTCGTGCTGGTGCGAGACGGCACGCGACCGGTCTCCTGTGCCAGCGGCCTCTGCGCGCCGCCCGAGGGTTTTCTGCGCACCACGGGCGACGTGAGCCTCGACTATGCGTTGGAGTACATGCAACGCGGGTCGCCGCAGTTCGCCAAGGACGCTTCGGGATTCCTGCGGCGCATCAAGGGACAGGGGAACTGACATGCGCCGCTCCATTCGTCTTGTTGTCACCTGGTTCACCCTGTTGTGCTTCGTCACGACGCAAACCGCTGCGCTGGCGCAAGCGCACGATGAAGGCGCGGCGGCAGGCCAGGCGGCCAATACCGTCACCCGCGCGCAGATCACGACACCCCGGGCCACCGAGGTCGTGCCCGGTTACACAACGGCGCCGCCTGAAAGCGCCTATTACGGCCAGCCCAACCTGTCGGGCCAAGCCAACGCCCGGCTCGCTGCCTGCGCCTTGACGCCCAACGACCCGGTGTGTCAGGCCCTGCGCGGTGCGCTGTCCTCGGCCAATACGCCGCGCGACGGCGTCTCCCTCAATGACCCGGCGGTGCTGGCGGCACGCCGCATCGCCGGCAACCCGGCCACCACGCTGGAAGACATCGCGAGCTACTACAGCGGCTGCCAGGTCAGCACCACGGCCACCGCCACGACAGAATCCCGCGTCTGCCGCCGGTACAGCGGGAACATCCAGCGGTCGTGCGCGCGCACCCTGAGCGTTTCCGTGGCGCGCAGCGAAAGCTGCACGCCGGGAGATTGGTTCGCGCACGCCGGATCGGACAACACCGGACTGGACGTGCAGTGCGTGCCGGATCGGCCAGTTTCGCAGCAGCATTTCCGCATCACCAACAACGGTGCGACGCAGGCCTTCTTCGACGTTGACATGACGACGCCGCAGGTGTTTCCGCGCCAGGTGGCCGCGCTGCCCAGCACGCCGTACGACTGGGCTGATGGTCCGAACGGCGTCTGGGTGGCCGACAACCAGTGCATCGGCGACGCCTGTCACCTGACAGCCATGGTGGCCAACACCTACCGGACGATCTGCACCGGCAGTGGCGGCGATGCGGGGAACTACAGTTGCACGCAAGTACGCCCCTTCCTGGAGGTCTACGATGCCTGCCCGATCGGGACGCAAAGTGGCAACAACATCCTGACCTGGACCGGCAGCGGCGACAACTACTCGTCGAGCTACCTGGATGAACCCACCTGCTATGCACCGTCAGCGACGTATTCGTCTTACTTTGGTTATGACGTGACGGGCATCTTGCAGAGCACTTACTGGACGGTTTCTTCCCAGCGCCCCATCAAGGGTTGGCGCGTCAATCCCGCCTACGGCCCCATTGCGCAGATGACCCTGGGTTACGACCGACCCCGGACTGCTGTGGTTGAAACAGATCAATGGGATGACCAATGCCCAACCCTGAGCCAAGGAAACGGAACCAGCACCCGCTGCGAGGTGGCCGGTGCGGCGCGCTGTGTCGACGGACCAGCCACCAAGAGCATAGACGGCGTTCCGGTCACACGCGCCTGCTGGCGCTACGAGACACCGTTGTCCTGTCCGCAGGGCGCCGGCTCCAACGAGTGCGCCCCACTGATTGCGGCAGGATGCACGCCGGCCAGCACGGCCTGCCGCCAGATGAACGCCACCACGGGCGTCTGCGAGGTGACCGAGAACAGCTATACCTGCCCGGTAGCACTGGGCACGAACATGACAGCATCGAACTGCCCCGCCAACGTGTTCTGCCTCGCGGGGAGTTGCTTCAACACCAGCTACACGAATGACAGCGACTTTGCGCGCTCCATGTCTTTCATGGAGGCAGCACGCGAGGCAGGCGTGTACCTGGACACAGACAACCTGCAGGTGTTCAAGGGCGAGGCCAACAGTTGCCGGGACCGGCTGTTCACGAACTGCTGCGCGGCAGACGCGTCCGGGGCAGGCATGAGCAACCAGAGCCTGTTCGGCACCGGCTCCCGGCTGGTGTTCGACGTCCTGATGAATTCGGAGAACCGCGAGTTTCTCTACCAAGGGCTTTCAGCGTTGCTCACCAGCGGGGGATTCAGCGGCTCGTTTACCAGCTATGGCGTCACAGTCGCCGTCAATGGCACTGCCCTGCCCGCTGGTTCTGCGGTGATGTATTCAGGCGAGAGCATGGTGATTGCCTTCGATCCCTGGTCGCTGGCCATCGCGGTCGTGATCTACGTCGTCATGTCGATGACGTCCTGCAACGAAAGCGAAGGCAAACTCGCGATGAAGGAAGGTGCCGGCCTGTGCCACACGATTGGCAGCTACTGCTCCTCCTGCATCCGCATCTTCGGCTATTGCGTTTCGTGCATCGAGAACACCACCGGCAAGTGCTGTTTCAACAGCAAGCTGGCCCGGATCATCAATGAACAGGGGCGCCAGCAGTTCGGCAAGGGCTGGGGCAGTGCCCAGGACCCTGAGTGTTCGGGTTTCTCGATTGCCCAGTTGCAGAGCATGGACTTCTCGCGGATGGATCTGACCGAGTTCTATGCGTCCATCGTGCCCAAACTGCCCAATGTGAACGCCCTCCAGAGCGGCAACGCCAACCGGGCCACCAACTGCTACTACGGTCAGGGGAAATGCCAATGAAATCCGCCACATTCCTGCTCGCCATGGGCGCCTTCGCATTGATTGTGTTGGCGACACCGGTCTTTGCCAGCGATTCCGCGCGCATGATCCCCCGCGCCGAGGTTTCGGATGCCCGGCCGGTGATGCTGGCTGCGATCCAGGCCTCTGATGGCGAAGCGCACGGGATCTTGATGGGGGATGTCGCTGACGCGATCACTCGGAGGTTCAACGGTACGTCACCGATTTTTATCGATGTCACGACGGAGCGGCGCTACCAGCAACCAGGCTGCAGCCGCCTCAAGGTGCTGTTCAGGCAGGACGGTGTGCTGCTGCCCGGGACCCCAGCGCCGCGCAAGCAGACCATGGAATTCGGCATCAACTACTGCCTTGACGGCATGCCGCCGAAGTCCCTGCTGTGAATGAGTCGCCATGAACAACCCGACTTCCTACTCCGCCATCACCCAGGTGGTCACGGTTTTTTGCGCGCTCTCTTTGACAGTCGGCGCCTTGACCGCCAGCGCCCAGGAAGCTCCCAGTCGTTACTGGTCGGACACCTGGCGCGGCTGGCACTTCTACGAAGACCCGGAGCCTGACGGCGGCGAGGGCAAGCCTGCAGTCCCCCCAAAAACCGTTTCGCCTGCGGTACCGATGCCTGTCCAACCCCTCAAGGCACCCGAACTGGCAGCCTTCGAGCGCCTGCAAAAGACCGTAGAGGAGACCCGCAACATCGCCATCATGCAGCCGACCGAAGCCAATGTGCGCCGCTACATGGAGCTCGAATCCCAGGTGGTTGAGCGGGCCTCGTATTTTGCGGACGTGGCGCAGCGCGTGGCCTGGGCCACACCGGAACTTGACCCAACGCTGCAGGGCAGGCCGGTGGGCGCAAAAGCCTTGGAGGTGTTTGAGAAACAACAGCTCACAGAACGCTCCCGTTCCATCGCCGACTTGGGCCGGGACCATGTGCTGTTTTTCTTCTACCGCGCCGACTGTCCGTACTGCCATGCCTTTGCGCCCACGCTGGAAGCCTTCCAGGTGCGTCACGGCATCAAGGTCGTGGCCATTGGCGTGGATGGCGGACCCATACCGGGGTTTCCGGATGCACGCGCCGACAACGGCATCGCCACCACCCTGAAGGTGACCCAGGTCCCCGCCGTGTTCCTGGCCCAACCCTTCACCGGAAAGATCACACCGATTGGCTTTGGCGTGCTGTCCGAAGCGCAGTTGCTGGAGCGCATTGCACTCGTTTCGACCCCGCAGGCCGACGCCATGCTGCCCGGTGCCTCCAGCCAGATTGGCCGTCAGTTTGTTTTACCGTAGGAGTCCTTCATGACCCGTACCCTGTTCCAGAGAACTGCGGCCTCTGCCATCACCGTCGTCATGGCGACCGTGATAGCGATCACCCCACATCCGCTGCTGGCGGGCGATCTCAACGCCGAAGTGAACACCATGTTCAACAACCTCGGGGCCATCGGCAACTACACCGCGCCGGGTGCTTTCCGGGGTCAGACCTTCAACACCTACACCGGCGGCAACCTGATGATGCGTTCGCCCAACAAGGTTTATCAACTGGCTGCCATCCAGTTCCCGAGCGCCAAGGCCGGCTGCGGCGGCATCGACGTGTTTGGCGGTAGCTTCAGCCACATCTCTGCCACCGAGTTCAAGAACATGCTCAAGAACATCACGGCAGCATTGCCGGGCATCGCTTTCCAGTTGGCACTGGAAGCTGTGTCGCCGCTGCTGGGCGGGTTAACGAAATGGGCCAAGGGCCTGGAGACCTGGATCAACAACGCGCGCATCAATTCCTGCGAAACCGCCAAAGCCATCGTCAGCACCGCAGCCGAAGCAACCGGCTACAGTTCGCAGGAAACCTGTGCTGATCTGGCCATCGAGATGGGCCTGGAGAGTGACCGGGATTCGGCGCGTCGGCGCTGTGCGACGGACCGCAGCAGCATTCTGGCCTCCGCCCGGTCTTCCGGTGACGCCAATATCCGCAACAAAGCCCCCTTTGTCGGCAACCTGACCTGGAAGGCGCTGCAGTACACCGGTGCCTACCTGGACGATCAGGAGCGCGAACTGATCATGAGCCTGGTCGGGACTGTGGTCTTCTACCCTGAAGACGCCAACCGCGACCCGGAGCCGATCGCGCCTACCCTCACTTCGATCAGCCAGTTGCTCTATGGGCAAGCCGCCAGCACCGGCACTGACGTTGTGCAACACCTGCTGCGTTGCAATGACTACACCAATTGCGACGCCGTGACCCTGAACACGGGTTACACCCACACCCCGTTCACGGCCAAGGTCGAGACCATGATGCGGTCGATTGCCGACAAGATTGCCACCCGCACCGCCATTCCCAACAACTCGCCCGAGGTCGGCTTCGTCAACCAGACCACCGAGCCGGTCTACAAGATGTTGTCCATCGGCGCAACAATCCCCGGTTCCGGTCTTTCGGACAGCCTGATCGGTCAGTACCGGGACGTGATCGCCGCCGACTACGCCTACGTGTTCCTGGAGCGCAATCTTCGGCTGGGCATGGCCGCGCTCGACAAGGACTACACCCTGCAACAGACCCAGCGTGAGCAGGCCAACCATATCCGCCAGCGCGCCCAGGCCATGTTGCTACAGCTGTCACAGGAGAAAAACCTGCTTTACCAGAAGGTGGGGTCGTTTCGGGCGGTCTCCAGTCATCTGGAGCAGTTGGAGCGCCAGTTGCGCTCCAGCATGCCCCAGCACGTGATCGACATGCTGGGCCAGCAGGCGGCCTACCTCTCCCGCTAACGCAAGTCAGGTGAAGCACCATGTGGGAAATCTATGCCTACCAGAACTCGGACAGCCTGTTCGGTGTCTTCAACGCCGCAGCCGCCATCCATGCATCCAACGACTACCTGTCTGCCGTGGCGGCGGTGGCCTTCTGCGGCTTCGTTTCCGCCCTGATCGCCTATGCCTTCGCACCCGAGAAGCTGCAGGGCTGGAAGTGGCTGGGCTCGGTGGTGCTGGTGTTTTCTGTGCTGATCGTGCCCAAGGTAACGGTCGGCATCGTCGATAAGACCGGCGGATCGGCGGTCAAGGTTGTGGACAACGTACCTTTTGGCGTGGCAGCGCTGGGAAGCATCACCAGCACCATCGGCCATACCTTGACCGGTCTGTTTGAAACCGCCTTCCAGGTGATTCCAGGGCCTGGCGCTCTTCCCGCGGAGCTGAGCTACCAACAGAACGGTCTTATGTTCGGCAACCGGCTGATCCGCGAAACCGGCAATGTGGTGTTTCAGGATCCAGGATTCAGGACCGACCTAATCAACTTCATTCACAACTGCACGACCTACGATCTGGTCGATGGCACGCTGGATCCAGCGACGTTCTCCAGTTCCGGCGATGTCTGGCCGCTGATGGCTTCGCCCAATCCGGCGCGTTTCAGCACGGTGACGGGTGCCGGCGGCATCAGCATCGATACCTGCCCGACCGTCTATTTGAACCTCAATGGTCGCCTGCCCGCGCAGATCACGCGGATTCAGGGGCGACTGGCATTTCAACTTAATCCGACGCTGCCTGGGGCTGCGGCCGCTGCGGCCATCTCGGGCCAAGTCCAGCAGGCCTACCTCAAGAACAGCATTGCCAACGCTGCCGCCACAGCGGCTGACATCATCCGGCAGAACGCGGTGCTCAACGCCATCGAAGACACCGGGAAGATCGTCGGCCAGAAGGTCAACGATCCGGCGGCCATGGTACTGGCGGTGGGCCGAGCCCAAGCGGTCGCTCAGCAGAATGCATCCTGGCTCAATTACGGTAAGGTGGCTGAGCAGGCGCTGCCGGTATTCCGCAATGTGATCGAAGCCGTGACCTACGCCCTCTTTCCCTTGTTCGTGCTGCTGCTCCTGCTCACCAGCGGCCGGGAGACCATGCTGGCGTTCAAGGGCTACGCCGCCATCCTGATCTGGATCCAACTCTGGCCGCCGCTGTACGCCATCCTGAACTACATGGCATCGATTTACGCGGCCTATGACCTGGCAGCGGCAGCCGATCTGGGGACAGGGGCCAAGGCGCTGGCGCTCCAGACGGCTTCGACCATCTATTCGCGCGCGATTTCGGGAGAAGCGGTCGTGGGCTACCTGGCCATCAGCGTGCCCTTCATCGCCTGGGCAGCACTCAAAGGGATGCAGAACATGGGCACGGCACTTGCGGGTGGTCTGTCTGGTCTGCAAGGTACGCTGTCCGGCGCGACCAGCAGTGCGGCCGCTGGCAACGTGAGCCTGGGCAATGTGGGCATGGACCAGATGCAATTGGCACCGAACCGCACCTCGGCTTTCATGGGGAGCCTACAGAATGACTTGACCGGGAACACCTTATCCTCCAATGCCCTGACGGGGCGCGCGGCGGCCAGCCTGTTGCGCAACCAGGGGTTTGCGTCGCGCGTGGTGTCGATGCGGGTGTCGGAACAGGATGTGACCGAAGCCAGCCACCAGGCGGAAATGGCGCGCAGCGATGCGGTTTCGGCTGGGCAACAGCGCTCTGCCACGCTCACGGAAGCCTTCACGCGCGGTGTCAGCAAGCTGCGCTCAACGCGCAACAGCACGGGCACGGCATCCAGCAGTTTTGAGCAACTGGGCGAAAGCCTCAACAACCTGGATCAGATTGCCCAGAGCGTGTCGCAGCGCACAGGACTGTCGCAATCCCAGGTCGCCCACATCGCCTTCGGTGCCAGTGGCTCCCTGGGCCTCTCAACACCCGCCGCCAGCGCGAAAATCCAGGGCAGCGCCGGGAAGAACTACCAGTCGGGCATCCTGAGTGACGAACAGAGGGTTCTCAACACCATGACCACCGAGCAGCTTGCAGCGTTCAAGCAGTTCGGCGACCGGGTCTCTCGGGACAGCAGTGTAATGAACGTGATCGCCTCCGACAGCAAGGAGGGACGCGACATATCGTCACGCCTGGCCACCGCGACCGCCCAGGCGGAACGCGCTGAAGCAGTGTTTGCCCAGCACCAAGGGCTGACCGAACGCATGAGCGCGGCGCACGAGCGTGGAGAGACCTTGTCCATCGACATCGCCCAGGACCCGCACAACCTGGACATGTTCATGCGCTACGCAGAGCAGTATGGCGGTACCAGTGCGGCGGCGCACACGATGATGGAATCGGAATTGGCGCGGCAGGGGCTTCGTCCCACGCGCGTGTTGTCGGATGGGACTGCCTTGCCTTCCTCGTTCGGAGCCATCCGTGACGCGTACGATCAAGAACGCTCTGAAAGCGTCTTTGAACGCGTTGTAGACAGCGCCAGACAGGGCAACGAATTGCAAGTGGCCGGACCGAAGACCAGCAACACGACGGGCAAGCCGCATAAGACACAGCCATCGCCGGTCAGGGCGGAAGTTCAGCAGGCTCACGATCATCTTCATGGGCAGGCGGCAACCGCAGTCAACAAATTTGATGCGAAGGCCGAGATCGTCGAAACTCCCGACGGCACACTCAAGTCCCGAAAATCGCTGTTCGTGCAGACTGAAAAGCAGTTAGCTGGTGATGCCGACGTGACGCTGGACGCGGCCAAGGAGGCGGCGAAGAACCTGCTCAAGCGTGAAAGGTAGTCACGGCTCGTGGCTGAATGGGTCAAGGTCATCAGCCTGAGGCAAGCCTGGCGCTGCGGTCAGCCGCCCTCGATCCAGCCAGTAGTTGTTGGCTTGTTCGTCCAGCAACCCGTCGCTGTCGAAGTGAGCCGGGTGCCGAGAATGCCTTCGACCGATTCCCGCGATGGCCCCGCCAACGATGGCACCCACCAGGGACCCGATGCCGCCAGAAAGGAGTTTGAGACCAATGCCCTCATTGAGCGCGGTAAATGCGCCGACTGCCGCTCCAAGCAGGATGAAGAATACAAAAATGGTTTTACGCATAAGGACCTCTTGAGAACTCAGGGTACCCGCCAGATTTGGAGTTTCAACCGTCTGCTGTTGCCCAAATGTTCATTGAGAAATTTGCCAGTAGCAGTTCGCGATCGGACGACACGAGAACGCCCGTGAAGATTCTGTTGAGCCCATTGACCAGACTGGCAACGACATGACGGGGCACGCGCTCGCCCGCAAATAAGGGCCTCGCAATATCAGCCAGATACCCGCCTGCGCCTGCGAACACAGTGAGACTCCAAAGTCTTAGCTCATCAGCCCAAGCCTCCGGAATCTTGAAGAATAGTCCACGACGTTGTTCAATCAGCATTTCCAGGAACACATGGCGATCCCCCACTGTGGCCTCGGGTGTTTCGACATAGGCACGCCGGGCGGCGCCGTAGCGATCAGTTCCGCCATAGAACTTGTCAGCGCTGATGAGCACGTCGTAGTACGGCATGAGGTTGTCATCCTCAGCGCCAAAAATCAGGATGTTGTCGACACGATTCGTGGTTTCCTGGCCGATACCGAATCGTCCGAGGTACTCGAAGATCTCCAGCGACTCGCGCTTGGTGCCGCCCAAATTGGCTCCAAACAGATTGCTGTACAGGCTGGCCTGATAACTTGTCCCATTCGTGATGATGCGCGATACGTCGCTGGGCACCAGCAGTCGATCCTTCGCGAGCGGATGCCCCAGGAGTCCGTTGGCAAGCAACATCAGCACCCGTCGGATGGGCGTATGCAGTTCATTGAAGTCGCAAAGCCGAAACAGTGCCGCCAATCGCGATTTGACGAGAGGCGTTTGAAGCAATTCGTAGTTGTGGCGAATAGGACAAAGTGAGCCAAAGAATCCATCAACTTTGGCTTCAGAAATACACGCCGGCCACCCCGGATGGGCCAGAAGCGAATCCAAGGCGAGCTCAAGAATAGTCGCACTTGAGATGACGCTCAGATTGAAAAGGTGGAGGTGAGCGGTCGGCTCTGGGTCGGCATCACCCATCAGTCGGGCCTCAAAGAGCTCGCGTGCCCGCAGTGCGTTGCCGGTCGGCCCCAGCTTCCGCCAAGTCTCGATCAACTGCCCGTCATTGGCTGCTAAGAGGAATAGTGTGTCTGACGACGGGTCAAAGACCGTTTCGCTCAGCTGCTGAAGTAAAGCTGCCTTGCTGACATATCGCCCCTGCTCGTCTTGATCGGGCAGCGCAGTCAGATCGCGGATCACGTGCAACGTGAAGGAACGCTCGCCGATCGCAGTTTCTAGCCGAAAATATATATCGTCTGATGCCCACGCCGACGCATCTCCGCCGAGGCGTTGCCAGATTTTCCCACAGAGGTGGCTCTTGCCGTCTCCAGCTGTTCCCGTGAGGATGACGGGCTTGGGGGCCGACGTCCCGTTGAAGACGGAAAGCACGCTCTCTTCCAGCGGATGCTTGAATGTAATCGGGAGCACCCCGAGCCGACGCGCCGACCGCCGAATGTGCTCGTCGTACATGTTCTCGTTTCGCGGGAGTGGCCCGTACTTCCGCAGAAACCTTATCCAGCGCTCTCCCTCGTCGGTCATGTTTCTCCTCCGCTCCCGAGATTGACTTCGACCAAGCGGAGCACGATTCGAGAACGCTGCTGCTGGGTAGTTTGGTGACCTTCAGCGATCTCTACATACGGTGAAGCGGTGCGCGGGCGCACGATCGCCACAACCATTGCTTCATCTCCAGGAAAATCCTGGCTCGCGCTGAGCGGATAGGCCGACACGTCAAGCACTCCGCTCTTCGGAGGCTTCAGGGGCACCCTCTGATCAAAATACATGAGTGTCTGCTCGATGTCGGGATGGTTCAGAAACTTGGTCAGAACTGCGTGGCTTTTGGCGCCAGGATTCGCTGCAAGCCAAACCTTGAGCTTCCGCAACACCCGTTGAACGACCGGATCGGCCACGACAAATAGCGTGTGCTTCTTGTCGCCTCGCTCGCCATCTGACAAAGCCGCAACCGTGGGATCGGTTGCGTCCTCAGTGTCAAGTTCAATCCACTTCTCTCCATCAGAAATCAAACATTGCAATCCGTGCGGCATAAGCAGGCTCGGAGGACGCTGTGTCCCGATCCGACTCAAGTCGGCAGTTACCGCATGTTGGAGCTGGATGGCATATAAAGGGCGAAGTCGACTTACCCTCACGTAGTGACATTTTTCGGGATCCGCGAACTTGGCCCTCTCTTCGTCACCCCAGACATGCACTTTCTTTTTCGACCAGTCTATCAGCAGCTGCTTCTTCTCATCTTTTGGATGATGCATGACGACGGACGGCAGAAAGTCAGTTCCCGAAGGAATCGTTCCGGGGTTCACAGCTCGCACCGAACCTTCACACAACAACACGCTGCGATCTTTGAGGCGGTCCGGACGAACCAAGTCGCAAGCTGGCGTAATTACGGCAAGCGCCCGTGTGGGTAGGGCTTCGTTCAATTCCTTGGCTTCGAAGAAGATGTCCCCAAGATAGAAATAGCCTTGTGCTGGGCCAGTTCCTAGGGCTTCCTCAGCGAACAACCTCTTTCTCGCGTGGAGCATGCTCGCCGAATAAATGTTCGCAGCGGCGAAGGAAAGCCCGAATCGGGATCGCGGTAGCGTCTTGATGTCGAGATTGTCTAGCGCTTTTGAAAGCTCCCACACCTGTTCAGTGCCTTCGACCTCATGCGCCAGGAACTCCAGCAGTAGTTCGACAACATAGCCACCTAGTCCTATCTTTTCGACAGAGGTCGTGTTGTGATACAGCACAAAATAATCTGCAAGGTCAAGTGCCCGCAGTTCCCTCATGACATTCGTCGTTGCCACTGCAACCGCGCCTTGGACCGCCTCCATATGTCCGCGCATCTGAGCAAGCTGAGGCATCACCTTTGCGTACCTACCCAACACCCGCGCCAGCTCTGTTTCGTCTTCAAATATCTTCTTGTCGATGTCTTCGAACTCAGACTGAAACAGATCCGCGGTCCGTCGGAAATCCTCTCGTCGCGCGGCAAGAGGCGTGCTGAGTGACGACATCAGAAAGACAAACGGTTTGCAGCCGGCGTGCACCGCGGTCAACTTCTGGTAGACCTTGACCGCGTCTTCCGGGCCGACCAACGCCGTATTCTCTTGCAAACGCAGATCGACGAAGAATAGTTGCGGAACAGGACTCCCGACCACCTCGTACGCTGCACCAAACTTGTGACACGCCACACCCTGTGCCTCAAGAAGCGTGATCAACGGTTGAATTTGGGCAAGTTTCGATTCCTGTGAGGTAATGAAGTTGGCGAACAACGGCGCGCAGGTTGGCGGGAGTCTCTCACGCTGCCTGAAGAGGGTCTGATAGGTGGAGAGTTCTTGAAGGGCAGCCCGTACTTGATCTTCACTCGGAACCTGTATTCCCAAGACGTCGCCAATGGAATCAAAGTCAGTGTCATCAAGGGCCTCAAGAAACCCCTGCGCCTCTTCCTCAATGAGGGCCGTTACCGGTAGATCGTCGAATGCGTCATCAATGATGTGGGCGCAATTGATCCCTCCCGCCGCAAAGGAATCCATCAAGGTCATTCTGCGCTCCCCTTCAACTCGAGCTCGAATGTGTTGTATCGGTTCTCATGGACCTTTCCCAAATCGACCAAATTCAATGTTCCGCCCAAAAATTCGGCGTTCTGTCGGGCGATGTACAAGCCCAAACCTTGACGGCGCGATTTCGACCCGCCCTTTGTCGAGAAAAATGGCTCAAATACTGATTCGACCCTGCTCTTCGGAATTCCCGGGCCATTGTCAAAGTACCTGATTCTTGGGGGATCACTCAACACTCGCAGGATGATCTCCGGTTTGAATGCAGGATGCTCTTTGCGTTGCAGGTCCAGCCAGTACACCGAGTTGTCAATCAAATTCTCGAGAATCTGAACAATGTGCCCTTCAACCACAAACCCGACCGTGTCATTTTCGGATTGCTTGGAGAGCTTGGCGTCAATCCGGTGCCTCTCAAACTGCGCCACATGCGACTCAAGGATGTACCCAATAATCCCAGCCAGCCGAATATGGCTCCGCCTTTGGCGGGCGGTAATCGAAAGCGGCTCCAGCGTCTGCAGTCTTTTCTGAATGACACGTATTTGCTTACCAAGGACTTCTAACGCTGAGGACGCCTCATCACCGATATTCTTCCGGCTTAAATCCTTTAAGGTGGCCTGGGTCAACTCAGTCGCCCTAGTGAGCTCATGAGCGATCACTTCAATCATCAACCCAACACCAGCCAGTTGGGTTAGTCGCTCCTTCTCCTCCTCGATTGCTCCAATCCGCTCGACGGCACGCTGGTGTGCGTCCTTGATCTCCAGGAAGGCATCCTTTACCTCACGCAGTAACCTGGCCTCCCCGGTATAGTGAGTCTGAATCTCCTTGATCGACTGAGTTGCACGTTGCTCAAGGTTCTCAACCTCTGAGGACTCTTTCAGCGAATCAAACTGCAAAGTGTCTTGCCGTTTCTGAACCCGGTTTGCCTCATTGAGGTAGTCGTGCCACCACCCTGCGATCAACTTCCGAAGTAGCTCGATCAGCACCTCCTTTTCCGGACACTCGATCAGTCCTTGGCGATTCGTCTGATCGAGGAGTCGAGGATTTGAAACCCTACCTATGCTTACGCGTCCGATGATTTGCTTCGTGTTTAGCTTGTATCCGCTGGCCGCAAGAGCCTCTAGGTCGAGACGCAACCAATCATCGCCTTCGTCGCCGTAAGGGAGGACCCTGTAGCCATCACGAAACAGGCAGATTCCAGCCCAAGCTTTGACGAGCTGTCGCACCGTTTCTCGGTCGCCAACATTCGGAATTGCTCGCAGCCTCTGTCGGTTGAACCAATAAAATTCAAAGGCAAACGGGCCCAATGATTTCAGCACTGAAGTCGGCTGGCCCGACTCGCGGAGGCCCGCCATCCCCATCAGGTCAACCAGGTCGAAAACATACTCCCTGCTATCTCCTGCATAAAGCCGAGACTCGATCGTGGCACGAAGTACAGGGCTACCCTTCTCGAGCGAGTAGGTTCCGTTGCACTTGCCGTGGGCGTCATCCAAGAGGTCCTTCGCTACAGCACGCACCTGCTGCACGGGCACTCCGTTGAACGAAAGGCGAATCTGGAATCGACGCTTCTCCGTCCAGGAGAAGGGATCCGTCATCTTCGCTATCTGGCCTTTGGCTATTTCTGTCAGCCGACTCAGGGACCATGACGATCTCAAGTCCGAGATCACAATACGAGTAAAGGACTCCCCTCTTGGTTTTTGATCGCCTTGCTCCGGCTCAATCTTTACGCTCGACGCAGGCTGATCGTATGCCTTCTCAAATCTCCGCCAGTCAATCTCAAGAATGTTGCTTTCCGTGTCATCGACCGTGCCAGTCTCAACGTGAACCTTCCAGCCTAAGCGCATCACTGAGAGTCGGCCCACCCCCTTTTCGCCGAGGTATGGAGGCTTCTTGGAACCCTCTTCAATTGCTTTTCTGACCGCGTTAGTTCGATGCGTTGTTCCGATGGTGAGGTAAATATTCTCCAAATCGTCTCTGGACATGCCATGCCCCGTATCCGAGACGATGATTCGGTTGCAATCGCGATATGCGGCTTCTGCCCGGGTAGTAAGACTCGCCTTGGATCGTGCACCCTTCACCGCTGCGATGAACTTATCTTTCAGCTCGTCTGGAGCTTCGCCGTTTACCTTTGACAGCAGCGCTAGCTGGACGTCCTCGAGAGTGGATTCAGAAGGATCGTCAGGGTCAAGAAGTGCCATTGCCGATGCATAGTCGGACTGGCGAATCACGACCTCAAACGCCACCTCCACACCGGTTTTCGAGCCGGCGTCAATCGCATTCTTCACCAGCTCGTAGATTGCTACCGCGTCTGAAGAGATGAGTTCAGAACCGAGGTGAAGAATCGTTCGCGCCGTGATATAGAAGGACATTCCGCGTCATTCCTTCAAAGTTGACAGACTAAACAGCCCTGATCGTCATCATCTTCCGGCTCTTCGCCACGGTCTGCTTCCGCAAAAACCTCAGCAAGAGTTGCGTTCTCTTTTCTTGCCGCCTTTCGTTCAATGCGAATGATGTGCTCTCGTTTGATCTGTTCGACGCGTGCAGGTTGTTCCATTTCGACGAGACTTTCGCCCTGACTCCAGGTGAAAAAGTTTCCCGTCTGTTCGTATGGCTTTTCGTACGCCTTCGCCTTGTCGTACAGATCAGGGTGAGTTTCCCTGAGCCGCACCCATTCGATCTTCTGCTGATAGAAACAGAAATAGCAGCCTGACCTGGTGCGTCCCCATTTCGTGTATGGCGGCATCCCGACGCCGGATGTCTGCAGGATTTCTTCAATGTCGCGCAGGATGAGCCCGTCTTCCTTGAATGGGTAGACCGCTTTGATGTTCGGCTTGGTGCTGATGTAACCGCTGCGCTCCTCGTCTGCACGAAGGCCCACGTAGTTAATCACCTCGCTGTCGCCG
Organism: Rhodoferax sp.; assembly: GCF_028714215.1. GTDB lineage: Bacteria > Pseudomonadota > Gammaproteobacteria > Burkholderiales > Burkholderiaceae_C > Rhodoferax. The sequence continues at coordinate 103,534 of NZ_JAQTMS010000005.1, read as the reverse complement.
CAATGTTGTTCAAAGGGCTTGAGCTTCAAGGCGCGCGTGCACCAGCGCCGATGGTTGGAGGGAATCATGCCTCCGTACATCTCATACCAATGGTCAAAACCCACGTCGGCGTTCAAGCGAGTTACGGGCTTACCCAGATAACTAGCGATTCGCTCGAGGTATTCGTAGGTTTCTGGTAGCTCCTTGCGCGTGTCGCTGAAGATGTACTCCATCTCTGGCACTCGGTCTCGCATGTAGATCGCCAAGGCCGCGCTGTCTTTGCCCCCTGAGAGGCTCAGAATATGCCTAACTCGCTTTTCGGTTGCCATTGAAACTCTCCTCTTCTGAGGCATGGGTGACGGGGGCTTGAAGCTCCAGGAGTGCTTGCGCAAGTGCCGACGCCGCGAGTTGCACATTTCCCTTTGTCTCTTTCGCGATCAGATCCATGATGCTGCGCGCCACCGCGCTGGACTCGTCTGATGTTGCCACGAACAGAGTCGATTCTTGGCCACCTGGCATGGTCAGCGTCAAGCCGACAAAGCGCTCGGAAGCTCGAGGTGCCAATCCACGCTCGGTGACCATGCGCATCCACCGTTTGTACCGGCCGCACGATTCGGTGATCTCCTGCGCAAACTTTCCGATGGTCTCGTCGGCCCATGCGTCGAGTGGCCTTTGGACCAAGAGGCTACCAATGGAGTCCAACCATTTCTCATCGGTGAGAGACAGGTCTGTGCACCGCAGGATGAAGCTTTTGAGCTTGATGTCCGCCAGGTCCGAAGCGGTGCCTGCACATTCGGCTTGGAGCTGGTTTCGCACACGGCTCAGAGGGCCTGCGATGGCGAATGCCTTGCTGACCTCAGCAGACATGGCTTCCTGCAATCGGCGATGCGCCATCCCCAGATCTGAAAGCGTGCTAGTCAACCATTCACCGAAGGGCACTTTCACGTTGGCCTGGGCATAGGTTTCCGGGAGGCTCGCAGTGAGCAGCTTGATTGGGTCCTGGGCCTTCTTCAGAACTGACCGCACAAGGCTGGCATCCTTGCCAACACGGCTGGTTTGCACACTGAATTCCGGAAGTCGCGCGTGCCAGCGATACAAGCTCCGCGCCAGCTCCAGGTATGTCAGCTCCCCACCAACCGCACAGCCGATCGCAGTGAAGGTTGCCTGATACTCAAGCAGAAGTTTCCTGCTGTCCGCTCCGCTGGACAGTTCACGCAATTCAAACGTCTGCGGATTCTTGTACATCCGCTGCAGGTGTTCATTGGTCAATTCGAGAATCAGCGACCCTCGTTCGAAGGCCGCGCACCGACTGCGGTGAATCATCAAATACAAGACGATCCAGATGCCAGCTGGTCCTGCTCTTACGCCCAATGGCGGCGCTGCCAGCACCGCCAGGATGTCTGCAAGAGTTGGCGCCCTTGAAGACCGTAGCTCCTGTGAGATCGCAGCCCAGACTTTGGAGATATCTATTGCCGCATCGGCAGTGGGCTCAGCCAGGCTCCAGCGACCGGCCTCCTCGTGCCAGATTCCTGTCTGGCGAAGCAGCGTGTTGTGAATAAGTCGTTCGGGGGGGTACTCGCTAGCTCCGCACAGTTGACCCGCCTTGTCCCCGCTCAATATGAATTCGAACATCCGCTGGCGTGCCAGCACAATGGCCGAAGGCGGCCTTTCCTTGTTGATGAGCTCATTGACGACTGTCGGCGTTTGGTTGTACACCGAATCGAACAGCCAGGAGGCGAGCTGGTTGGCGTTCATGTTTCGACTGTTGGGGATGTGCTGCCCGCCGTACCAATACTCTGGCCCAGGATTTCCTGGCACGGGCATTAGCTGACGCAATACCAACAGGCTGACTTTTTCGGAAACGTCGTGCAGACGACCGGCCACATACTGGCTAGTCCATGGGTCCAGACGTTTGCTGGTGACTTCCCGCTGCACCGCCAGCCAGATGGAGTATTCGGCAAGCGCAGCGCGACTCTCCGGGGTGAGTGACAAACTTCCGCAGATGCTGAGAGTGTCGGCCTCCTCTTTTAGCCGTTGAAGCGTCAGAGCCTCGTCGCTTGAGCCTTCCATGACCAGCACCAATTTGATCCAACCGTCTGGGCGAGCCTCATCGGACTTGAATACCGGCGGTTTGGGCCATTGGGCAGGCGAGCCGACAAGCACACCGACGGTCCGAATCGTGCCGGATCGGTCGTAATGCTTGTTCGCAACGATGAGTCGCTGTGACAGCGCATGCGAAACACCGGAGATGACAAGTTCGTCCTCACCGCTTCTTGCTGCTTTCTCGTAAACGGCCTCAATATTGACCGCATCCGACACCGCGAAGGCATATTCCGCCCTGTTGCGCCGACGTACAAGCAAGCCCTGCTCCACGAGGCCGTCGCAGTGCTTGGATACCGAGGCCTTGGTCACATCGCCGAGCGCGAATGCAACCGACTCTGGCGTAATCGGGACGCCCAGACCTGCGGAAACAAGCTCAAGCACAGCGATGCTCTTGAGAACTCTGACGACTTCGGGATCGAAGGTTTGCCGTTCCATCGAAGCCAGAGCGAAGGCCCATCGACGCTCAGCGCTGAGGTCCCTGAAACGGAGTCCATAGCCACTGGCGAGGAAGTCAAATACCTCGGGCAACCGATACCAGACAGCAGAGTCGACGTCATGGCGATCCGCAAAGTCACGCAGCCCGAGTGGCTCGTTCCCGCGCAGGAACGCATGGAATGACCGTTCGCTTTGGCCGTAGCGTTTCGCCACCACTGCGAGTGCTGCGATGCTGAAAGGATGCAAGGGATAGAGAACCTCCGCACGCTCGAACAGTGCATGGTCGGCTGCGGTCAAGGATCTCAAGGCGCCCAGCTTCTTGGCCGATGCGTACAGCGCCTGCGCTTCACAAACGACCTCGCGGTTCGTGCGGATTGCGGACTTCACCCCGATGGCGTGAGCGGCGAAATGTGCGTAACGCTCGACGGGTTCGTCGAACGGAATTTCATCAAACCGCGACGCCACTTTTTGCCACTCGTCGCCAAGCGACCGGCCCACACCTGCGGCGTAGCTTGCGAAATGCTGGTGCAACATGGCCACGACGGCCAATTTGGCGTCTTCCGGCTGGCAGGCTTGCTCGGCAATCTGTTGCAGCGCGATCAGGTCGCCTGTTTCCGGGTGCAGTGCCGCATGCTCGACAAACTTGCCGACCTCATCGATGAGCAGCAGGACACCATCGAACCCCTCCGCAACCATGGCTTGCGCAAAATCAGCTGCGAGACTACCGGCAACAGAGTTCACCGGCATGCCCCTGTAGATCAACGCTTCGGTATCCAATTGCTTCTTTAGCGCCGACACCGCTTTGCCTTTGCCGAGATGACCCAGTGCCTGACCGATGGCTTGCGCCAGAGCGGCGCCAATGGACACGCGCGCCCCGACGATCGCCAATGGGAAACGGTTGGCCGTCTTGAACAACGGCACGAGCTGAGGCGCACTTTTGATGATCGCCAATGATGCTGCAGGATGCGATTTCCGCCCGCTCAGCAGTTGGGCCAGCATGACACCCAGCGCGGACTTACCGCTGCCATAGGGACCGACGATTTTCCAGGCTCTTTGCGCGTGTTGGTTGGCCAGGCCTTGACCGATCTGCTTCAACGCGCTCGCCGCCGCTGGCGTCAACAAATATTTCTTGACAGCAGATTCGTCGTTTAGATCTCTGTCTAGTGCGATGGATCGCGTGTGGCCGCCGCCCAGTTCAATGCTTTGCAAAATACGATTAGGCATGTGCATAGGCCTCCTCTGCCCGCCGCAGCTGATACTGCGAATCCAGTTTTTTCAAGTTCAGTACAAGGCTTTGGGTGTCGGCCGTATCGACGAATCGGAGCGCACCTTTCAGCGGTCCCGCGCAAAGGGCTTCGACGAATACCCGGAGCTGCTGTTCATCTAGACGGAACACGACCCCCGGGCTGTAGGCTCCTTTGAGCAGGCGGACGAAATCGACCGATAGTTCACCCTGGCCCTCGGCGGTCAGGAAATCGATCAGCGCCATCGCGAACACGCGGTGGGAGAGCCCCATCGGCGCGCGCGGCTCAGTGTTGAAGATGGTCCTCCCATCCTCGCCCTTGACCGCCCGCAGCAGTCCCAGGTCTTGCAACGGCGACCAGGACGTATCGTCGCCGCCACGTTCTTCCTGGTAGTAGGACTGGATGAAGATCGAAGAATGCTGCTCCAGCGTGCTGGCAGCCAGCGGGCGGGCTGCGCCCTCGCCACGGCGACCCAGAGCGGCGACAAGTTGCTTGCGCTCGAACCGGATGAGTTTTCCTTCACCGAAGACCTCGTTCCATGCCGCAAGACCCCCTTCGGTGCATAGCTGCCAGTGAATCAGCCACAAGGATTCCAGCGATTCCAGATACGGATCCCAAGCCTCTGTTCCCCCGAACAGCTTGATCCCGACCGGCCCTGGTTCGTGACCGCCGCCATCGGCCGCCTGCAGCACGCCCGTAGCTTCCGCCCAGAACTGAAGCGACTTGACCATGTTCCGCCCGATGCCCAACGCATTCATTGCGCTTTCTTCGTTGCGCAGCAAAGTGCCGTCTGCCTTTACCGCGCTGTAGACCTTGGGTAACCAGCCGTAACGGCACACAAAGGATTCATGTCCTGAAAATCGATCCACGGTGCTCTTCATTGCGTCCCCAGCGTTTCTTTAGTTCTGCCAACCCTATTCGTCTGGCGATTCATATTTACTGCCCTGATGGCACAGCCAAGAGGTGAGCGAATTTATGTCTATTCATGGTATTAGAGCATCCAGGGTACTTGATCCGATATATACGCAGACTCGTCTTGCAAAAGGAGCGTTGCGCCCCTTGCGGAGTCAAGAAGGAAAATTGGTTTACTGAGAGTCGGCGCGAGATTTTTGTGGGGCATGGTCACGCCGCCTTCTTTCTGAGCACCAACTGGATCATTGCGAACAGGCGATGGAAAAGGTAATCAACATGATCTGCGTCGATCACGGGCTTCTGATTTACTTCGTAGTGCCGAATGAGGTGATCGTTGCCTATTGAGGTCAATTGATGCGCCTCAGCGTCCAGCCGTGCGTACAGGGCAGGTTCCGCTGTCACTGCACTCAGAATAAGGTGGACCGAGTTTTTCTTGTTCGACGGATCTGCCAAAGATTTGAGGCGTTCCCAGCCATCCCACAGTCGTTCCAGCGCTTCCCGTCTGATCAGCGAGTTGGGGTCTGAAAATTTGGTTCGCGCCTCTTCGAGCAGGAGATCCAGGGTGCGCTCGCCGGTGTTGAACGTCGTGCGCCTGAGGGCCAGATCGATGACAGGTGGCAGCACGCGAACGATGCGACCTGTCGGCTGCATCTCGAACGCAAGGCCGTTGCGTCCAAAGTAACGGTTTATCGTGTCACGAAATTCTTCTTGACCGGCTTCTTGGTCAAACGCCAAGTGATGGTGCCTCAGAAAATTGTGATATTCACGCTGGATGGGCTTGGCCGCCATGGCGTGCACGTATGCCACGAAGTCCAGGATGAGGAGTGTGTCTGGCGCGAATGGCTCCCATTGAGAGATGAAGCTCTCTTCCACTTTTTTGGTGGTTTGTAGCGGCCATTCCAGTCCGCGAATTTCTCCGACGACCGCAGCGCCAAAGGCGGCTTCATCACATCCACAAACGGCCTGCCCGTCGGCGCAGCGCTCGGGGAAGCGCTGACCGAATGCACCGCTGTTGATCAAGCCCCGTACCGTGGCGACGATGGCAGCCCACACCACCGGAGTGATCACTTCTTCGGTACGGGCAACAGGCCCGTTTTGGCGGTCGCTGAAATAGTCGATCACGCGGGTTTCCCTGTGCGCGAGGCTGGCTTTGGGGCTGCGGCGTTGATCGCGTCCTGCAAGGCCGCAACGCTGGTCAGCACCGTGTCAAGAGACGGGATGTCGCCGAAGATCATTCCCGACATGGCTGCATAGTCCCGCCCGAGTGCGTCGCGCATCGCGGCGTCGGGGGTTAGCGCAAACGTGCCCACAGCCGCAGAGTCCAGACCCAAGTCCGGGCTGCCGAAGAACAGTCTGGCGTGCGTGGCGCAGTCGATGGCAAGACTGTGATCGGCTTGCCACGCTTGCGCGCCGTCAGCCTGCGCGAGCCGATGGACGTCGTAGTAGTGACGCGATACCCGTTGGCCTTCGTGCCGCAGTTCCTTACGACGCTCGTACCACTGGCGCAGACCGTGGAGGATGATGACCTTGTCCCAGAAGGTTCGTTCCGGTTGTACCGTCGTGACATTGCGGACTGCGAGGTCCAGATCGGCCAAATCGGCCGCCACGTAGGGCGTCACTGTTGCGGCAATGTGGGGATCCGGTGCGGATTTGGCGCCGGCCTCGATCTTGACGGCGGCGCGGATGTAATTGCCCTCGTCAGCCGTAACCACGGGATACCAGAACAGCAGGGTTTGCCCGTCCTTGTCGTCGGGATCTGCCTCCAGCCGGAAACGTCCTCCGGGAATCGCAGTCGCCGCGATTTCGGCGAGCTGCCTGGTCAGCGGCCCCGCGATGTAACCTTGGCAGGCATCGCGGATGGCGTCGAGCCGGGCGCGGCGCTTTTTGCCGCTGAGCCCGTCCAGGTCCGCCGCCTCGACACGCTGGCCCAGGTCATCGCGGAAGACCGTGATGTCGATGTCCTCGGAGAACCGGGAGATGAGCCCGAAGGCCTTCGACAGGGATGTACCGCCCTTGAACAGCAGTCGCGGGCCGCCAGCAGGGAGACCGTTGAACAGCGCGTCCAGAGTCCAGCAGACCCAAAAGTCCTTTTCGACGTTCTGGACAGCGGTGCCCAGGCGCGCCGCAGCGCCTAGGAAAAGATCCCGGCGCTCGGCATCGTTCGCCACGATCACGGCTTGGAAAGCGGGGTTCAAACAACCTCCCCGATCACTCGCTTCGAGCGGGGGCGTTTGGCGCTTCCGCTGGTCTGAGGCCGTTTGAGCACGGTGGCGGTGGCAGTTTTTGGATCGCATCCCGGCAGTTCTCGAACGAGACTTTGCATCCAGGTCGGCAACGTACTGAAGCCTTCCAAGAGGTCCTTGCGTACTGCATTGCCGTGGATCGGATCTGCGAGCAGCTTGCTCAGCTTGCTCAGAATTCGCTGCCGGTCCGTGGCCAAGGTGTCCTTCAACCAGTGCAGAGCCTGCACGACACGCATCGCCGGCCGGCCGGCCCAGTACAAACGGCCGGGGGCTGTCTGCTTGAACTCGATGACGAGGTTGTCCAGCCGGACGGCCCGGCGCCGCGCGTCCGTGTGAATCGTGACGCGGGCGGGCACCGCGTCCGTTAGACCGAGGTCGTTCGCCGCAGTCATGCCGTCAACGAGCAGCCGAAGTTGATCCCGGCGCGCGATGGCGTCCACCACGGCGCGATAGTCCGGACTGGTGGGCCGTTTGGTGAGGCGGTTGATGGTCGGCCTGTCGTACAGCCCCCTGTCGATGCGGCGCAGTTCACCGTCGCGGACCAGGCGTTGCAGCGTCTTGTCGACGGCATCGCGGTTACCGAAAGCAGCGAAGTCCGTCGGCACCCAGACATGGCTAGCCCCGTCGGCTTTGATGAGGGATACGACAGCGGATTTGAGATCGGACATAGTTGTCCGATGTTTGTAGGCGTTTTCTGGACTTTAGGCAAGAGTTTTGTCCGAAACATGTGGCTATTTTTAGACGATGAGATATTTTCCTCCAACTCTGATTTGTCCGAAAGTTGCATAGCTTTTTCGGACAAGACGATTTTTTTAACTCCTCAACCAGGAGGGACAGGCGCGACGACACATCGCAGAGGTCTCTCATAGTCAGGCGAACTGGAGAGCGATCTTCCCACGTACGCAAGGTGATTGTTTCGTCCAACAAGAGCACATCATCTTCTCGATGGCCCACAACGGCTCATGAAATCCCAGTCACAGCCGGATACCACAGACCGGGGTTGAAACGAAACACGGGCTGCGGGCCGGCGATTGCTTACTTTTGAGCCGAGTGGACGGCACCCCCGGCGGAACAGATGGTGGCGAGCCCACGCCGACAGAGAGAAACAGTCTTGAAGTAACGACTCAAGCAGTTCTCAGAGGCAATGACACCCAAGAAAGCTCATCGTGCCCCATGGATACTCAATTGGACCGTGAGTAGATCCGGAGGCAGAAAAACAACACTGAACGCTGGGACTTCGCTGTGCGCTGGCGAGCATGACCAACCATCGTTGCGACAACCTCGTCCGCTACTGTTCCCAAATCGTTCCCAGGCTTGGCATAAAAGACAAAAGGGTTAGCGTGTACTTACACGCTAACCCTCGTCTTTACTGGTGCGGCTGGCAGGAATTGAACCCACGACCCCTTGGTTCGTAGCCAAGTACTCTATCCAACTGAGCTACAGCCGCCAAGCGGGAAATTATAGCAGGAAGCCGGACTGGGTCCCCGCCGCTTCAGTTCAATGCGCTTTGTCCCAGTTCGGTCCCACGCCGACCTCGGCCAGCAAAGGCACTTTCAGATGCGCCACGCCGGCCATCAGGCGCGGGATCTCGGTCCTGAGCCAGCTCACCTCTGACTCGGGCACCTCGAACACCAGTTCGTCATGCACTTGCATGATCATTTTGGTGCCGCGCTTTTCCTCATCCAGCACCTGCTGCACCTTGACCATGCTGAGCTTGATCAGGTCGGCCGCGGTGCCCTGCATCGGGGCGTTGATGGCGGCGCGCTCGGCGCCACTGCGCCGCGGACCGTTGGGAGAATTGATTTCCGGCAGGTACAGACGGCGGCCGAACACGGTTTCCACATAGCCCTTGGCCTTGGCGCTCTGGCGCGTCTGGTCCATATAGTGTTTCACGCCGGGGTAGCGCTCGAAATAGCGTTCTATGTAGTTCTTGGCGGCCGTGTTGTCGATACCCAGGGCGCGCGCCAGGCCATAGGCGCTCATGCCGTAGATCAGACCGAAGTTGATGACCTTGGCGTAGCGGCGCTGCTCGCTGCTGACCTGCGAGGTAGCGACGCCAAACACCTCGGCGGCGGTGGCGCGGTGCACGTCCATGCCATCGTGAAAAGCCAGCAGCAGGGCGGCGTCACCGCTGATGTGGGCCATGATGCGCAGCTCGATCTGGCTGTAGTCGGCGCTGGCAATGACGCAACCCGCCGGCGCCACAAAAGCCTCGCGCACGCGCCGCCCTTCCACCCTGCGCACAGGGATGTTCTGCAAATTCGGATCGTTGCTGGAAAGCCGCCCGGTCACCGCCACCGCTTGCGCGTAATGGGTGTGAACCCGGCCGGTGTTCGGATCGGCCAGTTGCGCCAGCTTGTCGGTGTAAGTGCCCTTGAGTTTGGCCAGGCCCCGGTGCTCCAGAATCTTGGCCGGCAAGGGGTAATCCTCGGCCAGTTTTTCCAGCACTTCCTCATCGGTGCTGGGCGCTCCGGTGGCGGTCTTCTTGACCACCGGCAGACCCAGCTTGGTAAAGAAAATGTCGCCGATCTGCTTCGGGCTGCTCAAATTAAAAGGTTGGCCGGCCAGTTCGTGCGCCTCTTTCTCCAGTTGCACGATGCGGCCCCCCAGTTCGTGGCTCTGCGCCGCCAGGGTCGGCGCGTCGATCAACACGCCGTTGCGCTCGATGCGGTAAAGCGTCTCGCTGCTGGCGATTTCCAACTCGTAGATGAAACGCAATTTGTCGTCGGCCTGCAGCCGGGGCCACAAGACCCGGTGCACGTCCAGCGTCATATCCGAGTCTTCGCAGGAATACTCGGCCGCCTTGGCAATATCGACCTGGTCAAAGCAGATCTGATGCGCGCCTTTGCCGCACAAATCCTCAAAACTGATGCCGCTGCGCCCCAGATGGCGCTCGGCCAGGCTGGCCAGCCCATGCGGCTTGTGCACTTCCAGCACGTAGCTTTGCAGCATGGTGTCGTGGGCATAGCCCTGCACCTCGATACCGTGGTTGGCGAACACATGGCGGTCGTATTTGACGTGCTGGCCCAGCTTCTTTTTGCCGGCATCCTGCAGCCAGGGCTTGAGCCGAGCCAGCACTTCGTCGCGTGGCAATTGCGCCGGCGCATCGGGGTAGCTGTGCGCCAGCGGGATGTAGGCCGCCTCGCCCGGCGTCACGCTGAAGCTGATACCGACAATTTGGGCCCGCATCTCGTCCAGCGACGTGGTCTCGGTGTCCAGCGCCACCAGCTCGGCGGCTTCGATCTTGTGCAGCCAGTGCTCGAAGGCCGGCCAGTCCAGCACGGTGTCGTAATGCACGCTAGCGACGGACGACGCGACCGGGGTCTGGGCCGCTTCAGGTTCGTCGAACAGGCCTGGCTCGCGCGGCTTGGCGGTGCGCGTTGGCGACGCCTCGGCGCCCAGCGTCTTGATCAAGCCTTTGAAACCGTATTTCTCGTAAAAAACCGCCAAACCCTCTGTATTGAGGGTGCCGGTGGCTATGGAATCCAGCGCCGGCAGTTCCGGCACCCAGCCGTTCAGGTCGCAGTCGGTCTTGATGGTGAGCAACTGGCGCCCCAGCGGCAACCAGTCCAGCGTCTTTTTCAGGTTCTCGCCGACCGCGCCCTTGATGGCGTCGGCGTTGGCCACCACGCCGTCCAGCGAGCCGTATTCCTGCAACCACTTGGCAGCGGTCTTGGGACCGACCTTGGGCACACCCGGCACGTTGTCGATGACGTCGCCCACCAGGGTCTGAAAATCCACCATCAAGCGCGGCGGCACGCCGAATTCGGTCTCAACCCCGGCCACATCGCGGCGCTTGCCGTTCATGGTGTCGATGATGGTGATGTGGCTGTTGACCAGTTGCGCCAGATCCTTGTCGCCGCTGCTCACAATCACCTCGATGCCTTGCTGCGCCGCCGTCACGGCCAGCGTGCCGATGACGTCGTCGGCCTCGACACCGGGCACCGCCAGCACCTTCCAGCCCATCAGGCGCACCACTTCATGGATCGGCTCGATCTGGCTGCGCAAATCATCCGGCATGGGCGAGCGATGTGCCTTGTACTGCGGGTAGAGCGCGTCGCGGAAGGTGGGGCCTTTGGCATCGAAGACACAGGCCGCAAAATCGGCCGGCACCTCCTTGCGCAAGCTTTGCAGCATATTGATCATGCCGCGAATGGCGCCGGTGGGCGCGCTGCCGGCATCGCCAGGCACCGCCCGCAAATCGGGCATGGCATGGAAGGCGCGGTACAGGTAGCTCGAACCGTCCACCAGCAGCAGGGTTTTTTTCATTGATTGGGCCTCATTCATGCGCCTATTTTGCCTGTGCCAGGCAGACCCCCCGTGGTTCTACAATCAAACCATGCGCTCTGTCCTGTTTCTTGGTCTTTACCTGTCTGCTGCCAGTCTTGGTTGGGCCCAGTCGCCGGCCCCCGCTGCCAAAGCTTCCGCCCCGCCCATGGCTTCCGGCGCCAGCGTGACGGCGGCCGTGGAAAAACGCGCCGAACGCATTCAGGTAGAGGACAGCGCAGCCCGCATTGACGAGCTGCGGGTCGGCGGCGAGACGCAATCCATCAGCGTGCAGCCCAAAGGCGGCCTGCCGGCCTATCAAATTGCGCCCGACAGCGGCCAGCGCAGCTGGAAAATTCTGAGTTTTTGAGTCATGGCGGTTTACACAGAAGTCTCGACCGAAGAGGTCCGCGCCCTGCTGCAACAACTCAAGCTGGGTGAGTTGAGGGCTCTGCAAGGCTGCTCCGGCGGCATCGAAAACACCAACTATTTCGTGACCGCGCAGCGCGACGCGCAAACCCGCGATTACGTGCTGACCCTGTTCGAGCGGCTGACTTTCGAGCAATTGCCGTTCTACCTGCATTTGATGAAGCACCTGGCCGAGCGCGGCATCCCGGTGCCCAACCCGAGCCCCAACGCGCAGGGCCGCCTGGTGTTGGAGGTCAAGGGCAAACCGGCCGCCGTGGTGAATCGTTTGCCCGGCAAAAACGAGCTCAGCCCCGGCCCCGTGCACTGCGCGGCAGTGGCCGCCATGCTGGCCCGAATGCATCTGGCGGGACGCGACTTTGCGATGACGCAAGCCAATCTGCGCGGCCTGCCCTGGTGGAACGAAACAGTGCCGGTGGTACTGCCCCATTTGAACGCCCCGCAGGCGGCCTTGATCCGCGGCGAGCTGGCCTACCAGAACCAGGTTGCCGCCAGTTCCAGCTATGCCGCCCTACCGCGCGGCCCGATTCACGCCGACCTGTTTCGGGACAACGTTATGTTTGAAGTAATCGACGGCCAACCCCGTCTCAGCGGCTTCTTCGATTTCTATTTTGCCGGTGTCGACAGCTGGATTTTTGATGTTGCGGTGTGCCTGAACGACTGGTGTGTCGACCTCCAGACGGGTGCCCATCAGGCCCGGCGGGCCGACAGTTTCCTGGCCGCCTACCAGTCGGTGCGGCCGCTGGAACCAGCGGAGCGCGAGTTGCTGCCCGCCATGCTGCGCGGCGCCGCCTTGCGCTTCTGGATTTCGCGGCTCTGGGATTACCACCTGCCGCGCCAGGCCAGCATGCTCAAGGCCCACGACCCAGGCCATTTCGAACGGGTACTGCGCGCCCGAGTGACCCAGCCGGACCGGTCCAGCCTGACGGCCAGTTGCCCATGAAGCTCAACCTTGTTCCGGCGCGCACCGGCATTTTGTGGGTCAAGCTGGGGATGCGGACGTTCTTCAAACAGCCCTTGGCACTGGCCGGTCTGTTTTTCATGTTCATGGCCGTGATGACCGTTGCCAGCCAGATCCCCTACATTGGCTTTGCCCTGGCCATGACCCTGCTGCCGGCCGCCACGCTGGGCCTGATGGTGGCGACGCGGGAGGCGATCGATGGCCGTTTTCCGATGCCCATGGTATTGCTGGCGGCGTTTCGCGCCGGTCGACAACAGGCGCGCGCCATGCTGCTGTTGGGCGCCTTGTACGCCGTTGGTTTTCTCGGCGCCATGGCGCTGTCCTACCTGGTCGATGGGGGCAACTTTGCCCGCGTTTATCTGGGCGGCGCAACCCCCAGCCGCGAGATGATGCTGGAGGGCGATTTTCAGGCCGCCATGTGGGTTTTCATCGGCCTGCATCTGCCTCTGTCGTTGATGTTCTGGCATGCGCCGGCGCTGGTGCACTGGCATGCCCTGCCACCGATCAAAAGCCTTTTCTTCAGCCTGGTGGCATGCTTGCGCAATTTCTGGGCCTATGCCGTTTTTGCCCTGATGTGGCTGGCGACGCTGTTGCTGCTGGTGGCCGCCATCACCACGCTGGGCGCGCTGCTGGGCAACCCCGGCCTGGCCGTCGACCTGCTGTTTCCGGCCCTGCTGCTGCTGGCGTCGATGTTTTTTACCTCGCTCTATTTCACCTTCCGCGACAGCTTCCAGCCGCCGCCGCAAGCGCCGCTCTGACGGCGCCACCAGCGGCGCCGCGCAGCGGCCTCACGGCCGTCGCAGCCACAGGTTCCAGTAGCGCACCAGCTCAGCCAGCCCGACCGGCTCGGCCTTGCCCGCCAGTGTCGACAGCAGTTGTGTCGCCTTGTCGCGCTGATCCAATTGGGCGTAGGCCGCCACCAGCCGCAGCCTGGCCAGATCGCTGTTGCGCGCGATGCCCTTGGCCAGTCCCTGTTCCATCTGGGCCAGGCCGCGCTCGGTCTGCCCGAGCTGGAACAAATTGAAGCCGTAATTGAACATCGCCAAGCCATCCGGCAGGGTTTTGGCGCGGGCCACATCCTTCTCCAGGGTGCCGCGGTCTTCCGCCGCCGACCTGGCGATCTTGTCACCCAGGCGCTTCAGATCGCCGGCCTTGTCGGCGCTGCCCAACAGACCCGCGGCGTAGCCCTGCTCCAGCACTTTGGCGGCTTCGATGGCCGAGCCTTCCTGCAAGGCCAACTCGGCCATCTGGCCGTAGTCGCTGCCCTGGCTGAAACCCACGCTGGCCAATTGAAAGCGAAACACATCGAGCTGCAAACGCCCCGCCAACTGGGGCGTGGCCCACAAACGCCCCAACAGGGGTCGCCAATTGGCCTTGCTGGGGTAGTACCGGACCACCATTTCCAGGGCTTTGGCATGGCCGCCGTCGTCCCGCAAGCGACTGCGCGCGTCGGCCAGCAGCAGCAGTTGCCGCTCGCTCGGGGTTTGGCCCAGCGCGCTCGCCTTGCCGATCTCGGCCTCCAGCGCTTGCGCCGCATTGGCGTAGTCCGCGGCCAGGTAATAGCTTTGCGCCAGCAGCCGGTTCATGGCCGGGTCGTCACCCCCGGCCTGGCGGTAACGCACTATCCATGCGCTCGCCTCGGCGTAGTTCTTGGCGTTGTAGTACATGCCGGCAATCACTTGCAGACTGACGACCTTGTCGGCCGGCTTCAACCAGGGTCCCTGGCTCGCCAGCTCATACTGCTGGGCCGCCTGGGCAATGTCACCGGTCGCAACCGCCAGGGCTCCCTTCAAGCGCGCCAGAATGTGCTGCTCATAAGGGGTCTTGTCGGCCACCGCTTCGGCCGCGACCAGTTTGCCGGCTGCCTCCTGGTTCATTTTTTCACCCAACAGACGCTGTGCCTCGCGCAGCAGGAGGCCGATCTCCGGCCGTACCGTCAACTCGCTCTCGCCAGCGACAGCGGCCGAACTGGCGCCGGCCGGATTGGCGGCCTGCTTTGGCGCGCCGCTCTCAGCTTGCGCCCATGCCGGCGGCATCGAGGTTGTCGCCAGAATCGCACCGCACGCCAGTGCACGGCGCACCCACCTTCCCTTTTTAGTCATTTTTACTCCAGTTAAATCCACAGTTCCTCATGTTTTCAGCGCCAGACCACGCCAACGGCGCGCCACAAGCAGCAGACCGGCAATTGATGGCGACCCCAGGCGAACGGGATCACGGCAGCGGCGTCAATTTGGCCACACTCAGTGCCAGCCACTTGACCCCATGGCGCGGGAAGCTGATCTGCGCCCGGGCATCGTCACCGCTGCCCTCCAGGGTTTGCACCGTGCCCTCGCCGAACTTGTTGTGAAACACCTTCATGCCGGCGCGCAGACCCTGCGTGGGAGCCGCTTTTTGCGGCGGCAGGGGGGCGGCGGAAAACCTCGAATAATCGGTGCCGAAGGCGCCTCGGCCGGCCTTGTAACCAGCACCAAAAGCGCCTGAACCGGCAGCCGATCCGGCGTCGAATCCCTGCTTCCTGGGCGTGATCCACTTGAGCGCCGCTTCCGGCAACTCATCAAAGAACCGGCTCCTGAGGTTGTAGCGCGTCTGGCCATGCAGCATGCGGGTTTGGGAATGGCTCAGGTAGAGCCGCTTGCGGGCTCGGGTGATGGCCACGTACATCAGGCGCCGTTCTTCCTCCAGGCCGTCGCGGTCGCTCAGGGAGTTTTCGTGCGGGAACAGGCCTTCTTCCATGCCGGTGATGAAGACGCAATCGAACTCCAGCCCCTTGCTGGAATGCACCGTCATGAGCTGGATCGCGTCCTGCCCGGCCTGCGCCTGGTTGTCGCCCGCTTCCAGCGCCGCATGCGACAGGAACGCCGCCAGCGGCGATTGGGTTTCGCCGGTCTCCAGATCGGGCGCCGGCTCCGGCGCCGCTGCCTGATTCAGGTCCAGGCCTTGCGACGCCGGAGACTGGGTCAGGGCGCGACCCTGTTCATCGAGCGGCAACGCGCCGGCATCCTGACCAAAGTTTTCCAGCGAGACAAAACTCTCCGCCGCGTTGACCAGTTCTTCCAGATTTTCGACCCGGTCGGCGCCTTCGCGGTCGGCCTTGTAATGCTCGACCAAGCCGCTGTGGAGCAGCATAGCCTCGACGATGTCTTTCAGGTTCTGGCCTTGCGTTTGTTCGCGCAGCACGTCAATGCCGGCCAGAAAAGCACCAATATTGGTGCCCGCTTTACCACCCAGACCACTGACGGCGTCGCTCAAGGAACAGCCGCTGGCACGCGCCGCGTCCTGCAACAGTTCCAGGCTGCGCAGGCCGATGCCGCGCGGCGGAAAATTCACCACCCGCAAAAAACTGGTGTCGTCGCGCGGGTTTTCCAGCAAGCGCAAATAAGCCAGTGCATTCTTGATTTCGGCGCGCTCGAAAAAGCGCAAGCCGCCATACACCTTGTACGGTACGCCGGCCGTGAACAAGGCGGTCTCCAAAACCCGGCTTTGCGCATTGCTGCGGTACAGGACGGCGATTTCCTTGCGGGAGAAACCGGCCCCCACGCTTGCCACTTCGTGTGCTTCGCTGCCCCCCGAGGGGGCGCGGCCTTGCTTGGGGCGGCCCGGCGCGGCGGCCCCCACGAGTTCTCGAATTTCGTCCACCAGCCACTGGGCCTCGGCAAAGTCGCTGTTGGCCTCGAACACCCGTACCGGTTCACCGGGGCCTTGCGCGGTGCGCAGGTTCTTGCCCAGGCGCTTGTTGTTGTGGCTGATGAGCTCGTTGGCGGTGTCCAGAATATGGCTGCCGCTGCGGTAGTTCTCCTCCAGCTTGATCTGGTGCTTGACCTTGAACTCGCGCACAAAATCGGCCATGTTGCCGACCCGCGCGCCGCGAAAAGCGTAAATGCTCTGGTCGTCATCGCCCACCGCCAATACACAGCCGGTGGGATTGAAAGCCGACGCATCGTCAATGGAACTGGCGGCGCCGGTGCCGGCCAGCATCTTGATCCACGCATACTGGAGCTTGTTGGTGTCCTGAAACTCGTCGATCAGGATGTGGCGAAAGCGCCGCTGGTAGTGTTCACGAATCGGATCGTTGTCGCGCAGCACCTCGTAGCTGCGCAGCATCAGCTCACCGAAATCGACCACCCCTTCACGCTGGCACTGGTCTTCATAGAGCTGGTAAATCTCGATCTTCTTGCGCGTTTCCTGATCCCGTGCCTCGACCATGTTGGGGCGCAAACCGTCTTCCTTGCAGCCGGCGATAAACCACTGCATCTGCTTGGGCGGATAACGTTCCTCATCCAGCTTGAACTGCTTGTACAAGCGCTTGATGGCGGAGAGCTGGTCCTGCGTGTCCAGGATCTGGAAGCTCTGCGGCAGGTTCGCCAACTTGAAGTGGGCGCGCAAGAAGCGGTTGCACAGACCATGAAAAGTGCCGATCCACATGCCGCGTACATTGAGCGGCAACAGGCTGGACAGGCGCGTCAGCATTTCCTTGGCCGCCTTGTTGGTGAAAGTCACCGCCAGCACGCCGCCGGGTGACACCTGGCCGGTCTGCAGCAACCAGGCAATGCGGGTCGTCAGGACCCGGGTCTTGCCGGAGCCGGCGCCGGCCAGAATCAGCGCGTGCTCGGCCGGCAGGGTGACCGCGGCGGATTGCTCCGGGTTGAGATTTTGCAGCAGCGGGGAATTCCGGGCGAGCCCGTGTGTCGATTCAGAGAACATCCGGCGATTGTAGAAAGCCTGGCCGCCCCGACGGCATCAAAGGATCGGTTCCGGTCCCGGTTTTTGGCGGCCCGACCCAGGTAGCGGAAAAGGCTCAGGCCATTCGGTGGTACCGGCGTCGTCGGTCTGCGTGCCGTGCGCACTGGGCGGCAACTGGGCCAGGTCGATATCCGGGTTATGGGTCGGCGGCTCGGAAGAACTCTGTCGTTCCAGGACGGACAGGTCCAGGTCCAGCATGGGAGGCTCCGGCACTTCCCGGGCAAACAAATCGGCCATGGCGCTTTCCGACAAGGCCGGGAAACTCGATGACACGGAATCCACAAAGTCAAAATCGGCCGACGGGGACTCGCTTGTTTCGGTCGCGGAACTTGATCCTGACGCATTGCCGCGGGCTGCTTCAGCCCCTTGCGATACTGGCGCCAACACAATGCCGCGGGCTATTTCGTGCAGCAGCAGCAGGTCGCGTAATGCCGCCAAATCAAAAGGCTGGTTCAGCTCGGCCCATGGATCCCGGAAAATGCAAGCCTCCATCAGCTCCAGCACTTTGACGGTCGGCCACTGTTCGGCAATGCGGGACAAGACATCGGGATAGGACTCCAGGTCGCGGCCTTCATCCTTGAAGAAAGCAAACTCCGGCACCGTCCCGTTGAACAGCAAATTGAAATCCTGGCAATACTGCTGAAACTCGGTTTTCAGGCCCAGCGAGTGCAGCAGGCTGAGCAAATCCAGATAGACAAAGGGATTGGGCTCTTCACTTTCACTGATTTGCTTCTTCAGCAGTGTCGCCGCCTGATCGGTTTTGCCGAGCGTGACAAAAAACTCGGCCTGTTGGCGTATCTCCGATATCGCCGCCGAGTTCAGGCTGCGCACCAGGCTGGCGTGCTCCGGCGCCGACTGATTGTGGTCTTCTCCTGCAGCCGCGCTGGCCGGCGCAAGACCGGACGGGGCCGCCCGGCCCGCTTCATCCCACAGCGCATCAGGCTTGGACGAATAAGCCGGCTGACTGGCTGACCAGGACGACGCGGCACCGCGCGAATCCTTGGCTTCAGCCCCTTGCTCCGCGGGCTTGCGCGCTGCCAAATCGCTGACGCGATCCACCGGCAAGTGCGAGTCCGGCGGCGCGGTGGCGTCGCTCCACCAATCGAAACCCCCCGGCGTGGCGCGGCGCTGGCGATTCCAAAGCCAGGCCACAGCCGCCAGGCAGGCCACCACCAGGCCGGCCAAGGCATAAATGACAACGCCCGGGAAACGATCCGCCTCGGCCTTCTGCAACCGGGCCTTGAAGTCCGCCAGACTGGCCTCGCTCTTGAGAGCGGAAGCACGCAAAGCCTTGACATCCGCTTCCAGTGTCTGCACTTTCTTGATGTTCAGCAGCGCATCCTCGGACGGCGCGAAGCTCATGAAGGAATCCAGGTTGGCGATGCGGTCCGACAACACTTCCAGGGGGTCGAGTTTCAAGCGCGATTGGCCAACCGGGCGACTCGCCTTGGCTTTGCTGGCGGACAGCGCCGGCCGGGCCGAACTCGGGGCCGCCTTCACCGCCGGCTGCTTGCCGTCAACGGCGCGCCCGGCAACCGCCTTGAGGGTCGCCACCGTCTTCGCTTTGACCGGCGCAACAGTGGCGGCCAGCGGCGCCGCAGAAGCCGTCGCCGCTGGCTTGGCGGAAGCGGCCCGGGGCGGCGTCACATCCGGCTTGGCCGCTGCCGACAGCGCCGCTGCGGAGAGCGTGGGCACTTGGGACGGCGCTGCTTCACTGGCCAAATCGGCCAGCAGCACATAGCGCCGCGTTGTCTGCTGGCCGCAGCCGCTGTGCAAATAGACTGTGACCACCGGCTCGTCGACCGGCGCCGAAGACAAAACCCGGACCCTGGCGCTGCGGCTTTGCGGCTCCGCCTCGACCAGCACACGCACCAGATTGCCATCCTGGCGTGCATCGGCATGGAATACCTCGGCATCGAAACATGAGGCCGAAACCTCCTCCCCTGCATCCAATTGAATCTGCACCGCAAGGTCCAGGGGCTGTCCGATCAACACCGCACCGCGAGCACGGCCCAGCGTCAGCGCGGCACTGCCGAACGCCACGCAAAGCAACGCCAGTCCTACAATTTTGGTTCTATGTTTCAACAAAGCTTTCCCGAGTGACGATTATTCTCTCATGACTCTCCGCCACCCGGTCTACTTTGCGCCCTCGACCAGCCAATGAATCAGCAGGCTGGCGGACTCGCGACTGATGCGCTCATGCGCCTCGATGTGTTCAAGGAACTCACCCTGGTTGTACTTTTCGACAAAATCCTTCTCCGCCGCCGGATTTCCCTTGAGCCGACCCAGCCGCCTGGACAGGCTGTCGAAGGCCGGGGCATCGGCGCGCCGGTAAGCGCCATGGCAAGCGTAGCAGCCCTTGTCCGCCGCCAACTGGGAGCTGGCCTGCGCCGCCAGCGCTGAAAACAGGGCGGCGCCCAGCAAGCCGATGAAGGCGTCGCGCCGCCAGTGAAACAAGACCATTCGAATGCCTTTCAGTTAACCGACCGACGCCATCTTGCCAGCATCAAGCCGGGCTTTCAAGAACCCGCCGGTGCCGTAGCGGGTGACCCGGCTGTAGAAGCGCTCGGTCAGACGTTTCACCATCGCGGAATACTCTTCCACCAACGCCGGCAGGATGCTGAAGCTATCATAGTTCACCACCACCACCACCCGCTCCTCGGGCGTTCGCACCAGCGGTGTCAGCAGGGCTTCCACCATGCGTTCGACCTCGACAATATCGGCCAGCGAATCGATCGCCAGCCCTTCAAAATTGATGAACAGCAGACGATGCTCGCGGTCCAGTTCAAAGCGCTGTGCCAGCGGTGTCGCCAGCAGGCGTTCACGCAAACCCATGGGCTCGGGCGCAAACAGGGCGGCGTCCATCAATTTGAGTTGCGGGCTGATCGCCGGCATGAAATCCATGTGTGCCAGCAGGTCGCGCTCCAGGTCAATGCCCGGCGCAATCTCAATCAACTCCAGGCCACCGCCGCGCTGGGCGTCACCCTGCAGCCGAAACACGCAGCGCTCCGTCACGTACAGCACGCGCTGGCCCCGTCTGAGGGCTTCGCGTCCGCTGAAGGTGCGGTGCTCCACCGCCTTGACGAATTTGCGCGTCCGGCCCTCACGGGCCACCCGCAGCCGACCGCCTTCGACCTGCAGGTCCAGTTCGTCGGCGGTAAAAGTTCCGGCAAACACAACCGTCTTGGCGTTTTGGCTGATGTTGATGAAGCCGCCCGCGCCGGCCAGCCGGCTGCCGAATTTGCTGACATTCAAATTGCCCTCGGCATCGGCCTGTGCCAGGCCCAGCACGGCAATGTCGAGCCCGCCGCCGTCATAAAAGTCGAACTGGTTGGGCTGGTCGATCACCGCCTGGGTATTGACGGCGGCGCCGAAGCTCATGCCACTGGCCGGAATCCCGCCAATCACACCGGGCTCCGCCGTCAAGGTCATCAAGTCGATCATCTTTTCCTCGGCCGCCACACCGGCCACGCCCTCGGGCATGCCAATGCCCAGATTCACCACAGAGTTGGGGCGCAACTCCATGGCCGCGCGCCGGGCAATCACTTTGCGCTCGCTCAGCGGCAGCGCCGCCAGCGTGTCCACCGGCACGCGGATTTCGCCCGAATAGGCCGGGTTGTACTGTTCGGCAAAGGTTTGCATGTGGTGCGCCGGCTCGGTCGCCACCACCACCGCATCGACCAGCACGCCCGGCACCCGGACCTGACGCGGATGCAGGGTGCCGCGCGCCGCCAGGCGCTCCACCTGCGCGATCACGATGCCGCCTGAATTGCGCACCGCCATGGCAATCGCCAGCGCCTCCAGCGTGAGTGCTTCGCGCTCCATGCTGAGGTTGCCGTCCGGGTCCGCCGTGGTGGCCCGAATGATGCCCACCGAAATCGGGAACGCCTTGTAAAACAGATACTCGCGGCCATCGATCTCCATCAGGCGCACCAGCTCTTCCGTGGTGCGCGCATTGACCTTGCCACCGCCAAAGCGCGGATCGACGAAGGTGTCCAGGCCGACATGCGTCAGAGTGCCGGGCTTGCCCGCCGCAATGTCGCGAAACAGATGGGAAATGACACCTTGCGGCAGGTTATAGGCCTCGATCTGGTTGTCCACCGCCAGCTTTTGCAGTGCCGGCACCAGCCCCCAGTGGCCGCCCACCACGCGCCGCACCATGCCCTGGTGGCCAAAATGATTGAGTCCGCGCGTTTTGCCATCGCCCTGCCCGGCGGCGTAGACCAAAGTCAGTTGCGCCGGGGCGCCGCTGCCGGTTTCGGCCTGAGTCGCCAAAAAACGGGCCTCCAGCGCCACCGCAATTCCTTCGGCGAAGCCGACGCCGACAAACCCCCCGGTGGCCACCGTGTCGCCGTCATGGATCAGGCGCACCGCTTCGGTGGCCGACACCACCTTGTTGCGCCGGGTCCCCGGACCGACATGCTCATTGACATCGAAATTGGTATGCATAAGGTCTCCTTGTCGCTGTCATGTCCGCCCCCTCACGATCTCTTTTTCAGGGATCGAGTTCGACCCGATTGCGTCCACTTTCCTTGGCCCGGTAAAGCGCCCGGTCGGCCCGCGCGATCAGCGCGTCGGCGCTGTCGCTGTCGGCGTGAAAAGCGGCAATGCCAACGCTCAGCGTGATCGGCAGGGAACCCCCGACCGCGCCCAGGTCGACCGGCGCAGCAGCCACCGCCCGGCGCAGCGTCTCGCCGATGACCGACAGTGAATTGGCGTCGGCCTCGGGCAGGATCAGCAGGAATTCTTCGCCGCCGTAACGTACCGCGATATCGGCCTTGCGAATGCAGGCCACGATGCGCCGGCACACTTCCTTCAGGACGGCGTCGCCGGCCTGATGGCCGTGGTTGTCATTGACCCGCTTGAAATGGTCGATGTCGCACATCGCCAGCGCCAGTCCGGACTTGTAACGCCGCGCCGCGTACACGGCCTCTTCCAGTCGGGCCAGGCCATAACGCTTGTTCTTGAGCCGGGTCAGCCCATCGGTAATGGCCCCCGTGTAGTTGCGCGAATTGACCGCCGCCAGGGTCAGGTGGGCAGCCAGGTTGGTGAGCAGTTCTTCATCGACGCGGGTCGCTTGCGCAACACCGACGCAAAGCAAAAGACCCACCAGGCGCGTCTCGGCCAGCACCGGCAGGGCAAATGTCAGCTCGCCGGCGGCTCCCGTGAACTGCAACTTTTGACTGCGACAAGCAGTTGCCACAAATTGCGCCGGGATGCCATCGAGCAGTTGCTGCATTTGCGCCGTGTCTGACAGCAGCGCCGTCTCCAGGCTGTCCTCGCCCCTGGCCAGGACCTCTTGTCGCGGCGTCCCGGCGCTGGCGCAGATCCAGCCGCCGTCGCTGGCCTCCAGAAAGAAGGCCGAGTAGCTCGCATGCAGCTTGTCCAGCACGACTCGCGCCACGCCGGTCGCAAAGTCGCTCATCTCCAGATTTTTGGAAGCCTCCACCACCAGCGTGTAGAGCAGTGCCGATTCGGTGTGGGCCGACGCGATGCGGGCCACCTGTTCCTCGATGCGAGCCGCCATGTGGTTGAAATCGCGCGTCAGCAGCGACAGTTCATTGCGCCCCTGCACCAGCGTGCGCGCACCCAGGTCGCCACCGGCCAGGTCTTGCAGGGAACCCATCAAGGCGTGGATCGGCCGCATCACGAGCCGCCGGAACAGCAGCGCGACCAGCGCCAGCATGGCCAGGCCTGCCAGCAGGCTCACCAGCAGGACGCTGAGGCGCCGCTGGGCGATGCTGCTATCGAGAGCGGACAGGTCGAAATCAATCGTGACGTAGCCACGCAGCGGCGCATCGGCACCGTGGCAGCTCTGGCAGGCTGGCGTGACCGGGATCAGGTTGACGACGCGCAACTGGCGTGCGCCTTGCGCCGTGCTGACGATCGCCGACGCCGGAAAGTCCTGTGCCCGCGCGCTGTCGCAGGCCGGGCAGGCGGCGTTGCCCCGGGTCGCCAGGCGCGTGCCGACCAGGGCGCTGTCGGAGCCGGCCTTGACGACGCCGTCCTGGTTCAGCACCAGAATCGGGGCCGCGCCGGTCAGCTGGGCGCGCAGCACCGTTCTGGCGGAGACCGCACGCCAGACCGCCGTGCCGCCCCCGGCCATCATTTGATCGGCCAGATCGGCCACCGTTACAGCCGCGATTTTGTGCGCCGACGCCAGATGCGCCGCAGTGAACTGCTGCTCTTCCTGCCGGGCCAGGATCGACAGCGTCAGCGCAAACGCCGCCAGACTGATCAGCAGCACCCCCAGGCCCAGCCTGATGGGGATGCTGTTCCACGGTCGTACCCTCAGATCACTGTTCATTTCTTCTCCAGGGCCGAATCAGGCGGACCAGGCAAAGCGCTTCTGCGTAAATAGCCGCTGGCAGGCATCGACCACCGCCGCGTCGTAGACAGTGCCCCGGCCTCTTTCAATTTCCTTGAGCGCGCTGCCGCTCCCCAGCGCCGCCCGGTAGGGTCGATGCGAGGCCATCGCCTCGACCACATCGGCCACCGCCAGGATGCGCGACTCCAGCAACGTTTGCTCGCCCCTGAGTCCCTGCGGATAGCCGGAGCCGTCCAGCCGTTCGTGATGCTGCAGCACCATGGTGGCGATGGGCCAGGGAAACTGGATGCCCTTGAGAATGTCGAAACCGGCCTGGGCGTGATTCTTGAGCAGCATGAACTCGATCGCCGTCAGCTTGCTGGGTTTGGAGAGGATTTCCGCCGGGATGCTGATCTTTCCCAGGTCATGAATGCTGGCCGCGAGTTCGATGCCATGATTGGTCTCTTCTGGCAGGCCCAGTTCCCGAGCGATGGCGACCGCCAGTTGCCCGACACGGCGCTGGTGGCCGGCGGTGTACGGGTCGCGCATTTCCACCGTATTGGCAATCGCCTTGATGGATTCCTCCAGGCTTTGCCGCAGTACCTCGGCATGTTGCAGGCTCTCGTGGGCAATGCGGTCGCGCTCCAGGCGGGTGCGCAAGGTCTGGATGCCAAAAGCCAGGTCTTCGGCAAGCTCCTGCAACAGGCTCATTTCGGCTTCATTGAAGGCGTCGGGCTCCGCTGCATAGATGGTCAGCACGCCCAGAATGTCCGCCGCACTCTTGAGCGGCAATGCGATGCTGGACCGATAGCCGCGCTTGGACGCTTCCTCACGCCATGGCGTCATCATCGGGTTGGCCAGAAAATCCTGATTGACCTGAACGCTGCCGGTCCGGATCGCCGTGCCGGTCGGGCCTCGACCATGCTCAGTGTCGGCCCAGCTGATTTCGGCCGTCGCCAGGTAGCCTTCTTCGTGCCCATAATGGGCCACCGCGCGCACCGTCCTGGCCGCGTCCTGCTCGGGGAATCCGACCCAGGTCATGCGGTAGCCGCCGATGTCCACGAGCAACCGGCAAACGGCGTTGAGGAGCTCCGGCTCGTTGGCGGCGCGCACCAGTTCCACGTTGCAGGCGCTCAGGGTGCGCAGGGCGCGGTTGGCTCTGGCCAGCGCCAGTTCGCCGCGCTTGCGTTCGGTGATGTCGCGCACGATGCCCACCGCGTGCCAGCGCTCCTTGAGCTTGACCGCGGAAAGAGACAGCTCGACCGGGAACTCCGTGCCATCTTTTCGCAGCGCCGCCAGCTCCAGCGCCTTGCCCACTGCCGCGCCTTCTCCAGTCGACTTGAAGCGACTGAACGCCGTGCGCTGCGCTTCGAGAAAACGTGCCGGTGAGAGCAAGGCGTGCAGATCCCTGCCAAGCGCTTCCTGCCTTGAATAACCGAACATTCTTTCCGCCGCCGCGTTCCAGAGCACGGCTTTGCCATCGTTGTCCAGCATCAGGATGGCGTCCTGTGCCGACGCCGCAACCATGCGCAGCGTTTCCTCGCTCTCGCGCAGCGCCATTTCAGCCGACTTGCGCGCCGCCTCCACTTGCGCCGCCGCCAGCACCCGCTGGACCGCCGGCGCCAAGCGCGCCAGCCGGTCCTTCAGCACGTAATCCTTGGCGCCGGCATGGATCAACTCGACCGCGTCGATGTCGCTGAGCGCGCCGGTGACCATGACCATCGGTATATCAGGATGGTCGCGCTGCACTATTCCCAGCGCGTCCATGCCGTTGAAGTCGGGCAGCTTGTAGTCCGACAGGATGATGTCCGGATGAAATTCCTCCAGCGCCTGGACGAACGCAGCGCGCCGCTCCACGCGCTTTAAAGTGAAGGTCATGCCGGCCTTGCGCAGCTCGTGCTCCGCCAGTTCCGCGTCGGTGGGCGTGTCCTCCAACATCAAAACCCGCAGTTCCCGGTTCATCGGCGCCTGCTCCATGCTACTTTGCCGCCACCGGTGGGTGGTTCATCAGCAGCCAGTAAAGCCCCAGCTCGGACACGGTCTTGGCAAACTCATCGAACTCCACCGGCTTGCTGATGAAGCTGTTGACGCCCAACTGGTAACTCTGCGCCACATCCCGGTCCTCCTTGGAAGAGGTCAGCACCACCACCGGAATGGTCCGGGTGCGCGGATCGGCCTTGATCTGGCGCAGCACTTCCATGCCGTCGACCTTGGGCAGACGCAAGTCCAGCAGGATGACCTTGGGCACGGTCATCCCGGTGCGCTCGGAATAAGCGCCCTTGGCAAAAATGAAATCGAGTGCCTCGGCACCGTCCTTGACCCAGACCAGCTTGTTGGCGAGATTGCTTTTTTTCAGCGCCCGGATGCAAAGCTCGGCATCGGTCGGGTTGTCTTCCACCAGCAGCACTTCCACTTCTTTCAGCGCTTCAGCCATGTTCCTTCTCCTTGTTCGGTAAAGCGAAATAAATCGTCGCACCCTGGTCGACCTTGCCTTCAGCCCAGACCCGCCCACCGTGGCGGGTGGCGATGCGCTTGACAATTGCCAGGCCGATGCCGGTGCCCTCAAACTCGTCCACGCCGTGCAAACGCTGGAACACGCCGAACAGCTTGTCGGCGTAGCGCATGTCGAAACCGACGCCATTGTCCTCGACAAAATAGACCGTTTCATCGCCCTCGACGAAACTGCCGACCCTGATCCGGGCCGCTTCCTTGGGGCGACTGAACTTGATGGCGTTGGACAGCAGGTTGGCCCATACCTGGCGCATCATGGCGGGGTCTCCCGTGGCTGGCCGGATGGGCCCAATTTCGAGTTGCAGCTTGTCGGGCGTGACGTCGGGCCGGAGTTCCTCAAAAACCTCGCGCGCCAGCCTCGCCATGTCAATCTCGGCATAGCTTATCTCCAACCGCCCGGCGCGCGAGAACTTCAGGATGTCGTCAATCAATTGCCCCATCCGGCTGGTGTTGTCCCGCACCACCTTGAGCAGTCTTTTGCCCTCGTCGTCGAGCTTGTCGGTGTAGTCGTCCAGCAGGATGCGCGAGAAGCCGTCGATGGCGCGCAAAGGCGTGCGCAAGTCATGCGAGACGGAATAGGAAAAGGCTTCCAGCTCCTTGTTGGCGGCTTCCAGTTCGGCCGTGCGCAGCCTGACCCGGTGCTCCAGGTCGTCCTTCAGCGCGGAGAGCGCGATGTCGGCGACCTTCTGCGCGGTGATATCGTGCACCGCGCCGACCGAGCGCAAGGGCTTTCCATCCGCGCCGTAATAGGTCTCGCACTTCTCGTTGACGTACTTCACGCGCCCGTCCTTCATCAGCAGCCGGTGCACGATGTCGTAGGGCTTCTTGTTATTGACCGAATCGGTATAGGCCTGGTTCACCAACTCGCGGTCATCCGGATGAATCCCGTTCAGGAAAGCGTCGTAGGAGGCACCGAACTTTTCCGGATCGATTTCGAAGATGCGGTAAATCTCGTCCGACCAGGTCAGCACATTGCTTGCCAAATCAAGCTCCCAGTTACCCAGGTGGGCCATGCGCTGCGCCTCTGCCAGACGGTGCTCGCTGCGGCGCAACTGCTCCTCTGCCTGCTTGCGCTCGGTGATGTCCTGTGCCGTCCCGCGCAAGCCGATCACTTGCCCTTGTGCGTCGCGCCTGGTTTCACTGCGGGCTGTGATCCAGCGGCTCTCTCCTGCAGGACGAACCAGCTCCAGATCGAGCTGGTACGGCTCCCCGGTTTCCATGTTTCTCTTGACGGCCGCATCCAGTCGCGCCGCGCTCTCCGGCGTGTAGGCCTTCAAATGCGCCTCGTATCCTGGCGCAGGCTGTGCCGGATCGAATCCGTAAATACGGTAATACTCTTCTGACCAGGTGATGCTGTCGGTCTTTGCGTCCCAATCCCAACTGCCGGTGTGGGCGACACGCTGGGCATCCTTCAAATCCTTCTCGCTTTTGCGCAATACCGCTTCCACCCGCTGGCGCTCGTTGCGTGTGCGCAGAACCGCAATGCCAAATGCCAGATCGCCGGCCAGTTCTTCCAACAGCCGCACTTCACGCCGCGTGAAGGCACCGAGCTCCGATGAGTAGATGGTGAAAACGCCAAAGGTATTTTGGCTCTCGTCCTTGAGTGGGAGCGAGATGCAGGAACGATAACCGCGCTGCAAGGCGCCATCGTGCCAAGGGGCGCCCCTGGGGTCGGTACCGAAATCCTGCAGGCAGGTACTGCGCCCGCTGCGGATGGTGCTGCCGGCGGGTCCACGCCCCCGATCCGTGTCGGCCCAGGTGATGCCGGCCTGTGCCAGATAGCCCTCCTCGACGCCGGCCCAAGCAACCGCGCGCACCGACTTGGCCGCGTCGATTTCGGCATAGCCCACCCAGGCCATGCGGTAACCGGCCTCGTCGCAAACAATATCGCAGATTTCCTTGAGTAGCGTCGCCTCGTCCTCGGCCCGCATCAGAGTCTGGTTGCAACTGCTGATGGCGCGCAGTTCGCGGTTCAGCCGGTGCAGCGCCGCCTCGTCCAGCTTGCGCTCGGTGATATCCCTGGCAATGGTGGAAATCCCGCCGATGTGGCCGGCGTCGTCCCGGATCGGAGACAGCGTCAACGCGACATGAAAACGCGTTCCATCCTTGCGCACTCTCTCGGTCTCGTGGTTGACCACTGCTTCACCCTGGCGCACTTTTTCCAGCAGAGCGTCGACCTCGGCATGCAGCGAAGGCGGCGCCAGCATGGTGATGGGCTTGCCGATGATTTCGTCGGCGCGATAGCCATAGATCTTTTCCGCACCCTTGTTCCAGCTGGTGATGACACCGTCCAGCGTCTTGCCGATGATCGCATCGCTGGACGATTCGACGATGGCGGCAAGCCGCGAACGTGCCCCTTGCGCCCTCTTTTGTTCGGTGATGTCGCGCGCGGCGGCGAACACGCCCAACACCTCGCCCTTCTCGCCTTGGTAGACGCTGGCGTTGTACAACACATCGGTGATGTGACCGTCGCGATGCCGCAGGGCCAGTGGGTAATCGGCCACCGATCCTCTCTGGAACACCTGCCGATAGCTCTCTCGCGCCTGCTCCGGCGCGGTGAAGTAGTCGCAGAAGTCGGTCCCTATCAGTTCCGAACGGCTCCGGCCGGTGACGTTCTCGGTGGCCTGATTGACGTCGGTTATTTTCCCTTCGGCACTGATGGTCACCAACGGGTCCAGGCTGGCTTCGATCAGGCTGCGGGTATAGAGCGAGGCCGCCCGCAAGCGTTCTTCGTTGCGCGCCAGCGCATTGAGCATCTGGTTGAGGTTATCGGCCAGCAGCGTGATTTCATCCGCACCAGCCGGAATCCCGACGCGCATCGCCATATTGCCGGAGCGCACTTCCTCCGCCACCTTCACCAGGACGCCGATGCGGGATCCCAGACGATGCGCGATCAAAAGGGCAGCCAGCAGCGACAGGAGGGTGGCCGACAGAACGAACAGCGCATTGCGCCACATCATTTGGTTCAAATCGCCGGAAATTTTTTCCCGGCCCACGGCAACCCGGGCCCAGCCGACCGCCCGACCCTCGACGCTGATGGGCAGCGCAACGTCAGCCATGGTGGCATCGTCCGTCACGATCCGTTTCCCCGGCGGCCCCTTGAGCAGGGCCAGGCTTTGCGGGTCCGCGACGAACTGCCCGACCTTCGCCGCGTCGCTGTGCGCCAGCACCCGGCCGGTGGGTGAAATGACCATGGCATAGCGCAAGCCGGGGTAACCCTGAAAAGAGCGCACCACCTCCTGCAACCCCACCACATCGTTGGCCAACACCCAGGATAGGGAACTGACCGCCAGCGATTGCGCCAGGCCGGTCGTGGCCTCGCTGCTGTCACGGTACAGACTTTCCTTTTCCGTGCTCACCAGGTGAATCGAAAAAGCACTGATCAGCAAGAAGAAACCGACCACAAAGGCCAGGATGATCTGCCGTTTGAAGGATCCTCGTGCGGTAATGCCGGGAACAAGCAGTTTCATTTTTTCGCCTCTTCCAGGGGGTACACGGTCTGGCTGAACTGGCGCAGAAAGTCCGCTATCACGCGGTAACGCCGATCGTCGGCAAGCTCGAAGCGCGACAGCGGCATGCGCGCCAGCATGGCCCTGCCCTCGGCCGTGGTATGCAAAGTATCCAGCAGTTGCGCCACCCGCTCGGCCAGCGGCGCCGGCACATCGTCCCGGGCCACCACGCCGTTGTTGAGCATGGGCTCGGTTTCCCATTTGAGTTCCAGCTCGCGCGCCATCTCGGGATGCTCTTTCTGAAACGCCTCCCAGGGCAACGGCCAGGTCACACCGGCCGCCACCTGACCCAGGTAGACGTTCATGATGGACGACTCCTGCGAGCCGACATACAGGTTCTCGATGTCGCGGTTCACATCCAGGCCGTGGGTGTGAAGATAGTATTGCGGCATCAGCGTGGCGGCCAGGGCGGTGCGGGCCGGGTACGAGACTTTTTTGCCCTTCAGGTCGGCCAGTTTCTGAATGCCGCTGTCGCGCCGGACCAGGATCACGCCGGTGAACTTGTAGTCGTCCCCCATCTTGGCGATGACGTGGTAGCCGTGCTCCAGCGAATTCAGCGTCTGATAGGGATTGGGCAGGGCGAAGTCGAATTGGCGCGTGTACAGTTTCTTGTCGAACTCCTCGTAATTGCGCGAGGCCTCCAGCTTGAACGTGGTGCCGGGGATATTGCGGTTGAGGTGATCGATCACCGGCTGGTAGATCTCGAACAAGCGCACCGGATTGTGCAGCGGGTGGATGGCGAAAACATATTCCCGGCTGGCCACTGGCGCCTGCGCGGCAAATTGTGGCCCGGCCGTTTTGCCCCCCTCGTTCTGGCCGCAGGCGACCAGCAGCAGCGCCATGAATCCAAGCAGCAGGTTCTTCATCATTTCACCCAATCCGTAATTGGCTCGACAAATGGTACACCGCGCCGACGCCAGCCAAGGAGCCGCCCGGCATGGGTTTTCACTTTGACGTCATCTCCCCGGTCAGGACTTCAACCCGGTTGCGACCCAGCGCCTTGGCCTGGTAAAGCGCGTCGTCGACGCGCTTGAGCAGCGAATTGAGATCGTCCTGCGGCTCCAGCGTGGCAACTCCGAAACTGACCGTCAACTGGCCGCACTTGTGGAACTGGTGCGCGGCGATGGCCAGCCGCAACTTCTCCGCCGCATCGCGCGCCGCCTCCAGGTTAGATTGCGGCATGAAGAGCATGAATTCTTCACCGCCCCAGCGCGCCGGCACGTCATTGGCGCGGATGTTTTCCTTCACCAGGCCGGTGAGCGCCTGCAACACGACGTCGCCGACATCGTGGCCAAAGCTGTCGTTGACACGCTTGAAGTAGTCGATGTCGTACATCACCACCGACATCGGTATGCCATACCTTTTGGCGCGTTCCACTTCGCGCGCCATGATGGTCGCGAACTGCCGCCGGTTGGCAATGCCGGTCAGACCGTCGGTGGTGGCCAGCAGATAGATCTCTTCCTCGGCCTGCTTGCGCTGGGTGATGTCCAGAACGTAGATGCGCACCAGGTCCACCTCCGGCACGTAGGAAATGCGCAGCTCGTAAGTCGCTTCTCCAACCTTGACCTCGCGGGCGGTCTCGCCCGGCTGCTGGCCCTGCCACAAAGTGGCCAGCAGCGGCCCCAGGTCCCGCAGCAGGGGATGCGACTGGCCGTGCGCGCTCAACTCGGGAAACAGTCGCTCGGCCGCCGGATTGAGATAAGTCACCTGACCGGCGGCGTCAAGTTCGATCACCGGGCTGGGCAGCAAGCGCGGGAAAGACGCCAGCCGCAGGATCTCCTCGCGCGCCTGCTTGCGTTCCACCGCATGCCCGATCTTCTGCAGCAATTCATCCATCTGGTAGGGTTTGAGCAGGTAGGCAAAGGCTCCCTGTCCGGTGGCCTTGATGGCGCTGTCCATGGAGGCATGCCCGGTCAGGATGATGGCCTCGGTGAGCGGCGCGAGGGTCTTGATGTGCGCCATCACTTCCAGGCCGGACATGTCCGGCAGCATCAGGTCGATCAACGCCAGACCGAACACCTCTCGTTGCGCCGCCGCGATGGCCTCGGCGCCGGTGCCGGCGACCACCGTCTCATAACCCTTGACGCGCAAGATGTCGGCCAGCGTCTTTCTGAGATTGGGGTCGTCGTCCACCACCAGGATGTTTTTCTTGGTTTTCACGGTTTGCTCCGGTTAAGTCGAGATCAGCGCGTTTTTCAGCTTCTTGATCCGGATCTCCTCGATCACCTGAAACAAGGCGTCCATTTCCAGCGGTTTGTAAAGGCAGGTGTAGGCGCCGATCTGGCGCGCCTTCTCGATCGAACTGGCCATTTCCTCGCGGTAACCGGTCACCAGCACCACCGGCTTGCCGGGGTACTTGGCCTGGATGTCCTTCAGCACGTCGATGCCGTTCACCGCCCCCAGCTTGAGGTCCAGCAGAATCACCGCCAGCTTGTAGTTACTCTCCAGATGCCCCATCACACGCTGCGCCTCGGTTTCCGTTTCGACATGGAACCCTTTCAGGCTCAGAACGTCCTTCAGTGTCCTGCAGAATTCAGGGTCGTCGTCCACCACCAGAATGCTCTCCTCCTGACGCAACAGGGAAAGAAAGGAAAGGATCAGCGGGAAGTTGAGCGGCTTGCTCAGGACGGCATAGGCGCCAGCCCCCTTCGCCTGCTCCATCAGTTCGTCGGTGGCGTAGGCGCTGACCAGCACCACCGGCAGCGCCGGAGCGATCTGCTTCATCTGCCTGAGTGCCTCGACACCGGTGATACCGGTCATCTTGATGTCCATCAGCACGCAATCCGGCGCATCGCCGCGGACCATCGCCACGCCCTCCTCGCCCGAGTAGGCAGCGACGGCTTCATGGCCCTTGATTGTCAGAATGTCGCAAGTCGTCTTGACGATGCGCCGGTCGTCGTCCACCACCAGAATTTTCATTTTTCACTCCCGACTGATTGTTGAGAAGAATCACCCCGCACCGCTTGACCGGCACTGGGCAGCGTGACGGAAAATGTGCTGCCCTGGCCTGGCGCGCTTTGCACCTCGACGTGGCCACCGTTGGCCTGCGTCAGGTTCTTCACCACCACCAGCCCGAGCCCAACCCGGCGCGCCTTGGTGGTGAACAGCGGCACAAACAGTTGCCCCAGATGCTGCGGCGCAATGCCGCTGCCGCTGTCCTTGAAGCTGACGGTCACGCATTTCGCCAGCGGGTCCTCGGACGCCCCAATTTCCAGCACGCCGCCCTGCGGCATCGCCTCCACGCTGTTGGTAATCAGGTTCCAGAACACCTGGTGCATTTGCAGCGGATCAACCCGAATGGGGGGAATCGTGGCCGCGATGTCCAGGCGCACGCTGATGCTGGAAGGAACCTTGCACTTGCGCAAGGCCTGCTGCAACAAGCCGGCCAGCGCCACCGTGTCCGGCCGCGGTGGCTTGCTGCGCACGGCGTCCAGCAGGTCGGAGACGATGCGCTCGGCAGCCCCAATCTCGTCCTTGATGATGCCCAGATATTCCCGAGTGGTTTCATCCGCATCGGCCAGCATCGTCTGGAGAAAGTAGACCGCGTTGTTCATCACGCCCAGCGGGTTGCGCAGCTCGTGCCCCACCGTGTCGGCCACCTGGCCCAGCAGCGCCAGCTTCTCCTTGTTCACCAGCTCTTCCTGCGCCGCCAGCAGTTGCTGCGTGCGTTGCTGAACTTTTGCCTCCAGTTTCCAGTTCAAGCTGCGAATCTCATCCTCCACCCTCTTGCGCCGTTTCACTTCCTCACGCAGCTCGCCCAGCAAGGCCACCAGCAAACCAACGATCAGCAGGCTATCCAGAAAAGGAACCAGGACGCCGGCAAACTGCAGTTCGGCATTCAAGCGGCCATCCCACAACAAGTCGATGATCGTCACCAGCAGCACGGAAACCAGCACCGCCAACATGACGAACAAGGTAGCGACTCGCGGCAGGGCCAGCTTGAGCAGCTGGTGCACGGTCCATGGCAACGCCGGTTGCGCCAAGTGACTCAACTTTTTAAACATGGTCATTTCCCCTTTTCAATCAGCACCGGCAGCGTGACGGTAAAGACACTGCCCCGGCCGGCAACGCTTGCCACCTGCACGCTGCCGCCGTTGGCCTGGGTCAGGTTCTTCACCACCACCAGACCGAGCCCGATGCCGCGCGCCTTGGTGGTAAACAGCGGCTGGAACAGCTTGGCCAACACCTGCGGTGCCATGCCGCTGCCGCTGTCGCGCACGCTGATGGCAACCGTGCCCTCGGGCTTGTTTTCAAGCGCACGGATTTCCAGCCCGCCGCCGTCCGGCATGGCTTCCACGCCGTTGCTGATCAGGTTGCGCAAGACCTGCTGGATTTGCACGGGGTCCACCCGCAAGGGGGGTAGTGCGGCCGGGATGTCGAGCTTGACGCTGACGGACGGAGGCAGGCTGCATTTGCGCAAGGTCTGCCCCAGCAATTCCGCCAAGCCCACGGTTTCGGGCTGTGGCGGTTTGGTGCGCACGGAGTCCAGCAGGTCGGAGACAATGCGCTCGGAACTGGCGATCTCGCTCTTGATGATGTCCAGATATTCCCGCGTGGTCGGGTCCGCATCCGACAGCACGGTTTGCAGAAAGTACACCGCATTGCTCATGACGCCCAGCGGGTTGCGCAACTCATGCCCCACGCTGCCGGCCACCTGCCCCAGCACCGCCAGTTTTTCCTTGCGCAGCAGTTCCTCCTGCGCCTCCAGCAACTGCCTGGAGCGCTCCCTCAGGTTGCTCAAGGCCTGCTGCAGGCTGCGCATGTTCAGGTAGGTCAGAATGCCGACGGTGAAGACCAGCATGATCAGCACCAGCGACATGTGGACGTACTCGCGTCCGGCCGCCCCGGGAACCAGCGGCGGCGTGTAAAGACCGGCGCGGGACAGCAGCAGCATCAGCAGATAGCTGGCCAGCACCCCGCCCGTCATCCACAGGGCTGTGGCCGGTGTCAGCAGGATGCCGGCAATGGTGACGGTCCAGAAAAAGAGCACCCAGGCCGGGGACACCAAGCCGTCGAATACCCAGGCGGCGGCGCTGATGCCGATCAGGTTGACCCAAACGTAGAGAAGAATCATCGGCCGGACATGGCCGCGCCGGGCCTGGACCAGACAGAATACGGAAAAAGCAAACATGACAAAAGGAAAAGCCGCCGCCGTCCAGCTCAGCCGCAAGGTGAGAAAGCCCAGCGGCTGCATCAGCAGGAAGACGATGGAAAGCGCGACGACGATCCAGATGCTGATCACCATCAAGGTGTTGAACAGACGCCCCAGGCGCGCCTCTTCCTCGTCGCGCGCCTGTACCGCGATCAGGCGCTCCCACACCGATGCAAGCCATGACCCCGGCTTGTTCATGCTATTTCCCCCTCCGACCTGGCACTCGGCAGCGTGACGGTAAACAGGCTGCCCTTGCCGGCAACGCTTGCCACCTGCACGCTGCCGCCGTTGGCCTGCACCAGGTTCTTCACCACCACCAGCCCCAGCCCGATGCCGCGCGCCTTGGTCGTGAAGAGGGGCTGGAACAGCTTGGCCAGGACTTCCGGTGTCATGCCAGTGCCGCTGTCACGCACGCTGATGGCAACGCTGCCGGCCGGCCGGTTCTCGGCGGCGCCCAGCTCCAGTGTGCCGCCATCCGGCATGGCTTCCAGGGCGTTGCCAATCAGGTTGCGCAACACCTGCTGGATTTGCATGGGATCGGCCCGCAGTGGGGGCAGTGCCGCGGGGATGTCCAGTTTGACGCTGACAGAGGCAGGTACCACCAGTTTGTGCAGGGTTTGCGCCAGCAATTCCGACACCGCCACAAGCTCCGGTTGCGCTGGCTTGGTGCGCACCGCATCCAGCAGGTCGGAGACGATGCGCTCGGAACTGGCGATCTCTTCCTTGATGATGCTCAGATACTCCCTGGTGCTGTCGTCCGCATCGGCCAGCACGGTTTGCAAAAAGAAAACCGCGTTGCTCATCACACCCAGCGGATTGCGCAACTCGTGCCCAACGCTGCCTGCCACTTGCCCCAGCACCGCCAGTTTCTCCTTGCGCACCAGTTCTTCCTGCGCCTCCAGCAGTTGCCTGGTGCGCTGCTGAACCTTGGCTTCCAACTCCTCGTTGAGCCGCTGGATTTTTTCTTCCACCAATTTGCGCTGGGTGATGTCGCGCGCAATCCCGATGGCGGCCGTTTCACCGCCGGGGGTGACCGGCACGATGCTCAGCTCGGAATGGAAATAGCCCCCGGATTTCCTGGCAACGCGCAGTTCGAAAGCCGGCGTCGGCCGGCCGGCAAGAGCCTTCTGGAAGACTTCCAGGGCGCGCGGCAAGTCGTCCGGGTGAATGATCTGCACGAAAGGTTTTCCGACCCACTCCCGGGGCTGCCAGCCGGTCAGCCGCTCGAACGAAGGACTCAGAGAGATGAAGGTTCCGTCCAGCGCGACCAGGTAAATGGTGTCGTCGACATGCTCGAAGATGCTGCGCAGCCGTTCCTCGCTTCCAGACAGAGCGGTCTCGGTGGCGCGTATGCGGGTGATGATCGACCATGACACGCCAACACCCAGTGTCACGAACAGGAGTGCGATGACATAGGTGAGATTGCGGGAAAAATCCTTCACCCAGCGCGAGGCTTCTCCCAGGGCCGAGGAAAATTGGTCCTCTTCCAGGGTCACCCGCCGATTGATGTCATCCAGCCGGCCGAGGTAAGAGCGGATCGCTTCCGGCTGCTTGCGCCCGGAGGCAATCTCTTCGTGCAAAGCCTCGGCCACCTGGTTCAATTCCGCAATCAAGCGGTCGCCCGTGGTCCAGTGCTCGACCACATGGGACAGGGCCGCGCCATGCTGGAAGCGACGAAAGAGCCGGACCGCCGCGTCGTGGTCGTCCGGATGGTTGCGCCCCTGGACAAAGCCCTGCATGGTGATGGCGCTATCCGGATTTGCCTTTTGCAGTTCGATGCGCGCCCGCCGGTCGCCCAGCGGCACCTGGATCAGCTGCTGGTAGGCCTGGTATTGGGCCTCGTCGTGCGAGACCGCGTAATGCTCCAAACTGTGCATAGCCTCTTTTTGGGCCTTGGCCCACAGCCCTTCGCCACCGACAAAGGCGCGTATGGCGCTCAAGGTATCCATCTGGATCTGAACCAGCCAGACCAGGCCAAAGATAAGCGCCACGAACAGGGCAACGATCAGGTACACCCGCCTGACCGTGCTGCTGCGCGAGGTCGCTTTTTCAGGCATGAACGGCTCCTTCCGCTGTCGCCGCCGGCCCGGCGCTGTCGCTTGGCAATGTGACGGTGAACAGGCTGCCCTTGCCGGCAACGCTTGCCACCTGCACGCTGCCGCCGTTGGCCTGCACCAGGTTCTTCACCACCACCAGCCCGAGCCCGATGCCGCGCGCCTTGGTGGTGAACAGGGGCTGGAACAGCTTGGCCAGGACTTCCGGTGTCATGCCAGTGCCGCTGTCACGCACGCTGATGGCAACGCTGCCGGCCGGCCGGTTCTCGGTGGCGCCCAGCTCCAGCGTGCCGCCCTGCGGCATGGCTTCCAGGGCGTTGCCGATCAGGTTGCGCAACACCTGCTGGATTTGCATGGCGTCCACCCGCAAGGGCGCCAGCTTCTCCGGAATATCCAGTGTCACGGTGACCGAGGACGGCAGCGTGAGTTTGCCCAGAGTTTGCTCTATCATTTCGACGACGCCCACCGTCTCCGGTTGCGGCGGCTTGGTGCGCACGGAGTCCAGCAGGTCCGAGACGATGCGCTCGGAATCGGCGATCTCGCTGCGGATGATGTTCAGGTATTCCTTGACGCTATCATCCGCACCGGTCAGCACGGTCTGGAGAAAATAGACGGCATTGCTCATCACGCCCAGCGGGTTGCGCAACTCGTGTCCGACGCTGCCCGCCACCTGGCCCAGCACCGCCAGTTTTTCCTTGCGCAGCAACTCGTCCTGCGCCTGCAGCAATTGCTGGGTGCGCTGCTTCACCTTGGCATCGAGTTCTTCGTTCAGTTGCCGGATTTGATCTTCCGCCTGCTTGCGCTCGGTAATGTCCTGCACGATTCCAATCATGCGCCGCGTCAAGCCAGTGGGGTCGCGTTGGTGGCTGCCGTTGGCCAATATCCAGCGCACCTCGCCATCGATGCGGCGTATGCGGCACTCGAAATTCCAGTCACTCTGGTTCGCCACGGCCTGGTTGAAGAGGCGACTCACCTCGATGCGTTCCTCGGGAACAACGTGCTCCAGGAACATCTCCAAGGTCCACTGCGGCAACAGCGATTGGTAACCGAAGATGCGGTCGTGTTCCAGCGACCGGTAAGCGGTGTGATCTATCAGGTCCAGATCCCATACGCCCAGGTGGCCGCATCGAATGGCCAACTGCAGCCGCAACTCGTTGACTTGCCGCGCCGCCTCGGCTTGCCTGCGCTCGGTGATATCGCGTACCACCCCCAGAATGACGATGGCGTGGTCGCGATGAATAGGGGTCGCCGCGATCTCGGACGCCAGATAGCCACCGGCCTTGGTCAAGATTCGGACTTCAAAAACCGGCAGTGCCCTTCCCGCATGCACCCGCTGAAACAACTCCTGCATGCGCGGCAGATCGTCCGGGTGAACGATCTGCGCAAAAGGGTGTCCTGTCCATTCGTCAGGCTGCCAGCCCAGCATTCGTTCGCAGGACGGACTGATGGAAGAAAACGTGCCGTCGGCCTCGACCGTGTAGATGATGTCGTTGACGTGTTCAAAAATGCCGCGGAAGCGTTCCTCGCTTTGGCGCAGAGATTCCTCGGTCCGCTTGCGTCCGGCAATCTCGGTCCGCAGATTCCCCAGCGCCTGGCGCAAGCTGCGCATGTTCAGGTAGGTCAGCAGACCGACGGTGGACACCAGCATGATCAACAGGACCGACATGTTGACAAACTCGCGCCCCGCCAACCCGAAGGTCAGAGGCGGCGTGTAAAAATGGGCCTTGGTCAGGCACCACAACAGCACAAAGTACGCCAGCACGCCGCCGGTGATCCAAAGCGAGGAGGCCGGTGTCAACAGAATCCCGGCCACCGTGACGGTCCAGATAAACAGCACCCAGGCCGGCGAGTAAACACCTTCGAACAGCCAGACTGCCGCGCCAATGGCCAGCAGGTTGACCCAGACATAAAGCAGGATCATTGACCGGATGTGGCCGCGCCGCGCCTGGACCAGACAGAAGACCGAGAGCGGGATGAAGGCCAGGGGAAAAGCGGCTGCGGTCCAGCTCAGACTTGCGCCGACCAGGCCCAGCGGTTGCAGCAGCAAAAAGTCGATCGAAAGCGAGACCACGATGCCGAGGCTGATCACCATCATGGTATTGAACAGGCGTCCCAGGCGCGCCTCTTCTTCGTCGCGCGCCTGCACCGCGATCAGGCGCTGCCAAGCCGTGGCAAACCATGTCCGCAGATGATTCATGCCGTTTCTCCTACCAAACCCTGGCCCGGCAGCCAGACGCAGCGCTGGCGTCGCCCACTGACTTTGCGCTGCACCCGCGCCCGGCCAATCGACTCCATTGGCGGCGCTCCGCCACGCACCGCAGCCGACAACACAGCTGACAGCAGTACACACGCTGCTGCCCGCCACCATGTTGATCATGCGCAAGGTCTTCCCGGAAATAGCGGATTTCGGCGCCAGTGGCATCCGGTCAAATTGGTGCGCCACCCATGCCGGTCTGAAGCAGGCCGGGCCGTCCAACCCAAACCGGTTGCAGCCCCGGTAACATAGCCCCACCCGGCCTGAAATTTTTCGCCACCGGTCCCGAGGAAACCCTTGACGCACCCTGCCACCTTGACCGAACTGCAAGCCCACTACGGCGAGCGTTACCGCTGGCTGTTGCTGCTGGCGGTGATGGTGGGCACCATGGCGGCCATCATGTCGTCGACCATCGTCAACGTGGCGGTGCCCGACATGAGCCGTCACTTTGGACTGGGGCAGGAACGCGCCCAATGGGTCGCCTCCGGCTTCATGATCGCCATGACGGTGTCGATGCTGACCACGCCCTGGCTGCTGGCGCGCTACGGCTATCGGCGCACTTACGCCGGCACCATGTGGCTGCTGCTGGCGGGCAGCATCGTTGGTGGCTTGGCTAACGATTTTTCGCTGGTGCTGGCGGCGCGGGTGGCCGAGGGACTGGCCGCCGGCGTGGTGCAACCGATTCCGGTCATCATCATTGTGCGGGCTTTCCAGCCGCATGAGCAGGGCCGCGCCGGCGGCATTTTCGGCATGGGCGTGGTGCTGGCGCCGGCCATCGGGCCCAGCATCGGCGGACTGCTGGTCGACTGGTTTGGCTGGCGTTCCATCTTCTTCATGGTGCTGCCCTTTTGTCTGGCCTCGCTGTGGCTGGCGCAGCGCTTCGTCCCGACCATGCCCGCTGGAAAACCGGGCGCCCAGCGCGCGGGCGGCAAACTGGATTGGCGCGGCTTGCTGCTGGCCGGCGCCGGCACGGTGGGCCTGCTCAATGGGCTGGTGCAGTTGCGCCGCGGCCCGGCAGCGCCGGCCCTGCTGTTGCTGGCCGGCGGCGTGGCCACGCTGATGGGTTTTGTCGGCTGGCAGCGACGGCTCGGTCGCAATGGGGCAGCCGGCGCTGCCGCGCCGCTGATGAAGCTGGCCCTGTTTGAGCATCGCGCGTTTGCCATGGGCAGCATCGTGGCCTTCATCTACGGCATGGCATTGTTCGGTTCGACCTACCTGCTGCCGGTTTACATGCAGTTGGGGCTGGCTTTTTCGGCCTCGCATGTGGGCACTGTTTTGCTGCCCGCCGGACTGGTGCTGGCGCTCACCATTCCCCTGGCCGGGCATCTGGCGGACCGGCAACCGACGCACCTGCTGGTCAGCACCGGCCTGGTCTTGCTGGCGGCATCGTTCGTCCTGATGGGCAGCGTGGGCCTGGGCGGCAGCCTGTGGGTATTGGGCGCGTGGGCCATGCTGGGCCGCATGGGGCTGGGCTTCATCCTGCCCTCGCTCAACTCGGGCGCCCTGCGCGGCCTGGACAAAGACCTGCTGCCGCAGGGCTCCAGCGTCATCAATTTCCTGCGCACGCTAGGGGGGGCGATGGGGGTCAGTGCCTGCGGCATTGTGCTGGAGTGGCGACTGGCCAGCCATGGCGAGTCGCTGGCCAGCCGCGCCAGCAACCCGGCACGGCTGGCCGCTTTCAATGAAACTTT
Organism: Rhodoferax sp.; assembly: GCF_028714215.1. Classification (GTDB taxonomy): domain Bacteria; phylum Pseudomonadota; class Gammaproteobacteria; order Burkholderiales; family Burkholderiaceae_C; genus Rhodoferax. The sequence continues at coordinate 62,747 of NZ_JAQTMS010000005.1, read as the reverse complement.
TTACCTGCTGGCGCTTTTGTGTGCGCTGGCGCTGCTGGCGGCCTGGCGTCTGCGTCCGGGGCCGCGACTGAAGCCGGCCTGAGTTCGCGCCGCAACCGGCCATGGGGGGCCAGCACCCCACGGTAAAATTGCGGCATGTGCCAATTGCTTGGAATGAACAGCCTCTTGCCCGCCAGTCTGACGCTGAGTTTTACCGGATTTTCGCAGCGTGGCGGCTGTACCGGCCACCATGCCGACGGCTGGGGCATCGCCTTCTTCGAGAGCGAGGCGACGACGCCGGGGCAGGTTGGCAAGGGGGTGCGCTATTTCGTCGACAAGGAAGGTGCCGCCACCTCGCCCATCGCCAACATGCTGCGCACTTACCCGATCAAGAGCCACAACGTGGTGGCCCATGTGCGCAAGGCCACGGTGGGCGCCGTGACACTGGAAAACTGCCATCCTTTTGTGCGCGAGCTGTGGGGCCGCTACTGGGTTTTCGCCCACAACGGCGATCTGAAAGACTACAAGCCCGCGCTGCACGGCAGTTTCCGGCCGGTCGGCAATACCGACAGCGAGCTGGCGTTTTGCTGGCTGCTTCAGGAACTGGCCAAGTCGCATGCCGGCGTGCCCAGTGTCGAGGAGCTGACCTGCACCCTGGCCGAGCTGGTGCCGCAAATCGCCAAGCACGGCACTTTCAACTTTTTGCTCAGCAACGGCCAGGCCTTGTGGGCGCATGCCAGCACGCAATTGCATTACGTGCTGCGCCAGCACCCGTTCACGCAAGTGCATCTGAAGGACGACGACGTCAGTGTCGACCTGGCCGATCTGAACGGCCCGGAAGACCGGCTGGCGATCGTGGTGACCGAACCGCTGACCACCAACGAAAACTGGGTCGCCATGAAGACCGGCGAACTGCATGCTTTTGTCGACGGCGCGATCGCCAAATGCCGCTGCTGCAGCGGCGCGCCGGCGCCCGTCAGCGCTTGAGGGCTTGCTCGACGGCGTCCACGAACATGGCCGCCACGTCAAAGCCGGTCTGATCGAAAATCTCCTGGAAGCAGGTTGGGCTGGTGACGTTGATCTCGGTCAGGCAGTCGCCTATCACGTCCAGCCCCACCAGCAGCAGCCCGCGCGCATTGAGAATCGGACCCAGCGACTCGGCAATCAAGCGGTCGCGCGCGCTCAATGCTCGGGCCACGCCCTTGCCGCCGGCCGCCAGGTTGCCGCGCACTTCGCTGCCTTGCGGGATGCGGGCTAGGCAGTAAGGCACCGGCTGGCCGCCGATCACCAGCACGCGCTTGTCGCCGTCCACGATCTCGGGCAGGAACTTCTGCACCATCAGGCTCTGCGCGCCGTGCCGGTTCAGGGTCTCGGTGATGGAGCCCAGGTTCAAGCCATCCGGCCCGACGCGGAAGATGCCCATGCCACCCATGCCGTCCAGGGGTTTGAGGATGATGTCGCCGTGCTGGGCGTGGAAGCGCTTGATGTCGGCCTCGTCGCGCGTCACCAGGGTCGGACCGATGAACTGCGGGAACTCCATGATGGCGAGTTTTTCCGGGTGGTCGCGCAGCGCGCCGGGCTTGTTGAAGACCCGCGCGCCTTCGCGTTCGGCCTGCGCCAGCAGGTGCGTGGCGTAGAAATATTCGCTGTCGAACGGCGGGTCCTTGCGCATGATGATGGCGTCGAATTCCTTCAGCGCCACGGCGCGCGTCTGCCGGACTTCGAACCAGGCATCTGGCTGACCGGTCAGAGCGATGTCGCGCACATGCGCGGTGACCAGGGCGCCGCGCTGCCACAGCACATCCTGCGGCTCGCAGGCGGCCACGCCATGGCCGCGCCTTTGCGCCTCGCGCATCATGGAAAAAGTGGTGTCCTTGTAGATCTTGAAGGAGTCCAGCGGATCGGCAATAAAAAGAAGGTTCATGGTGTACTTGCGGGGCTCGATAGCAGGGTATTTTGCGTCAACACCCCTACTGTGACACAAACGGCGTGCCGCCGCCGGAGCCGGCGCAAAGAGGGCTACGCCCTGGGGTTGACCAGTGCATTGAGCACCATGTCTTCCCACTTCCCGGCAATTTTCAAATAGGTGCGGGCGTAGCCTTCGCGCTCGAATCCCAGAGCGCGCAGCAGGTTCTCGCTGCGGCGGTTGGCGGGCATGTGGTTGGCCATGATGCGGTGCAGGCCCACGCTGTCGAACATATGGCGAATGGCGGCCTCGGCAACCTCCCGCATCAGGCCCTGGCCCTGCAGTTCCTGGTCCACCGAATAGCCCAGATGGCAAGCCTGTAGCGGACCGCGCACGATGTTGGTGAAGTTGCAGCCCGCCACCATGCGCTGCGAGGCGCGGCTGACGGCGACGAATTGCAGCGCCGAACCTTCCGCATAGCCTTGCCAGGACCTGCGCGCTGCCTGCCGGCAAGCCTCGGCCAGTGAAACCCGCGGGTCCGCGGCGGGCTCCCAAGGTGCCAGATGGCTGCGGTTCTTCTCCCGGTAGTCGCTCAGCAGGGCGACGTTGTCGGGGCAGAGCAGGGTCAGCACGCAGCGCGGCGTCTCGATGCAAGGTGGAGGACAGAGCAAGCTCACTCGCTTCGCTCCTGTAGCCTTGGTCTGTCCCACAAGGTGGACCTCCGACATCCCGTTTCGCGTTGAGGACAGAGCAAGCTCACTCGCTTCGCTCCTGTAGCCTTGGTCTGTCCCACAAGGTTCTATATTTCTATTTTGGAGCCCAGCTCAACGACGGCGTTATTGGGCAGATTCAGGAACTCGGCGGCCGCGCTGGCATTGTGGTGCATCTGCGAGAACAGCTTCTCGCGCCACTGCGCCATGCCGCCGCCGATGGTCGGGACCACGATGTCGCGCGACAGGAAGTAGCTGGTGGTCATCGGGTCGAGTTCGCAGCCGCGGCCCTTGATCAGTTGCAGCGCCTTGGGCAGATCCGGGTCGCCCTTGAAGCCGTAGTTCACGATCACCTGCCAGCAGTTGTGGCCCAGCGACTCGATCTCCAGCCGTTTGTCCAGCCCGATCCGCGGCACTTCGTGGTTGCGCACCGTGACGAACAGGTTGTTGCGGTGTAGCACCTTGTTGTGCTTAAGGTTGTGCAGCAGCGCATTGGGCACCGTGCCCGGCTCGGCCGTCAGGAACACCGCGGTGCCGTCGACCCGTTGCGGTGGACTGACAAACACGGCTTCCAGAAAACTGCTCAAATCAATCGCATCGGCGCGCAGCTTGTCGTTGAGCAAACGCCGGCCGTCCTTCCAGGTCAGCATGAGGGTGAAGATGGCACCCCCGATCAGCAGCGGGAACCAGCCGCCATCAAACAGTTTGAGCAGGTTGGAGGCCCAAAACGCCAGATCGACGATGAGAAAGAAACCGGTCGCGGCCACGCACAACAGCAAGGGATATTTCCAGCTGTAACGGATCACATAGAAGGTCAGGATGGTGGTGATCAGCATGTCGGTACAGACCGCAATGCCGTAGGCCGCCGCCAGATTGCTGGACGACTTGAACATCACCACCGCCATCACGATGGCCGTGAACAAGCCCCAGTTGACCAGCGGCAAATAGATCTGACCGGTTTCCTTGACGCTGGTGTGCAGAATCTGCAGCCGCGGCAGATAGCCCAGCTGGATCACTTGCTTGGTGACCGAGAAGGCGCCGGAAATCAAGGCCTGCGAGGCAATCACGGTGGCCATGGTGGCAAGGCCCACCAGCGGCATCAGGGCCCAATCCGGCGCCATCATGAAAAACGGGTTTTTCACCGCTGCCGGGTTCTGTAGCAGCAGCGCGCCCTGGCCAAAGTAATTCAGGGTCAGCGCCGGCATGACAATCGAAAACCAGGCGACCCGAATCGGCTTCTTGCCGAAGTGGCCCATGTCGGCGTAGAGCGCTTCGGCCCCGGTGACGCACAGCACCACGGCGCCCAGAACGATGAAAGAGATCTTCGGGTTGTGCCAGATGAAACCCAGCGCAAAGTGCGGGCTGACGGCCCACAGGATCTGCGGGTTGTCGACAATGTGCGAGACCCCCAGCACCGAGATGCAGGCGAACCAGGCCAGGGTGATCGGCCCGAAAAATTTGCCGATGCCGCTGGTACCGCGCTTTTGCACCCCGAACAAACCAAACAGGATGACCAGGGTGAGCGGAATCACGTACTGTTTGAAGGTCGGCGATATCACCTCCAGACCCTCCACCGCGGACAGCACGGAAATCGCCGGCGTGATGACGCCATCGCCATAAAACAGGCAGGTGCCGAAGATACCCACCAGCAGCAGCAGGCGCCGCAGCCTGGGCTTGTCCTTGACCGACTGGGAGGCCAGCGCCAGCATCGCGACCAGGCCGCCCTCGCCATTGTTGTCGGCGCGCAGCACCAGTATCACGTACTTGACCGACACGATAATCGTCAGGGTCCAGAAGAAGATCGACAAAATCCCATACACATTGTCGGCGGTGAACGGCACGTGACCGGAGCCAAACACCTCTTTCACCGCGTACAGGACACTGGTTCCGATGTCGCCGTAAACAACACCGATGGCACCCAGCGTGAGCGCTGAGAGAGACGATTTGGAGACTGCCACTAGTTCACCCGGTCTTGCTTCTCAGCGGGATTCCATTTTCTCTGGGTGCGCCAATTTGCGCCCGCGCCGGGCTCACTCATAGTTCTCGGCATCCGGATCGGTCGCTTCGAGCTCATAACTGGCGGCCAGCATCGCCAGACGCGCCACCACACCGTACATGTAAAAACGATTCGGCACACTGGCGCCGGGCTTGCTGCCGGGCTGCGGCAAATGGGTGCTTTGCTCGAACGCCAGCGGCACAAAGCTGGCCCCCGTCGGCGCCGGATTGTCAGCGTCACCACCCGGCGCATGGATGCGATAAAAGCCGCCCACCACATAGCGGTCCATCATGAAAACCAGCGGCTCGGCCAGCGCGTCGTTCAGCCGCTCCCGGGTCAAAACGCCTTCCTGGATCAGAATGCCGTCGGCCGGTCCGCCGGCCTGGCTACCGGTGGCCTGATTTTTCAAGCTGCCACTCAAGGCTTCCAGTTCTTTGGCGTCGCGCATCATTACAGGTCCCAAGCCGTGCGCCGCATTGTCGCTCTTGAGCACGACAAAGGGTTTCTCCTTGATGCCGTATTCCTTGTACTTGCGGCGAATTTTGGCGAGCAGGCCATCGACCTGGCTGCTCAGCTGTTCCAGACCCGCGCCGTTGCTCGGGTTGATCCGTGCACCGCGGTCGAACAGCGGGTTGATCAGCCAGGGGTCGACCCCCAACAGCTTGCCCATGCGCTTGGCCACTTCTTCATAACACTTGGCATGCTTGCTCTTGCGCCGCGTCGGCCAGCCGCCATGCAAGGGCGGCAGCAGGTATTGCTCGTGAATGTCTTCCAGAATACCCGGCACGCCGGCACTCAAATCGTTGTTCAGCAAAATGGTGCACGGATCAAAGTCCTTGACCCCGAGCCGGCGTTTGCCGCGGATGACCGGCTCCAGCGTGACGCTCTCGCCGCCGGGCAACTCAAAGGTGGTGGTTTTCTTGAGCGCCGGGTCGATCGAACCGAGCCGCACGTTCAATCCGGCCATGTGGAAGATGCGCCGCAATTGCGCCAGGCTGGCAAGGTAAGACGTGGGGGTCGAACGATTTTCCGGAATCAGCAGCAAATTGCGTGCTTCCGGGCAGATTTTCTCGATCGCGGCCATCGCCGCCTGCACCGCCAGGGGCAACATTTCAGGGGACAGATGGTTCCAGCCATCGGGAAACAAACTGGTATCCACCGGAGCCAGCTTGAAGCCGGCATTGCGCACCTCCACCGAGCTGTAAAACGGCGGCGTGTGCTCCATCCATTCCAGACGAAACCAGCGTTCGATGGCGGGCATGGAATCGAGGACGCGCTGCTCAAGTTCGTTGATGGGGCCCGTGAGCGCGGTGACGAGATGTGGAACCATGGCGCTAGTTTAACTGTCATTGCGGGCGGAATTCGCAATCCAGGGATGCCGGATGACAGCTATTCATACGTGTCGGATTGCGACCAAGTGTTGGGCTCAGGCGCGCACTTCTCCATTGCCCAGCACCACATATTTCAGTGACGTCAGGCCTTCGATGCCAACCGGACCGCGGGCGTGAAACTTGTCGATGCTGATGCCAATCTCGGCACCCAGGCCAAACTCGAAGCCATCGGCAAAGCGGGTGCTGGTGTTGACCATCACGCTGGCGGAATCGACTTCCCGCAGAAAGGCTTGCGCATGCATGTGGTCGCGCGTGACGATGGCGTCGGTGTGATGGCTTGAGTACTGGTTGATGTGCGCAATGGCCTGTTCCACACCGGCAACGATTCTGATGCTAATGATGGGGGCCAGGTATTCCTGGTACCAGTCCTGCTCGTTGGCCAGATGCAGTTGGGGCGCCGCGCCGGTCTCGGCGTCGACCAGGCCGGGCTCTTGCGCCAGGCTGGTCTGCAGAATGGCCAGAGCCTCGGCATCGCAACGCATCTCGACCCCTTTGGCGGCGTAAATCCGGCCGATCAACGGCAAAAACAGGGGCGCCACGGCGCGTGCCACCAGCAGGCCCTCGGCCGCATTGCAGGGGCTGTATTTGTTGGTCTTGGCGTTGTCAGCCACCTTGACCGCCATCTCGGTATCGCTGGGGTCGTCCACATACACATGGCAGTTACCGTCGAGGTGCTTGATGACCGGTACCTTGGCGTCGCGGCTGATGCGCTCGATCAAGCCCTTGCCGCCGCGCGGAATGATCAGGTCCACATATTGCGGTAAGGCGATGAGCTGACCCACCACCGCGCGGTCGGTGGTTTGCACCAGTTGCACGGCGTCCAGCGGCAGGCCACTGTCCACCAGCGCCAGTTGCACCAGCCGCGCCAGCGCCTTGTTGGACTCAATTGCCTCCGAGCCGCCACGCAGGATACAGGCGTTGCCGCTCTTGATCGACAGGCTGGCGGCCTCTATCGTGACATTCGGGCGGCTTTCGAAAATCATGCCGAAGACACCGATCGGCACCCGCATCTGCCCGACCCGGATGCCGCTGGGCTGCTGCTTCATGCCGATGATTTCACCAATCACGTCGGACATGGCGGCCAGCTGCTCGCAGCCCTGGGCACAGGTCTCTATCACCTTGGGTGTCAATTTCAGGCGGTCCACCAGGGGGGCCGCCAGACCGGCCGCCAAGGCACGTTCGAGGTCTTTGGCATTCTCCACTTGCAGCGCCTGCACATTGCCGCGCAGCAGTTCGGCAAGCCGGCGCAGAGCCCGATTCTTGCTCGCCGCCGGCGCCTTGGCCATCAGGGCCGAAGCCGCCTTGGCCTGCAAACCAAGGGCCTGGGTGTAATCGGTGATGTTGAGGGCGGTCATTCTAATTTCTTGTTTTCAAACTCTGCACCTAAGCGGGAAAGCCAGCCCAGCAATTGCTGCGGCAAGTTGACTGGCTTGAAGAGGAAACCCTATGCGCTTGCACGCGCTTTGCATCCGTTGGGCGTGCAGTTCGCATTGACGCAGCGCGTCTGCCAGAGGCAAACTCATAACCACACTCCATCACGTTTAGCCACCTCGTAAATCGGCATATTCTGATCTCCCGAGTTCACGACGACATCAATCTTGCGTTCGCCAATTTTCAACCAGATGTCTGCAACCATCCGAATCTTCGCGTCGAAGCCTCGCTCAGCAGACATGGGTGCCTCAATGTACAAATCAATATCCCCACCCAGCTTGCTGTCGTCCACCCGCGAACCAAACAAGCGCGGGCGCACGCCAAAATAACGCAGGCTGGCCTCCCGAATGACTTGTTGCTCGTTAGGGGTTAGTCGCATGGCGCCATTTTGGCAGATACACAGACCCGCCCCATCAGCATCGACCCGTTCCACCGCCGTTTTCTCTTTCATCACTCGGGGCGGCGCTCATGAAAGGTGGCGCCATGTGTGCTGAGCTAACCTTCCGTGTTCTTCTTTCGCAAGGCCTCATACTGTTCCTTGACTTGGCGCCGACAGTCTTGATACTGCTGTCCGGAGTACTTGTCGCATTGCTTCTCTGCATCGAATTGAAGTGATTTATTCAGTTCGTTAAGCGCTTCGGACTTGGTCTGAAGGCGCACTCCACCACAAGCAGAGAGAAATAGCGGAAGAAGAATAATCGCAAAAAATTGTCGTTTCAAAATTTGCCTTTCGTGTGACGACCAAGAATTTTGGGGGACAAGCCATCGGTACGGCCCAACCGATTGCATGGCAACAAGTCTATATCGCCAAAACATCGAAACAGAAACAACGCAAGGCGGGGGTCGGGTAGATGTTAGGCGCGACATTAAAAAAGTCCGCAGGACGCGGAGCGCCCAGCGTCCACCCCACTCCCGCCGACGCAAACCCCATTCGGTCCACGGCTGCCACCGAGTTTTCGGGCTAGCGCATGGCGAACGAAGGTGCGGCAACAGGCTTGGCATTGCCGCTGCACAGAGTGCACAGCATCATCGCAAGGCGGTGCAGCGCCTGCCAGTTGTCGATGGGCCAGTCGGCCAGCTTCAGGCCTTTGACGATGCCGTCCACCTGATGCGCCGCCTGTAGCAGCTCGCTCAAGGCGGCGTCGCTCAGGCGCGGCAGCACGCGCTCGTACAAACGCTCTTTCACGCCCCACACGCGTTGCTCGCGCAAGGCCATGGGCAGCGGTCGGCCCAACCCAATGGCGTCTTTCACGCGCTTGAGGGCACGGATGTCCTCGCTCAGCGTGTAGTGCACCAGCACCTCGGCCTCGCCTTCGGCCTGCAAGCCGTCGAGCATGCGCTGCACGCGCGCGGTCTGCCCCGCCAGCACCGCCTCCGACAGCTTGAACACGTCGTAGCGCGCCACGTTCAGGACGGCGCCCTCGATCTGCTCGAAGCTCAGTTCACCGGGCGCAAACAGCAGGGCCAGCTTCTGGATTTCCTGGTGTGCGGCGAGCAGATTGCCCTCCACCCGGTCGGCAAAAAACTGCAAGGCACGTTGTCCTTCCTCGCCAGCGGCCACGCGCTGACCCTGGACCGCCAGCCGTTGCGCAATCCATTGCGGCAAGGCGTTGCGCTCGACCGGTTCAACCTGCACCGTGACGCCACAACTCTCCAGCGCGGCAAACCAAGGGCTGGCGCGGGTCGTCTTGTCCAGGCGCGGCAATATGACCAGGGTAAGCGTGGCATCGCTGCCACGCGCTTGCTCGGCCAGTTGAACGATGGCCTCGCCGCCCTCCTTGCCCGGCTTGCCGGATGGAATTCGCAGTTCCACCATCTGTTTCTCGGCAAACAGGCTGAGCGAGCCGCCCGCCGCCAGCACCTCGCTCCAGTCGAAGTGAGCCCCGGCTACGCTGTACACGCTGCGCTCGGTAAAACCTTGTGCGCGGGCTAGCGCCCGAATCGCATCCAGCCCCTCCTGAACCAGCAGCGCTTCATCGCCATGCAAGGTGTAAAGGCTTTTCAGCCCTTTTTGCAGATGGGGCTGGAGCTGGGACAGTGCTAGTTGCATGATGGATTTTTTCCCCACTCATACCCCCCCGCCCCTCTCTCGCCCCGCCGGGCGAAAGAGGGGAGCCTCATTTGGCCGCGTAGGCAAACAAGGGACGTGCAAAGTGGAAAGTTTGTACCGGTGTGACGCAAGCGCTTGTTGGCACCTCGACGGTTCGCACTTTGTTGAACACCCCCTGCAGCGTGCGCTGGCGCGGGTACGTGTGCACTTTCGCACGCGGCCAAATGGGGCTCCCCTTTCCGCCCCGGCGGGGGTGGAAAGGGGCGGGGGGGATAGGGGGGGAAATACAACATTCAAAAGGAAAAATTCGCGGGAAGCATATCCAACCCCAAAGGCCGAGGAAGAATCAGCACAATCCTCAATCCAGCCGCACCGTGGCCAGGCGGCGCAGGAGTTGCTGCACCAGGTCGGTTTGCATGTCACGGTACAGCAGACCCTCCTCGGCTTCCTTGGCCAGCGCCGCTGATTCGTTGAAGCTGATGTCACGCTGTTGCAGCATGTCGGTGTCCGGTACCAGTTCATGGCCCAGCGGCGTGCGGATTTTGAACTTGAGGCGGATGCGCAACTGGAATTCGCGCACCTGGCCCGAGCTGTTGACCGCCACCACGACTTTCTCGCGCTGCTCCTGCAGGATGTCGATCACCAGCTGTGCCTGTGTCAGGGCCTCCCCGGGCGCCAGCACACGCACCGCGCCAGCCACCGAACGGCGCAGCTCAAGGGCCAGCGGCCCACCCGGATTGGGCAGCACAGCCAGGGTCGAAAAAGAAAAATTCTGACTGGCACGCAGCTTGAAGCCACAGCCCGCCAGCGCCAGGCTGCCGATGCCGGCGAGGCCGAACTGACGCAGCAGTGCGAGGGCCGAGCGACGTTGCATGGCTGTTGGCTTCAAACCACCACGTTGACCAGGCGGCCCGGCACGATGACGATCTTGCGGATGGCGGAAGCGCCGGCCAGTTTCTGAAAAACCTCGCTCTCGATCGCGGTCCGTTCTATCTCCTGCTTGGAAGCGCCGGCCGGCACCACAATGGCGCCCCTGAGTTTGCCGTTGATCTGCAACACCAGTTCAATTTCGTCTTGCAGCAAGGCTGCTTCGTCCGCCTTGGGCCAGGGCGCATCCAGCAAATCACCGAACTGCGCGGCGTAGCCCAACTCGGTCCACAGCGCGTGCGTGAGATGCGGTGTCGCCGGATAAATGGAGCGCAGCAACATGCCCATGCCTTCCCGCAGCGCCCACCGGTTGCCGCTCGCGCCATCGTCCTGGAAGTCTTCCAGGGCATTGAGCATCTTCATCGCGCCCGACACCACCGTGTTGAATTGCATGCGCTGGTAGTCGTAGTCGATCTGCTTGAAAACCGTGTGGATTTCGCGCCGCAGCGCTTTCGCACTCTTGCCGAAATGGATGTTCTGGCTGCTTTCATGCGCTGTCAAATCTTCGCTTGCCGCTGCCTTCTGGCCGGCATCGAGCTTGACACAGAAGTTCCAGAGACGGCGCAAAAAGCGGTGCGAACCTTCCACCGCAGCGTCGTTCCACTCCAGCGTGGCCTCCGGCGGCGCCGTGAACATGGTGTACAGGCGCGCCGTGTCGGCACCGTATTTTTCGATCAGGTCCTGCGGGTCGACGCCATTGTTCTTGGACTTGCTCATGGTCCCCAGCCCCTCGTAGCTGATGAGGGTACCGGCCGGCAGGTCTCCTTTGGCCTCCTTCAGCTTGGCCCCAATCACCTTGCCCGCCGCGTCCTGAACGTCTTCCACCTCGTGCGGCCAGAAGTACTCGATGCCGCCCTTCTCCATCTTGCGCGAGTAGATGTGATTCAGCACCATGCCCTGGGTCAGCAGTTTGGTAAAGGGCTCATCCACCTTGACCAGACCGAGGTCACGCATCACCTTGGTCCAGAAGCGCGCGTACAGCAGGTGCAGGATGGCGTGTTCTATGCCGCCGATGTACTGGTCCATCGGCATCCAGTAGTCGGCACCGTCGGCCACCATGGCCTGGTCGTTCCTCGGGTCGCAGTAGCGCATGTAATACCAGGAGCTGTCGACGAAAGTGTCCATGGTGTCGGTCTCGCGCCGCGCGGCAACGCCGCAGATCGGACACACCACACCGGCATGGAAACCAACGTGCTTGAGCAGCGGGTTGCCGGAGCCGTCGGGCACGCAGTCCTGCGGCAACACCACCGGCAAATCCTGCTCCGGAACCGGCACCGCGCCGTGCTGCGGACAGTGAATGATGGGGATCGGCGTACCCCAGTAGCGCTGCCGGCTGACACCCCAGTCGCGCAGCCGCCAGGTGGTTTTTTTCTCGCCCAGGCCCTTCTGCTGCAAGGCGTGGCAGACAGCGTTGACAGCATCCTTGTGGGCCAGGCCGCTGAAGCTGTCGGAATTGATGGTGACGCCGCGTTGTTTGTCGCCATACCAGTCCTGCCACTGGTCGTAGTCGTATTCCAGGCCATCCACCAGGATCACCTCGACGATGTCGATGCCGTACTTCTTGGCAAAAGCGAAATCGCGCTCGTCGTGCGCCGGCACCCCCATGACGGCGCCGTCGCCATAACTCATCAGCACATAGTTGCCGACCCAGACTTCGATCTTGTGCCCGCTCAGCGGATGGTTGACGAACAAGCCGGTCGGCATGCCCTCTTTCTCCCGCAGCGCCAGTTCGGCCTCGGTGGTGCCGCCTTTCTTGCACTCCTCGATGAAAGCCGCCAGCTTCGGGTTGTTGCGGGCGGCGTGGCTGGCCAGCGTGTGCTCGGGCGCCACGGCGCAGAAAGTGACGCCCATGATGGTGTCGGCGCGGGTGGTAAAGACGTACATGCGGCCATCGTCCAGCAGGTTGCCGCTGCCATCCCGGATGTCGTGCGGAAAGGCAAAACGCACGCCCTCGCTCTTGCCAATCCAGTTTTCCTGCATCAGCTTGACGCGCTCGGGCCAGCCCGGCAAACCGGTCTGCACCTGCGCCAGCAACTCTTCGGCGTAGTCCGTGATCTTCAGGTAGTAGCCCGGAATCTCGCGTTTTTCCACCACGGCGCCGGTGCGCCAGCCCTTGCCGTCGATCACCTGCTCGTTGGCCAGCACGGTCTGGTCCACCGGGTCCCAGTTGACGACCTGAGTCTTGCGGTAGGCGATGCCCTTCTCCAGCATCTTCAAAAACAGCCACTGGTTCCATTTGTAATAACTGGGATCGCAGGTGGCGACTTCACGGCTCCAGTCGATGGCCAGGCCCATGGCCTGCATCTGCTGGCGCATATAGGCGATGTTCTCGTAGGTCCACTTGGCCGGCGGCACGCCATTTTTCAGCGCCGCGTTTTCGGCCGGCAGGCCGAAAGCGTCCCAACCCATGGGCATCAGCACGTTGTAGCCGTTCATGCGCAGGTAGCGCGTCAGCATGTCGTTGATGGTGTAGTTGCGCACATGGCCCATGTGCAGCTTGCCGCTGGGGTAAGGCAGCATGGAACAGGCGTAGTACTTCTTCTTGGAAGTGTCCTCGGTGACGCGGTAGGCATCCACCGCGCTCCAGTGGCCGTGCGCGGCTTTTTCGACATCCAGATGGTTGTATTTTTCTTGCATTGGTATTCGCTCTCAGGCGATCAAAAGATCGTCATCACCCGATTTTAGGTTCAGTGAAGTTCCGGCTTGATGGCGGGCTCGGCCACAAAACCAATCCGGCTCAAACCGGCTTTTTGTGCCGTCCCCAGGACTTGCACGATGCGGCCGTAAGGCACCGCCGCGTCGGCACGCAGCTGGACTTCGGTCTGCGGATTGGACTTCGCCGTTTGCGCCAGTTTTTGCCCCAGTTGTGCCAGCTCCAGCGGCTGGTCGTTGAGGAAAGCCTGGCCCGACTTGTCCACCACCAGTGTGACGAAGTTCGCTGCGTCCCCTGGCTTGGCGGCTTCCGATTGGGGCAGATCGAGCTTGATGGAACTCGCCAGCAGCGGTGCCGTGATAATGAAAATCACCACCAGCACCAGCATCACATCGACCAGCGGCGTCATGTTGATCTCGCTCATGGGCGCGGCGCGCTGGCTGCGTTCAAGACGGCCGAAAGACATATCGCTTGCCTCGGCTCCGACTCAGGCCGGCCAGTCGGACCGGCTGGCGGCCAACTCGCGCAGATCGCGGGCAAACCCTTCCAGCTCAGCCTCGATCCGCCCGCTGGAGCGGCCCAGCACGTTGTAGGCCAGCACCGCTGGAATGGCCACCGCCAGGCCGGCCGCCGTCATGATCAGCGACTCGCCGACCGGACCGGAGATTTTGTCGATGGTGACCTGCCCGGCATTGGCAATACCGATGAGCGCGTGGTAAATGCCCCATACGGTGCCCAGCAAGCCAACAAAAGGAGCCGTCGCGCCGACCGTCGCCAGCAGGACCTGACCGTACTGGAGTTTGGCCAGGGCCGCGTGCAGGGCATCGCGCAATACACGGGTCAGTTGCTGCGACCTGTCGCCGGCGGCGGCCAGTGTGCCATCGGCTTCAATTTTTGCCGCCAGAACGATAGGCACAACCATCGCCTCGCGGTCGAACGCCTGCAATTTGTTCAGTGCCTGGGCCACCGAGACCGACTGCCAGAAAGCCGCCACGCAACGCGTCACATCGCTGCCGGCGCGGCGCAGCAGCCACGTTTTCCACAGGATGACGACCCAGCTACCAACCGACATGGCCAGCAGCAGCAGCGCCACAGCTTGCGTCACCGCGTCGCCTTGCAGAAACAACTGCACAACGTTCATTTCAGTTGGAGCACATCGAACATGTCGAACAAGCCGGTTTTCTTGCCGCCAAGAAAACGCGCGGCGCGCAGGCTGCCCTGCGCATAGCTGACACGGCTGCTTGATTTGTGGCTGATTTCAATGCGCTCGCCGATGCCGGCAAACAACACGGTGTGGTCGCCCACAATATCGCCACCCCGAATGCTGGAAAAACCGATGGAGGAAGGATCGCGCTCACCGGTCACGCCCTCGCGCGCGTAGACCGCGCAATCCTTCAGGTCGCGCCCCAGCGCGTCCGCAATCACCTCGCCCATCTTGAGCGCAGTGCCCGAGGGCGCGTCGACCTTGTGGCGGTGATGGGCCTCGATGATTTCAATGTCATAGCCGGTGCTCAGCGACTTGGCCGCCAGCTCCAGCAGCTTCAGGGTGACGTTGACGCCGACGCTCATGTTGGGGGCCATCATGATCGCGATGTCCCGCGCGGCAGCGGCGATTTCGGCCTTTTGAGCGGCGCTGAACCCGGTCGTGCCGATCACCAGGTTGACACCCCGTTCCCGACAAACCCGCAAATGGGCCAGCGTCCCCTCGGGCCGGGTGAAATCGATCAAGGTATCGGCGTTTTGCAGCCCCTGGGCCACATCGGCCGTGATCGACACGCCACTGCTCTGGCCGAGAAACGCGGCGGCGTCGGTCCCGATGGCGGGACTGCCGGCCAAGTCCAGAGCACCGACCAGGCGGCAGTCGGCACTGGCCCTGACGGCCTCGATCAACATCTGCCCCATGCGGCCGAAGGCACCCGCGATGGCGATGCGATGGGTCATGTTGTCAGTCATTCCTGGTGCAGCCGGTCAAGGGCTGGTGGGCTCCAGCGGCGGGTAACTCGCGGGCAATGGCGGCAGTGGCTTGGCCTCGGCTTTTTTGGCCGGGGCCGGCAACTGCTTCAGGCCCTCTTCGGTCATCTCAAGCACCGGCACCACGGCGGACTTGTTGCGCCCGGAATCGAGCGAGGCCACAAAATCGGCCTCGCTGGGCAGCGCATCGGCTTCCATGCGATCCAGCACGTCACCCTTGAAGAACACCGCGACCTTGCGCGACTGCGGCTCCAGGCCCTGGCGCTTGAAGGTAAAAACATAGTCCCAGCGATCGGCGTGGAAAAGACTGGCCAGCAACGGCGTTCCCATGATGTCGCGCACCTGCGCGCGGCTCATGCCCGGCTTGACCGCGGCCGCTTGTTCCTTGGAAACAAAATTGCCTTGCACGATGTCTATTTTGTAGGGCGTCACCAAGCTGACGATACGGTTGCTGGCGCCGTCCAGGCTGCCACAGGCCAGCAAGCTTGCACTGACGGCCGCCAGCAGGATCAGCCGGGCACTACGACGTTGAAGATCAGACATGAGATGAGTTGGGGTGTGGCGATATGATCGGGCCATTGTACCGGCTGTACTCGAACGCCGGGCTGTCCGCTGCCATGCGAGAGAGACCCCCATGACCAATACCGATGAACTCAAAAGCACTGGTCTCAAAGCCACCGTGCCGCGGCTGAAGATACTGGAAATTTTTCAGCAGAGCCGGCGCCGCCACATGACGGCGGAGGATGTGTTCCGGGTCTTGCTGGAAAACCGCTCCGACATCGGCTTGGCAACGGTCTACCGTGTGCTGGCGCAGTTCGAGCATGCCGACATTCTGAGTCGCAGCCATTTTGAAAGCGGCAAGGCCGTCTACGAGCTCAACCAGGGACAACACCACGACCATCTGCTGTGTCTGGATTGCGGCAAGGTGGAGGAGTTCTACGATGCCGAAATCGAGAAGCGTCAGCAGGCCGTCGCCAAGACCAAGGGTTTTACCATTGCCGACCACGCGTTGAGCCTGTACGCCCACTGCACCCGGGACCAATGCCCGAATCGATCGGCCGGCCCACGGCACGAGTGAGAAAAGAAAGCAGGCCCCAAGCGCCCCGGATTGCCGGCTTGAAAACTTACTCGGCCGGGTCCATGGCTTTTCGGTGGCGCTCGACAAACTCCTGGTAGGTGTCGATGCCGCGCAATTGCAGAATGGTATTGCGCACGGCGGCCTCCACCAGCACGGCGATGTTGCGACCCGCCACCACCTGAATCACCACTTTGCGCACCGGCACACCCAGCACGTCCTGCGTCAGGGGTTCATAGGGGAGGCGCTCATACTCGCGCTCCAGCGTTTCGCGGCGCACCAGATGAACGATGAGCTTGAGCCTCATCTTGCGCCGCACCGCAGTTTCGCCAAAGATGCAGCGGATGTCGAGCAGGCCGATACCCCGGACTTCCAGCAGGTTGATCAGCAGTTCAGGGCAGCGCCCCTCGATCGTGTCCTGATTGATGCGATACAAATCCACCGCGTCATCGGCCACCAGGCCGTTGCCGCGCGAGATCAACTCCAGTCCCAGTTCGCTTTTGCCCAGACCCGATTCCCCGGTAATCAGCACGCCCAGGCCCAGAATGTCCATGAACACGCCATGCATGGAGCAACGGTCGGCAAAATACTTGGACAGGTAGGCGCGCAGCACATCGATCACAAACGCCGCGGAGCCTTGCGCCGCGAACATCGGAATCTGCGCTCCTTCGCACATGGACAACAGCGCCTCCGGTGCCACCTGCCCATCCGCCAGCACCAGTACCGGCGGCTCCAGCGTCACGATACGGGAAATCCGGCGCGCACAGTCCTCGGGCGTGGCGTTGGTGAGGTAGGCAATCTCGCGCTCGCCCAGAATCTGTACCCGATACGGGTGAATATAGTTGAGATGCCCAACCAGATCGGCGCCGGAGCGCGCGGCCAGCACCGCGCCCTCGTCAAAACGGCGCTCGGAGGCGCCCAGCCCGGCCACCCATTCCCACTTCAGGGTGCCCCGAAACTCCTCAAACAGCACATTGGCGCTGACGACATTGGGTTTCATGAAGGCGGTGGACTGGAACAGCGGACCCGGTAGCGGTCAAGCCGCCAGTGCCGACTTCCAATTGGCGATGAGACCATGCAACTCGGCCGCGCTGGCACTGCTGACAAGTTTTTCCCGCAAACTGGCATCACTGAGCAATTCGGCGATCTCCGACAGGATCTCCAGATGCTTTTGCGTCGCCGCCTCGGGCACCAGCAAGAAAATCAGCAAACCGACCGCCTGCTCATCCGGTGCATCGAAGCCAATGGCATTGGCCAGTTGAAATACCGCCGCCATCGGCGCCTTCAGCCCCTTGATGCGCCCATGCGGTATCGCAACGCCATGGCCCAGGCCGGTGGAGCCCAGACGCTCTCTGGAAAACAGGCTGTCGGTAACCAGCGCGCGGCTCAGGCCATGCAGTCTTTCGAACAGCAGACCCGCCTCTTCAAAAGCTCTTTTTTTGCTGCTGGCATCAACCTGCACAAGCACTTGTTCAGGGGAAAGGATGGACGCAAGTCGATTCATAATTTGGTGCCAGATTATGCACTCAAGCGCTTTGGGCGCAAAAAAAGCCGCCCGATCGGGCGGCCCGCTGGACCCGGTCCAGGCTTGCGGCTTTACATCAGCCGCTTGGGGGTATCGTGATGATGCTCCTGCAAGCGGTCTTTATGCCGCACCACCTGCCGGTCGAGTTTGTCCACCAGCTCGTCCACGGCAGCATACAAATCAGCGTGTGAACTCTCGGCAAACATGTCGGTGCCTTTGACATGGATATTGCACTCGGCTCGCTGTCGTCCCTCCTTTTCCTTCTGCTTTTCCACAGTCAGCAGCACTTTGACGTCGACCACCTGGTCAAAATGCCGAACGATCCGATCCAGCTTGCCGGTAACGTAACTGCGCAAGGACGGGGTGACCTCGAGGTGATGACCGCTGATCGTCAAGTTCATAAATAGCCTCCTGTTGCTCTCGGGGTTGAAAAAGCTGTCTGCAAGCTACAGACAGCACACAAATAAAACTGAAAAAACTACTGTCGACGAGTTCACTATGCCCTTGATGGAGGGGAAAAGCAATTCCTTTTCACTGAAGCCCTACAGAATGATCGGGGTTACATTTTGAGACGTCCTACAACGCTGCGGCAGTGCGATAATTTGACTTTGCCGCCGACTGGAGAAACCTCCTTGTGAACCGCTCCAGTCACGCGCTTACCAGGCCAATTGGGGGCTGCTTTCAGTTATTTAAAGCTGCTGTGCGCCTCATTATTTCAATTTGATAATTGGAATCCGACCCCGATCAGGGCCTGTTCACCCTATTTTTACGAGATGCGTTGTGAGTCAAAAAAGCCATGCGCAAAGCGCAAAACGCAGCCGGGGTTGGCCCCGGCAAGGCTTTGCAATGCCGCGCATGGTTTTTTTGGCCACAACCCGCAGGGAACGGGATGAAAAAAGTGCCACTCGGCGTTGCGTTCCTAGGCAAGGCCCCGGCCTTGCCGTTGTCACGCGCCTTGATTGGCGCATTTTTCATCGCGTTCGCACTCGTAAAAATAGGGTGAACAGGCCCTAATTTGCCATGCTGAATATCTTCACGCTTGCCAATGGCCGGCTGTTTCAGGAGGAAATCGAGTCGCTGGAAGAGCTGTCCGGCTTCCAGCCGATCTGGGTTGACCTGGAGTCTCCGACGCCTGAAGAAAAGCACTGGATCAAACAGTGCTACGACCTGTCGATCCCGGAAGATGCGATGGACGAGGATATCGAGGAATCCGCGCGTTTCTACAAGGAAGACAACGGCGAGCTGCACATCCGCAGCGACTTCCTGATCGCCGACGATGCCGAGCCGCGCACCGTGCGGGTTGCCTTCATACTGAATCTGGCCAATACCGAACTGAAAAGCAAGGGCGTACTTTTTTCCGTTCATGACGAAGACGTGCCTGTGTTTCGCCTGCTGCGCATGCGGGCCCGGCGCGCCCCCGGACTGATTGAAGATGCCAAGGAAGTGCTGCTCAAGCTGTTTGACGCCGACGCGGAATACTCGGCTGACACCCTGGAAGGCATTTACGATGCGGTGGAAATAGTCAGCAACAAGGTGCTTTCCGGCAATATGACCGATGCCCTGGCGGGCGAGGTGCTGGGTGCCATTGCCCGCCATGAAGACATGAACGGGCGCATTCGCCGCAACATGATGGACACCCGCCGGGCGGTAAGCTTCCTGACGCGCAGCAAGATGCTCAGCAGCGAGCAGTTCGAAGAGGCGCGTCTGATTCTGCGCGATATCGATTCGCTCGATTCGCACACCGCTTTCCTGTTCGACAAGATCAACTTCCTGATGGACGCCACCGTGGGCTTTATCAACATCAGCCAGAACAAGGTCATCAAGATCTTCTCGGTCGCCAGCGTGGCGCTGCTGCCGCCCACGCTGGTGGCCAGCATCTACGGCATGAACCTGCAGTTCCCGGAATTCGCCGTGCTGGGGCAGTGGGCCTACCCGTATGTGGTGACCCTCATGATCCTGAGTGCCGTCATGCCCATGTGGTATTGCTACCGGCGCGGCTGGCTGCGCTAAGGCGTCAACTCAGGTCGCGAACAGGGCGGCAATATTTTGGCTATCCGGCTGCGGCACCACGCCTGCTTCGGTGATCAGGGCGGTGACCAGCTCGGCCGGGGTCACGTCGAAAGCGGGATTGCGAACCCGGACACCGCTGGCGGCCCACTGGCAGTCCCGAAATCCGGTCACCTCGGCCGCGGCGCGTTCTTCTATCGGAATGGCAGCCCCATCCGGAATCGTCAGATCGATGGTCGACAGCGGGCACGCGACATAAAACGGAATACCGTGACGCTGTGCCAGCACCGCCACCATGTAGGTGCCAATCTTGTTCGCCACATCCCCATTGGCCGCCACCCGGTCGGTGCCCACCACCACGGCATCGATCTCGCCCCGGCTCATCAGGTGGCCCGCCATGTTGTCGGTGATCAGGGTCACCGGAATGTTTTCCTGCACCATTTCCCAAGCCGTCAGCCGCGCCCCTTGCAGAAAGGGCCGGGTTTCATCCGCGATCACCGAAATACGCTTGCCGGCCTCCACCGCCGAGCGAATCACACCCAAAGCCGTGCCGTGCCCCGCCGTCGCCAACGCACCGGCGTTGCAATGCGTCAGGACCCGGGCGCCGTCCGCCAGCAAAGCGGCACCGTGGGCACCCATGGCGCGGTTGATGCGGACATCCTGCGCCGCTATTTCATGCGCCTCCAGCAACAGGGCGTTGGCGATTTCGCCCACCGTGCGGTCCCGCAGGCTCTCCCACGCGCCACGCATCCGCTTCAGGGCCCAGAACAAATTGACCGCCGTCGGTCGACTCGCCGCCAGCACCTGGAATCCGGCCTCCAACCCGGCGTCAAAGCGATCGCGACTGGCCTGGCGCAGGCGCAAGGCCTCCAGGGCGACACCGTAGGCGGCAGCGCAGCCAATCGCCGGCGCGCCGCGCACCACCATCGAACGAATGCCTTCGGCAACCTCCGCCGCGCAGTGGTAGCGCAAGTACTCGAAGCGTGCCGGCAGCACCCTCTGGTCTATCATTTCGAGGTGCCCATCAAGCCACCTGAGCGTCTGCACGGCCGCGGCTTCTCCGAGTGTCTGGTTCATCGTCGGTCAATCCCTGCCGCGCCGGCCGTAAGTCTTGAATCGTTCCAGCACCGCCTGCATCTGCGGGCCTGACAGCAGTTGCGGCTCACCCAGTTGCGAGGCGCACCAGTACTGCTGGCACAGCGACTCGACCTCACACGCCAGGGCCATGGCGTCGGCCAAATCGAGCCCCAGCGCAATCACGCCATGATTGGCCAGCAGACAGGCTTTGCGGTTCTCCAGTGCTAGCAAGGCCAGGTCTGAGAGTTCCTGGCTGCCAAAGATCGCATAGGGGGCGCAGCGGATCGAGTCGCCACCGGCCACCGCAATCATGTAATGAAAAGCGGGAATGTCGCGCCGCAGGCAGGCCAAAGCGCTGGCATAGGGGGAGTGCGTGTGCACGATGGCGCCGATTTCGGCGCGCGCGGCGAGAATGTCGCGGTGAAAATGCCATTCGCTGGAAGGCTTGCCTGGGCCTAGAGTCGCACCCGAAAAATCCATCTCGACGATCGCCTCGGGCAACAACTCGTCGGACGCAACGCCGGACGGTGTCACCAAAAAAGACTGCGCCAAGCGCACCCCGATATTGCCGGAAGTTGTGCCGTTGAGGCCCTGCGTCGTCAATTTTTGAGCCGCCTCCACCATCCGGCGACGCAGCTCTTTTTCACTGTCGGGCGGGCTGGATGGATGTTGCGTCATCAGTTCCCCAGCACGCGCCCGGCAACCGCGGCCAGACGATTCATCAGCTCCGGGTCGCGCGCCTCCGGCGCCGTGATCAAGGCGTGCTGGAGTGCGCTGCGACAGGAACAATTGGCTGCAGTGCCATCGGCATGAAGCCGGGGCGCCACCCTCTTGACCAGGCCGCGCGCCTTCTCGGCATTGGCCAGCAACACCTTGATGATCGCCTCCACAGTGACCGCGTCATGGTCCGGGTGCCAGCAGTCAAAATCGGTCACCATCGCCACGGTGGCGTAACAAAGCTCCGCTTCCCGCGCCAACTTGGCTTCCGGCATGTTGGTCATGCCGATCACGTCGCAGTTCCAGCTTCGGTACAGCTGCGACTCGGCCCGGCTGGAAAACTGGGGGCCTTCCATGACCAGGTAGGTACCGCCACGCGCGACTTGAATTCCCGACTCGCGGGCCGCCAGCTCAAGATGGTCACCGAGCCGACTGCAAACCGGGTGTGCCATCGAGACGTGCGCCACCAGTCCGCTGCCAAAAAAGCTTTTTTCGCGGGCAAAGGTCCGGTCGATGAACTGGTCAACGATGACGAACGTGCCGGGCGGTAAATCAGCCCGCAGGGAACCGACGGCGCTGACCGACAGCAGGTCGGTGACGCCGGCGCGTTTCAGCGCATCGATATTGGCCCGAAAATTGATCTCGGAGGGCGGTATCCGGTGACCGCGTCCGTGACGCGGCAAAAATACCATGGCCTGCCCGTCCAGCTCGCCAAACAGCAGTTCATCGGAGGCTTCGCCAAACGGCGAATCAACACGCTGCCAGCGCTTGTTGACGAGCCCGTCGATATCGTAAACACCACTGCCACCGATGACGCCCAGTACCGGCGCTTGAAATTCCTTGCTCATGCTCAGGTCTTGTCCCGCAGTTCCCGGCGCAAAATCTTGCCAACCGGCGTTTTCGGCAATTCAGCGCGAAACTCAATGAGTTTGGGCTGCTTGTAGCCGGTCAGGTTTTCCTTGCAGTAAGCACGGATTTGAGCCTCGGTCAGGTCCGGATTTTTCTTCACGATCACCAACTTGACAGCTTCACCGGTCTTGGCGTCCGGCACCCCCACGCAAGCGCACTCCAGCACCCCGTCCAATTGGGACACCACATCTTCCAACTCGGTCGGAAAGACATTGAAACCGCTGACCAGAATCATGTCCTTCTTGCGGTCCACGATCTTGAAAAATCCGCGTTCATCCATCACCCCGATATCACCCGACTTGAAGAAACCATCGGCCGTCATGACTTTGGCGGTTTCATCCGGCCGCTGCCAGTAACCCGCCATCACCTGGGGACCCTTGATGGCAATCTCGCCGGATTGGCCGATAGCCACCTCGTGACCGTCATCGTCCAGCAGTTTCAGGTAAGTGCTGGGCAAGGGCACGCCAATGGTGCCGGTATATTCCTTGGCCGTCACCGGGTTGCAACTAGCCGACGGCGAGGTCTCGGACAGGCCATAACCCTCGCAGATGGGACAGCCGGTTTTCTCGAACCACAGCTTGGCCACGGCACTCTGGACCGCGGTGCCGCCACCGACCGAGACCTTGAGATGGCTCCAGTCAACGGTGTTGAAATCGGGGTGATTGGCCAAGCCGTTGAACAAGGTGTTGACGGCCGGGAAACTGTGGATGACGTGCTTCGACAGTTCCTTCAGAACCGCCGGCAAATCACGCGGATTGGGAATCAGAATCAGCTTGCCGCCAGTGCGCATGGACAGCATCATGCCCACCGTAAAAGCAAAGATGTGGTACAGCGGCAAGGCGCAAACGGTGGTCAGTTGTTCACTCGCCGGCACCAGTTTCGTGACCGGCTGATTCCAGGCCTCGGATTGCAGCACGTTGGCGATCACATTGCGATGCAACAGCACCGCGCCTTTCGAGACGCCGGTGGTGCCGCCGGTGTACTGCAGCACGGCCACATCGTCGGGCTTGACGGCGACCGCCTTGATCGAGCCGCGCGTGCCCCGGGCCACGGCCTCGTTGAAGCGCACGGCGCCCGGCAGACTGTAGGACGGAACCATCTTCTTGACGTTGCGCACCACGTAGTTGACCAGCGCCCCTTTCAAAAACCCCAACTGGTCGCCCATGGCGCACAGCACCACGTGCTTGACCGGCGTGCTGGCCAGGCATTTTTCAAGCGTGGCGGCAAAATTCTCGATGATGACAATGGCTTTCGAGCCGGAATCCTTGAGTTGGTGCTCCAGCTCGCGCGGCGTATACAGCGGGTTGACATTCACCACCACATAACCGGCACGCAGAATGGCAGCCACCGCCACCGGGTACTGGGGCACATTGGGCATCATGATCGCAATCCGATCACCCTTGACCAGACCCAGGCTTTGCAGGTAGACCGCGAAGGCCCGACTGAGCTCGTCGGTTTGCCCGTAGCTCACATCCTTGCCCATGAAACTGTAAGCGGTTCGACTGGCGTACTTCTGGAAGCTTTCCTCCATCAAGGCCACCAGGGAAGAATACTGCGAAGTATCCAAATCAGCGGGTACCCCTGGCGGATAACTCTTCAGCCAAATACGATCTGTCATGCCTGCCTCCAAATCAGTTAAGGACCAAGCCCACCGCTTTACTGCCACGGTCTGTCGCGCAAAGTGTGGGCCTGTGACGCAACTGAGCATTTTGCCTCTTATTGCGTCTATTTTTACTTGTGTTTTCCCTAACCTTTGAAGGCTGTCGGATGCACAACAAGGCTGCATCAAAACAGACGCAGCGCGGTCCTTGCGGACCCGCGCTGCAATCGATACCTTGATCAGTTGGGGACAGAGCTGGTTCGGTCTGTCCCGCAAGGTCTCAGGTTTTCAGCACCACCAGCACTTCGTCGAGCATCTTCTTGGCGTCGCCAAACAGCATGCGGTTGTTCTCTTTGTAGAACAGTGGGTTGTCGACACCGGCATAGCCCGAGGCCATGCTGCGCTTCATGACGATGGAAGTCTTGGCCTTCCAGACTTCCAGCACCGGCATGCCGGCGATCGGGCTGCTCGGATCGTCCTGCGCGCTCGGGTTGACGATGTCATTGGCACCAATCACCATGGTGACATCGGTAGCCGGAAAATCGTCATTGAGTTCATCCATCTCGAACACGATGTCGTAAGGCACTTTGGCCTCGGCCAGCAGCACGTTCATGTGGCCCGGCATGCGTCCGGCCACCGGGTGAATGCCAAAACGCACATTCACGCCCTTGTCACGCAACAGTTTGGTGATCTCGAACACCGTGTGCTGTGCCTGTGCCACCGCCATGCCATAGCCCGGAACGATGATCACGCTCTTGGCTTCGCGCAACAGTTCGGCCGTTTCCGTGGCGCTCACCGGTGTCACCTCGCCGGCCGGCTGCGCACCGCCCGCCGCCGCCGTGGGCTTGGCGCTGGTGGTACCAAAGCCGCCAGCGATCACGCTGATGAAGCTGCGGTTCATGGCGTTGCACATGATGTACGACAGAATCGCGCCACTGGAGCCGACCAAGGCACCGACCACGATCAACAAGTCGTTGGACAGCATGAAACCGGTCGCCGCCGCGGCCCAACCGGAATAGCTGTTGAGCATCGAGACCACCACCGGCATGTCGGCACCGCCAATGGCCATCACCATGTGCACGCCAAACAACAGGGCAAGTACGGTCATGACGACAATCGGGACCAGGCCGTCCTGCACCGTGTGGGCCTGCATGAAGACACCACCGAAATAAATCACCACCAGCAAGCCGGCCAGGTTGAGCCAGTGCCGGCCCGGCAGCAGCATCGGGTTGCCACTGATGCGCCCCGACAGCTTGCCAAAGGCAATGACCGAGCCAGACAGAGTCACGGCACCGATGAAGATGCCGATGTAGATTTCAAGCTCATGGATGGTTTTCGCGGAGCCCTCGAAGCCGGTCGTGGCCGTCGGGTCGACAAAAGTGGCGAACCCCACCAGCACCGCCGCCAGACCCACCATGCTGTGCATGAAGGCCACCAACTCGGGCATTTGCGTCATCTGCACCATGCGTGCCAGATACAGACCAATGCCGCCACCCACCACCATGGCGGCAATGATCCAGGCGTAACCGCCGCTGTTGACTTGCGGCCCAAAGACCGTGGCCAGCACGGCAATGGTCATGCCGATCATGCCGAACAGGTTGCCGCGACGCGAGCTTTCCTGGTTGGACAGACCGCCCAGGCTCAAAATGAACAAAATGGTAGCGCCGATATAGGCGACCGTGGCCAGACTCGAATTCATGCGTGGCTCCTCTTATTTACGGAACATGGCCAGCATGCGCTGGGTGACGGCGAAACCGCCGAACATATTGATGGCTGTCAGCGCAATGCCAACCGCCGCAATCCAGGTGATCAGTTCATTGGGCCGGTTGACCGCACCGACCAAGGGCGATATCTGTACCAGTGCGCCGATCGCAATGATGCTGCTGATCGCGTTGGTCACGCTCATCAGCGGTGTATGCAACGCAGGTTTCACGTTCCACACCACCATGTAGCCGACAAAGCAGGCCAGCACAAACACCGTGAAGTGCGACATGAACTCCTTCGGCGCGCTGTGGCCGATCAGCCAGAACAGCACCGCAGCCACGGCGAACATCATGGTCAATTTGCCGGCCGGCATGGGGGCACTGGGCTCGCCATGGCCGTGCGCTTTTTTGGCGCCGGATGCGGCGGCAGGTTTTGCCGCCGCGGCGGGTGCAGCCGCCGGCAGTTTGGGCGCCGGTGCCGGCCAGGTGATGTTGCCTTCCTTGATGACCGTCAGGCCGCGGATGGCGTCGTCTTCCATATTGACGTTGATGATGCCGTCCTTGGTCTTGCACAGTTCCTCGGAGAGCCGGAACAGGTTGGTCGCGTACAGCGTCGAGGACTGCTTGGCCAGCCGGCTCGTCAGATCGGTGTAGCCGACGATGGTCACGCCGTGCTTGACCACCACTTGGCCTGGCTCGGTCAGCTCGCAGTTGCCGCCCCGCTCGGCCGCCATGTCAACGATCACGCTGCCGGGCTTCATGCTCTTCACCATCTCGGCGGTGATCAACCTGGGCGCGGGCTTGCCCGGGATCAGCGCGGTGGTGATGATGATGTCCACCTCCTTGGCCTGCTTGGCGTACATCTCGCGCTGGGCCTTCTGAAAGCCCTCGCTCATCACCTTGGCATAGCCGCCACCGCCGCCGCCTTCTTCCTCATAATCGACCTTGACGAATTCGCCACCCAGCGACACCACCTGGTCGGCCACTTCGGCACGCGTGTCGTTGGCGCGCACGATGGCGCCCAGACCGGCAGCGGTACCAATCGCAGCCAGGCCGGCCACGCCGGCACCGGCGATGAAGACCTTGGCCGGCGGCACCTTGCCCGCGGCCGTGATCTGGCCGTTGAAGAAGCGGCCGAAGGCGTTGGCGGCCTCGATCACGGCGCGGTAGCCGGCGACGCCGGCTTGGGAGGTCAAAGCGTCCATCTTCTGGGCGCGCGAGAGCATGCGCGGCAGCGCGTCGATGGCCAGCACGGTGACCTTGCGCGCCGCGAGCTGCTGCATCAGTTCTGGGTTCTGCGCCGGCCAGATGAAGGTTATCAGGGTCTGGCCCTCATGCATCAGGCCGACTTCTTCAGTGGTCGGCACGGATACCTTGAATACGATGTCCGAACTGGCCCACAACTGGGCCGCGTCCGGCACCACGCTGGCACCCGCAGCCCGGTAGGCCTCGTCGCTGCAATTGGCGGCATCACCGGCCCCCGATTGGACGGCAACGGAAAAGCCCAGTTTGATCAGTTTTTCCACCACCTCGGGCACGGTCGCAACGCGCTTTTCTCCTGGAAATACCTCGCGCGGCACGCCGATGCGTTGGGGGGACTTGACAGTCTCGGTGGCAGGGCCGGCAGCGGTGGTTCCCGGTGTCGTCCCAACAGGTACGCCAGTTTGCATAAAGCGACTCCTCAGCTTGATTCTTTACAACAGTGGGTGCGGCGCCTTCTCGTTGGCAAGCATTGCGGAAGACACTGCGCGCAGAGCTTAACTGAATTTGCCACCTCTACCGGCGGGGTGATGCATGACGTGGATCAATAAAATGGCAATCTCTCAATCTGCTGGACCACGTCATTCAAAAGATTCAGGCGGCGCGCCGAGATCGCCACCCGCACGCCCTCAGCCGCCAGGGCGGTTTTGTGGTTGCGTTGCAGATCCCTGCCGTCTCCCTCGAAGTTTTCGGGAAAGCTTGCGTAAAGGCGGCACCGGCCGGTTCTTGCCTTCAATCTGATCCCAACTTCAACCGGTCCGGCTGACCTTTCTCAATGGCCCACTTCAGCAGAGCCGCGCCACGAAAAATGCCGTGCGCGAACTTGCCGTAGGGTAGCGTGGCAAACAGCGCCATCACGACGCCCAGATGCACCGCCAGCAACGTCGGCAGGGCTAGCGAGCCACGCCCCAGCCACAAGGCCAGACCGCTCAGGCTGCTGAAAAACAGCAAGGCCATGAAACCACGGTCCATTGGCTTTTGCGCCGCATCGCCGTGCAGCGGGTGGCGCCGCAGGTTGAGCTGGAACAGGCCCGCTGTGCCCAACAGCAGACCGATGCCGCCCGACACGCCCAGCAGTTTGGGCAGGCTGGGCCAGTCGTAGGGCGCGTCCCAACCCGGCAGGTAGTGGTAACAGGTGGCGGCAGCGGTGGCGGCAAAACACAGCAGAAAACCGTAAAAAGTCAGGTGATGAAAGCGCCGGCGCCACAGCGTCCAGCCGTCGTCCTGGTTGTTGCAACCTTCGCCGTGGCCGCCATCCAGGTATTTCAGGCGCAGGGCGTTCAGGCCGGCCTCGCTGGCGGCTGCGCCTGAGACCACCGTCTCTGCCGGGTCGGACGCGCTAGCGGGCGCGACCTCGCGCCAAAAGCGGCGCAGTCCCAGGCTGAGCGCCAGCACGGCAAACCCGAACACCGGCGCAAATAGCGACACCAGCAGATTGTGCGGAAAGATCGCGTAAAAATTCCCCGGCATGGGCGTCTGCAACAAGGCGCCGTTGCAGGCCAGCGCCAGCAGCAAAAACAGCGACAGGCCGGCCGCCAGCGCCAGCGCCAAGGTCAAGCCGTTGCGCTTGTAGAGAACCCCCAGCGCTGCCGGCCAGGCATAGTCAGAATAAGTCTGGAGCCGGAGCTGGGCCATGGCCTGCGGCACGTTGACGGCAAACTCATGCGGCGGCGCGTACTGGCAGGCGTGCAGGCAAGCGCCGCAGTTGTGGCACAGGTTGGCCAGGTAGTGCGTATCGGCTTTGCCGAATTCAAGGCGCCGCGTCATGGCCGGAAAGACGGCACAGAAACCTTCGCAGTAGCGGCAGGCATTGCAGATTTGCAGTTGCCGCGCCACCTCCGACTCGGGCGCACTCAAGAGCGGCTCGGCATGGGCCAGGGCGCGGGCCTCACGCGTCAGTGCCTCAAGCGCCTGCATGACGGGCTCCCGATTTCAAGGCGGCCTGCGCCGCCTGCGTGCCGGCAATGCGGCCAAACGCCGTTCCTATGGACATGCCGACGCCGGCCGTATAGCCCTTGCCCAGCACATTGCCAGCCATCATTTCGCCGGCCACAAACAGGTTGTCGCTGGGTTTGTTGTCAAAGCGCACCGCGCTGCTGGCGTCGGTCTTCAGGCCCAGATAGGTGAAGGTCACGCCCGGTTTCAGGGCGTAGCCGTGGAACGGCGCCGTGTCGATGGGGCGGGCCCAGTGCGTCTTGGCCGGAGCCAAACCTTCGGTCCGGCAGTTGTCAAGCACGGTATGGTCGAAAGTGCCGACCTGGCAGGCCTTGTTGTAGTCGTTGAGGGTTTGCATGAAGGTCGGAACATCCAGGCCCAGTAGCTGCGCCAGTTCGGGCAAGGTGTCCGCCCTCACCCCCGGAAATACCGGCGGCATAAAGCGCCCCATCGCCTTGGCGTCGATGATGGAGTAGCCCACTTGCCCCGGTTGCTGCGCCACCAGCCGGCCCCAGATGGCGTAGCGCTTGGGCCAAAAGTCTTCACCCTCGTCGTAGAAGCGCCGGCCCTCGCGGTTCAACACCACACCCAGCGAGACACAGTCGATGCGGGTACAGATGCCGCCGTCGTACAAGGGCGCGCGGGCGTCTATCGCCACCATATGCGCTTGCGTCGGGTCACCGACCGTGTCCGCCCCGGCCGCCAGCAACTGCTTGAGCAGTACGCCCTGGTTGAAGCGCGTGCCCCGGATCAAAAAATTGTCGGCCGGCCATTCGCCGCGCTCGTTTTGCCCCCAGGCCTGGCGCAGCCATTCAAGGTTTGACTCGAAGCCGCCGGCGGCCAGCACACAGGCTTTGGCCATGATGCGCTCAGAACCGACATAGGCCGCGACAAACCGACCTTGCTCCAGTTCCAGCCGCTCCACCGGTGCCTGGTAGCGAATCCGCACGCCCAATTTCTCGGCACTGCGGTAATAGGCGTTGACCAGAGCCTTGCCGCCGCCCATGAAGAAAGCATTGGTGCGCGACAGGTGCAAGGTGCCTGACAGCGAAGGCTGAAAATGCACGCCGTGGCGGCGCATCCAGTCGCGGCAGTTGCCGGAAGCCCGGATTGTCAGACGCGCCAGCGCCTCGTCGGTCTGACCGCCGGTGACTTTCAGCAAGTCCTGCCAGTACTCTTCTTCCGGGTAGGCCTCGGTCAGCACGTCCTGCGGCGCCTCGTGCATGCAGCGCAGATTGCGCGTGTGCGCCGAATTGCCGCCGCGCCACTCGCGCGGCGCCGCCTCCAGCAGCAGCACCGAGGCACCGGCTTCGCGCGCCATCAGGGCCGCGCACAGGGCTGCGTTGCCACCACCAATCACCAGCACATCGACAGTCACAGCCACCTCACCCTTATGGCAATGGCGGGCCTGTGGTCAGTTGGCCTGCGTTGGGCGCATTTGAATTGTTCGCGAAGTTCCATGGCAGGATTGTCCATGACGAAGCTGGCGCATGGCTGGGATAATCGCACAACTATGGACAAGCAACACATTGGGCAACGCGTGGTGGTCGGTTTGAGCGGTGGCGTGGACTCGGCGGTGACCGCCTGGCTGCTGAAACAGCAAGGCTACGAGGTGATCGGGATTTTCATGAAGAATTGGGAAGGCGATGACGACTCCGAGTATTGCTCTTCCAACATCGACTTCGTGGACGCCGCCGCCGTGGCCGACGTGATCGGGATCGAGCTGGAGCACGTCAACTTTGCCGCCGAATACAGGGACCGTGTCTTTGCCGAATTCCTGCGCGAGTACAGCAGCGGCCGCACGCCCAATCCGGACATCCTGTGCAACGCCGAGATCAAGTTCAAGGCTTTTCTGGACCATGCCCTGCGCCTGGGCGCCCAGCGCATCGCCACCGGACATTACGCCCGCGTGCGGCTGAATCCGGCAACGCAGAAATACCAGCTGCTCAAAGGTCTGGACCCGTCCAAGGACCAGAGCTATTTCCTGCACCGTCTCAATCAAATACAGCTTGCCAAAACGCTCTTTCCGATCGGCGAATTGCACAAGACCGAAGTGCGCCGCATGGCCCTGGAGATCGGCTTGCCGAACGCCAAAAAGAAAGACTCCACCGGCATCTGCTTCATTGGCGAGCGGCCGTTCCGCGAGTTCCTCAACCGCTATATCGCCAAGGAACCCGGCCCGATCAAGGATGACAAGGGCCGCACCATCGGCCAGCATGTGGGGCTGAGTTTTTACACTTTGGGGCAGCGCCAGGGTCTGGGCATAGGGGGTATCAAGGCCAAAGGCGCACAAAAAGGCGGCGGCGAGCATGCCCCCTGGTTTGTCGCGCGCAAGGACCTGGAGAAAAACACCTTGTGGGTGGTGCAAGGGCATGAACACCCCTGGCTCCAGTCCCGCGCCCTGAGCGCACAAGACGCCAGTTGGGTGGCCGGCACAGCGCCGGCGGCCGGCTTGTTCACGGCCAAAACCAGATACCGCCAGATGGACGCCGCCTGCACCTTGGCGGAGGGCGCCGGCGACGCGTTCAAGCTGATATTTCCAGAGCCGCAATGGGCTGTAACACCGGGCCAGTCGGCCGTGCTGTACGACGGCGACGTGTGCCTGGGCGGTGGTGTCATCGCCTCGTCAGACGCCTGAAATCGGCGCCAGGTCGGCTGACGAATCAAGGCGAGCGGCCAGCCAAGTCATCCTGAGTCCTGCCCGCAAGCGGGTAAACATAGTGTCCACGAAACAGTTAGGTGGACACCATGGAAACGAGAAGGGTCGCACGTCGCAAGCACAGCGCGAAATTCAGGACCGAGATATTGCAGGCATGTCGTCAGAACAAGCGTCGGTCGCCGCGATAGCACTGCGCAACGGGTTGAACGCAAACTGGGGTTGCCGCTGTTGAAGGCTGGAAGGACGAAGGAGTGATGGAGGCGCTGGCAATCGTGTGACGGTGGCTGCCAGATCAAACGCTGGCTGCCCTTGCAGTGCCGGCGCAGGAGACATAGGCAAGCTCATCGGAGATCCGCATGGAATTGCGCCGAGGTGGTTCCATCGTCACCATGAGTTGCCCAACGCAATGTGCCGTCGCGTGCGGCGTCTGGCTGCTTGAGCGATGCGCTGATTTCTTGACCATTGACCCCCCTTCTCACCACGTCAATCGCGGCCCGCCCCTGTGCCAAGAGTTTCAACTTATAGCCTCCTTCAAAAATTGCGTGACCACTTTTCTGAGCGAACCGACCAAAACGTTTGCGTCTTTTTCGCCATATCTCCGTCTTTAGATTCAAGCGCCAGTCAGCGCGGCAATTCTGATACAGGAGATTACATGCTTACCGATTCGTTCCGCCGATATGCCGATTTTGTTGTCCGAAGAAGGGCTTATGTCATTGGGCTGATAGCCATAGTGACCGTGTTGTTGTGTTCTCGATTGATGAATCTTCAGGTCGACATGGACCAGGATACATGGATCCCGCAATCCCACCCTTATGTACAAACAACTAAGGCACTTGAGCAAGTCTTTGGCGGTAGAAATTTCATGATGATCGGGATCGTGCCAAAGCAAGGCGACATCTACCAAGCCAGTGTTCTTGCAAAGGTGCAGCGTATTCAGGAATCCATTGAAAATCTGCCTGAAGCGTTACGCCAAAACGTGATGAGCATTGCCGCCAAGAAAGTCAAAGACATCAAGGCAGACGATTCCGGCCTGGTGGTCAAACAAGTGATGGATCATGTTCCTCAGACCGCGGAAGAAATGGCCGCACTGCGCATTGCTATCGATTCAAACCCGTTCTACATCAATTCCTTGGTTTCTCCTGATTCCCGCGCCGTTGCTGTTATTGCCGACTTCAAAGTCGACACCAGCAAACCAAGTTATGCGGCCCTTCACGCGGAAATAAAAGAAATTCTCGATAAAGAACGCGATGGGACAGTCGACATATACACCGCCGGGCTTCCTGTGGATTTTGCGACTTTCGAGAGTCACATGATGCAAATGCCGATTTTCTTGGGCGCGGCGCTCCTGATCATTATGGTGATTCAATATTGGTCGTTTAAAAGTCTCCAGGGAATGCTGCTACCGATCATGACGGCGGTGTTGAGTGTGCTGTGGGCACTCGGATTCATGGGCTTGATTGGCGTTCACATGGACGGCATGAACACAACGACACCGATCTTGATCATGTCGGTGGCCGCCGGGCACGCGATTCAGATATTGAAGCGCTATTACGAGGAATATCAACGCATTCACGCCTCCTCGACCCATTTAACCGATCGTGAAGTAAATCATCGGGCGGTCATCGAATCAGTAGCCAAGGTTGGGCCAGTGATGACGATCGCAGCGGCAATCGCAGCCATCACGTTTTTTACCCTCAGCACGTCAGAAGTTTCGGTTGCGCGGCATTTTGGCGTGTTTGCCGCATCTGGTGTAGTCGCTGCGCTACTTCTAGAAATGACGCTTATTCCTGCTATTCGCTCGCTGTTACGTCCGCCGTCCACGCGAGAATCCGAAGCGGAGCAAAAGCAAACAGGCCTTGATACAGTTCTTACCAAACTTGCAAATGGACTCACCGATGGTCATGCACCGCTGATTTTGCTATTTGCATTCCTTCTCGTAGGAGTTATCGCTGTCGGAGCAACTCGCATCACTATCGACAACAGCCTGAGAGCATATTCCCGTCCTGACAGTGAAGTACGTATCCATGACCGTGAACTCAATAATCGCTTCGGTGGTACCAATACCATTTACTTCCTAGTTGAAGGTGACAAACCAGATAGCCTCAAGGATCCGAAAGTGCTTGGCGCGATGGCGTCACTGCAAGATTTTCTTGCCGCTCAACCTAACGTCGGCAAGACTCAATCTATCGTCGATCTGGTCAAGCGTATCAATCGAGCAATGCATGGTGATGCGGCGGATCAGTCACTGATTCCGCCTGACAACGCGCTGATCGCGCAGTACCTACTTCTCTATTCAATGTCCGGCGACCCGCAGGATTTCGACAGTTACGTCGACAACGACTATCGCCGAGCCGCAATTTGGGTTTTCCTGAAAACCGACAGTACCAGCTATGCGGAAGAGCTTCATAAGAAAGCAGAGACGCTAATACAGGAAAAGTTTCCGTCTGGGGTAAAGGTGAGGATGGGCGGAAGTCTGCCGCAAACCATCGCGGGCAACCAAGCTTTGACGACCGGCAAATCAAAGAACATCGGGCAAATGGTTCTGGTCGTATTTGCACTCAGTGCCCTAGTCTTGCGCTCGCTTGTAGGCGGCTTGTTTGTCACGATGCCACTGCTATTGGTCATACTTGCGAATTTTGGTGTGATGGGGTGGCTGGGCATTCCGCTCGACATGGGTACCATCTCAACGGCTGCGATGGCTATCGGTATCGGTGCAGACTACGAGCTGTACCTGTTGTTCAGATTTCGTGAAGAATTGGGACGTACCGGAAATATTGCAGAAGCAACCAGACAATCGCTGGTGAGCTCAGGGAAAGCGGTGCTGTATGTTGCCCTGTCGATTGCCGCCGGCTATTCCTTCCTGTTGCTGTCTGGCTTTGCGTTTTACAGTCGACTGGCGGTAATGGTCATGGCGACAATGATTGTTAGCTCGTTTGTGGCCATCATCTTTCTGCGAGCAATGATGATCATCTTTAAGCCGAAATTCATCTTCGGCCCCGAAAGAAGCGTGCTCGTCACCGAACAATTGGCCGAGCCGAAGGGTGCGAAATGAAGGCGGGACCCATCGCTTCTCTTCTGCTTGCGGCTTGCATTCTGGCAATCCCGCCCGCCGCGCAGTCCGCGCCAACAGCCGACGAGATCATGCAGAAGAACTTCTTCGCATCAAAACCGAAGCGCGTGTTCCAGGAAGTCACGATGACCCTTGTGAATGAGCGCAATGAAACAAGGCTTCGCAAGATTACGTCGCTGATCTCGCTGCAGGCCAACGGCTTTGACACGAATATTCTGGTTCGCTTTTTAGCTCCCCCGGACGTGAAAGGAACGTCCTTCCTGCAAATAGAACATGCGCAAGGCGAGGACGATCAGTGGATTTTCCTGCCGGCTTTGCATAAAAGTCGCAGGTTGGTGTCGAGCAACCGCAAGGACAGTTTCATTGGATCGGACTTCTCCTATGGCGACGTGATCCCACCCAAGGTATCCCTGTACCAACACAAATTGCTTCGCGAGGAGACGGTTGGCACTCAGCCGTGCTACGTTGTCGAGTCCGTTCCTGTCAACGACGACGTCAAACGAGACTATGGCTACGGACGGAAGATTACCTGGGTGGCGCTGGAAAGTTTCTTCGAAATGAAGACAGAGTACTACGACGTGACGGGCAGGCTGCTCAAGACGCAACTGGTCAAAGACATTGTGAAGGTGGATGCCGAGACAAATAGATGGTTGGCCAAATACAAGGAGATGACCAATCGCCAAACGAATCACAAGACCGTCATCACGGTCGACCGCTACACCACGGCAACGTCGATCACGTCTGCCACGTACACGCTCCGTGCACTGGAAAACGACTGATGGCGATGGGGCAGAACGTGCCAGGAACCTTTGTTAAGCTTCGACGAATTTCCACGGTCGCCATCCTTGTCCTGCAGTGGCAGGTTGGTGCGCGTGGTGAGGACCTGAGCCCTAGCCTCGGTTTAAGTGGTTCGTTGCGAGCCGATTACTTTCAATCTTCGCGCACGCTCGACGACGCACATGACCTAATCGGTGGAACGGTGCAACTAAAAGGAACCGCCCGCCCCGTGGACAATGTCAAATTTGGCTTCGAGGCTCGGAGTGTTGGTGCAAATGTTGGTCATCCAAGCAACGCCGATTCCAGCCTCGTCGAAGGATACATAGCTGTAAGGCAGGGACCGTGGGATTGGCGCTTCGGAAAGCAGATCATTGCGTGGGGGCGCGCTGATGGAATCAATCCCACGGACGTAATTTCCCCCCGCGATTACACCGTTCCCTTGCCCTTTGATGAAGACCAACGCCTCGGAGCTTGGGCCTTGGCTACAAACTACGCTTGGAGCCCAGAAATCAGCCTGTCGGTAATTTGGAAAGCCGGGTTCAGTCCGTCGTCCGTGCCGATGTCGAGCGATGCCGGAAATGCTTACACATTGATCAAGCCAGACGATCACGCCCCGGAACTTGGTGTGCGACTGAATCGCTCCGGCAGCGACGTTGACTGGTCGGTGAGCCTGTATCGGGGACGCAGCCTGTTGCCCCACGCTGGTTTCCAGCAGCCTACCTCAGGAACACCATTGCAACTGACGTATCCGTCCATCACCATGGTGGGTGCCGATATGACAACAAACGTTTCGACATTTGGTACAAGACTGGAATTTGCCTACACCTATCCGACCAACTCAAATCAAACAGACCAACCAGGGATGCAACGCAATCTCTACGTTGTTGCGGGCATTGATAGAACCTTCTTTCCCCGCCTTAACGTCAACGTTCAGCTCTTTCTACGTCGTGCATGGGACCTTTCGACTGGCAATTTGGCACCGCAGTATGCGGCTGCGGACCAATTCAACGAGGCCATGTTCATGCAGCAACGCAGCCAGGTCACCGGCATGACGATGCGCATCGCGAACTACTGGCTAAACGACACACTAGCCGCAGAGGTTTTCGTTCAGCGCTACTTCCTCAATGGCGACACGTTTGTGCAAACGATGATGACATACGCGTTTACTGATTCAGTGCGCGGGACGATCGGCGGACGACACTACGCCGGTCAAGGTCCGCAGTTTGGTCCACTTCGGAAGACGAATGGTGCCTTTGCTGAGATACGGTATTCGTTCTGAAATCGACATGAAGACGCTTAGGGTCGACTTGCGCAAGAATATTCACTGACATTTTCTGAGAGACTGATCAAATGATTGACACATGGGAAGAATACAAGGCGCGACTACGTGGCTATATCGCGAAACGTGTGCGGGCGCGCGAGGACGTGGACGACATTCTTCAGAATGTGTTCATCAAAGTGCACATCAACTTGCATACGGTCAAGACGCACGGAAGCGTGGCTGCTTGGCTTTTTCGCATCGCTGCAAATGCTATAGCTGACCATTACAGGTCGCAAAGGCCGTGGGAAGAGCTTTCCGACGAAATAGCAGTCCCCGAGGCACAGCGCGACTACATTGTCGAGTTGGCAAACTGCGTGCAGCCATTCATCGCTGAGCTTCCTGATATCTATCGATTGGCCCTTACTCTGTCAGAAATTGAGGGGTTGCCACAGAAACATCTGGCTGACCGTCTGGGGATTTCTCTCTCTGGGGCGAAATCGAGGGTACAGCGAGGCAGAGAAAAGTTGCTCATGCGTCTACTTGAGTGTTGCGACATTGAAGCCGGACGCGGCACCATTACGGGATACGAGCTACGCAAAACGAACAATTGCAGGTGCGGCTGAAGTCGATCGAATCTTTGCGTCCTTTTCGCAAGAACTCCGTCTATATGAATACGGCGCAACGGGTGCCGCAATCATGAATAACCGGAGTAAATCCATGAACGAAGTAAAGAACGATGAAATTCGCCAAGCGGTGCGCCAGCAATACGGTCTTGTGGCTGAAAGCGAGGGCTGCGGTTGCGGCCCCGTTTGCTGTGGATCAACGACAGCGTCGGCAGACA
Organism: Rhodoferax sp.; assembly: GCF_028714215.1. Taxonomy (GTDB): domain Bacteria; phylum Pseudomonadota; class Gammaproteobacteria; order Burkholderiales; family Burkholderiaceae_C; genus Rhodoferax. The sequence goes on along the minus strand of NZ_JAQTMS010000005.1, from coordinate 25,317 downwards.
CGCTTTCACAAGCGCTGGGATACTCTGCAAACGAAACTGCCGTTGTTCCCGAAGGTTCCAACATGGGATTGGGCTGTGGTAACCCGCAGGCCATCGCCAATTTGAAGGCCGGTGAAACCGTGCTCGACCTGGGAAGTGGCGGAGGGTTCGATTGCTTCCTCGCGGCGAGGCAGGTCGGTGATTCAGGCCACGTCATCGGCGTTGACATGACGCCAGCGATGGTTTCCAAGGCAAGGTTGAATGCGGAAAAGGGTGGCGACAGGAATGTTGAATTTCGCCTCGGTGAAATTGAAAGCCTCCCGGTCGCTGACGGCACAGTAGATGTGATTATTTCCAACTGCGTCATCAATTTATCTCCAGACAAACGTCGCGTCTTCGCTGAATCCTACCGGGCCTTGAAACCGGGGGGCAGGCTGGCCATCTCGGATGTGGTCGCTTTTGCCGAATTGCCTGAGGAGATCCGCAGGGATATGGAACTTTTCACGGGCTGCATGGCGGGCGCATCGGTGATTTCGGAGCTGAAAGAAATGTTGAAGGCAACCGGTTTCCAACAGATTAGCGTCATACCAAAAGGTGAAAGTAAGACATTTATTCGTGATTGGGCACCAGGTATGGCAATCGCGGACTATGTGGTTTCCGCAACCATTGAAGCCGTCAAGCCTACAACCTAATCGGGTATTGCTCCAGTTTGCGCAGCCGGTAATCGAGTTGGGCGCTCGTGCTGACGCTTGCGGCATTTGGCGCTGGCGCCCGCCAGCTTACACAGCGTAAGACGGGTACCGAAGATGCGTTCGATACTTCAACACAAAGTGGAGAGACCCAACATGCGGTGTGAATTCAAAGCGCAAGCGGATGCCGGCCCAGATCAAGGCCGGTACAAACGCACGCTACCGGATGAGCAGATTCCTTTTTCCGCCACGCAAGGCCGCACCGTTTTTCAAGAGGCTTTGACTGGGGGCGGGATGCACAGCTATTTTGCGCTAGCTGAACAATTTCAGACCCAAGCGGAGCCAACCTACTGCGGTATCAGCAGCCTTGTCATGGTGCTGAACGCACTGCAAGTCGATCCCAAACGGCGTTGGAAAGGCGTTTGGCGCTGGTTTAATGAGGACGTTGCAGACTGTTGCCAGCAGCTCGTAAAAATCGACAAAGAAGGCATTACCCTGGACCGCCTCGCAGAATTAGGCCGCTGCAATGGGGTGGACGTCGTTTCAGTGCATGCTGATGCTCACGCAGAAAGCATCGAAACATTTAGACGCGAGGTATCGCGAGTGACATCACGGGTTGTGGGCGACGGGGTGACCGGCGAAGCCCTGATAGCGTCGTATTCCCGGGCCACTTTGGGGCAGACAGGAAATGGTCACTTCTCACCCATCGGGGGCTACCATGCCGCGCAGGACTTGGTGCTGATCATGGATGTGGCGCGATTCAAGTACCCGCCGCATTGGGTGGCACTTCCTGCGTTGTGGCGGGCAATGCAATCTGTGGACGCCGACACCGGCTTAAGTCGAGGCTACTTGCTCATCAGGGCCAACGCTCCGAGGACTATTTGAACTGCTGGAGTCGATTTCTGCAATCGGAACGCAGCCTGTCGTGAACGTCTTTTTCACGCTGCGTCGCGTTCGACAAAATTGTGGATTCACCTCCACCAGTTTCAAAATTCCGCGCATGAAAAGTCATTGATCCACAAGTGGTGGAATGTCAGCGGAATTAGTGTTTGAACCGGAATATGCTCTGCTAGCCCATGCGGGCCAGCAGCGTTTCCATGTCCTTGAGCATGCCCTCCAGGCCCGTTTTCTGTGTTTCGTCGGGCTGGATGCAGGCTTCCAGTTCCTGCTCCATAAAGCACATGGTCATGCGCAAATAAGTGCTGTCCAGCGCTTTGCGCACGGCCGAAAACTGCTGCCCAATTTTCAGACATTCCTCGCCCTCCTCGATCATGCGCTGCAAGCCGCGGATCTGCCCCTCGGCGCGCCGCAGGCGGTTGAGCACATCGGTGCGGGCGGCAGCATCTGTCAAAACAGTCATGGTATTTCCTTGCAAGCAACCAATTACTTTAATCGAACACCCAGCGCATCGACCACTTCGATCTGCACCGGAATGCCCTGTCCGACGCTCTGCGTCACGGTGCAGAAGGCTTCAAACTGGCTCAGCACCCGGTCCAGTTGCGCCAGCGCGGCGGCCGGCACACCCAGCGTCAGCAGCGCCTTGATTTGCAGCACGCGCAGACGCCCCTCGGCATTGCGACCGACTTCGGCCTGCACATCGCACTGAATCGGCTCCGGCGCCTGCTTGAATTTGCGCAAGGCAAACAGCAGGGAATCGGACAGGCAATTGCCCACCGCCGCCGCCAGCAGTTGCACCGGCGACGGGCCTTGCCCAGCGCCCAGCGGCGCCGGCTCATCGCCCATAAGCGCTGGAATTCCAGCGCCGAAGTCGATCTCGAACTGGTAGTTCTGCTTTTGCTTGAGCTGAACGTGAATACGGGTCTCGCTCATGAAAACTCCTTAGGCCCAGTGAATCGGCGCGGGATGATCCCGCTCTCAGTTGGCGCAGCCGATCTTGGCTTCCGGCACACCCAGTTTTTTCAGGATGATGCCCAGCGGACAAAAATTGGTGAAGCCCGACTGAAACAGATTGGCACCGACAAAAGCGGTAAAGGCGAGCGCCCATTTGCTGACGAAGAAAGGACTGCCCTCGACGCCCAGCGCCAGTGAAATCATGACGAAGAGGCCGGCAAAAACAAAAATGAAACGTTGAACGGACATGGTGATGACTCCTTGAGATAAAAAAACTTACTTGTGAAGACGGTTGATGCCCAGCATGCCCATCACGTATTTTTCGTAGATGGGTTCGGAGGTGCCTTTTTTGAGCTTGCGCATGAAATATTTCTCGTAAGCGATCTTGGCCAGATGCACCCATTTGCCTTTTTTGAACCAGTTCACATTGCGCGGAGGAATCTGCGGCAAAGCGACAAAGGCGGCACCGGTGTCGCCCATGTCGGCCAGGCAAACGGCATTCCAGGTGCCTTTGGCGGTGGCCGGTTTGCCCATCAGGTCGTCCGCGATGTTGTGGCAAATGGCGGTCATCATGCTTTCGATCATGTAGCCGGTCTTGGGCGTGCCGGTGGGGACCGGCGTGACCTCCACCGGGGGAATGGCGACGCAGACGCCGGCCGAGTAGATGTTGCGGTAGGCCTTGCTGCGCTGGAACTCGTCGATGATGACCATGCCGCGCGGATTGCACAGATTGGGCACCGCGGCAACCGCGTCGACGCCCTTGAAAGCCGGCAGCATCATGGACAGCTTGAAGCCCAGTTCGTGCTCCTTGTAGACATTGCCCAGATCATCGAGTTGGCTGACAAACATCTTGCCGGCCTCGACCCGCGTCGTCTTGGCATTGGTGATCCATTTCATGTCGCGCCCGCGCAGCTCGGACTCCAGCATCGACTTGCTGTCGCCGACGCCGCCCAGACCCAGATGGCCGATGTAGGGCTCGCTGGTGACGAAGGTCATGGGCACCTTGTTGCGCAATTTTCGCCGGCGCAAGTCGGTGTCCAGGATGAAGGCAAATTCATAAGCCGGACCAAAGCAGCTGGCACCGGGCATCGCGCCAATCACCAGCGGCCCCGGGTTCTTCAGAAACTCCTGGTAGTCGGCAAAAAACTCCTGGGCGTGATCGACATGACAGATCGAGTGGCTAAAGCCGCCACCACCGGATTTGAACGGGCCGGCGCCCGGCACCTCGTCAAAGGCCAGCTTGGGGCCGGTGGCAATCAACAGGTAGTCGTAGTCCAGCGTTTCGCCGTCGGCAAAGACCAGCTTGTTGCCCGGCGCATCGATATGCGTCACGGCTTTGGCAATGAAAGCAATTTTTTTGCGCGCCAGGTAAGGTGCGATCGGCAAGGTCACCGCGGCGCGCTCGCGCCAACCGACGGCGACCCAGGGGTTGCTGGGCACAAACTGAAAGTAGTCGGTTCGGTTGACCACTGTGATGCGGTGCTCCTGGGGCAGCATTTCCCGCATTTCGTAAGCCGCCGGCATGCCGCCGATGCCGGCCCCCATGATGACGATATGAGCCATTTTGTCTCCTGCAGTTTTAAGATCAATAGATAAGGTCAGCGATGAAAACGTTCGCGTCTGCGCGCGAATCCCATATGCCCGCGGTAGAGGGCGAAATAGAGCACCGGAATGACCACCAGCGTCAGCAGGGTGGACACCAGGATGCCGAAAATGAGCGACACGGCAAGACCGTTGAAGATCGGGTCGTCCAGGATGAAGAAGGCGCCTATCATGGCCGCCAGTCCGGTCAGGACAATCGGTTGCGCCCGCACCGCGGCCGACTGCACCACGGCGTCCCTGAAGCGCATGCCATGGGCCACTTGCAACTCGATGAAGTCCACCAGCAGGATCGAATTGCGCACGATGATGCCGGCCAGCGCGATCATGCCGATCATGGAAGTGGCGGTGAACTGCGCCCCCATCAAGGCATGCCCCGGCATGACGCCGATGATGGTCAGGGGAATCGGCGCCATGATCACCAGCGGCGTCAGGTAGGAGCGAAATTGCGCCACCACCAGCAGGTAGATCAGGATCAGGCCGACACCGTAGGCGGCGCCCATGTCGCGGAAGGTTTCATAGGTGATCTGCCACTCGCCATCCCACTTGATGGCGTACTCGCGGTAGGGATCGGAAGGCTGCCGAATCCAGTACTCGCCCAGCTCGCCGGCCGCCGGCAAGGCCGCCTGACCGAGCTTGCCGCGAATCGAAAAGAGACCGTACAGGGGCGAATCGAGCTTGCCGGCCATGTCGCCAAAGACATAGCTGACGCCCTGCAAATCCTTGGTGAACAAGGGCTTGTCGATCACGCCGCGCTCGACCTGGACCAGTTCCGATAAAGGCACCATCTGGCCATTGGCGGCGCGCAGCGGAATCGCCAGCAAGGCGTCCAGCCCGTTCTGCGATGCTTGCGGCAGTTGCAGGCGCACCGGCACCGGGTATTTGCTTTGGCTGTCGTGCAGGTACGCGGCGTCGACACCGGACAAGGCCATCGCCGCGCTCTGCGCCACCACGGCCACCGGGATACCCAGCGACTCGGCGCGCTGACGCCGCACTTTCAGGTAGGCGCGCGGCGCATCTTCCTTGAGCGAGGTGTCGACGCCGACGATGTCAGGCGTGTCGGCAAAAGCCTTGGCCACGCGCGCCGCCACTTTTTGCCGCCCCGCCTCGTCCGGGCCGTAGACCTCCGCCACCAGGGGCGACATCACCGGCGGACCGGGCGGCACCTCCACCACCTTGATGCGGGCGCTGTGGCGCAGGCCGATTTTTTCCAGTTCCGGGCGCAGGCGCTGGGCAATCACGTGACTCTTTTCCGCGCGATGGTGCTTGTCCACCAGGTTCACCTGGAGGTCGCCCTGCTCCGCTTCGGCGCGCAAATAGTACTGGCGCACCAGGCCGTTGAAAGTGATCGGCGAAGCGGTGCCGGCGTAGGCCTGCAGGTTCAGCACTTCGGGTTGTTGCGCCAGGAAGGCACCCAGCTCATGCAGCGTCGCCGCCGTGTTTTCCAGCGGCGTGCCGGCCGGCATCTCCACCACCACCTGAAACTCGCTCTTGTTGTCGAACGGCAGCATTTTCATGACCACCCACTGCACCAGCGTCAGACCGATCGACAAGGCCAGCGCCGCCAGAATGCCCATCAGCAGCAGCCAGCGTTTGCGGCCACTGGTCAGAAACGGCGTCAGTACCTTTTTGAACAGCGTTTGCAGCTTGGGACCCATTCCCTTGGTCGGCAAATGATCGGCGTCGGAAGCCACCTTATGTGCATGCGGCTTCATCACCTTGAGCGCCAACCAGGGCGTGACGGTGAAGGCAATCGCCAGCGAGATCGCCATGCCCAAACTGGAATTGATCGGGATCGGGCTCATGTAAGGGCCCATCAAACCGGACACAAAAGCCATCGGCAGCAAGGCCGCGATGACGGTCAGGGTGGCCAGAATGGTGGGGCCGCCGACCTCGTCGACAGCGCGCGGAATGATCTCTTTGAGCGTCGCCTCGGGGTTCAATTGCTGGTGCCGGTGGATGTTCTCCACCACCACGATGGCATCGTCGACCAGAATACCGATCGAGAAGATGAGCGCGAACAGGGACACGCGGTTCAGCGTGAAACCCCAGGCCCAGGACGCAAACAGCGTGGCGGTGAGCGTCAGGATGACGGCCGCGCCGACGATCACTGCTTCGCGCCGACCGAGGGCAAAACCGACCAGCAGGATGACCGAGCCAGTGGCAAAAGCCAGCTTCTGAATCAGCTTGTTGGCTTTCTCGGCGGCCGTTTCGCCGTAGTCGCGCGTGACGGTGGCCTCGATATTGGACGGTATCACCGTGTTGCTCAAGCTGGCGATGCGCTCACGCACGGCGCGCGACACGTCGACCGCGTTTTCGCCCGGCTTCTTGGTGACGCTGATGGTCACCGCCGGGTAGACGCCACCGGCTTGCGCCGACGCGCCACCGGGGGTGAACCAGACGTAGCGTTGCGGCAGTTGGGCACCGTCTTCAATCCGGGCCACCTCGCGCAGATAGACCGGCAAGCCCTTGGCCACACCCACCACCAGATCGCCCACGTCTTGCGCCGAACGCAAAAATTCACCGGTCTCGACACTGAGCATCTGGGCCGTCTTGCCGGCCGTGTCCAGCACCGCGCCGGACGGCATGCCGAAGTTGGAGGCCGCCAGCGACTGTTTGAGCGCGGCCAGGTCAACGCCGCGCTCGCGCAGGCGCACCGGGTCCAGCCAGACGTGCACGGCCCGGCCGGGCCCGCCAATGGTCTGCACTTCGCGCGTTCCCGGCACGCGCTTGATCTCGGCCTCCACCGCATGCGCCACCCGTTCCAGCTCGGAGGCCGGCAGGGCTTCGCGGCTGGACAGCGTGATGCCCACCACCGGCACATCGTCGATGCCCTTGGGCTTGACGATGGGGCTGAGCGTGCCCAGATCGCGCGGCAGCCAGTCCTGATTCGCGTTGAGCACGTCATAGAGTCGCACCAGGGCCTCGGTGCGCGCCACGCCGACCTTGAATTGCACCGTCAGCACCGCCAGTCCGGGGCGTGCCACGGAGTAGGTGTGTTCAATGCCGGCGATCTGGCTCAGCACCTGCTCGGCCGGACGCGCCACCATGTTTTGCACGTCGGCACTGCTGGCCCCCGGAAACGGGATCAGCACGTTGGCCATCGTCACATTGATCTGCGGCTCTTCCTCGCGCGGCGTCACCAGCACCGCAAACAGCCCCAGCAGCAAGGCCACCAGCGCCAGCAAGGGCGTCAGCGCGTTGTCCTGGAAGGCGGCGGCGATGCGCCCGGAGACGCCCATCTTGGATTTGTCTTTCATGCCGCTCTCACTTGGCCGCAGCGGGCTGGGCACCGGCCAGGCCGGCTTTCACCGGGTCCAGCGCCACCTGGTCACCGGCTGTCAGGCCGGCCACCACTTCAACGCCCTCGGCACCATGCTCCGCACCCAGGCGAACCGCCTTCAGCGCAAAGCCCTTGCCGGCGACAACGTAAACCGCCGTCAATTCGCCCCGGCGCAGCAGCGCTTGCGCCGGCACCACCATGCGGTCGGCCTGCTTGCCGACAAAACGCACCCGCACTTGCTGCCCCGGCAACAAGACCTTCGCCGTCTCGGCCGGCAACTCAAGACGCCACTCTATGGTTTGCGACACGGGATCGGCCGTCGGCACGGTGCTGCTGGAGACCGGACGCACCCATTGCGCCGGCGCCGCGCCGGTTGCCACCAAGACCTCTACCGCAGTTGCCGCGCGTGCCACGCCGGAGCGCGACACCGGCACCTGCACCACGGCCCGCAGCGGCAGCGGGGCATAAAGCGTCAGCAGCGGTTTGCCGGGTACCGCCAGATCGCCGGCCTCAACCTGCGTCTGCAACACCCAGCCCTCGAACGGCGCCAGCACCCGGGTAAAGCCCTGCGCCAGTGCCGATTGTTTGGCGCCGGCACCGGCCTGATCGCGGCCCGCTAGCGCAGACTTGAGTTGGGAGTCGGCGGTGTCCAGCGCCGCAGCGCTGACAAAACCCTTGCTCTGCAAATCGCGGGTCCGGTCGAAGTTGGCCTGTGCATTGCGCAACTCGGCCTGCGCCTGCGCCACCTGCGCCTGGCTGCGCTGCACACCCGTTTGCGCTTCGCGGTCGTCGATGGTGGCCAGCACCTGACCGGCACGCACCTTGTCGCCGGCCTTGACCAGCAAGGTGACAATGCGCCCGGCCGCCTGCGCCGAGATGGTGCTCTGCTTGACCGGCTGAACCACGCCGTCAAGTTCGAAACCGGTGCCCACGGCCTTGACCTGGGCCGACACGACCGGCACCGCCGGAGCGGTCTGCGCCATGGCAACGGACCCAATCAGCAGGCCAGCGCACAGCACGGCGTGGCGCGCCGCACGGGCGGACCCGGAAATACTGAAAAAAGGAAGTGAATTCATGAGACACCTTTATATACTGGCAGGAGTATACATAAATACCCCCCACAGTACAAGTGAGCCCCCGAATTTTGGCCCAGCCAGGGCTGCTGGAGCTTGACATTCCTCAACAAGCCACTCCCGCCATGACCGCCAGCCCAGTTATCTTCGGGATGGCGCTGGCCGAGGCGGCGGAGCGCCGCAAACGGCGCTAGAAGATGAGGCTAGTCGACCACAAACACTTTGGCGCCGACGGTCGTTGTATGGTGACGGTGCGCTTCCGCGTTGTCGGCGACCTGGTAGCTGACGCCTGGTGTCAGGGTGAACTTGCGCCCATCGTCCAGCTCGACATGAAACTCGCCATCAAGACAATAGAAGACATGGCCTTTGGAGCACCAGTGATCCATCAGGAAGTCTGCGGAGTATTCGACGATCCGCACTCGAATGCTGCCAAATTGACCGGTGCGCCAGTGCGAGGTTCCACGCTCGCCCTTGTGTTCGGTCGGTTCAATTTTTGACCAGTCCGTGGTCACGAAAGGGATATCGGCTATTTGCATGCTTGCTCCTTGGTGAATCGCTTGACATTGGCGATGGTACGGCCTTGATCACCGCATCGCACGCCGGATTCGGGCCCAGCGTGTGGGCCTCTTGCGATAGCTCAACAAAAAGCGCGAGGCATCGGAGCCCAGACGCCTGTCGGTTCGCGGCGTGCCGACAGCGCCGCCCCGCAGGCAGGTAACTCTCAAATCACGAAATTACTTGGCCCTGAAGTTGTCGTGGCACCCTTTGCAGGCGGCCCCCACGTTGCCGAAAGCGCCTTTCAGGCTGTCCAGCGTGCCGACCTTGGCCGCGGCATTGAGTTTGACCACCTCGGCCATTAGTTTCTCGGACGCTTCCTTGAACTTGGCCTGTTCCTTCCAGACTTCGGGCAGAGCCTTGGTGTTGCCGCCCTTGTCGGTACCTTCACCGAAAGCCGCCCAGGGCAGCTTGGACAGGGTCTCGACGATGGCGGCGTTTTCCGCTGCCGCCTTGGCGTCGAACGCCACCCTGCCGTTGACCATAGCGCCCAGGCGGCCAAAATGCGTTGCCATCACCGTCAGCGCGCTCTGGCGGTACTTGATGGCGTCTTCCGGCTTGGCAAATTGGGCCAGCGCGGGCGTGCTCAGGGCAGCGGCCGAAGCGGCCAGAACAAATGCAGCAATTGTTTTCATGGAGATCCTTACGGGTTGAAGAATGGGTTTGTGAAGACAAGCTCGTTCAAGAAACCAGCTCGGCCGCAGTGTATCGGCGTATGCGATTTCTTGCTGCCGAGCCACGCGCTTGGGCGTGCTGGGCAGAGGTCATCTCAAGTGGCAGGGTCAATCAGCTTGACGCGGACACTTGCAACCGTGGCAGGCCCATGGCTCTGAGCACGTAGAACAGCGCGAAGGAAATGACAGCGGCGCCAGTGGAAAACGCGAACAGGGACGCTGCCCCCATGGCATCGAGCACCACCGCCCCAAGCATGGGTGCGAGCAGGATCATGGCGCTCTGCCAGGCCTGCAGCACACCCCACACTGCGCCAATCGAACCGGCAAAATGTGCTGCAACGTAGACGTTCATGGCAATCGCATAACGTGCACTGAAAGTGCCAATCAGCAAGAACAGGAGCGGCAGGATGACGGCAACCGGGTCGGGATTGAGCCATAGAAGGACTCCGATAAGGCCGAATCCAAGTGCCTGAAACAGCGCCGGCAACACCATCTCGCCGATCTCTGCGCGCAAGGTCTTGGAGGCCGACTTCCTGGCCAACCACAGCCCTGAAAGGATATTGCCGGCGCCCGCGCAACTGACCAGCAAGCCCAGCAACGCCTTGTCAAAGCCCGCGCGCTGGAGCACCAGCGGAACCAGGTTGTTCACCATGAAAATGAAAAACGCACTGGTGGTCGCAACCCACAGCAGCGGCGTCAGACCGGGTCTGGCTGTCGCAACAAATGCCGCGCTGCCGCCCGCCGAATCAATCGCAATTTCCTTCGATCCAAGGCGGATGAAGGCAAACGCAATCAGCGACGCCGCGGAGAAAGTGAGCGACATGAGCAGCGCAAAAGCCTCGCTCGCCACCGAACTGGAAACCGTACCGATCGCCGGCGCCAACACTTTGGCGGAATTATTCAGCACGTTCAAAAGCGAGTAGAAGCTCGCTCGCCGCGCCGGTTCGACCGACCTGACGGCCAGCACGTTGATGGCCGGCGGCGCCACGCTGGCAAAGACCGAGCGCAGGCCCACCAGCGCGAGGAACACAAAATAGTCGTGGCAAAAGAGGATGGCGCCGGTAGCGAGGACCCTCGCCACTATCGAGGCCAGCAGAACTTTCTGTGGATTTCCCCGATCACAAAGGCGGCCTATGAATGGGGACAGCAGCATGCCCGGCAGCACGCCGGCGGCGCTCACCGTCGCCATCTGATACGACGACACATGAAACTGGTAGGCGGCCAGCGTCAGGATCGCCAGGAAGTCGATCCAGGTTCCGAAGGCCGACAAGCCATCGCCGGCCAGCAGCAGAAGTTCATTGCGATTTTTTTTCATTGATGTCGTTTCAGGTTCGTCGGAGGTATCACCGCAAACCAACTACTCCCCCAGCGTGCCAGGTGGCTGTGGCGGGGCGCTGGAACCCATTCGCGGTGTTGTTGGCCTTGGACAGGCACTCGCAGCGTTGACACCACTCAGTCAGAAAACCGGAAACGCCACGTCCGCGAGCGAGCAAGCGTCACGCCACGGACGCCTGGCGCGCCACCACAGGCGCTCAACATTCCGGTATTGGTTGGGGACAGAGCTGGCCCACTTCGTGTGGCTGCGGTCTGTCCCGCAAGGAAACCTCCAACATCCGAAGAAATGTTGAGGACAGAGCTGGCCCACTTCGTGTGGCTGCGGTCTGTCCCGCAAGACCTCAGAAGGGAATATCGTCGTCCATGTCGTCAAAGCCGCTGGACGGCTTGGACGCTGCCGGTGCTTGCCGTGCGGCGGGCGCAGAGGCGGCGGGACGGGACGCCGGGGCCGGGCGCGAATAGCCGCCGTCGGCGCCTTCATCGTCGCCGGACGGGCCACCCATGCCCTCGCGGCCGCCCAGCATCTGCATCTCGTTGGCGATGATGTCGGTGGCATATTTCTCGACGCCGTCCTTGTCGGTGTACTTGCGCGTCTTGATGCGGCCTTCGACATAGACCGGGCGGCCTTTTTTCAGATACTGACCGACGATCTCGGCCAACTTGCCAAAGAAGGTGACGCGGTGCCACTCGGTCTCTTCGACCATTTCGCCGGTCTTGCTCTTGTACTTGCTGCTGGTGGCAATCGTGACGTTGGCGACCGGGTCACCACTGGGCAAATACCGGATTTCGGGGTCGCGCCCCAGGTTGCCGACGAGAATGACTTTGTTGACGGATGCCATGGTATCTCCTTAAAGTGTTGAGGACAGAGCTGGCTCGCTTCGCGTAGCTGCGGTCTGTCCCGCAAAGTTTTGGTCTTTATTATCCTGCCTTTGGCGCGCGCATCGGCCAGGCCACCAGCAGCCACAGCAGCATCAGCCCGGCGCAAACGGCAAACAGGCCTGAGGCGCCGACGTGCTTGACCAGCCAGCCGCCCATCACGCCACCGGCAAAAAAACCCAGCGATTGCAGCGTGTTGTAGACCCCCATGGCGGCACCGCGGACATGGACCGGTGCCATGCGCGAGACCATGCTGGGCTGGCTCGCCTCCAGCACATTGAAGCCGTAAAAAAACACAAACAGCAGGACCCCCATGCTGGCAACGCTGGCGCTGCCCAGGGTCAGCAGCAAGCCCACTTGCACGGCGGCCATCAAACCAATGGAAGTCAGAAACACAGCGCGCAGATAACCGCGCTTTTCCAGTTGAAACAGGGTTCCGCCCATGACCACGAACGAGCCCAGCACGGCCGGCAGGTAAACCCACCAGTGATGATCGCGCGCCAAACCGGCCTGCACCAGCATGGCCGGCACCGCCATCCACATGGCCAGTTGCACCGCGTGCAGCACAAACACGCCAAAATTCAGACGCAGCAGGGCGGCCAGCCGCAGCACTTCCGGCAGCCGCCCGCGCGGCAGGTTCTTGTGCTCCAGCGGCTCGGCCGGCACCCACCAGATCACCACCGCCACGCCCAGCAAGGCCAAGGTGCCGGTCATGGCAAACAGGCCGGCCAGCCCGATATAGGCCACCAGCAAGGGCGCCATGACCAGGGACAGGGCAAACATCAGGCCGATGCTGGCACCCACCAGCGCCATCGATTTGGTGCGCACCAGGTCGCGCGTCTGGTCCGCCAGCAAGGCCGTCACCGCCGCCGAGACGGCCCCGGCGCCCTGCACCGCCCGCCCTATCGCCAGCCAGTTCAGGCTGGGCGCCAGGGCCGCGACAAAACTGCCCAGCGCAAACAGCAGCAAGCCAAACACAATGACAGGCTTGCGCCCCAAGCGGTCGGAGGCGATGCCGTAGAGAAATTGCAGCAGGGCTTGCGTCAGGCCATAAATACCCATGGTCAAGCCAATCAGGGCCGGATCGTCGCCGCCCGGGTATTTGCCGGCCTCGATCGCGAACACCGGCAGGATCAGGAACAGGCCCAGCATGCGCAAGGCAAAAATGGAAGCCAGTGAAAAGCTGGCGCGCCGCTCCAGCGGCGTCATCTTGCTGTCGACCAGGGCGCTTCCCCCCTCCAGCGAGGCATCAACTTTAGACAAAACAAGGCTCTCCAAGAGACAAAACCGGGAACGACCACGGCGACAAATGGCCCGATTGTCTACTATCCGACCCGCGCCCTGCATCCAGCCGAGCAAATTGGCCTTTCTTTGACTATCATGGCAGGTTTCCCCGAGCAGCTTCCACCTTGAACTCCCCCACCGACGGCACCCCCCTCGACCCCCAGGCCGATGGCATCTACCTGGCCAGCGCCTTGCAACAGCAAACCATCAGCATTCGCGGTGCCCGCACGCACAACCTGAAGAACATCGACCTGGACATCCCGCGCAACCGGCTGGTGGTCATCACCGGCCTCAGCGGGTCCGGCAAGTCCAGCCTGGCGTTCGACACCTTGTACGCCGAAGGCCAGCGCCGCTACGTCGAAAGCCTCTCGACCTACGCGCGCCAGTTCCTGCAACTGATGGACAAGCCCGACGTGGACGTGATCGAGGGCCTCTCGCCGGCCATCTCGATCGAGCAAAAAGCGACCTCGCACAACCCACGCTCCACCGTCGGCACAGTGACCGAGATCCACGACTACCTGCGGCTGCTGTTTGCCCGCGCCGGCACGCCGTTCTGCCCCGAGCACGACCTGCCCTTGCAGGCGCAGACCGTGAGCCAGATGGTGGACGCCGTGCTGGCCCTGCCGGCGGACACCCGGTTGATGATTCTGGCGCCGCTGGCGCGCGAGAAGAAAGGGGAATTCCTGGAGGTCTTTGCCGACATGCAGGCGCAGGGCTATGTGCGCTTTCGGGTCGACGGACAGTCGTTCGAGTTCGACCATCTGCCGCAACTCAAGAAGACGGAAAAACACGACATCGACGTCGTGATCGACCGCATCAAGGTCCGAGCCGACGCCGAGCCGAAAGCCAAAGACCAGCTGCGCCAGCGTCTGGCCGAGAGTTTCGAGGCGGCGCTGCGGCTGGCCGGTGGGCGCGCCATTGCGCTGGAGATCGACGGCGGGCAAGAGCATTTGTTCAACGCCAAGTTCGCCTGCCCGCTGTGCAGCTACTCGATCGCCGAGCTGGAGCCACGCCTGTTTTCCTTCAACTCGCCGATGGGCGCCTGCCCCAGTTGCGACGGCCTGGGGGCACAGGAATTCTTCGACCCGGCCCGGGTCGTCGCCTTCCCGTCGCTGAGTCTGGCCAGCGGCGCGATCAAGGCCTGGGACCGGCGCAACGGCTACTACTTTGCGCTGCTGGAGAGCCTGGCCAAGCATTACAAGTTCGACCTGGAACAGCCGTTCGAGTCGCTCAGCGCCGCGGCGCAACAGGCCGTGTTGCACGGCTCGGGCGAGGAAGAAATCAAGTTCAGCTACGTGATGGACTCGGGCAACTTCGCCGGCAAGAAGATCAACAAGAAACACCCGTTCGAAGGCGTCATCCCCAACATGGAGCGACGTTACCGCGAAACCGACTCGGTCATGGTGCGCGAGGATCTGGCCCGCTACCGCAGCACCCAGCCCTGCCTGGAGTGTGCCGGCTCCCGGCTCCGGCGCGAAGCGCGCCACGTCAAGATCGGCGAAGGCCAGCAGGCGCGCGCCATCTTCGAGGTCAGCCACCTGACCTTGCGCGAGAGCCTGGACTATTTCAAGGGCTTGCAGATGTCGGGCGCCAAGGGCGAGATCGCCGGCAAGGTGGTGCGCGAGATCGGGCTGCGGCTGAAGTTCCTGAACGACGTCGGCCTGAACTACCTGAGCCTGGACCGCAGCGCCGAGACACTCAGCGGCGGCGAGTCGCAACGCATCCGTCTGGCCTCGCAAATCGGCTCCGGCCTGACCGGCGTCATGTACGTGCTGGACGAGCCCAGCATCGGCCTGCACCAGCGCGACAACGAGCGCCTGATCAACACCCTGAAACACCTGCGCGACATCGGCAACAGTGTGCTGGTGGTGGAGCACGATGAAGACATGATGCGCGCTGCCGACCATGTGATCGACATGGGGCTGGGTGCCGGCGTGCACGGCGGCCGCGTGATTGCGCAAGGCACTTTTGAAGATGTCAAGGCCAACCCCGCGTCGGTAACCGGCCAGTACCTGGCGCAGACCCTGCAAATCGCCGTGCCGCAACACCGCACCGCTTGGCTGCCGGTCACCGCTGAAGCCACGCCGGAAAAAAAGACGACCGTCAAAGCAGCCCCCAGCAAGGCGGCACTGGCCTGGGCCGATCGCCATGCCGCGCATCTGGCGACGCAGGGCGAACTGCAAGCCCTGCGCGTTGTCAACGCCAGCGGCAACAACCTGCGCGGTGTCGACGTCGAGTTCCCGGTCGGCTTGTTCAGCTGCGTCACCGGGGTATCCGGTTCCGGTAAATCGACCCTGGTCAACGACACCTTGTACAAGGCGGTGGCGCGCACCCTCTACCGCGCCCACGACGAGCCGGCGGCGCATGAAGCGATCGAGGGTATCGAGTACTTCGACAAGGTGATCAACGTCGACCAGTCGCCCATAGGCCGCACGCCGCGCTCCAATCCAGCCACCTACACCGGCTTGTTCACGCCGATCCGCGAGCTGATGGCCGAGGTACCGATGGCGCGCGAACGCGGCTATGGCCCGGGGCGCTTTTCCTTCAACGTGCCGGGGGGCCGCTGCGAGGCCTGCCAGGGCGACGGCATGGTGAAAGTGGAGATGCACTTTTTGCCCGACGTCTACGTGCCCTGCGACGTCTGCGCCGGCAAGCGCTACAACCGCGAAACGCTGGAGGTGCTGTACAAGGGCAAGAACATCGCGCAGATCCTGGACCTGACGGTGGAAGCCGCCCACGAGTTCTTCAAAGCGCTGCCGACCATTGCGCGCAAGCTGCACACCCTGCTGGACGTGGGCCTGTCCTACATCACCCTGGGCCAGGCCGCCACCACGCTGTCGGGCGGCGAAGCGCAACGCGTCAAGCTGGCGCTGGAACTCAGCAAACGCGACACCGGGCGCACGCTCTACATCCTGGACGAACCGACCACCGGACTGCACTTTTCCGATATCGATCTGCTGCTGAAGGTCTTGCACCAGTTGCGTGATGCCGGCAACACCATCGTTGTCATCGAACACAACCTGGACGTCATCAAGACCGCCGACTGGCTGATCGACATGGGGCCCGAAGGCGGTGCCGGCGGCGGCCAGGTGGTGGGCGTCGGCACGCCCGAAGACCTTGCCGCCAATCCGGCCAGCCATACCGGGCGCTATCTGAAGCGGCTGTTGCAAGACCAGTATGAGTGAATCCCGCCTGAGCGCCGCGCCGGGCCGCCCCAAGCAAGCTCGCACCCCCTCGGGGGGCAGCGAAGTACGCGCAGCGACAAGCGTGGGGGCAACGCTGAGCGGGCGCGACCTAGCGGCGGCGCTGGGCGTGATTGTGATCTGGGGTTCCAACTTTGTGGCGATGAAGTACGCGCTGCACGATTTCACGCCGTTCCAGCTGGGCGCGGCGCGCTATGTGCTGGCGGTGCTGCCGCTGGTGTTTTTCATCCGCGCCCCGCAATTGCACTGGAAGTGGGTGGTGCTGTACGGTCTGTTCCAGGGCGTCGGCCAATTCGGTCTGCTGTTCACGGCGCTCAAGGTCGGCATGACGGCGGCACTGGCCTCGGTGTTGATGCAGACCCAGGTCTTCTTCAGCGCCCTGTTTGGTTTTGTCTGGCTGCACGAGCGAATGAGCCGTCCGCTGGTCGGCGGCCTGCTGCTGGCGGCGGCCGGGCTGGCCTGCTTCGGCATGAACTTCGTCGGCGGCGGCAGCGCCGCCACCACGCTGCTGGGCTTTGTGCTCAACCTGTGCGCGGCCGCCATGTGGGCAGTCTCCAACATCGTGGCGCGCAAGGCCCAGCAAGCCAGTCCGCACTTTGAACCACTGCAGTTTCTGGTCTGGAGTTCCCTGGTGCCGGTCATCCCGTTCATGCTGCTGAGCCTGTGGTTCGACCCGGTGGTGGCGACGCCCCAGATGTCCTGGAGCAGCAGCGCCAAATGGCTCAGCGTGCCCTGGACCTCCTGGCTATCGGTGGCCTACCTGGGCTGGGTCGCCACCATCTGGGCCTATGCCATGTGGACCGGCCTGCTCAAGCGCCACGCCACCAACCGCGTGGCCCCGTTCAGCCTGGGCGTGCCGGTGGTGGGGCTGGCGGCCGGCGTGCTGGTGCTGGGCGAAGCCGTCACGCCCTGGCAGTGGGCCGGCATTGCGCTGGTGGTCGCCGCGCTGGGCTGCGTCATGCTGGGCGGGCTGGTCAAGCTCAAGCGCATCAAGCCATGAAGCCCAGATTCAGCGGGTAGCCGGCGCCACCAAAGTGGCCGATGTTGGGCAGGATGCCGGTCAGCTCGCTGTCGGCCACGCCGAACCATTTGGCCAGCGTTGCCGCGTACTGATCGACCGCGGTGCTGGGCAGCAAGCGGCCTTGCCCGACGTGCCACTGGTCTTGCGGCGCTGCGGTGTTGCCCACGCTCACCGGTGGTGGCGCACCGTAGAAGGCCTTGCCCTTGACAGCGCCGCCGACCAGCAGATGATGGCTGCCCCAGCCGTGGTCGGAGCCGTCGCCATTGGAGGTCAGCGTGCGGCCAAAGTCGGAGGCGGTAAAAGCCGTCACTTTATTGGCGACGCCCAGTTCCACCGTGGCGTTGTAGAACGCCGTCATGGCGGCGCTGACGTGATCCAGCAGCACCGGCTGCTGGGCGATCAGGTTGTCGTGCAGATCGAAGCCGCCCATAGACACAAAGAACACCTGGCGCTTGACGCCCAGCGCGGCCTGGCCCTTGATCAGGCGCGCCACCATCTTGAGCTGCTGCGCCAGGCCGTCGGCCGCAAACTGGGTGCTGGGCGGCGTCAGTGCCAGCGCGGCTGTGACGGCGGTTTCGGCGTCCATGGCGCGCTGCGTGACGCGGTTGTATTCGTTCTCCAGCTTGTGCATGCGAGGCTGGCGGATCAGGCTGCTCAGAGCACCGCTGACAGCGCTGGAGCCATACACCGTGGCGGCGGTGGCGGGCGTGATCTTGATGGCACCGCTGGTGCTGACCTGGTATTGCAGGGCCGTGTCGCCGGAGAGAAAAACCGCATTGCCGGTCACCGACATGCAGGTGAAGGTCGCGTTGCCGTTGCCCGAGAGCGCCAGGTCGCCGATATTGCCGCCCCAGCCGACGGTAGAGCCCTCGGGCGAGGACGACTGCCAGATTGATTGCTGATCGTTGTGCGAGAACAACTGCAGCGGCAGCGGGTACAGCAGCCGGTTGGTGCTGCTGTACTGGGCGCGCGTCAGTGGCAGCACCAGTGGCCCGACGTTCAGCTGCACGGCGGCATGGCCGGCGTTGAACAGACCGGCCAGGCCACTCATGGAAGGATGCAGTGCGTACTGGCGCGCCTGGCCCAGCACATCGACCGGTGCCGTGGTCGGCGCCAGCAGCGTCGCTGTCAGGTCGGCCTTGGCCAGGGCGATGCCGCCGGCCGTCTGCCCAACTCCACCGCCACGGATGCTGTTGTACAGGTTGTAACTGGGGTCGTCGTAGGTCACGACGGTGTTGGCGTAATCATTGCCGCCGTACAGAAAGACGCAGACCAGTGCCTTGTAATCGGTGGCATCGAAGGCCGCCGCTTCCCCCATGGCGGCCAGGTTCAAGGCCAGTGGCAAGGCAGTGCCGGTCAGCGCCAGCTGGCCGGAACGCTTCAGGAAAGCGCGGCGGGTATGGAGTTGGGGTTGAAGTAGATACATTATTTTTGAACTAGGTATTCAGCCGAGGCCATCACCAGCAGGACCGCTGCGCAGATGCGGTTGCGCAGGGTGGCGGCGGAACTGGTGGGTGTCACGGTGGTGGCAATCAGCGTACTGGCGATCAAGGTCTGGTTGGCGGCAGACAACTGGCCGGCGCACAGCAGCAGGTTGAGGCGCCGCACCAGCGCCAGCGCGTCACTGACCAGCGCCAACTCCGCGCTGTAGGGTGCATTGATGTCGCCGGCATTGAGGCCATTCAGAATCACCCCCATCATGAAGTTCAGATAAGCGCCCACCGTGCTTTCGCTGACCAGTTGAAATTCAGGCGCCACCGCGCCGGCGCTCAAGGCGGTCGAGGGCGGCACATAACCGGGTCGGAAAAAATTGAAAACTGAGGGCGAGCGCAAAGGGCTTTGACCGAGCTGGGTGGCCGGGTTGCTCAGGTCGCCAATTTTCCAGTCGCCGCTGCTGGAGCTGGCGCCAAAAGTGCGCGCCCATTGCACCAGGCGCAACATCGGCTCGCGCAGCTTGCCGTATTCGGACTGCCTCAAACCGGCAGTCGCACGCGCTTCCTCGTCCAGCAAAATCGCCGTAACAACGCGCGCCAGGTCGCCCCGCACACCGCTGCCGTTGTTGTTGAAGACCGCCGCCACCCGCGCCACGTAGGCCGGGCTCGGGTTGCTGGTGACCAGACGCTGGATCATCTGGCGGGAAAAGAAAGGTGCCACATTGGGGTGGTTGAACAAGGTATCGAGCGCCGTCTTGAGCGCCGGCGCGCCGGCTGTATTGGCGGCAATGGTGGTGCCCAAAAAAGTGGCGGCCAGGGTCGAGTGGTTGCTGGCCGTCAGCAGCATGAGCAGACGGGCAAAAGCGGTGTTGCCAACCGTGCGGCTGCCGCCGCCGGTCTGCGCAATCTGGGTGTTGACGTTCTGGCTCTGGTCGAAGTCATAGCCGGTAAAAACGCGCGCCAGATTGCTGACATCGCTGGCGCCATAAGTGGCTTGCTTGTTGCCGTCGGCGTCGAGCTTGGGCGTGCCGTCGATGTTGAGTTGCACCAGCCCGATGGTGAAAAGCTGCATCACCTCGCGCGCATAGTTTTCATCCGGCTGGCGCCCGCTGGCGTCTTCTTTTTTGTTACCTCTGGTGCTGAGATAAACGCCCATGGCGGGATGCAGCGTCACCGCCTCCAGCAGGTCGCGGAAGTTGCCCAGGGCATGGGTCGCCAAGGTGTCCCAGTAGTGCGCCATGGCGTGACTGCGCCAGTTGAAATTGAGCCCCGTGAGCGACACCACAAAATACTCCGACAAAGCCAGCGCCAGGCGTTTGCGCAAGGTGTCGGGTGCCGTCATGAGCTGGTTCCAGATCATGTAGTCGGCCTGGTAGCTGCTGTCGTAATACTTGGCGCTGTTCAAAACATCGCCGTAGCCCTTGCTATTGAGCCAGTCCCAGCCGCTGGGGCCTAGCGGCAGTGCCGCCTGACGATCCAACCAGGCGGCGTAGCCCAGCGCCCGCACCGAAGCGATGTCGGCATCGCTGGCGGAAAACTGCGCCTGCAGCAGAAAACGCGCCGCTTCCTCATCGCTGGCGGGCATGGCGGGGTTATAGGCCGGGGTGCCGGGATCGGCAGCCGGAGGAATCGCCGGCGCCGCGCCGCCAGCCCCCGAACCGCCGCCGCAGGCCGCCAGTGCCGCGCTGGCGAGAGCGGCGGCCAGCACGGGTGCCGGTGAAGTGGTCGCCAGACCCGGCAAGGTCTGCTCAAAGGTGTCGGGTGCGGACACCCCTGTCATCTGGTCTTGGGCCATGGCAATCGCTCGGTAGCAAGGGGGAAAACAAAGAGACGCGCCGCCCGAGTCTAAGCGAGCCCGTCGCTCCCGACCTGCGCTCTTGCAATCTGTTACCGGCCGGCGTGCAACCGCCCTACATCGACAACGAACCCTCGCGAAACTCGGTCTTGTCGAGCCAGACGTTGACCAGCACCGGCTTGCCGCTGTGGGCCAGCGCCCGGGCACGCGCCAGGGCGGCCGGAACTTGGTCCATGTGCCGCACCAGGATGCCTTCGGCGCCGAAGCCGGCAGCCACCTCATGGTAGTTGGTGCGGGCCAGCACGGTGGCGACGTCGTCGTGCAGCATCTTGACCTGCTCGCGCGCGATCTGGGTCCAGCCGGCGTCATTGCCGACCAGCGCGATCACCGGGATGCCGTGGCGAACAAAGGTGTCGAACTCGACCAGACCGTAGCCGCAAGCGCCGTCGCCGAAGATGATCCAGACTTCGCTGGCGGGGCAGGCCAGCGCGGCGCCCAGGGCAAAACCGGCACCGACGCCCAGGGTGCCAAAAGCACCCGGGTCCAGCCAGCTGAGCGGCGCGCGCGGGTGCAGCACATACGAGGCCGTGGCGACAAAATCGCCACCGTCGGCCACCAGCACGGCGTTCTCGCCGGCTTCCTGCTCCAGCGCACGAAAGAGGGCAATCGGGTTGACGAATTCGCCGGTGGCCCGGGCCTGCTGGTCGATCTCCAGCTCGCGCTGCGCGTCGCGCCCACGCAGTTGCGCGACCCAGGGGGCCAGGCGCGAATTCGCGCTGCCGCCGGCCGGTTGGGCTTGCGCCAAGGCCTGCAGGAACAGACCGGCGTCGCCAATCGCCGCGATGTCGGGTTTGCGGTTCAGGCGCGCGTCCTTGACGCTGCGGTTGGCGGCAATCAGCGTCGCATTGCGCCGCACATGCTTGCCGTAGTCGAGCCGGAAATCGCAGGGCACGCCGGCCAGCAGCACGCAATCGGCCTCGCGCAGCGCCTGGCGACGCTGATGACGCATTTGCAGCGGGTGCTGGCGCCCCAGCAGGCCGCGCGCCATGCCCGACAAGTAAACCGGCACACCCAGTTTGGCGACCGCCTGTGCCAGGTGCTGCGCCTCGGCGGAGAGTACCAGTGCCTGGCTGCCGATCACCAGCAGCGGCCGCTGGGCCTTGGCCAGGGCCGCCAATGCCGCCTGCAGGCTGGCGTCGCTGGCGCGCGGCGCCGCCACCGCCCGCACCTGGGGCGCGGCATGTTCGTGACTACCGTGAAACATCTTTTTGACGTGGCGGTTCAAGTAGAAGCGCAGCAGCCGGTCCGGCAGCGACCTGCCCTTGCCGGCGGCGTCGGCGTACCACTGGCGGATTGACACTTCGTCGTACAGCAGATCGACCGGGCATTCGATGAACACCGGCCCCGGCACGCCCGCCTGCGCCACCGCGAAGGCTTCATCGACAGCCGGACCGAGATCGCAGACGCGGGTGATTTTCTTGAACAACTTGACGTGCGGCGCCACCAGCGGGCGCTGGTCTATGTCTTGCAGCGCGCCACGCCCCTGCAGCGCGGTGGGGGCCGCGCCGCCGATCAGGATCACCGGCGACTGCGCCAGCTGCGCATTTTTCAGCGCGGTGATGGTGTTGCTGATGCCGGGACCGGCGGTGACCGCCGCCACACCCGGCAGACCCAGCAGCCGCGCACTGGCATCGGCGGCAAAGACGGCAGTGGCTTCGTCGCGCACGTCGACGATGCGGATACCGCGCGCCTTGGAGGCACTCAGGATCGGTGAAATGTGGCCGCCGCAGAGGGTGAAGATGGCGCGCACACCGTGCGCTTGCAGCGCCTCGGCGACGCGGTCGCCACCGTGGCGTGAGGTTTTTTCAGTTGGCATGAGGTGATGTTTCCGTCAGGCCCAGTGAACCACGCCGCTGCTGGCGTACCAGGCTTCGATCTGCGGCGCGACGGCGGCTTCGATGCGACTGCGCCGGATCTTCATGGTGGGCGTCAGACTGCCGTTTTCGATCGACCAGGGGTCGGACACCACCACCAGCATGCGCAAGTGTTCGTACTCGGCCAATTGCTGGTTGACGTCCTTCAGCAGTTGGCCCAGTTGCCGCTCCACGTCGGAGCGGAGCTGCGGGTTCACCAGTTTCGGCCGGATCTGTTCCGCCAGCACCACCATGCCATAGGCCGACACCTGGCCGACGCCGGAGACCAGGGACAGTTCGATCAGCGGGTGCGCGTTGAGCAGGTTCTCGATCGGCGCCGGTGCCACATACTTGCCCTTGGCGGTCTTGAACAACTCCTTGGCGCGGCCGGTGATCTTGAGCAAGCCGTCGGCCCTCTGCTCGCCCAGGTCGCCGGTGCGGAAAAAACCGTCCTCGGTGAAGGAGGCCGCCGTCAGTTCCGGCTGCTTGTAGTAGCCGCTGAACTGTCCCGGCGACTTGATCAGGATCTCGCCTTCCGGGCTGATGCGCAATTGCACGCCCGGCAAGGGCACGCCGACATAACCCGGCGCGTTGAACTGCTTGCTGGATACGCAGGAGTAGGAGTTGTCCTCGGTCATGCCGTAGCCCTCCAGCAGGTTCAACCCGAGCCGCTGGTACCAGGCGATCAGGTCGGCCGGGATCGGTGCCGAGCCGCTGCCGGCCAGCAGCACCTGATCGAGCCCCAGGCCCTTGAGCACCTTGCGCGCAACGATGCGGCCGAGGATCGGGATGGCCAGCAAGCGATCGAGCTTTTTCGGTGGCATCTTGGCGAAGACGCCTTGCTGGAACTTGAGCCAGAGTCGGGGCACCGAGGCGAAGGTGGTCGGGCGGGCCCGGTTCAGGTCGGCCAGGAAGGTGTCCAGCGACTCGGCAAAGAACACGTGGTTGCTGCCGTCCACCAGCGACGACGCCTCGACCCAGGAGCGCTCGTAGCTGTGCGCCAGCGGCAGGTAGGACAGGGTGCGGCCCTCGATGACGCCGCCGACGCTGTTGCGGATATGTTGCGCCATGCCTTCGGCGGCGCGGCTGATGGCGCCGAAACTGATCATGGCGCCCTTGGGCCGCCCGGTCGAACCCGAGGTGTAGATCAGCATCGCCAGTTCGTCCGCCTTGCGTTGCGGACGGCCCGTGAGCGGCTCGGTGCGGGCCACAATGGCATCCCAGGTTTCGAAGTCGGTGGCCGGCGCCAGCGGCAAGGCGATGCAAGGCAAGCCGGCGGGCACGCCGCTGACCTGCTGCGGCCAGACGTCGAGCTTGCCGACAAACAGCAGGCTGGCCTCGCTGTGTTCCAGCACGAAGCGCACCGTTTCGGCATTTTCGGTCGGAAAGATCGCCACCGTGGTGCCGCCGGCCATCCAGATCGCCAGCTCGGCCATGAAAAAGTGCGCGCAGTTCTTCGACAGGATGGCAATGCGCGCGCCCGGCTCAAAGCCGCGGCTGCGCAGATGCGCCGCCATGCGCCGCGCCTGGTCCAGCGTCTGGGCCCAGCTGTAATCCAGCACCTGGCCGTGGCCGACCGGCTGCGTCAGGAAGATCTTGTCCGGGTGGTCGGCCTCGTGCTCGTAGACATAGTCGAGGATCAGCTTGGGTTCTGGCATGGTGAGTCCTTCTCTTGAGCCTGCAAATGGCGCGGCTCTTGACTGTCGGCTCAAATCACCTTCTTGTCATACGGATTTACCCGGCCACGGGACTCAGGGAGTCACCGCCGCGACCTAGTCCAGCTGGCCCAGCGCCGCCTGCTGGGCCGCCCGCAGCAGATCGCGAGTCTTGACGGCCTCCAGGCGTGCCGCCGGTGCAAAATCGTCGCCCGATGAGGCGTACAGAATGGCGCGCGACGAGTTGACGACGATGGGCGCCAGGGTTTCGCCCTTGAGTGCGCGCCAGCCGGCCTTGACGGTGGCCTGGGCGTCGCCGCCTTGGGCGCCGACGCCCGGGATCAGCAAGGGCAGGGTCGGGGCGACAACCCTCACCCGTTCAATCTCGGCCGGGTAGGTGGCGCCCACCACCAGTCCCAACTGGCCATTCAGATTCCAGGGGCCTTGCGCCAGCCGTGCCACGTGCTCGTACAACAGGGGTGCGCCGGCCACGCTGGCGAGCCGCTGCGACTGCAAGTCGTCACCGCCGGGATTGGAGGTGCGGCACAACAGGAAGGCGCCCTTGCCGTGGTACTTGAGGTAAGGCTGCAGCGAATCAAAACCCATGAACGGCGACAGCGTCACGGCGTCCGCGCCGTAGCGCTCGAAAGCCTCCATGGCGTATTGCTCGGCGGTGCTGCCGATGTCGCCGCGCTTGGCGTCCAGGATGATAGGCACCTGGGGCGCGACGCGGCGCATGTGGGCCATCAAACGCTCCAGCTGGTCTTCGGCGCGGTGCGCGGCAAAGTAGGCGATTTGCGGCTTGAAGGCGATGACCAGGTCCGCAGTGGCGTCCACCACGGCGGCGCAAAAATCGTAAATCCGGCTGCTGTCGCCCCGCAGCCGGGCCGGAAATTTGGCCGGATCGGGGTCCAGCCCGACGCACAGCAGGGAGCCGTTGTGGCGCTCGGCGGCGCGCAGCATATCAAGGAATGTCATTGGTAGACGTTGGCTCGCAAAAAGGCCCGAAGGCCGGTTAGAGAGCCAACGCCCCCTTTCAAACCGTGCATGCGGATTTCCCGCACACGGCTTACCAGTGGTCTGTCGGCTCGCAGCATTA
>NZ_JAQTMS010000004.1 GCF_028714215.1 Rhodoferax sp. | reverse complement strand
GGTCTGCTACTCGCCGCACCGACGCTTTGCGAGACGGGACTTTCACCCGTTGGAGTGGCGCAGCTGGCCAAGGTACACCCTCCCCCATCGGGGATCAATTGTTCCTTCGCTTCACGACGCACCATGGACCGTATTGTAGAAAGCCGGACCTGCGGGCGCCGCCGGATGGGACAATTGGGGTTTTGCCGCCGGGGTATTCAGGCAGCAGTTGCCCCTCAATTTAGAACAGCAGATTTTGTCTATCCAGCACATTCTTCAGGAAATCTTTGGTTACCGTGAGTTCCGTGGGCCGCAGCAATCGATCATCGAGCACACGGTGGCCGGCGGCGATGCACTGGTGCTGATGCCCACCGGCGGCGGCAAATCGCTGTGTTACCAGATTCCGGCCATTGCGCGCCAGCGCCGGGGCCTGGGCATCACGCTGGTGATTTCGCCGCTGATCGCCTTGATGCACGACCAGGTGGGGGCTTTGCTGGAAGCCGGCGTCAGTGCCGCTTTTCTCAACTCCACCCTGAGCGGCGACGAGGCCTACCAGGTGGAACAGCGTCTGCTGCGCGGCGACCTGACCTTGCTCTACGCGGCGCCCGAGCGGGTCACCACGCCGCGTTTTCTGGCGCAGCTCGACTCCCTGCACCAGCGCGGGCAATTGAGCCTGTTCGCCATCGACGAGGCGCATTGCGTCAGCCAGTGGGGCCACGACTTCCGGCCCGAATACCGGGCCCTCACGGTCTTGCATGAGCGCTACGCCAGCGTGCCGCGGATGGCGCTGACCGCCACCGCCGACACCCTGACCCGCGCCGACATCCTGGAGCGCCTGCAGTTGCAAGACGCACGCCAGTTTGTCAGCAGCTTTGACCGGCCCAACATCAGCTACACCATCGTCGAAAAGCGCGACGCCACGCAGCAATTGCTGCGCTTCATTTCCGGCGAGCACCTGGGCGACGCCGGCATCGTCTACTGCCAGTCGCGCAAGCGGGTGGAGGAAGTGGCCAATCTGCTGTGCGATGAGGGCATTGCCGCCCTGCCCTACCACGCCGGCCTCGACAACAAGGTCCGGCAAGCCAATCAGGACCAGTTTCTGCGCAGCGAGGGCATCGTGATGGTCGCCACCATCGCTTTCGGCATGGGCATAGACAAGCCCGACGTGCGTTTTGTGGCGCACCTGGACATGCCGAAAAACATCGAGGGCTATTACCAGGAGACCGGCCGTGCCGGGCGCGACGGCGAGCCGGCCGACGCCTGGATGTGCTACGGCCTGCAAGACGTGGTGAACCAGCGCCGCATGATCGACGAGAGCCCGGCCGAGGAAGCATTCAAACAGGGCTTGCGCGGCAAGCTCGACGCCTTGCTGGGCCTGAGTGAGGCCACCGATTGCCGCCGGGTGCGTCTGCTGGCCTATTTTGGCGAAGCCAGTCGGCCTTGCGGAAACTGTGATAACTGCTTCAGCCCGCCGGCGGTGTGGGACGGCACCGATGCGGCGCGCAAGCTGCTCAGCACCATCTACCGGGTGCAGCAGAGGGACGGCATCAGTTATGGCGCGGTTCACATCAGCGATATTCTGCGCGGCAAAAACACCGAGAAGATTTTGCAGCGTGGCCATCAGAGCCTCAGCACTTTCGGTCTTGGCGCGGATTTCAGCGAACAGCAGTTGCGCGGCGTGCTGCGCCAGTTGATCGCCATCGGCGCCGTCACGGTCGATGCCCAGGCCTTCAACACCTTGCAACTGACCGATGCCTCGCGCGCCGTACTCAAGGGCGAGGTGGCGGTGCAGTTGCGCCAATCGGTCTCGACCCCCGCCGCGCGCAAAGCCAAACGCGCCGGCACCAGCGCTGCGGTCAAGCTGCCGGCCGCGCTGGATCTTCCGGCGCAGGAGCGCTACCTGGCGCTGAAAGCCTGGCGCGCCGAGGTCGCGAAAGAACACAACCTGCCGGCCTATGTGATTTTTCACGACGCCACGCTGGCGGCCATCGCCCAGCGCGCGCCGCAGTCGCTGGACGACCTGCAAGGCATCAGCGGCATCGGTGCGAAAAAGCTGGAAGCTTATGGGCAGCAGGTGCTGCGGGTGATGGCTGCTGAGTAGCAAGCTGCCGGTCAACCGGCGCCGGCAAGGGCATTGCCGGATCGGTAACATGACGGTTTGAACGCAGAAAAGGCAGCCTTCATGGCAAAGATCCAGGACCCGGCAAAAGGGCAGCGCGTGGCACTGATTACCGGCGCCAACACCGGCATCGGGCGCGTCACCGCACGTGAGCTGGCCAAACAAGGCGTGCACGTCTTCGTCGCCTGCCGCTCGAAAGAGCGCACGCAGCCGCTGCTGGACGAGGTCCGCGCCGTGGCGCCGGGCGCCAAAGTCGAATGGCTGGCGCTGGACCTGACCCGCTTCGAGTCGATCCGGCGCTGCGCCCAGACTTTTCTGGCGCGCGGCCTGCCGCTGCACCTGTTGATCAACAACGCCGGTCTGGCCGGCGCCAAAGGCCTGACCCAGGACGGTTTCGAGTTGGCCTTCGGCGTCAATCATCTGGGTCATTTTTTGCTCACAAAATTGCTGCTGGAGCGTATCCAAAGCTCGGCCCCGGCACGCATCGTCACGGTGGCCAGCCGGGCGCACCGCCAGGCGCCGGGTATTGACTGGCAAGCGCTGCGCCAGCCGACCAGGACCGCTTCCGCCATTGCCGAGTACGGCGTCTCCAAGCTGGCCAACATCCTGTTCAGCGCCGAGCTAGCGCGCCGGCTCCAGGGCAGCGGCGTGACGACCTATTCGCTGCATCCCGGGGTGGTGGCGTCGGATGTCTGGCGCAGCGTGCCGTGGCCGCTGCGCACTGTCATCAAACTATTCATGCTCTCGCCGGAACAAGGCGCCGCCACCACGCTCCACTGCGCCAACAGCGACAGCCTCGCTGCCGAGAGCGGGCTTTACTACGACGCCTGCCGTGTCAAAGTGCCCAGCAAGCTGGCGCAGGACCCGGCCCTGGCCGCCGAGCTGTGGAAAGTCAGCCAGGACTGGGTACGCGAAGCGGTTTAGGCCCTAGCGCAGTCCGGCGCGCCAGGCCCGCAGGAAGGCCTGCACCTCTGGCGCGGGGCGCTGCGGCTCCTTCCAGTATTCGCTGCAATCGCTCTTGCGGCCTAACAGCTTCATGTTGACCAGCTCGCGGCGCAAGGTGGCCTGGTCACCAAAAGTGTGAAAAGCGTTGCTGATGGCGTTGACTTCCTTCTCGGTGTAGCGCCGGTGGGCGACAAACTGTGTCCACAAGGCCCACATGGTCATTTGCTGCACCGAGAGCTTGTTGGGCAAGCGAACCAGCCGGCCGGCGGCGTCGAATTGCAGCAAGGCTTTGCGCGCCGTCGTTGACAGGGTGGACAAGTCCAGCGCATCGCCTTTCTGCGCCGCCACCGGCACATCGCCCGGGACGGCCGCCGCCGGTGCCGCCAACGCCGTCTTTTTCAGGGTGGCGAAGTTGCGCAGACCGACCGCGCGTGCCAGCAGGTTGAGCAACTCAACGTGCGAGGGCGGCGCCTTGCCGGCCGCATGGCGCTGGTCCAGAAGGTTCTTCAGGGTTTTGCCAAACGCCGATACGTCGGGCGTGGCCAAGGGAACAAGCAATCGTGTCATCAACATTCCTCATGTGCCTTGGGCTCAAGGATGAGTGCTGGGGTTGCCGCTTGCAGCGTAGGTACACAGAACATGTCAAGTGCTTGCGAAGGTAGGCAGGTTTAGCGTGAGCACAGGGCTCCGGCAACGCCTGGGTGAACTGTTGACCCGGGCGAGAGTATAACGGCAGCCTTTGGCGTGGCTTAAGGTGCCGCGCCGCCGTCCGTCCAGCCGCCGCCCAGCACGCGGTACAGCGTGACCTGGTTTTGCAGGTACTGGGTTTGCGTCTGCACCTGAGCCTGCTGCGCGCTGAACAAGGAGCGCTGGGCATCCAGCACGTCCAGATAGCTGGCAGCGCCGTTGCGGTAGCGCAGCTCGGCCAGCCGGTAGCGGTCCTGCTCGGCCAGCAACTGGGCCTGCTGGGCGCGCAATTGCTCGCCCAGCGTGGCGCGGCCCGCCAGGGCATCGGCAACTTCCCGGAACGCCGACTGGATGGCACGCTCATATTGCGCCACGGCGATGTCGCGATTGACCTCGGAGAGCTTCAGGTTGGCCTGATTGCGGCCGGCGTCGAAGATCGGTTGCAGCAACTGCGGCGCAAAACTCCAGGCCAGACCATTGCTGAACAAGGCGCTAAGCTCGCTGCTGGCGCCACCCAGGCTGCCGGTCAGCGTGATCCGGGGGAAGAAGGCGGCGCGCGCGGCGCCGATGCTGGCGTTGGCGGCAATCAGCTGCTGCTCGGCCTGGCGCACGTCGGGGCGGCGCACCAGCACCTGGGACGGCAGGCCGATGGGCAGTTCCGGCATGCCGGCGGCCACCGTGATCGGCAGTCCCGGCGGCAATTCATTGGGCAAGGACTGCCCCAGCAACAGCACCAGCGCGTTCTCGTCGAGCGCACGTTGACGCGTTGCCTGCGCCAGCGTGACGCGCGCCGATTCCAGCAGCGACTGGGCTTGGCGCAGGTCGATCTGCGAACTCGCGCCATTGTCAAAACGCAGTTTGATCAGGCGGTAGGAATCCTCGCGCGTAAGCAGCGTCTGCTTCGTCACGCGCAGCAGTTCTTCGTCGCCCTGCAGCGCAAAGTAGCCGTTGGCAACGGCCGCCAGCAAGCTGATCTGCACCGCCTTGCGCGCTTCCTCGGTCGCCAGGTACTGCGCCAGGGCGGCATCGGTCAGGCTGCGCACGCGCCCGAACAGATCCACTTCATAGGCCGTGACCAGCACGCCGGCGCTGTAGCTGCTGGCGATGCCGCCGGCCGCTGTCGGCAGGCGCGAGCCGCTGACTCCGGCGTTGACGGTGGGCCACTGGTCGGCGCGCCGCAGGTCGAACTGCGCGCGCGCCTGCTCGATGTTGAGCAGCGCCAGGCGCAGGTCGCGGTTGTTTTGCAGCGCCAGCGCAATCAGTTTTTTGAGGCGGGCATCGGCAAAGAATTTCTGCCACTCGACAGACGACGCCGCTGCCGGGTCCGGCGCGGCCGTGACGACACCCGGGAAGCTGGCTGCCACCGGCGGCGCCGGCCGCTCCAGGGTCGGCGCCATGGAACCACAGCCGCCCAGTGTCAAGGCCAGCAGCAAAGCGCCCGCTTGGCGCGGCCGGAAGGTTCCGGTGTGAGACATGCGCTGGCTCATGGCTTGGCCTCCGTCGCGGCCGGCAGCGCCGGCGTGTCGTCATTGCTTTCGTGGGCGTATTTGCGACGCTGGCGTTCGCTGCCCTTGAACATGCGCCGCACCACGACGAAGAACAGGGGTACGAAAAAGACCGACAGCGAGGTGGCGGAGATCATGCCGCCCATGACGCCGGTGCCGATGGCATGCTGGCTGGCGGAACCGGCGCCCGACGCCACCACCAGCGGCAACACGCCCAGGATGAAGGCCATGGAGGTCATCAGGATCGGCCGAAAACGCATGTGCGCCGCCTCCAGTACCGCATCCACCAGGCTGCGGCCCTGCGCATGCAGGTCTTTCGCAAATTCGATGATCAAGACCGCGTTTTTCGCCGACAGGCCGATGATGGTGATCAGACCGACCTTGAAGTAGACGTCGTTTTCCAGCCCGCGCAAGCTGGTCGCCAGTGTCACGCCCAGCACGCCCAGCGGCACCACCAGAATCACGGCGAACGGGATCGACCAGCTCTCGTAGAGCGCCGCCAGGCACAGGAACACCGCCAGCAGCGAGAAGGCAAACAGGATGATGGCGGTGGAGCCGGAGAGTTTCTCCTCGCGCGACTGGCCGGTCCACTCATACGCGAAACCGGGCGGCAACTGGCCCGCCAGCCGTTCCATCTCGGCCATCGCCGCGCCGGTGCTGTTGCCCGGTGCCGGCTCGCCGGCGATGCGCATGGTCGGGTAACCGTTGTAGCGGATGGTCTGCATGGCACCGGTGACCCACTGCGTGCTGGCAAAGGCCGACAACGGCACCGGCTGGCCTGCGGCATTCATCGCGTTGATTTTCAGCAGATCCTCCGGCTGCATGCGGGACGGCGCGTCGGCCTGCACCACCACGCGTTGCACCCGACCGGCATTCGGGAAGTCGTTGACGTAGGAGGAGCCTAGCGCGGTCGAGAGCGAGGTATTGATGGCGCTGAAACTGACACCCAGAGCGCTGGCCTTGTCGCGGTCGATGTTGAGTTGCAGTTGCGAGGCGTCTTCCAGACCGTCCGGGCGCACTGCCGTCAGCACCTTGCTTTGCGCCGCCAGACCCAGCAACTGGTTGCGCGCCGCCACCAGCGCGGCATGGCCGTTGCCGCCGCGGTCCTGTAGGCGCAGGGCGAAACCGTTGGCGCGGCCCAGCTCGGGGATCGGCGGCGGACTGACCGGGAAGATGATGGCGTCGCGAATCCGCGACAGCGCGCCAAAGGCGCGACCCACCAGGCCCTGCGCCGACTGCCCGGCTCCGGCGCGGTCATGCCAGTCCTTGAGGGTGATGAAAGCCAGACCGGTGTTCTGGCCGCTGCCGGCAAAACTGAAGCCCAGGATGCTGACCATGCTCTCGATTTCGGGCTGCTTGAGCATGAATTCTTCCACCCGGTTCATGACGCCGCCGGTGCGGTTCACGGTGGCGCCGGGCGGCAACTGGACATTGACCAGCATGATGCCCTGGTCTTCATTGGGCAGGAACGACGTGGGCAGCCGGCCCAGCAGCAGGATCACCGCGGCGATGATGGCGACGTAGAGGATCAGGAAGCGCCCGGTTTTTTTCAGCAGCCGCGCGACCCAGTTTTCATAACCCTTGGCAGTGCGTGAGAAGCCGCGGTTGAACCAGCCGAAGAAGCCGCTCTTGGCATGGTGGTGGCCGGCCTCCACCGGTTTGAGCAGCGTGGCGCACAGCGCCGGCGTGAACGACAGCGCCATGAAGGCCGAGAACAGGATCGAGCTCAGCATCACCACCGAGAACTGGCGGTAGATGTTGCCGACCGAGCCGCTGAAGAAGGCCAGCGGCACGAACACCGACACCAGCACCACCGTGACGCCGATGATGGCGCTGGAAATCTGACCCATCGCCTTGCGCGTGGCGGCCAGCGGCGACAAGCCCTCGGTGCTCATGATGCGCTCGACGTTTTCCACCACCACGATGGCGTCGTCGACCACGATGCCGATCACCAGCACCATGCCGAACATGGTCAGCACATTGATCGAGAAGCCCAGCGTCTGCAGCACCGCGAAGGTGCCCATCAGCGCGATCGGCACCACCAGCGTCGGGATCAGGGTGTAGCGGAAGTCCTGCAGGAACAGGTACATCACCAGGAACACCAGTATCACCGCTTCGATCAGGGTTTCAATCACCTGGCGGATCGAGATCTCGACAAAGCGCGAACTGTCGAACGGGATGACCGCCGTCACGCCCGGCGGGAAATAAGGCGACAGTTCCTGCAGGCGCTTCTTGACCGCCTTGGCCGTGGCCACCGCGTTGCCGGTCGGCGACAGTTGCACGCCGATGCCGGTGGAGGCCTTGCCGTTCAGGCGCGACTGCGTGCTGTAGGACTGGGCGCCCAGTTCCACCCGTGCCACATCTTTCAGCCGCACCGTGGAGCCGTCGGCGTTGGCGCGCAGCACCACGTTCTCGAACTGCTGCGACGAAGTCAACTGGCCCTTGACGATGACGGTGGCGAAGATGGACTGCCCCGGCACGTTGGGCAGGTCGCCGATGGTGCCGGAGGCCACTTGCGCGTTCTGCGCTCCAATGGCCGCAATCACATCGTTCGAGGACAAGCGGTAGCCGACCAGCTTGGCCGGGTCGATCCAGACGCGCATGGCGCGCTCGGTGCCGAACAGTTGCGCCTGGCCGACGCCGGGGATGCGCTGGATCTCGGGCAGCACGTTGCGCGCGGCATAGTCGCCCAGCGCCACCGGGTCCAGCGCCGGGTCGCTGCTGGAGAGAATGGTGAACAGCAGGAAATTGCTGCGCGCCTTGTCGACCCGCACGCCTTGTTGCGTCACCGCTTGCGGCAGGCGCGGCGCGGCGCGGCTGAGCCGGTTTTGCACGTCGACCTGCGCCAGGTCGGGGCTGGTGCCGGGCTCGAAGCTCAGGGTGATGGAGCCGGAACCGTCGGCCTGCGCCACCGATTCGACGTAGATCAGCCCGGGCGAGCCGTTCATCTCGCGCTCAATGACGCTCAGCACGCTGTCTTCCAGGGTTTGCGCCGAGGCACCGGGGTAGGCGGCCGAGACGATGATGGACGGTGGCGCCACCGAGGGGAACTGCGCCACCGGCAATTGCGTGATGGAGACCCCACCCAGCATCACGATAAAGAGTGCGATGACCCAGGCAAAAATGGGCCGGTCGATAAAAAATTGGGCCATGCCGCGCCCCTTACGATCGAGCTGCGGAAGCCGCTGCCGAGGCCGGCGCGGACGCGGGACCAGCCGCTGTCCACGGCACCGGCTTGGCGCGCGCCTTGCCCTGCAACTTCTGGAAGCCGTCGACCACCACCTGTTCGCCGGCCTTGAGCCCCTCCAGCACCACCCACTGACCGTCCTTGGCGGCACTGACTTTCACGGCGCGGCTGCCGACGCTGCCGTCGGCCGCCACCACCTTGACGCTGTCGCCTTGCGACGAGCGTTCCACCGCCTGCTGCGGCAACAACATGGCGGCGCTGGCGGCGGCCTGTTCAAGCCGGGCCCGCACGTACATGCCGGGCAGCAAGACCCCCTTCGGATTGGGCACTTCCGCGCGCAAGCTGATCTGCCCGGAGCTCGGGTCGACCGACAGGTCGGAGAACAACAGCCTGGCCGGCAGCGGGTAGACACTGCCATCGTCCAGCACGATGCGCACCGCGGCGGCCTCCTTGCCGCCGGCGCTCTTCAACTGGCCGCTGGCGATCGCGGCGCGCAGGCGCAGCACGTCGGCCACCGGTTGCGTGACGTTGACGTACATGGGGTCGATTTGCTGCACCAGCGCCAGCGGCGTGACCTCGCCCTGCCCGACCAGCGCGCCCTCGGTCACCAAGGCCCGGCCGATGCGCCCGGCTATGGGCGAATTGACAGCCGCATAGCCCCGGTTGATCTGCGCCGTCTGCACCGCCGCCTTGCCGGCCGCGACATCGGCCTCGGCCTGTTTTTGCGCCGCCACGGCGACTATGAAATCCTGCTGGCTGATGGCATTGGCTTCGACCAGCGGCTTGTAGCGCTCGGCTTGCGCCTGTGCTTGCATCAGGTTGGCCTGGGCGCGCGCCAGGGCGGCCTGGGCGCTGGCCAGCGCCGCGCTGTAGGGCGCGGCGTCGATCTGGAACAGGGGCTGGTCGGCTTTGACCTCGCTGCCTTCGCGAAACAACTGGCGCTGCAAAATGCCCGCCACCCGGGCCCGCACCTGGGCCACGCGGGAAGCCTCGGTTCGGCCGGGCAGTTCGGTCAGCAGGCCCACCGTGGTGGCCGTGACCGTGACAACGCCGACTTCGACCGGCGGCGGCGCGCTGGGCGCCGGTGGGGTAGCCGCCGGTCCGCAGGCCGCCAGCCAGGCTGCCGCAACCGGGCCAGCCAACAGGGCGCGCCGGCGCGCCGAAAAAGCAAAACCCTTCATGACATATTGCCACGCAACCATGGAGAACCTTTCGAAGAGGCAAATCCGGGCCAGGCGCCTGGCCACGGAAAATACTGCTGCCAAGACAGCGCTTGCGCAGCAGCAATAATGAATCGGACGTAGTGTAATAGGCCTGTCGCAGGGTTGCTGGTGGCCAGCCATTGCCGGGCGCCGCCGGCGCCTGACGCCAGCCCCGCCTACTTGTCCATGGCGCCGATGTGGGATTGTCAGTCGGCGCGGGTTCCGGTCGCCGGCCCGGCAGGGGCCTGCGGCACGGTCGTCAGTTGTTCAGGATCAACTGCAGGATGATGCCGGTGGCAATGGCCACCAGAAGGTAGTCGCTGCCGGATTGAACCCAGTGGTAACCGCGCGGCGGTGCGCTCAGGCCATGGCCGTGCCAGTCATCGACCACATAGTTTCTATGCCGGTACTGGGGCGGCAAACGGTCGCCGCGGCGAAATTGGTGGTCCGGGCCGGCGCCGCGCTCGTCCCAGCGCTGGTCGTTGCCACGCCGGTCGCGACGCTGATCGTTGCGCTCGCGGTCCTGGCCTTGATACTGGTTCGGCTGGCGCGCCCGGTCGTCGCGGCGATCTTGCGGGCGCTGGTGCTGTGCCCGCTCCTTGAGGTCGGCGTCTCTTTGCGTCTCGTAGGTACTGGCTTGAGCGAAGACGGACCCGCCAACGGCCATGGACAGGGCCACGATGGCGCAAACAACGGCTTTGATTTTCATGTTCGACTCCTTACGGTTGGCAGGTTCATGATTCGTCGCAGGCAGATCGTATCGTGCCATGCACAGCGCCTATTCAGTGTAGTGGCGAGACGCCGTTGGCACTTGATAAAGCGCAAACCAGGTCATCGCCGGCCAATCGCGCGTCTGCCTCAGTTGCCAAGCCCCACTCTGTTGAGCAGGGGCTGCCAGCGCGGATCGCCGTGCAGGTTCTTCAGCAGCACGTCGATCTTCATCGATGCCATTCCGGCGTCGCGTTGCCGGTAGGCCCGCTCCAGCCATTCGAAGGCCGGGTCGGACTCACCCCGGTAGGCATGCGCTTGGGCAATCTGAAAAGCGGCATCTTTGGCATACTTGGCGATCAGCTTTTGTAGCGCGTCCTCTGACTTCCCGGCTTGTCCGCGCGCATGCTGCGTCAGCACCCAGCCAAGCCAGCGGAAGGTCTCATGCTCTTCCTTGGCAACCTCGGCCAGCGCAGCCTC
Organism: Rhodoferax sp.; assembly: GCF_028714215.1. Taxonomy (GTDB): domain Bacteria; phylum Pseudomonadota; class Gammaproteobacteria; order Burkholderiales; family Burkholderiaceae_C; genus Rhodoferax. The sequence continues at coordinate 155,308 of NZ_JAQTMS010000004.1, read as the reverse complement.
CGCATGCCCCTGGAGCAATTGCAGACGAGCCAGCCAGTAATGCAGTCTGACGTGTTGCGGGCTGAGTTCCAGCGCGGCAAGATAGGCGCTCCGCGCTTCCTCCAGACGCCCGCTGATGGTCAGTTGCAGCCCCGCGGTGATGTGCGCCTCGACGTTCAACGGGTCCAGTACCAGGACTCTCTTCAGCAAGGCGCCCGCCTCCTCCAGCCGACCCAGGTTCAGCATCAGGGTGACCGCACCGACAATCAATATGGAGTCGTCGGGCGCAAAGTGCAGGGCACGCTGAATGGCGGCTTCCGCCGCCTGCCAGTTCCAGTCGTAGTACATCAGCACGGTGCTTTGGGCCCAAAGACTTTCCGCCACTTCGGGGCCGGCTTCCAATGCCCGTCTGGCGGCTTCCCAGGCGCGCTGGGCACCCTCGGCGATGGGTGCCCAGGCGTTGGCGCTCTGGTGCATGTAGCAAAACGAGAGCGAGGCCCAGGCCAAAGCGAACTCGGGATCATGCTCCAGCGCACTCCTGAAGTGCCCTATCGCCTTGCTCATATCCTCCGCGTTGTAGCGTTTCATAAAGAAAGCGCCCTGCAGATAGAGCCGGTAGGCTTCGGCGCTCCGGCTGCGCCCTTTCACCGCGGCCCGTACTTCCGCCGCCAACTCGCGGCCAGCCAGCGCATCGGAAGATTCGCCCATCAAGGTGGCACGCAATTCCATCACCACGGAACGGGCAATGTCATCCTGCACGGCAAAGATGTCCTCAAGTTCACGGTCGTAGTTCTTCGACCAAAGGTAGGAATCCGTTGCAACCTGGACCAATTGCGCATTGATGCGGACATGCAAACCGGCCTTGCGCACACTGCCTTCCAGGACGGCCGTCACGTTGAGCTTGCGCGCCACCGTCGGAATGTCCACCTTGGCGCCCTTGAAGCTGAACGCGGAAGTCCGGGAGACAACCCGCAGCCCGCGAATCTTCGACAGGACGTTGATCAGCTCTTCCGACAGGCCGTCGGCAAAGTATTCATTCGCCACGTCGTCGCTCAAATTGACGAACGGGAGCACCGCGATCGACGGTGTTTCTTCCGGCGTAGCGGAACCCGTTTCCAGCGCTGCCAATGACTCTTGCGGCAGGTCCCCGGAATCGATCGGCAAGGTGAAGCGATAGCCTCGACCGACCAGCGTCGTTATCGCGCTGGGTCCCAGGATTTTGCGCAAGGTCGAAATCTGCACCTGCAGATTGTTTTCCTCAACCACCAGACCCGGCCAGACCAGATCCAGCAACTCCAGCTTGGATACGACTTGCCCGGCGCGCTCCACCAGCGCCACCAGCAGATCGAAGGCACGCGGCCCCACGCTAACCGCCGCGCCATCGACCAGCAGGCGCTGCGCGGCGGGCTGCAGAACAAAGCGTCCGAAGCGATAAAGATCATTCGACGCGGCGCGTTGAGTGGCCGTCAATGTTGGAACCTCCGCATTGGCGCCAGCGGCTGGAGATTCAGAAGGTTTCAGCAAGGTTTCAGCCCGCTTAAGGACTTGGCTGGCCCGGTAGGCGGAACATACGCCTCATGAAACCGAGAAGCTATCGGAACCGTTGGCCGAAAGGACTTTATCATGAACGCCAAGCCGAACCCCCTGTCGAAGGCCAGCAAAGCCAAGTCGCTGCTGGCCGCCGTGACCATTGCCGTCGGATTGCAGGGTGTGTTGTTGTGGCAGATGAACGAAGTCGCCAGCTCCGGCGCACAAAGTGCGCAGCTGGCGGCACGCGCAGCAGCGCCAGCCACCGGGCCGGCCCAAGCGACGCCAAGCCCGACTACTCTGCTGACGCTGGAACCGGTCATGATCGTCGCGCGCCGGGAGGCCAAAATTTCAGATTGGAAGGTTGCGTCGGTCAACCAACAAGCCGCGAGTTCCGTGGTGGACCGGGCGGCAAACGCCATGTAGAGCGGCAGTCACATCGAATGCAATGAGTTCTCAGGCCCTTCTGGCCAGCTCTGAGCGCTGACGCCAAGCCCTCGCACAAGCGGAGCGCCAAACTTAGGGCGGCGCGGCAACGTCTTTTTTGCCGCAACAGAAGAAAGGGATTCTCATGTTCAAGTTACGCGCAATTTTTGCCTTGCCGCTAGGGCTGCTGCTTGGTCTTTCGGGTTGCGGCGGAGGCAGTTCGACGCCCGCCGTCACACCGGTCATCCAGGGCGCGTACCAAGGCACAAGTTCGAATGGCAAGACCTTGAACGCTTTGGTCCTGGAGGACGGCTCGTTCTGGAATATTTACGGCATTTCGTCCGGCAGCGCCATTTCCGTCCAGGGCGTTGCCACCGGCTCATCGAGCGCCAGCAACGGCGCTTTCACCATTTCCTTCAAAGACTTTTATGCACCGGGTATTTCCCCTGTAACTGGAACTGGCAGCGGGGCTTATTCCGGGTCGAACCTGATTGGAACGCTAAACGAAAACGGCGTCACCGCAAGCCTGAACTTGACGACGCCGGTTAGCACCAACTACAACTACAACACAGCGGCGGATATTGCGTCGATAACAGGCGGGTGGTCGGGTGGCTTATTGGATGGAGAAACCGCCACCGTCAATATTCAGGCGGCCGGAACAGTTACCGGCAGTTCGTCGCTGGGATGTTCTTTTACGGGAACAATAGCTGCTCGACCCAGTGGAAAAAACGTGTTCAATATTTCGCTCACTTTCGGCGCCGCCCCTTGTGCGCTGCCAAATCAAACGGCGTCCGGCGTTGCCTTGACCTATCCGGTGGGCGATGGCAAGAATCAGCTTGTTGGCGGGCTCGTTACGCCGTCACAAACCGCGGCCATTGCTTTCTTTGCCGTGCGTTAAGCCACGCCATGTCTCCACAATTGCTCCGTTACGCGAAGAACGTCGGCTGGCTTCTTGTTCCGGTGCTGCTTTGGAACGCGGTACTTTCCTCTCGGCTACCGAATTCCTTCTCGCCAGAGGTGTTCTGGTTCAACATTCCCGATCTTCTATCTACAACAGAAAACGCCCTTCGAATGGCCGTCTTTGCGCTCCCATTCTTCGCACCGTTTCAGTTGGTCACCAAGTCACAGAAAGTGGGTATCGCCGTTTTTGGCATCGGTCTGACCCTCTACTTCCTCAGTTGGCTCCCCTTAATCGCCGCTCCAGATTCGCACTGGTCGCGGTCGGCGGTCGGCTTTCTCGCCCCTGCCTACACCCCGCTTGTTTGGCTGCTTGGCATGGCTCTTCTAATGCAGCGTCTTCATTGGCAGTCACCCTACCGCTGGTGGTTCTACCTCATCCTGTCCATTGGCTTTGCTACCGCACACATTGCTCATGCGGCCATCGTCTTCACCAGGTTGCCCCATGCCAGTGGCGGCTAGCTCAATTCGTTCGGCTGCATCGGAGATGGCAATGGATCAGTCAGTCAAATTTTGGGACAACATCGCAGAGCGCTATTCGAAACAACCCATTGCCGATGAAGCGGCGTACCAAAAGAAACTGCAGGTCACGCGCGAGTATTTTCGGCCGGACATGGAGGTATTGGAGCTCGGCTGCGGAACCGGGTCGACCGCCATTGCCCATGCGCCTTTTGTGAAACATATTCAGGCGATTGATATCTCGTCGAAAATGATTGAAATCGCCCAAGGCAAAGCGGACACAGAAAATATCAAAAATGTCACTTTCAGGCGCTCGGCCATCGATGACTTCAGCGCGCCCGATCAAACCCTGGATGCCGTGTTGGGGCTCAGCATTTTGCACCTGCTGGACAGCAAGGAGGAGGTCATCGCCAGGGTTCACAAAATGCTCACACCGGGAGGAATTTTCGTCACCAGCACGGCGTGCCTGGGAGACACGATGAAGTATTTCAGGTTTGTTGCGCCCATGGGGAAATTTTTTGGTTTGATGCCCTTGCTCAAGGTCTTTACCACAAGGGAATTGATTACCAGCTTGACCGAAGCCGGTTTTGCGATTGCCCACCAATGGCAACCCGGCAAAAACACGGGCGTGTTTATTGTGGCGAAGAAGGCGCAGTAGGGACGCCTATCCCGAGAATAATGTGTTCCATGAAAGGCACGCTGGTCAGCCGGGCCGTGAGGCAACTCTGTGCCCGATGGGCCTCGTATCCCCGCATGACAAAGCCACCCGTGGCCCCGCCAGCCTCGGCTGTCTACATGGCGGGCGCAGACAGCGCGCAACTGTATACCTTGATCGAGGGAGACCCGCAGCCGCGCGCCGTGGTCTGGTATGTGCTCGGTCCGGAGATCGCCTCCGCGCCTGTCTACCCCAACTTCACCAGGGCGTTGCATCAGGCCGGGTTTGCGACCGCCATCCTGCACCCGCGGGGCACCGGCTACTCCTCGGGCGCTCGCGGCGACATCGAGGACTACGCGCTCTTCCTCGGCGACTACCAGGCGTTTCTCCTCCTGCTGCGCGAGCGCTTCGCGGACAAGCCGCTGTTCCTGCTGGGGCACAGCGCGGGGGCTGCGTTTGCCCTTCACGTTGCAGCGACCTCGAAGGGCGCACTGGCCGGGGTCATCCTGGTGAATCCCGCATACAAATTGACCTACTCCGAAGGAATGGGGCCTTCGTTCGGGGATTATCTCGTCTACGGCGCGAACTACGTTTTCCGTCCTGCGGCGCTGACCGTCGACATGAACAGCAAGCCGTCGGCCGTGAAGAACGACCTTGACCGCGCGCAGGCCTTGGCAATGCAAAGGGGTCCTCTGGTCGTGCGCTACTTCAGCATGCGTTATCTTCTGGCTCAGAGGAAAGTCATGGCTGGCTGTGCCGCGAACATCGCAGTGACCGACGCGCCGGTGCTGCTGGTGCAGGGCGCCACAGACGCGCTGGTCGATCCGAAAGGCAATGACGAACTGCTAGGCGCAGCGAGGAGTACCGACAAGGGGAGGCTTGTCGCAGCCCGTGCGGGACACGGATCGAGCGCGGTCGAGAGCATGATGGCACCGCTCGTCGACTGGTTGTCCAGACGCGTCTGTACCTCCCGCAACTCCGCTGTCTCGCAGACTCCGGTGCCATGAGCGGTGTTGTCGACGATGTTTCGTGGCGTCGCCTGGACGGGGTCGTGGAACGGGTGCTGCGCTGAACGGTGGACGCCGGCACGCACACACCAAGCTCAACCCGTTACCTTGCGCAGCACGGCACGGCCCAGGGCACGGGCTTTTTGCTGCAGCGTAAAGCGCCGGAAGTTGGTCTTGACCACGCCTTCGGTAAACGCCGTGCGTTTGCTGTAATCGATATTCACTTCGACGATCACCGGCTGACCCCTTTGGGCCAAGGCGTTGGCCGCGGCAATTTGCCTGCTCAGGTCGGCATCGCTGTCAATCTTGAAGTAGCCGGCACCGACCGCGCGCGCCACGCCGTCGATAGCGATGGTGTGCAGCACGGTACACGGTTTGCGGTTGTACGGGATCTCCTGCGCCTGCGAAATCTGCGACAGCTCGCCATCGCAAAACACGTAATACACCAGGCCCAACTGGTACTGCGTGGCGGTGATGATTTCCATGCAGGTCATGCGAAAACAGCCGTCGCCGACGATGCAGTTCACCGCCAGGTCGGGGCGCGCCAGCTTGGCACCGATGGCGGCGGGAATGGAATAGCCCATGGCGTTGAAATCGCTGGGCAGGATGCCCGACTTGGCGCTCAGAACGGGCCACAGTTCAGCGGTCAGGTAAGTGTGGTTGCCATCATCCACAACCGTTATGGCATCGGCCGGTGTGGCGGCGCGCAGGGCGTCGAAAAAGCGTGCCGGGTTGACGCGACCTTGGCTGTCGTGGTCGTACCAGGTCTGGCGGTAAGCCTTCTTGTCGGCCGCAATGCGGCCGGCCAAGCCGCCGTCGGCACGCGCTGCCGGCTGGGCCTTGCGCAAGGCGGCCAACAGCTGCGGCAGCAGCACCCTGGCATCACCTTCCAGCGCCACCTGTGCTGGGTAGTTGGCGTTAAACACATGCGGGCAGATATCGACGTGAATCAACTGCGCGGGCACCGTCAGACCAAAGCTGCCGGAGGCAATTTCACCAAACCGGGTGCCAACGGCCAGCAGTACGTCGCAATCGGCAAAAGCATGGCGCGCGGCCGGCACGGCAGACGGCCCGAAGCTAAAACCCGCGTGCAGTGGGTGGCTGGCCGGAAACACCGAGAAGCCTTGCAAGGTGGTGGCCACCGGGGCCTGCAGGTGGTCGGCCATGGCCATTAAGTCGATTGAACAGTCGCGCGCGCCCCAGCCGACGAAGAAACCCGGCTTCCGGGCGTTTTTCAGCAGCGCCACGGCCGCCTCTATCTGGCTCGCTGGCGCCGCTGCCGGCAGGGCCGGGGTGCTCCAGCGCGGCAGTTCGCCCACCTCGTCGGGAAACATCTGCACGTTCATCGGCAACTCGATGAATACCGGGCCGGGTTCCCCCGTGGTGGCCACGCGGTAGGCTTCAAACAGCGTGGAGACCACCTCCCTGGCGTGTTCGATCTTGTAGGTGGCTTTGGTAATGCCCTTCATGAACTGGTGCAAATCCATTTCATGCAACTGGAAATTCCAGTCAATGTCGGTGCGAATGCCGCCGCAAATCACCAGCATCGGCACACCGTCGAGAAAGGCTTCACCAATGCCACTGGCCGCATGCGTCAGGCCCGCCGCGGGCACCACCACCAAGGTGCCTACCGAGTTCGACAGGCGGCTCAGGCCATCGGCCATGAAGGCGGCGCCACCTTCGTGGCTGACCAGCACGGGGGTGATCAAGGCCGAGTTGTTGAGCTCGTCATAAAGCTCGGTGTTGTGCACTCCCGGGATGCCAAAGGTGTAACGGATGCCCAGTTGCTCCAGGGCGTAACGTGCCAGCCATGCGCCAGTTCTTTTCATGCTGCGGTCTCCAAAAAGTGATTCGCCAAGGTGCCCCCCGTCAGGCGCGCGCCAAGCCACGGCCGGCGACGATGGACCGTGCGGCAGCGCGTGCCGTCAGGATACAGCCGGGAAGGAAGGTACCTTCCAGAGAGCGTTTTCCGCAAGCGCCGCCGCCGCCGAATCCGGCCGCCTCGCCGACACAGTACAGGCCTGCCAAAGCGTGGCCTCTGGCATCGAGCACCCGGCTTTGCAGATCGGTCTGCAAGCCGCCCAGACTTTTGCGCGTAATGAGTTGCGTCTGGATCGCCATGAACGGACCGGCCCCCCGCGCTTGCAGCGGTGCCGGCTTGCAGGTGCGCAACTTGTCCGGTCCCCAGTGGCGTGCGTGTTCGATGCGGCGGATCTGCTCGTCGTTGCAGAGTTTGTCACCCAGAGCAAAGTTGGCGTCGAACGCATCGGCCGTTTTTTGCAACACCTCGGGGCGCACATCGTTGGTTCCGGCCAGCGCGTTCATCTTGGCGGCCAATCCGGCCAGCGTATCGTCCAGCAGAAAGTGACGGCTCTCGGAGACCATCTGTTTCACCAACCGGTGATTGCCCAGCAGCGTTTCCTTCAGGAACATCAAGGTCTGATGGTCGCGAATGCGCTGGTTGTGTTCGGCCCCCGACAGGGCCAGCTCCTTGATCGCGATGCGCCAGTTCAGCAAGTGCCAGACATAGGGTTTCTCCAGCGCCGCAACCCGCTGGCACAGTGTGTGCGTGTCAAAGCCGACCACCAGCGGCTCGGGCCCGATGCGTTCCCCCCGGTGGTTCAGCCAGAGCGCCGACTTGCAGGGAATAAGCGACAAGCCGTGGCCTTCAAAGTGAGGCTTGGGATGGGGCACCCCGGCGGCGTAGTTCCACATTTCGCCAGCCTGGGTGATCTGCCCGCCCAGCCCGGCCACCAGGTGATGCAGTCTCCCGTTGGCGTAAGGGTGGGCGCCGTTGAGCATGCTGGCCGGCAGGGGGCGGCCCTTGACCCAGTTGGCGCGGGTTTCTTCCAGGCTGCCATTGAGGCCTCCCATGGCCAGCACCACGGCCGGCGCCGCCAGCTGAACCGCATGACCGGTCGCGTGATTGATCGCATGGGCTCCCACCACCACGCCATGGGTCGACTGCAACGCCAGCACTTCGTGCTGGTGCAGGACCGTCAAGCGATTGCCGGTGTTGGCCTGGTGCATCAATTCGATCATGCGCCGCGTCAGCCGCTGCGAAGTACCCCACACGATGTGGTAGCGCGGCAATGTGTTGCCATTGCCTTGCATGCCGCGCTCGACCCAGTTCACCGCCGGCAGGAAGGTGAGTCCGCTCTCGATCAGCCAGTCGTACACCTGTTCGCGCGAGTGTTCCACATAGTAGGACGCCCACTTGCGGGGCAGCACCTCGTGTTCGCCCAGTTCACCAAAACGCAGCCAGTCGCGGAGCGCAATTTCCGGTGAATCCTTGAGCTTCATGCGGCGCTGCACCGGGGTATCGACCAGCGCCATGCCGCCGAACGCCCACAAGGCCAGGCCGCCCAGACGCTCGGGCGTATCGCGGTCAACCAGGGTCACGCTCTTGCCGCTGCGCAGGCACTCGATGGCCGTCACCAGGCCGGCCAGGCCGCCGCCGATCACCAGCACGTCGGATTGAATGGTGTTCTTCATCGCTGTCTGCTTGCCTTCCATGATGCGGGGATGCGATTGCGGTTGACCCCGGGTGTCCCGGTGCTACGCTGCGCCGTGGCCGGGCTGACAATTGGCAGCCTGCGCAAGGGTCTCCTTTGATAATCTCTCCATGATCCGCCAATCCGGTGCAGCGCAATGTCGGATGCCCGACACAAGACGTAAACATGTCAACTCAAATCAATCCCAAGTCCGATTCGACCGCCCTGACCGTCCCGGGCGGCTGGTTCGCCTCCCTGCCGCAGGCCATGCGCGACGCGCTGCTGGAGAACGCCCAAATCCGGACCCTGGCCGCCGGCCAACGCCTGTTTGCGCGAGGCGACGCGCCGGACGGGATTTACTGCGTACTGACCGGTGTGGTCCGGGTCACGGGCATCACCGATGATGGCCGGGAAGCCATCCTGGCGATGCTGGAGTCGGCGCAATGGTTTGGTGAGATTGCCTTGTTTGACCACGAAGCGCGAACCCATGATGCCTGGGCCGAGTCGGATGCGAAACTGCTCCGGGTGACACAACCCACACTGGAGCGGATGCTGGCCCAGCGACCCGACTACTGGCGGCATTTTGGCCGCCTGCTGACGCAAAAGCTGCGTGCCGTCTTCGTTGCCATGGAGGACATCTTTCTGTTGCCACCGACGACCCGGCTGGCACGCCGACTGCTGAGCATGGCCCAGGGTTATGGCGCCTGGACTGACCGTACCAGCCGCGTGGTTTCCATCTCGCAGGTACAGCTCGGGCTGATGTTGTCGTTGTCGCGCCAGACCGTCAATCTTGCGCTAAAGGAACTGGAACAGGCGGGATCGATTCGCCGCAATCGGGGGTCGATCGAGATCCTGGACTTGCGCAAACTCGAAGCAGCCGGCCCGCTCCTCGCACCCCTCAGTCAGCGCCGCCAAACAGGTCACTGAGCTTCTTTGCTCCATCCGAAGCGGCACTGGGCTTCATCGGAGCGCCCTTCGGATACTCCTCGGCGATTCGGTCCTCCCAGTAGGTGGTCGGGTTGGGGGCGCTGCAAAGCCGCCGATAGACCTCTGGCGGAACCTGCTTGTAGGCCAGGACGGTCTGGTTGTCCCAATGCAGGTCCAGCTGTTGCGATGCGGCGTCGTAGTCGGCCTTCCTGATGCGGCCGTTGCTGAAGGTCTTGGTCGGCATGGCGTTTCGACTTCCCGCAACGCTCAAAGCTCGCGCAGTGCCGTGGCCACCTGCACCCGAGCGGCGCGCATGGCCGGAAACAAACCACCGATGAAGCCGATGGCCAGCGCCCATTGCAAGCCGGTCCAGAGCAGCCCGGGCGTCACACGCAGCTCGAAGCTGAGCTTGCCCACCGAGCCCGCCGCCATGGTCGAGGCGCCATAACCATTGAAGATCAGGTAGGCCGCCAGAGCGCCGATGAGGCCGCCGATCAGCGCCAGCAGCATGGTCTCCAGCATCACCGCCACCACCACCGGCAAGCCGGAAAACCCGATCGCCCGCAGGGTTGCGATCTCCCGGGCGCGCGCCGCGACGGCGGCAAACATGGTATTGAGCGCACCGAACATGGCACCGATGGCCATGATCGCGCCGACCGTGATGCCGATGATGCGCAGCACCTTGCTCACCTGTTCCGACTGCTTGCTAAAGTAGTCGAGCGTGGTGCTGACATCCACCTTGAGCTGCGGGTTCGCATCGAGCGCGTTCTTGAATACAGCGAAGGCCTGCGGGCCGGCCAGACGCACGGTGACGGAGCCCCGGCTGCTGCCGCGGCGGTAGGTGTCGGCGACGACGCTGACGTCACCCCAGATCTCGGATTCCATCGCATCGCCGGACGCGAAGACGCCCACCACCGTCCACTTCTGCGTACCCAGGCGCACCTCCTGGCCGGGCTCCAGGCCGGCGAACTGCCGCGCCGCGCCGCGCCCGACGACGAGTTCGCGCAGGCCGGGCGCGAAGCGCTTCCCGGCGACGATCCTGACCTGCGGCCGCACGGTCCAGGTTTGTTCGCTGACACCACGCAGCTGCACGCTGCCGGTCTCGTCCGGGCCGCCGCCCTTTACCGGCAGATTCGCGGCGACGACAATTTCGTTCGACGCGATCGGCTCGCCCTTGGCATCGCGCGCAATGCCGGGCGCCTGCTGGATCAGCGTCACGCTCTCGCGGTCGAGCACCGAAGCGACTTCGGACGCCGACGCGCCGCGCATCACGATCGCGGTGTCGGTGCTGCCGGTGTTGCGCAGCGTCTCGCTGTAGCCCTCGGCCATCGCAAGCAGCGCGACCAGCACGCCAACGACACCGGCGATGCCGACGACGATGACCGCTGACGCGCCCAGCCGCTGGCGCAAGGTGCTGATGCCCACCACGGCGACCGACTGCGCCTGGCGCCCGCGCCGCGTCAGCAGCAGCCAGGCCGCGAGCAACAGCGCCAACGCAACGGCGCCGGGCCAGGGCAGCATCACCCACCCCGCCATCGCGACCAGCAGGAACAGGAACAACAAGACGTTGATCAACCAGGCCACGCGCTTCTCCTTGTGATGGCTGTTAGCGCCCAGCCAGGGCGTCGACGATGTTCAGCCGCATCGCGTTCCATGCCGGCAAGGCCCCGACCAGAACGCCGATCAGCAGCATCAACGCCAGGCCCAGGCCCCAGCTGCCGGCGCCCACCGGCGGCAGGTTCAGCATGCCGCCGCTGCCGGCGCTGACCGCGGGAATGACAACGCTCGCCAGGGCCAGCCCCAGGATGCCGCCCAGCAGCAACAGCAGCACCGATTCGGCCAGCACCATGGCCAGCACGCTGCGGCCGGAAAAGCCAATCGTCTTGAGCACCGCGATCTCGCTGGTGCGTTCGCGCACCGCCTGCATCATGGTGTTGCCCGACAGCAGCAGCAGCGTGAAAAAGACGGCTCCCATGATGGAACCGACGATCAGGCCGATATCGGCGAGCTGCTTCATCCACGAGGCGGTCGCGGCCTGTTCGGTCTGGGTTCGTGTCTCGTGGTCGGAGTTGGCCGACAGCGCATCGATCGCTTTCGCCACCCGGTCGGCCTGGTTGACGTCGACCACGCGCGTCACGTACCAGCCCACGCTGCCCTGGTTGTAGGGCGTCGTGTCGTCGAAGTATTTCCAGTTGAGCAGGAACATCTGGTCGAAGAAGCCGCCGGTCTTCTTGTCGGTGGCGTGCAGGATGCCGACGATGTCGAACTGCCAGTTCTTGCTGCCGGTCTTGTCGGGGAAGATCTGCGACTGCAGCGGCACGTGGTCGCCGACCTTCCAGCCGTACTTCTGCGCCAGCCGCTCGCCGATCAGCGCGCCGGTGCGCGTCTCGGCGAAGGCTTTTCGCTCGGCCTGGCTGACTGCCACCTCGGGGAAAAGGTCGAGGTAGTTGGGCGCCACCGCGAAGCTGAAAACCTGGTTGTGCGGGTCTTGATAGGCGCCGCCGAACCAGTTGGCGTGCGTCACCGACTTCACGCCGTCGACACGTTCGATCTGCCCAAGCAGCGACTTCGGCAGCGGCTGGATGAACGACAGCTTGGCTCCGGTCTGCAGCCGCGCCGCGCCGTTGGCGCTTTGCCCGGCCTGGCTGAAAGAGCTGCGCACCGCATCGAGCATGCCGAACAGCAGGAAAGCGGTGACGATGGACACCAGCGTCAGCAAGGTGCGCGTCTTGCGCCGGAACAGGGAAGCCCAGATCAGGTGCAGGTACTTCATCGCGGCCTCCTGGAAGAGGTGTCAGTGCGTTGTCGCCGACTCGACCAGACTGCCCTTGTCCAGATGCAGCGTGTGGTTGGCGTACTCGGCGGCCTTGGGATCGTGCGTGACCATCACGACGGTCTTGCCATGCTCGCGGTTCAAGGCGCGCAGCAGGCCCAGAACGTCCTCGGCCGACTGGCGGTCGAGGTCGCCGGTGGGCTCGTCGCAGACCAGCAGCGACGGGTCGGAGACGATGGCGCGGGCGATCGACACGCGCTGTTGCTGGCCACCCGACAACTCGGTCGGCTTGTGGACGGCGCGGTCCGCCAGGCCCACCAGTTGCAGCGCGATCGCGGCGCGCTTCTTGCGCTCGGCGCCCGACAGCTTGGTCAGCAGCAGTGGCAGTTCAACGTTGCGCTGCGCCGACAGCATGGGCATCAGGTTGTAGAACTGGAACACGAAGCCGACCTTGGCGGCGCGCCATTTCGCCAGCGCCGCCGCGCCAAGCTGGTCGATGCGCTGGCCGCCGACGCTGATGCTGCCGCCGGACGGCAGATCCAGCCCGCCGATCAGGTTGAGCAGCGTGGTCTTGCCGGACCCCGACGGGCCCATCAGGGCAATGAAGTCGCCTTCGTCGACGTCGAGGTTGATGTGGTGCAGCACCTCAACCTTTTGTTTGCTACGTTCGTAGACTTTCGAGAGGTCGCGGATTTCGATGAGTTTTCCCATGAGTCGTCCTCTTGATGTGACAGTGGTCAGCGGGTCTCGCCGGCGATTCTAACGTCGGAGCCGTCGTGCAGTGCGGCCGGCGGTGAAAGCACCACCTGCTCACCCGGTTTCACCGCGTCGGGCAGCAATTTCATGGCGCCGAGGTCCCGCGGCGCCGGCTTCACAATGCGTTGTTGCGCCTTGCCGTCGATCACCACGAAGACGACGCTCTGTCCGTCGCGCTGCGCCAGCGCCTGCGGCGGCACCAGCACGCCCTTGGGCGCCGGCGTTGCCGTGGCGGCGGGCTTGGAGCCGAGAAAGGAGACGCGCACGCCGATGTCGGGCACCAGCCGCGGGTCCTTCTGCTCCAGCGCCACGCGCACCTTGATGGTCGCCTTGCCGCGGTCGGCCGTCGGCACGATGGCAATCACGTGCGAGGGCACTTTCCAGTCGGGGTAGGCATCGAGCACCGATTCGGCCGGCATGTCGGGTTTCACCTGGCCGATATAGGCCTCGCTGACGTCGACGTCGACTTCCAGCGAATCCATGTCGACGATGGTGCCAACGCCGGTGCGCGTGAAGCCGCCGCCGGCCGACAGCGGCGAGACGATCTCGCCGACCTGCGCCGCTTTCACGGTGACCACGCCGGAGAACGGCGCGCGCACCACGGTGTAATCGAAGTTGACCTGTGCCTGTGCCAGTTGTGCGCGTGCCGCATCGGCCTCGCGCCGGCGCGCTTCGAGCTGGGCGGCGAAGGTGGCGACCGCGGTGCGCGCCTGCTCGGCCGCCTGCCTGGAGAGCATGCCGCTGGCAGCCAGCTCGTTCTGCCTGCGCGCATCGGCCTCGGCCTGGCTCAATTGGGCTTGCGCCTGGCTTATCTGGGCTTGTGCCGAAAGGATATTGGCCCGCGCCACGTTCAGGCCGGCGCGCAGGCTGCTGTCTTCCAGGCGGGCGATCACCTGGCCCTTCTGAACGTGGTCGCCTTCTTCGATCAAGACCTGGGTCAGCGTGCCGGTGATCTGCGTCGAGACCGTCGCCTGACGCCGCGCCGTGACGTAGCCGGTGGCTTGCAGCACCGCGGCGTTGGACCCGCCCGCGCCCGCTGCCACGGCAGTGGCCGTCTGTACCGCGATGGATCGCACCGACAGGAACCACCAGAGCGCGCCGGCCAGCAGCGCCAGGACCACGGCAACGCCCACGACCGGCCACAACCAGCGTGGCGATCCGCCCTCATCTTCGCGTTGCCGGCCGTCAATGCGCAAGTCGTTCAACAAATTTGCGTCGATTTCAGTTCCCTCCTTGATGCTGCAACAGCGCGACGAGTGCAGGCACCGTCATTCTAGTTTGAGGCCGTCCTGAATTCGCTGGATTCGATGATCCCGCAAAAGACACGCATCAGTTCCGGGTCGTGTCGTTCGCCGGTTTCGGCCTGCAGGATGGCCATGATCTCGGTGTGCGTCTTCGCGCGATGGTAGGACCTGGTGGCAGCCATCGCGTCATAGCTATCGGCGATGCTGATGATGCGCGAGCAAATTGAAATTTGCTCTCCGGCCAGGCCGTCGGGATAGCCACCCCCGTTGTAATGCTCGTGGTGGTGCCGGATGACCAGCGAGGCTGCTTGCGCTCCTTCGATTTCCGTTGCGGCCAGGATTCGCTGACCCATTTCGGAGTGCTGTTTCATCATGACCCACTCGGCTTCGTCGAGCGGCGACGTCTTCAGCAGGATGCGGTCCGGTATGCCAATCTTGCCGATATCGTGAAACGAGGCGGAAATCTTCAACCGTCCCAGCTCCGCGCCACGCAGGCCACAGCCCAGCCCGATTTGAGTGGCCAGACCCAGCACACGCTCGGAATGAAGCCGTGTCAAGGTATCGCGGTAACCCAGCGCCGAGGTCAAGGCTTTGGTGTACTTGTGGAGAACGACGTAGACAGGGTCTTCCTGGTCCAATTTATCCACCTCCAGGAGAATATGATTTTGTTATCGCCTGGCCTTCTTGCGGGCTGATCTCCGGGACTGTACCCGCGCCAAAAAGCCTTTGCCGACAAGGGTTATTGGCGAAACGTCGCTTTGACGCCGCACCCCATCACAGCTTGCGACTGCGGGCGACGTCCGAATTTCCCGAAGTCGTCGATCGGAAGCTGCACGCCCAAGGCCTTCAGGGCATGCTGCGTATGCCGCCTCACGGGGGGCTTGCTGAAGCACATAAGTCCGCCCAGGGCCAGGACCAAAATGACTGACAAAACCCGGACATCCTCACCCATGTCCAGACCGATCCGCCCACAAAGTCCGCATCGGCAGTGCAAACAGACGTGGCCCAAAACGCAGGCTGGCCTCACCGTCATACAACACCACGCCACAGGCGAAACGTTGTCCGGCAATTTCCTGGAGTTTTCGCAGGCCACGAAAATCTTCCGTTCGCACCGTGCCAGAGGCCTTGACCTCGACACCGGCCAACACCGCCCCTTGCTCCAGCACGATGTCCACTTCATGGTCATCGCGATTGCGAAAATGATAGAAGGCAATGACCTCGGCGTGGGCGCTGGCTTGGCGGCGCAACTCCTGAAAAACAAAGGTCTCCAGCAACTGCCCCAGCAACGCCCGGTTGACATGCAAGGCCCCGGCATCGAGTCGCAACAACGCGGCTGCAATCCCGGTATCGCCCAAATGCAATTTCGGCGTCTTGACGAGGCGGTTGATGTGTCGCACGTGCCAAGGCGGCAAGACATCAACCAGAAACACCCGCTCCAGCAGGGTCAGGTAATCTCGCACCGTGGGGCGGCTGAGGCCAAAGGGGCCCGCCAACTCGCTGACGTTGAACAGGTGCGCGGTTTGACCTGCCGCCAATTCCAGCAAACGTGGCATCACATCCAACGCTGCTATGCGTGCCAGGTCGCGCACGTCGCGTTGGATCAGAGTTTGCACATAGGCCTGGTACCAAGCCCGTCGACGTACCGCAGGACGCGTCAGTGCCGCCGGAAAGCCCCCCGCAACCACCAACTCGGCCAGCGCCAGGCCCATGCGTTCGGACGCAGTGGATTTGAAATCCGCACTAAAGAGTTGCCCTAAAAAACAGGCTTCCTGCTTACGCAATTCGACTTGCGCCAAGGGATGCAAGCGGATCACTTCGAGCCGCCCAGCGAGAGAATCAGCCAGCTTGGGCAGCAAAAGCACGTCTGCCGAACCGGTCAGCAAAAACCTGCCCGGCTGGCGATCGCGGTCGACAACCAGCTTGAGGGACGTAAAAATCTCGGGCACGCGCTGAACTTCGTCCAGCACCATCCTGGGCGGCAGGTCGGTCACAAAGCCCAATGGATCGGCCTGCGCCGCGCGCACCAGGTTGTCATCGTCAAAACTGATGTATCCGTAGCCGGCAGGTTCTGCCACGGTACGCGCCAGAGTGGTTTTGCCACATTGCCGAGGGCCTTGAATCAGCACCACCGGGGTATCCGCCAAACTGGCTTGCAAGCTCGCTTGCGTCATGCGAAGCAGCGCTGGGGCAGCGGGTGAGAGTGGCAAAGTGAGCATCGGCTAATTGTAATCTTAGGGTTCGGCTAATTGAAACCTTTTATGTTCGCCAATTGAAATTGAACTGGCACGATGCACGCTTCCATCCCCCAAGCCATCGGGCAGTCGCAGCGGATGAAGCCGTGCTGGCGAGCCACCCCGCGCCACCCGCGCTGCCCAGCGTGCTTATGTCGCAGCCGCGTGAGCCCGCCAGGCACCGGGCGCCAACCCCAGGTGATTCTTGAAAGCGCGGTTGAATGCCGCCGCGCTTTCGTACCCGACGTCGGCGGCAATCTGGTCGATTCCGGTCTGCGATGTGCTCAGCAGCCGGCACGCCACATTCATGCGCAATTTGGCAAGGTAGGCCATGGGACTGTCCCCCAGTGAATCGGTAAACCGGGCCGCGAAGCGTGACGGCGACATGGCGACCTCGCGGGCCAGTCGCGGCACCGACCAGTCGCTGCCGGGCCGCGAATGAATCGCCGCCATGGCGCGCCCGACCACCGGGTCCTGGATGGCGCGCACCCACCCCGCCGGGTGACGCGGCGCCGTTTGCAGATAGGCGCGCACCGCTTGCGCGCAAAGCACTTCCAGCAGGCGCTCGATGACATAGCCGCCGCCCAATCCTCCTCTCTCGATTTCCTCCAGCATCAAGCGGGCAATGCCCGACAGGTTGTTCAATTCGCCCGGGCGCGACAAGCTCGCCCGCATGAGCGCCGGCAATGCGGCAAACAAGGGGTTGAAGGCGGTGTGCTGGAGCAGGAAGACGCCGCAGATCAGCGACGCGCTGGCAGGACTGCCGGTGGCATCGGGGTGCTGCAGATTCGGCCCGCCTGCCAGCAGGGCTTGAACGGTATCGACACGCGAGGGCTTGCCCTGGCCAATCCGGTGCTCTTCGCCGCCAAAGCAAATCACCATTTCACCGGCTTGCAGGACTTCATTGGCCCCGCTGGCGGTCTGCACTTCGCAATGACCGAACTCAACCAGGTGAAAGGCGACGACGCGTGTCCCGGGTTTGACGTCCAGCAGCGGCATCAAGGCGTCAGCGCTGGCAATGGCCACCGCCCAGGGCGATGAATAGACCTCGCGCAGCAACAACGTCCCACTGATGTGCAGCGAGCGCAAGGCATTGCTCAGCAGATCGTCGCCGCGATGGAGGGGGCTTGAATTTGCTGAGGACTCGGCAGTTTTCATCAATGGGCTCGATTCTGCCTCACCACTTCTCCGCCCAGGGGCGCACTTCCAGTTCAAATGTCCAGGCGCAACGCTGTTGCCGGGTCAACATCAGCGCGGTGTCACGGTGTTTTGCAGGAACGGCGGCGCTACAGTTCGCGCTAGAGCCAGCCGAAGATGCGACAGGCCATCACGGCCTGAGCCCCAAAACCAAGGACGAAAGCAATGGTGCGCAGCAAGGGGATGCCCAAGGTATAGATCAAGGCATGCGCCAGGCGGCTCAGGAAGAATACGCTGGCGGCGGTGGCCGTCAGGGCGTTGCCCGCGCCCAGTAAATGAACCAGGATCGCCAGGGGCGCGAACACCGCCAGGTTTTCGATCGCATTGCGGTGCGCGCAAGCGAGGCGGTAGGCCCAGTCGGCGTGGGGACGCACATCGGGCTGGGGGTTCTTCAGCGCCTTCCACGGCCCCATTTCAAGCAGGCGGTTGACGATGATGGGAATCCAGAGGATGCTGGTCAACAGCGCCGACATGGCGACAGAACTCAGCTCGGGGGACAGGGGTAGCAGCGGTGTGGACATTGATTACCTTTCACGGAAGTTGGAGGTAATTTAGGTCTTTGCCGCAGTTGTGAAAATCACTGAAACAACTTGTTTGTTTGCACAAACCATCGCTTCAAGGAAATGTTTGGATGTTTTGGCGTCCTGGCGCCTCTCGCATCCGTTCGACGCACGACCGGGTCCGGCTTGGCGGCCTCAGGCCACGGGATAGTCGTAGCGGATAAAACCGTGGTGGCTGGCGACGCGGTCGTAGAGCCGGCGCGCACGCTGGTTGTTTTGCTGCGTCAGCCAATACAGCCGGGGTGCACCGCGCTGGCGGGCCGTACGCGCCACCTGCTCTATCAAGGCCCGCGCCACGCCCTGGCCGCGCGCCGCCTGGTCGACGAACAAATCCTGCAAATAGCAGACGT
The DNA here is from genome assembly GCF_028714215.1 of Rhodoferax sp. Taxonomy (GTDB): domain Bacteria; phylum Pseudomonadota; class Gammaproteobacteria; order Burkholderiales; family Burkholderiaceae_C; genus Rhodoferax. Next base: position 136,766 of record NZ_JAQTMS010000004.1, on the reverse strand, counting down.
CGGCCGACCAGGTGCTGGGGTGGAACAGGTAGTGCGTGATGCCCAGCATCTGCCCGTCGACCCGGGCCGCGAAGGCAAAGACGCCGTCCCCCTGCCGCAAGCGCTGCCAGGTCTGCTGGTAGCTTGACTCGGGTAGTTCCGTTTCGTAGAAAGTCTTGTAGCCCCGCGCCAGGCGCAGCCAGGCCGCATAGTCTTCGGGCCTCAGGGTATCCACCGTGATAGGCCCGCCGGCTTGCGTTGTCGTGCTCATGCTCATAGCTTGCTCCTTTGCTGTACCAGGGCCGCCATCTGCGCCGCTGCCTCGCTGCCTTGGCCGCTCAGCCCGGCGGCAACACCTTGCTGGTCAGCGGCCGGGCGGTTCTGGCTGACTTTCCATTTACCGACCCAGCGCTGCACCGGGATCTCGATGCCAATGATGACCTTGAGCAGGCTGGTGATGTAGTCGGCCGGCGCGTCGGACACCTGCCAGGGCAGGGCTTGCCCGGCCTCATGCACCTGGGTCAGGCGGGTAACGATATCGAGTACCCGTGCCGGGTCGTCAACTGCCTGGGGCACGCCATGGGCATGCACGGTGGCGTAGTTCCAGGTTGGCACGGCCTTGCCGTGGGCGTGCTTGCTGGGGTACCAGTTGGGCGACACATAGGCTTGCGGTCCGGTGAACAGGGCGACCGACGAAGCCCCTTCTGCCAGCGCCTGCCAGACCGGGTTGGCGCGCGCCACGTGACCCAGCAAGGTCCCGTGTTCTCCACGGTGGGTGTCCAGCAGAAACGGAATCTGATTGACCAGCAGCTCACCTTGCTGCTGCACCACCCAGGTGGCCAGCGGGTACGCGCGCACCAGCGCCTGCAGCGTGGCCGTGTCGGTCTCTTCAAAGTGGGGTGGCAGGTAAGTCATGGCGCAGGCCTGGTTTGAGCTTCCAACACGGGTTCGCACAGCACCTCGGTCTTGACCGAGTTGGCGATAAAGCACGCCTCGTGGGCCTGGTGGTGCAAGGCCCGTAACTCGTCCGGCGTGGGACTGCGCCCGGCGCCAAACTGCACGGCCGGGCGCAGCGTGACGCGGGTCATGGCGAGGCGGCCTTCGGCGTTGCGCGCCATCACGCCCACGGCCTCGTCGCGGTAGCTGTCCACCAGCCAGCCGTCCTTGGCGGCCAAGCCTAGAAACCAGAGCATGTGGCAGCTCGACAAGGAGGCGACAAAAGCCTCTTCCGGATCTACCGCCGCCGGGTCGGAATACGGCAAGGGCACAACGTGCGGCGACGCCGAGGCCGGCACCTGGGCGCCGCCATCGAAGTGCCAAGTGTGGCGGCGGCTGTAGCGCTGGTCGACAAAGGCTTGCGCGTCGCGCTGCCAGGTAACGGTGCAGAGGTGCTGGGCCATGGTGAACTTTCAGTTGGCTTGCGGTGGCAAGGGTTTCTACAATGGTTCTTCAGTTTATAAAACTCTACCGTTTTGTGAAGGGCCAATTGACGACGATGAAAAGAGCCAATGCAGCCAAGCCGCGCGGCGAGACCTTGCGCCAGCAGGTTTACCTGGAACTGCGCCGCGCCATCGAACAAGGCCTCTTCAAGGCCGGCGCGCGCCTGCCGGCCTCGCGCGAGCAGGCCCGCACCCTGGCCGTGTCACGCAACACCGTGCTGTGGGCGCTGGAGCGGCTGCAGGCCGAGGGCTACCTGGTGGCCCGCGTCGGCGACGGCAGCTACGTGGCGCCGGACCTGGGAACCCTGGGGAAAACTCGAAATCAGCGCTCCGGCAAAGGCCCGGCGCTGCGTCCGGCCATCGTCGCCGGTCTGTCGCACCGCGGGCAGTTGATTGCCGACACCGCGCTGCGCTGGAACCCGCCGTTAGAGCCGGCGCAGCCGTTTCGCATCGGTGTGCCGGAGGTTGCCAGTTTTCCCTTTGCCGTGTGGGACCGGCTGGCGCGCCAGTCGTCCAAAGCCGAGCAGATGGCGCAGGCGCAGTACCAGGACCCGGCCGGTGCGCCGGCGCTGCGCGAAGCCATTGCCCAGTGGCTGTGGGCCTCGCGTGGCATCCGCTGCGAGGCGGCTCAGGTCCTGGTGTGTTCCGGTTCGCAACAAGCCATCGACCTGATCGGCCGCCTGTTGCTGGACGTCGGTGACGAGGCCCTGGTGGAAGACCCCGGCTACCCCGGCATCCGGGCCAGCCTGACCGGCCATGGCGTCGCCGTGCGCCCGGTGCCGGTGGACGGCGAGGGCTTCGTGGTCGAGCAGGCCGCCGCGCGCTGGAGCGCCGCCCGGCTGGCGGTGGTGACGCCGACCTCGCAGTTCCCGACCGGCGTGCGCATGAGCCTGAAGCGCCGGTTGGCGCTGCTGGACTGGGCCAACAGCCGGCGCGCTTGGCTGGTGGAGGACGACTACGACGGCGAGTTTCAGTACGGCACGCACCGGCTGCCGGCCCTGTGCAGCCTGCCGCGGGCGGATCGGGTGCTGTACGTGGGCACGTTTTCGAAAACCCTGCATCCGGGTCTGCGCCTGGGCTTCATCGTGCTGCCGCAGGTGCTGGCCAGTGCTTTTGCCATGGCCCGCGCACTGAGCGACCGCCACGCCCCCGGCGCCACCCAGCAGGTGCTGGCGCGCTTCATCACCGAAGGCCACTTGCTGCGCCACTTGCGCCGCATGCGCGAGCTGTACCCGCAGCGTCAGGCGGTGCTGATAGCGGCACTGGCAAAAGCCAGCCGGGGCAAGCTGCTGCTGCGGCCGAGCGAGCAAGGCCTGCACTTGCTGCACGAACTGCCCATCGGCCGGAACGACCTGACGCTGCCGGCACGAGCCCAGGCCGCCGGTGTTTTTGTGGCGCCGCTGTCACGTTACTGCATCGAATCGCCGCGCCGCGGCTGGCTCTTCGGCTACGCCGGCTATGACACGGCTGCGCTGCGCGCGGCCGCCGCGACGCTGGGGAACTTGCTGTGAGACACCGCCTGGATCAAGGCCCTGCCTGTCCGACCCTGATCCCGGGCGGGATGTTCCAGGGTGTGGACGTCATGTTGTCCGGCCGCAGACTATCCTCCCGGCCATGACCCGCCCGACAAATTTGACGACGCAGGAGCTGGGTGCCATCGCCGATGGCACTTTGGCCTATTACAACCAGCATGCCGAAGACTTTTTTGCCGGTACCCGCGAGCACGACGTCAGCCAGAACATGGCGGCCTTGCTGCAATTTATCGAAGGCGCGGCACCGTTCACGCTGCTGGACTTTGGCTGCGGACCGGGCCGCGATCTCAAGGTCTTCCGGCAGCAGGGGCATATTGCCGTGGGGCTGGAAGGTGCCGCGCGTTTTGCCGACATGGCGCGCGCCTACAGCGGTTGCGAGGTATGGCAGCAGGACTTTCTGGCGCTTGATTTGCCGGCCGGTCGCTTCGACGGTATCTTTGCCAACGCCTCCTTGTTTCACGTGCCGGGTCAGGCGCTGCCGCGGGTCTTGTCGGAACTGCACGCCACCCTCAAACCCGGCGGTGTGCTGTTCAGTTCCAACCCCAGGGGCAACAACGACGAGGGCTGGAGTCGGGAGCGCTACGGCGTCTACCATGACCTGGCAAGCTGGCGCAGCCACATGACGGCGGCCGGCTTTGTCGAGCTGCTGCATTTCTACCGTCCCCCCGGTTTACCCCTTGCGCAGCAGCCCTGGCTGGCCAGCGTCTGGCGCAAAATGGACTTGCCGCGGCAAGCGCCCTGCGCTACCGGGTAGCGGTCAGTTTGCCCAGCGGAACCCAGCGCGGCAGCATGGAAAGCAGCACGCCGTCTTTGAGCACCAGGTGATGGTAGATGGCGGCCGCTGCGTGCAGGCCGGCCAGCCACAAGATGGCGTCGCCCAGCCAAGCGTGGATCTCGGCAATCGTCACGCCGATGCCGTGCGACAGGCCGATCAGCGATGCAATTTGCAGGCCGCCCAGCAGCGTCAAGGGGTGGCCTTCGAGCCAGGCGCCGGTGATGGCCGTCAAGGGGACGGCAAAAAGCAGCCCATAAAGCGCCACCTGCACCGCCTTGGACGAGAGCTCCATCCAGCGCGCCAGCGGCTCGGGCTCGGGCCGCCTGTCCAGCATGCGCCACAGCAGGCGCAGCACGGCCAGCGCCAGTACGCACAAGCCCAGCGTCTCGTGCAATTGCCGTTCGAAATCGCCGGCCGGCAGGTAGACGCGCTGCTCGGAGCCCTCCGGACCGAAGACGAACGCCAGCAAAACCAGAATCGCCGTCAGCCAGTGAAAGGCCTGGGCCACATTGCCGAAGCGGGTGAGCGAGCGCTGTTCCAATTTATTTCCCCAAAAATTGATTCAGGGAATGGTAGCGCCCATTCAAGGCTGCTTGGTGCGGTCCTCACCTCGCCCATCGCCTTTCTCGCGATCTTTCTGCGAACCTTGTTGCGGTCGTTGCCTTTGATCCTGGGCGGCCGGTTCTCTCTGTTGCGCCGGCGCTTGGGGCGGCGCAGCGCGCTGAGCCTCGTCGGCTCTGCGTTGTTGCGGCGGCTGCGCGCGGGGTGCGACGGGGGCGGCCTGCGGAGCCCGCTGCGCCGGCGCTCTTTGCAGGCCTTGCTCCTGGTAATGCTGTTGCACTACCGCGTCACGCGGCTGGTAACGGTAATTCTGGCCTTGAATCGAGTGCTGCTGCGGCGCCTCGGGATAGCGCTCGCCCGAATAGCGGCGCTGGTAGGTCGGCAGCGGGGCCGGCGCCGGCGCGGCGCGCCGGTTCCACTGGTCCCAGCCCCTGCGCTGGTGCTCCCAGTCATTGCCCCAATGCTCGCCCCAGCGCGGCGGCGCATCGGCGCGCCAGCCGCCGAAATACATCGGCGGGTTACGGTAGTAGCGCACCGGGATGCGCAGCACATAGAGCGGCACCAAGTCGGGGTTCACCAGTCCCCAGGGTCCGTTGTACCAGGAACTGGCGTACCAGTTGTCGCCCTGGTAGACCCAGTACATGCCGTCGTAAAAGAAAAAGTTCGAGTCCAGTTGCGGTGCGTAGTAGACCGGATAACCCGGTACCCGGACCAGTTGCGGGTAGACCGGCAGGTTGATGCCGATACTGACGCCGGGCAGCCCGATACCGACGCTCAACTGAGCCAGGGCCGAAGTGACCGACCCCCACAGCAGGCAAAACACAATCAAAAGGTAGCGCATCTTCTGTCCTCCAAAAAACGGTTGGTCCTTGATTGTCCGAACTCACGCTGGCGCGTTCCGTGCGCTGCCGCACGGTCCGGCTGGCCGGCTCTGGATATCTTGCGAGCCGCCCCCACTTCACGTCCATGAAACCAATCGAGTCCCGCAGCTTGACCAGCCGCAAGCGCCTTGCTGGCGCAGCCTTGCAAACCTCATTCTGCTCCAGCGCGCTGAGCGGCTTGCGCTGGCTGTTGCTGCTCTGCGCGGTGGCCGTCGGCGGCGCGGCCATGGCGACGGTCGACCCGGTGGCAACTCTGCGCGCCAAGTACACGGCACTGGAGCCGCAACTGCGGCAAAATCAATTCAGGCAGCCGCTGGTTCTCGATTCGGTTGAGACGCCCAACCGCCTGACCGGCGACATCTACGCCGTCGTCGCCCACCCGTTTGACGCGGTGAGCAGCGGCCTGAACAGTCCGGACCATTGGTGCGACGTGATGCTGCTGCACATCAATTCCAAATACTGCCGCGCGCTGGTGGCGCCCGCCGGCACCACGCTGCACGTCCACATCGGCAAGAAGACGCCCGAGGCGCTGTCGATTGCGCCGCGTTTCGATTTCAGCTACCGCCTGGCGAGCCTGAGCCCGGAGTATCTCGACATCGTGCTGAAGGCCAAGGACGGTCCGCTAGGCACCAGCGACTACCTGATCGAGCTGGAAGCGGTGGCGCTACCGAATGGCAAAACGTTTTTGCATCTGACCTATTCCTATGCCTTCAATTTTGCCGGCCGGTTGGCCCTGCAGACCTATCTGGCAACATTGGCCAGCGCCAAGGTCGGGTTTACCGTGGTTGGCCAACTCCCCGATGGACAAGCGGAATATATCGGTGGCATGCGTGGCCTGCTGGAGCGCAATACGATGCGCTACTACCTGGCCATCGATACCTATCTGGATGCCACCAGCGCCGCGCCGCCAGTCCAGCTGGAGCAACGTCTGCAGGCCTGGTTTACGGCGACCGAGCGCTATCCGCGCCAGCTGCACGAGATCGACCGGGCGGCCTACCTTGAAATGAAGCGTGCCGAGGATCTGCGCCAGCGGACGGTCCAGTGATCCTGCAATCGAATCGGCCCCGCGTTGCGTGCGCTTCTCAGGCGCTCACGAAGTCGATGAAGCCGCGCTCCACATTGGTAGCTACCAGCTTGACGCGGACCTGGGCGCCGACCTTGAAGTGATTCTCGCCGCTCACCAGCTTGCCCTCGGCCGGCGGGGTGAACAGCCGGACCCAGACGCCGTCGGCGCCGCTGCCGGTGACGATGCCATCAAAGCGCTGGCCGATGCGCGACTCCAGCAGCAGCGCCGCTTCCGACTTGCGCATGCGCCGCTCCACTTTCTGGGCCGCGTCTTCCTGCCGCGTGCAATGCTGGGCCAGCTCGCCCAGTTCGGCATTGGAGTAAGGCGGCGCCTCGCCCGCCAGCGCGGCTTTCAGCAGGCGCGAGGTCACCAGATCGGGGAAGCGCCGGTTCGGTGCCGTGGAGTGGGTGTAGTCGCGCACCGCCAGGCCGAAGTGGCCGATCGGCGGACCGCCGGGCGTCTCGACCACGTACTCGCCGCGGCCCATCAGCTTGACGACGACCAACGACAGGTCCGGAAAGCGCAGCGGGTCGGCCTTGTGGCGTTTCGCCAGAAAAGCTTCCAGTGCCTTGGAGTCGGGTAGCTCGGGCAGGGCCTCGCCGTATTCCTTGGCCAGCGCCACGATGCGCAGCCAGCGCTCGGGCGAGCGCACCACGCGCCGCAGGGAGGCGTCGCCGCGGCCGGCCAGGTAGCGCGCGGTGCAGCCGTTGGTGGCGATCATCACTTCCTCGATCAACTGGCGGGCGCGGTTTTGCACCTGCTGGCGAATGTCCACCACCTGCTCGCCGTCGAACACGGCGCGCGGCTGGAAGGTTTCCAGTTCCAGCGAGCCTTCGGCATGCCGGCGCGCGCGCAGTTGCTGGGCCAGGCTGTCCTGCGTACGCAATTGCGCCTCCATGCCGGGCACCTTTGCAGCGGCCGCAGGCAGCGCGCCGGCACCGTCGATCCAGGCGCTGACCGCGTCATAGGCCAGCTTGGCCTTGTTGCGCACCCGGGCCCGGTATACGGTGGCGCCGGCCAGCGAGGCGTCGGCATTGAACACCATCTCGGTCACCAGCGCCAAGCGGTCCTGACCAAAGTTGAGCGAGCTCAGGTCGGTCGACAGGCGCTCGGGCAGCATCGGAAAAATGCGCGCCGAGGTGTAGACCGAGCTGGTGTTGATGAGGGCGTGCTCGTCGATGGCGCTGCCCTTCTTCACCAGCGCGTCGACATCGGCGATGGCGACCCAGAGCCGGATGCTGCCCTGCGCCAGCGGCTCGCAGACGGTGAGCTGGTCCAGGTCCAGTGAATCGTCGTTGTCGATAGAGCACCAGAGCAGGTCGGTGAGATCGTGAATCTGGGCGCCGGTCTCGCTGGCGGGGCCGCCGATGCTGGCCAGTTGCTGCTCGACCCGCTGGGAGAACTCGGGCTCCAGCCCGCGCTCGGTCATGGCGCCGATGGCGATGCGGACCAGGTCCGAGCGGTGATGGTGGTGGCTGTCATGAGGGTTGTGCATGGGGTCAATATACCTGCAAGCCGGGTGCCGGTGCGCTGCCGGCGCTGGCACCTGCGGCACGCCGCGCCAAAATACAATGCTCGGTCGCCTCGACCACCTGCTGCCACCCATTCTTTGAAAGGCAAGCCTGATGCAACTTATCGACTGTAGCCATGCGGCGCACGCCGGCGCCATGCTTGAAATTTTCAATGAAGCGATCGTCAACTCGACCGCCTTGTACGACTACAAGCCGCGCGCGCCGGACAGCATGGTCGGCTGGTTCAAGGCCAAGGAGGCCGGGCGATTCCCGGTCATCGGCCTGGTTGACGACAGCGGTGAGCTGCTGGGCTTCGCCAGCTATGGCACGTTTCGGGCCTGGCCGGCCTACAAGTATTCGGTGGAACATTCGGTCTACGTGCACAAGAACCAGCGCGGCCGGGGCCTCGGGGAAACGCTGATGAAGGCGCTGATTGCGCGCGCCCGGGAACAGCAACTGCATGTCATGGTGGGCGGCATCGATGTCGCCAACAGCGCCAGCATTGCGCTGCACCAGAAACTGGGATTCGAGCACGCCGGCACCATCAAACAAGCCGCCTTCAAGTTCGGCCGCTGGCTGGACCTTGGCTTCTACCAACTGGTGCTGGCAACGCCAGAACATCCGGTTGACGGCTGATTCGTTAGCGCGCAAAGCGCGCGCCTTCATCAGGTGTCAAGGCAGGGGGAAAGCGCCCCGCCGGTAGGCGGCGGGAGTGACGCCAAGCTCTCGCTTGAATACCGCGTACATGTACTGCAGCGTCGTAAATCCGGCGCGTTGAGCCACCTCGGCGGCGCGCAGGTCGGTGTCGCGCAGCAGCTGTTGCGCCAGTTCCAGCCGGTGCGCCAGCAATGCCGCATGCACCGTCGACCCGAGCTCCACGCGGAAGCATTGTTCCAGCGTCGAGCGCGAGACACCCACATACTCGGCCACCTGCTCATTCTTGATGCCCTGGCAACCGTACTGGCGAATGTAATAGCGCGCCTTCATTACATGGGCGCTGAACGGCCGGGTGTGCCGGCTGGAAGCTTGCGCATTCAAGCCCGCGGGCGGCACCAGCACACGCTTGCCGGCCATTGGTGTGCCATGCAGCATCTGGTGCAAGAGCCGAGCCGCCGTGCGACCCATCTCGTGGGTGCCCTGGCGCACCGAACTCAGTCCGATGCGGGTCAGCGACTGGGTCAGAGGGTCGTTGTCGATACCGACAATGGCCACTTGCTCTGGAACCGCCACGTCGGCGACCATGCAGGCATGCATCAGGTGCCGAGCACGCGCGTCGGTGATGGCGATGATGCCTACCGGTTTGGGCAGTGACAAGATCCATTCGACCAGATGTTTGATCGCGCTGTTCCACTGAACCACGCTGGTTTGTATGCCACAGTAGATGCGACCTTGCGGCGCCAACTGGGCGAAGGCTTTTTCCCGCTCCTGGGCCCAGCGGTTGCCGGCCGCTGGCGGCACGCTGTACAGCGCGATCCGCGGCAGACCGGCTTCGACCAGATGGTCATGCGCCAGCTTCACCAGCAGGAAGTTGTCGGTGGCCACGTAAGGCATGCCCTTGGGATAGCTGGAAGCATCGGCATAGGAGCCGCCCACCGCCACCACCGGCAGCGTGGTACCGGCCAAAGCCTCGCCAATGCTGGGGTCATCGTAGTCGGCGATAAATCCATCTCCCTGCCATTGGGCGATGCCGGCCAAGCGGGCCCGGAAGTCCTCCTCGACCAGCAAATCCCACTCTTCGCGGGTTGAACGCAAGTAGCCGCCTATGCCCGCGATGATCTCGCGATCGTAGATCTTGTTGGCATTGAACAGCAGGGCAATGCGGTGCGGTCGGCGTTGTGGCCGGCGTGCCGATGGGGCTTGCTTGACAGGCTGGGTGGACAAGGGTTTTTCCGAGGTGGATTGCGCCAGAAACGATACCATAGTCGGCGGATTTCACAATAGGCAGACGACCCTGCCAACCCTAAGATCAGGCAAGTTGTCGAGGTGCCAGCCGGTGCTCCGGCGCCTTCACCCACCAGCGCCTCGCTGCCGCCGGAAACGGCAACGGGGACCAGGAGACATTCACGATGAGCGTATTCGATTTCGTTGACCGCGTCGGCTACGAAGGGCCTGCCAGCCGCTCGGCCTTTGCCTTTCGTCATTACGACGCCCAGCGCGTGCTGCTGGGCAAAACCATGCAGGAACATTTGCGCATGGCGGTTTGCTATTGGCACAGCTTCTGCTCGCCCGGTGCCGATGTGTTTGGCGACGCCGTCTTCCTGCGGCCCTGGTTTGCCGCCGAGCCGATGCTACAGGCCCAACGCAAAGCCGAAGCGGCGTTCGAATTCTTCCAGAAGCTGGGTCTGCCCTACTACACTTTTCACGATACCGACGCCGCGCCGGACGGTGCGACCTTGAACGAATACCGCAGTAACCAGGACCAAATCGTCGACCTGATGGGCCAGCACCAGGAACGCACCGGCGTCAAGTTGCTGTGGGGTACCGCCAACCTGTTCGGCCACCCGCGCTACGCCGCCGGCGCAGCCACCAACCCGGACCCCGAAGTCTTTGCCTGCGCGGCAACGCAGGTGTTCAGTGCCATGAACGCCACGCAGAGGCTGGGTGGCGCCAACTACGTGCTGTGGGGCGGCCGCGAGGGCTACGACACGCTGCTCAACACCGACCTGCTGCGCGAGCGCAAGCAACTCGGGCGTTTCATGCAGATGGTGGTTGAACACAAGCACAGCATAGGCTTCCAGGGGCAGTTGCTGATCGAGCCCAAACCGCATGAACCGACCAAGTACCAGTACGACCGCGACGTCGCCACGGTGCACGGCTTTCTGCAGGAGTTCGGACTGGAGGGCGAGATCAAGCTCAACATCGAAGCCAATCATGCCACCCTGGCCGGCCACAGTTTTCACCACGAAGTGGCAACCGCGATAGCGCTGGGCATCTTCGGCAGCGTCGATGCCAACCGCGGCGACCCACAGAACGGCTGGGACACCGACCAGTTCCCCAACAGCGTCGAGGAACTTTCCCTGGTGCTCTACGAAATCCTCAAGGGCGGCGGCCTGGGTCAGGGCGGTTTCAACTTCGACGCCAAGGTGCGACGCCAGAGTCTGGGCCTGGAGGATCTTTTTCACGCCCACATCGGCGCCATCGATACACTCGCCCTGGCGCTGGAAAAAGCAGCCCAATTGGTCCAGCGCGACTTTCTTGGCGACTTCCGCAGTCAACGCTATGCCAACTGGAGCTCCGAGCTGGGACGTGCGATCCTCGCCGGCGATCACACCCTGGCCACTCTGGCCGGCCTGGCCACCGAGCGAGGTCTGGCACCGCAACCGGTGAGTGGGCGCCAGGAAATGCTGGAGGCCAGTGTCAATCAGGCCTTGTTTGGCTGAGTGCCGCCGGTATTGCGCAAGAAGAAACAACGGGAAATCCGACCAGATGGCATCAGTTTCGATTCGCGGGGTCCACAAACGCTACGGCAGCGTATCGGTGTTGCCGGGCGTGGACCTGGAAATTGCCGACCGCGAGTTCGTCACGCTGGTGGGACCGTCGGGCTGCGGCAAATCGACGCTGCTGCGCATGATCGCCGGGCTGGAAAGCGTCACTGCCGGCGATATCGCGATTGGCGGCGAACGGGTCAACGACATGCCGCCCATGCACCGCGATGTGGCCATGGTGTTTCAGAGCTACGCGCTCTATCCCCACATGAACGTGCAGCAAAACATGAGCTTCGGCTTGCGCCTGCACCGTCTGGCCGCCAGCGTGATCACCGAGAAGGTGCAGCAGGCAGCCGCCATGCTCAACCTCGGCGCCTTGCTGGCGCGTCTGCCGGGCCAGCTCTCGGGCGGCCAGCGCCAGCGTGTTGCGATGGGCCGGGCCATGGTGCGCCAGCCGCGCGTGTTTCTGTTCGACGAGCCGCTGTCCAATCTGGACGCCAAGCTGCGGGTGCAGATGCGCACCGAGATCAAGGCGCTGCACCATCGACTTGCCAGCACCAGCATCTATGTCACGCACGACCAGATCGAAGCCATGACCATGGCCGACCGCATCGTTGTCATGAACGCCGGCCGTATCGAGCAGGTCGGCAGCCCCGAGGACTTGTACGACCGGCCGGCCAATCTGTTTGTGGCCGGCTTCATCGGCTCGCCAGCCATGAATTTCCTGACCGGCAGCGCGCAAGCGGACGCCACCCTGATGGTCGATGGTGGGCTGCGCCTGCCGCTGCCGTGTCCGGTTGCGCCGGGCCGCCGAATCACCCTGGGGGTACGGCCCGAGCATGCGCGCCTGGCCGGCGCCGCCGAAGCGCTGGCCTTTGAGGCCCGCGTGGTGTCGGTCGAGCCGACCGGCATGGACACCCACATTGTTTGTGAAGTGAGCGGCACGCCGCTCACCGTCAGTGTGCGCGAACGCGCCCGTCCGGTCCCGGGCGACAGCTTGCGCCTGGCGCTGGACCCGGACCACCTGCATTACTTCGACGCCGACACCGGCGCCGCGCTTCGCCGTTGAAGCCCCTACCCCTGTTCCCAGTTAACCGTTCAACCAAAGGAGACAAGATCATGACCCCCTGGACCCGCAGAACCGCACTTGGGCTCGGTATCGCTACCGCCGCTTTTGTCGCCGTGCCAGCCAGCGCACAGACCGTCACGATGTGGCACATCTTCGGCCAGCCGACCGAGACCGGCCTGATCAACATCAAGCGCTGGAACGACGCCAACCCGGGCGCCCAGATCGATCACAAGTTCATACCGTTCGGGCAACTGTCGCAGCAGCTGGTCAAGGGCATCGCAACTGGCGACGTGCCTGACCTGATCACGATCGACAATCCGACGACGGCAAGCTTCGCCAGCCAGGGCGCGCTGGAAGATCTGACCGATCTGGTGGCCAAGTCGAGCGTCATCAAAGCCGACAATTTCTACAAGGGCAGTTGGGGCGTGTCCCAGTGGAAGGGCCGCCAGTGGGCGGTACCGGGCGAGGCCAACACCATCGCGCTGTACTACAACGCCGACATGTTCAAGGCCAAGGGACTGGACCCCGACAAACCGCCCAAGACCTGGTCCGAGCTGCTGGCCGCCACGGCCAAGCTGACCGACAAGAGCAAGAATGTCTATGGCCTGGGGTTCTCGGCAGTGCAGAGCGAGGAAGGCACTTTCCAGTGGCTGCCCTGGCTGGAACAGGCCGGCGGCAGTCTGAACAACCTGAACTCGCCCGAGGCGGTGGCGGCACTACAGGTGTGGACCGACCTGGTGGCGAAAGAGCAGGTCTCGAAAGATGCCTTGATCAAACGCCAATTCGAGATGACCAGCGCCTGGATCGGCGGCGGCTCGGCCATGGTCATCAGCGGTCCGTGGGAACTGCAGCGCACCAAGGACGCCAAGTTCGACTGGCGCGTCGCGCCGCTGCCGGTGCGTGACGGCAAGAACATCCAGGCCTCGGCACTGGGTGGCTTTGTCTGGGGCATTCCGAAGGGTGCAAAAAACAAGGCCGGTGCTTTCAAGGTGATCGAGTTCATGTCGATGCAGCCGCAGATGGCGCAGGCCTGGCTCGGTGGCCGGTTGCCGCCGTCGCCCAACGTGGTGATTGACAACCCGCAATTTCCGGCCGCCTATGCCGCCTTCAAGAAACAGATGGAGTTTGCCCGTCCACGTGGTCCGCACCCCGATTGGCCCGCCATTTCGGCCGCCGTGCAGACCGCCATTCAGGAAGCTCTGACCGGCCGCTCCAAGCCCGCGCAAGCGCTGGAAAAAGCCTCCAAGGTGATTGCACCCTTGCTGCAAAAGAGCCCGTTGCCGACCGCCACCCACTAACGCTTCTGTAGGCCCAAGCACGCGCCCATCATGGGCCGCGTGCCGGCCGTTGGCCTGAACCCCACCCGTCCTCCATCCGTGCAATCCATTTCCCGCGCACCTGCTCCAGCGCTTGATCGCGCGTCGCTGCGGCGGCGGATCGACCGTGCGCTCGACTCGCGCTGGATCTGGCCGGTACTGGTGGGCGCCACGGTCGCGTTCCTGGCGCTCTTTATCGGCTACCCGGTTGTCTACAACCTGGTGATGAGCTTTCAGGAAGTCAACGTCGGCAACCTGCGCAGCATGGACCGGCCCTTCGTCGGCCTGGCCAACTACGCCAAGCTGCTGGACGACCCGCTGTTCTGGGTAGTCGCCCGCAACACGGCCAACTTCGTGATCGGCAACGTCGTGCTGCAATGCCTGGGTGGACTCGGACTGGCCCTCTACTTCGCGCAGCGTTTTCCCGGTGCCGGCTGGCTGCGCGGCGTCATTCTGGCCGGCTGGATGCTGCCGCCCCTGGTGATAGGCGCGGTCTGGAAATGGATGCTGATATCCGACAACGGCATCGTCAATTTCATGCTGCAGTCGCTGGGACTGGTGGCCGGCAAGATCTACTGGCTGTCGGACCCGGAGATGGCGCTGGTCTCGGTGATGGCGGCCAACATCTGGTTCGGCCTGCCTTTCAACATGATCCTGATCGCGGCCGGCCTGGCCGGCATTCCCCAGGACATCCTGGAGGCCGCCGCGCTCGATGGCGCCGGACCGGTGCGCCGTTTTTTCTCGATCACCTTGCCCTTGCTGGCGCCTACGCTGTACGCACTGGTGGCGCTGACCACGGTCTACACCATGCGCGCCTTCGACCTGATCTGGACCATGACGCACGGTGGCCCGGTCGACGCCAGCAACATCTTCCCGGTTTGGTCGTACCGGCTGTCGTTCGAGGTTTTTGATTTCGGCACCGGCGCCGCGATCTCGACTGCCATGCTGGCGATCGTTTTCCTGGTGGCGCTGGTGTTCGTGCGCAGCGTGCGCGCCGAAACCAGGTTCTGAGGCGAGCATGGAAAAGATTCTTCCCACCCCGCAGCGCGATCCCATTCCGCTACGCCAGTGGCTGCTGCTGGGCTTGGGCTTGCTGATCGCCTCGACCTATCTGTTTCCGGTCTATTGGATGGTGGTCTCGGCGCTGAAGACGGCCGGCGAAGTGAACGCCGCAACGCCGACGCTGTTTCCGCACGAACCGACGCTGGCCGCCTTCCGCTGGATCTTCGAGCGCGAGAACGTCGGGCGCTACCTCGCCAACAGCTTCCTGATTGCCGGCGGCGCGACCACCTTGACGCTGCTGCTGGCCACCGGATCGGCCTACGCCTTGTCGCGCGTGCGCTCGATCTGGATGGATGCCGTACTGGTCGGCGTGATGCTGTCGCAGGTGCTGCCGCCGCCCTTGCTGGTGACCCCCATGTTCGTCATCCTGCGCCAGCTCGACCTGGTCAACACCTACAGCGCCGTGATCCTGGCGACCACCTCGAAGACCTTGCCGTTTGCCGTGATCATGTTGCGCACCACCTTCGCGCAGATCCCGATCGAGATCGAAGAGGCGGCGCGGGTCGACGGCTGCTCGCGCTTGATGGCTTTTCTGCGCGTGACACTGCCGCTGGCACGGGTCGGCTACATCGTGGTCGGCTCGCTGGTGTTCCTGCAAGCCTACGGCGAGTTTGTCTACCCGGTATCGCTGATGAACAAGCAGTCCATGCAACCGGCCACCGTCGGTCTGTACGGTTTCGTCGGTGCCGATTATTCCGACTGGGGCAATGCGATGGCCTTCGCCACAGTCATGGTGCTGCCGGTTTTGATCATTTTCGTCGCGCTGCAAAAACGCATCGTCAGCGGCTTGACCTCGGGCGCGCTGAAGTAACCCACCCTATCAGGAGCAATATTCCATGACAACCCCTCTGTTTACCGTCAGGCCCGATGGCCTTGAGTGCCGCATGAACCGCGAGACTTTGCTGATCCAGGGCTGGGGCCAGGGACTGCGCGTGCGCGCCACGCCGGCGCGTGAGTTTCGTGACGACCAGTTGTCGGCGCTGCTGCCGCGCCCGGCGGCCAACCCGGTGGTCGAAGTGGTGGGCCTGAACGCAAGCGTCACACAAGGCGAGGTGCGTGCCGAGGTCACCATGGTCTACCCGCACGGCGAACCGCGCCAGGAACTGCATCTGCGTTTCATCGATGTGCGGACCGGCCGTGAGTTGCTGTCCGAACAGCGCAGCCATTTCGCCTGGCCGGGGCCCCGGGCTTTCAGCGCCAACGCCTATGAAAGCTGGCGCATCGAGGCGACCTTCAAGTCGGCACCCGATGAGCGCATCTACGGCATGGGCCAGCGCCAGCATGGCCGGCTCGACCAGAAGGGCTGCGTGCTGGAACTGCTGCAACGCAATGCCGAGGTCAGCATTCCGTTTGCCGTCAGCAGTCTGGGCTATGGCTTCCTGTGGAACAGCCCGGCGGTCGGGCGCGTCGAGTTCGGCCATTCCCTGACACGTTGGGTGGCTGACGCGGCGCAGCAACTCGATTACTGGATCAGCGCCGGCAACCCGGCCGAGCTGCTGCGCAACTACGCCGAAGTCACCGGCCATGCCCCCGACTTTCCCTACTGGGCCAGCGGCTTCTGGCAGTGCCGGCTGCGCTACCGCAACCAGCAAGAGCTGCTGGCCGTGGCGCGCGAGCACCAGCGGCGCAAGATCCCGCTGGCCTGCATCGTGATCGACTTTTTCCATTGGACCAAACAAGGCGAGTGGAAGTTCGACCCGGTGGCTTGGCCCGACCCGGCGGCGATGGTGGCCGAGCTGAAGGCCATGGGGGTCGAAGTCATGGTCTCGATCTGGCCCACGGTGAACCCGAATGCCGACACCTACACCAAGATGAACGACGAGGGCTGGCTGATCCAGGCAGCGCGCGGCATGCCGGTGTTCAAACCCTTCATCGATACCGACACCGGACCGCTGTACAAGGTGCCGGTGACCTATTACGACCCGACGCATCCGCAGGCGCGCGAGTTCGTCTTCGAGCAGGTGCGCCAGAACTACCACGCTTACGGCATCAAGGGTTACTGGCTGGACTCGTGCGAGCCAGAGGTGCGTCCGGTCAATCCCGAGCTGATGCGTCTGCACCTGGGCACCGGCTCGGAACTGCTGAACGCCTACCCGCTGTTTCACACGCGCGCCTTTTTTGAAGGCATGCAAAAGATTGGCGAGACCCAGGCCATGTTCCTGTGCCGCTCGGCCTGGGCCGGCAGCCAGCGCTACGGCTGCCTGCTGTGGTCGGGCGACATCCGCTCCAGCTTCCAGGCTTTTCGCGACCAGATTCGCGGCGGCCTGAACGCCGGCTTGTCGGGCATTGGCTGGTGGACCACCGACATCGGCGGTTTTTACGACGGCAACGGCACCAAGCCCGAATTCCGTGAACTGCTGGTGCGCTGGTTCCAGTGGGCCGTGTTCTGCCCGGTGTTCCGGTTGCACGGCTTTCGCATCCCGAACGACGTGGCCCAACTGGAGCACGCGCCCGACAAACCCTATGGCAAGGATTCGGTGCTGGTCTTCACCGACACCGGCGGCGACAACGAAGTCTGGGCCTGGGGCGAGGAAATCTACAAGATTCTCACCAGCTACATGTTCATGCGCGAGCGCCTGCGCCCCTACGCCATGCAGCAGATGAAGACCTACAGCGAGACCGGCGCGCCGCCGTTGCGACCACTGTTCTTCGAATTCCCCGACGACCCGCAAGCCTGGACGGTGGAAGACCAGCATTTGTTCGGCCCCGACCTGCTGGTGGCGCCGGTCTTGCAGTACCTGGCACGCACGCGCTCGGTCTACCTGCCGGCGGGCAGTCGCTGGACCGATGTCTGGAGCGGCCAGTCTTACGCGGGCGGCCAGCGCATCGAGGTGGCGGCGCCGCTGGAGCGCATCCCGGTCTTCAGCCGGGACGACGTGAAACTGCCGGTAGTGGGCTGAGCCGGCGATGTTCCTCGGCATTGATCTGGGCACCTCCGGCCTGAAGGCCGTGCTGCTGGACCGCGCGCACCAGGTGCGCGCCAGCGCGACCGCGCCGCTGACGGTGCAGCAGCCACAGCCGCTGTGGCGCGAGCAGCAGCCGGCCGACTGGTGGCAGGCCTGCGAAGAGGCGCTGGCCGGCGTGCTGCGCGACGCGGCGGCCCAGGGCATTGCGGCCCGGCAGATCGAGGCGATCGGCTTGTCGGGCCAGATGCACGGCGCGACCTTGCTGGACGCAGGCGACCAGGTGTTGCGTCCGGCGATCCTGTGGAACGACGGCCGCTCGCACGGTGAGTGTGCCGAGCTGGAGCGGCGCGTGCCAGCCTCGCGGCAGATCACCGGCAACCAGATGATGCCGGGGTTCACGGCACCCAAGCTGCTGTGGGTCGCGCGGCATGAGCCGCAGGTATTCGAACGGATCGCCAAGGTGTTGCTGCCCAAGGACTACCTGCGCCTGCGCCTGACCGGCCAGCATGCCAGCGACCTCTCCGACGCCGCCGGCACGCTGTGGCTGGACATGGCCGGGCGCGACTGGAGCGACGAACTGCTGGCCGCCACCGGATTGGCCAGGCAACAGATGCCGACGCTGCATGAAGGCCCGGAGATCACCGGTCACTTGCGCGCCGAGGTGGCCCAGAAGTTTGGCCTGCGCCGCATTCCGGTGGTGGCGGGTGCTGGCGACAACGCGGCGGGCGCCATCGGCATGGGCATCGTGCAACCCGGCCAGGCCATGCTGTCGCTGGGCACGTCGGGGGTGTTTTTCGTCGCCACCGACGGTTTTCTGGCCAACCCGGCGCAAGGCGTGCACAGCTTTTGCCATGCGCTGCCACGCACCTGGCACCTGATGTCCGTCATGCTGTCGGCCGCGTCCTGCCTGGACCATACGCAGCGCCTCACCGGCCAGGCCGATGTGCCCAGCCTGCTGGCTGCCGCCCAGCGGCGTGGCATCAGCGACGCGACGCCCTACTACCTGCCCTATTTGAGTGGCGAGCGCACCCCGCACAACAACCCGGCGGCCAAGGCCGTGTTCTTCGGGCTGGATAGCGCTACCGAAGGAGCCGACCTCGGCAATGCCACGCTGGAGGGCGTCGGCCAAGGCCTGCTGGACGGTATCGAGGCGGTCGAGGCCAGCGGCGTGCGCGCCAATCAGATCGTGCTGGTGGGCGGCGGCTCGCGCAGCGACTATTGGGCGCAAATGCTGAGCAACATCGTCAACCGACCGCTGATCCGGCGTGAAGGCGGTGATTTTGGCCCGGCGCTCGGCGCCGCACGGCTGGCGCGGCTGGGCGTCGATGGCGGATCGGTTGCCGAGTCGTGTCCGGTCCCGACGTCACTGGGCGAGTTCCTGCCGGCCCCCGAGCAGCACGCGCGTCATGCGCAGCGCCGGAAGGTTTTTCACCGCCTCTATCGGCAATTGGAGCCCTTGTACTCAAGCACTTGAAGCGCTTGCCCAAGCGTGGCCTGTTTTGAAGCCGTGCGCGCAACGCTGGCCGGTGGCAGCGGCGGGGCCGCGGTGTACTGGCCTGCGCCGCGGCCCGGATTCGGTGCTTGAGTTCTGCGATCATCAAACTTTGCCAACCTCAAGTGAAATCAAATGAGCGACTTTGCCAGCTTCGTCAAACCACAGCCATCAGAGGAAACCGAAGCAGAGCTGATCCGCGCTGCGTCCGACTGCCTTGATCGCTTCACGTCCTGCTTCAATGCGTGCGACGCCGACGGCATGGACCGGGAACTTCACTTTCCCCATCTCATGCTGTCCGGCGCACAGCGCCTCGATTGGCCTGCACCGGGGCAACACCCCGGCGACTTCTTTGAAATACTGCGGGCCTCTGGCTGGCTTGACACGCGGTATGAAGCGAAGCAGGCGGTACTTGTGAGTCGGGACAAGGTGCACTTCGTCGTCACCTATTCCCGGCGCAACAAAAATGGCGACTTGCTGAGCCTGCACAAGAACCTCTGGATCGTGACCCGAGTTGCCGGTAAATGGGGTGTCGCCCTGCGCTCCTACTAAGGACTTCTCAACGGTAAAACTGCTGGCGCATGTGATCACAGTAGGCCACAAGTTGCGGGTATTGCAAGGCCTGCTGCTTCAGTTCGGGCTCCAGCGGCGGCCAGAGGTAGGCGAGTTTGTCTATGCCGCGGAGTCCTGGGCATGATCGCGCCGGGTGATCACACGTCTGGAACATGGCGCCCAAGGTAACAACCCGCTCTACGTGGTGACCAACCTCACGGGCCAGGCCAAAGAGCTGTACAAAGATCTGTACTGCCAGCGCGGCGAAGCCGAGAACCGCATCAAGGAGGCGCAAGCAGGCTTGTTTGCCACGCGCACGAGTTGCCAGCATTTCCAAGGTAATCAGCTACGCATGCTGCTCAAGCTCGCTGCGGTGGTGACGCGCAATACCCGGTGTCAAGCCAACAACTCCAAACTGACTCCTGCTCCGGCTCGTCCGGCTTAGGCTGGCAGGCGCAGGGTCACTTCCATCCCCCCGCCGGGTCGGGAGCTGGCGTGCAGGCTGCCACCGTGCGCCTCCACGATGCGCCGGGTGAAGTAGTAGCCCAGTCCGCTGCCTTTCTTGCCCAAGGATGAGCCGGCACGATAGTAGGGTTGGCCCAGCAACGCCAACTCTTCCTCGCGCATACCTGACCCCCGGTCGGCAACGCGGATACACAGCCCTGTGGAGTCCACCGTTGCAGCAATTTCTACGGTGCTATCGGATGGGGAATAGCGCAAGG
This sequence comes from Rhodoferax sp., assembly GCF_028714215.1. GTDB lineage: Bacteria > Pseudomonadota > Gammaproteobacteria > Burkholderiales > Burkholderiaceae_C > Rhodoferax. The sequence continues at coordinate 116,478 of NZ_JAQTMS010000004.1, read as the reverse complement.
CGTTGGTCACAAGGTTGCCCACCGCCATGCCGGTCAGAGTCGGATCGAGATTGAATCGTGCATCGGGCGGAACCACGATTAGCACGAGGCGCTCACCGACGGTTTCTCTCTGCATGCTTACCGCGCCATCCAGCAGGGAATGAATGGCGCACGATTCGCGCGTCAATGCCATGGCCTGATGGTCAAGTGCTTCCGTGAGCAAGAAGTTGTCCACCAAACCAGAGAGCGTAGCAACATTGCCGCGTATCTGCGCCAGGCGCTTGGCTTCGGGTGTCGCAATGTCCGGTGTCTTGATCGCTATCATCTGCGCCGAGCGGTCAATGGCGGCCAGCGGGTTGCGAAACTCATGCGACAGCATGGCCACGAAGCGGCGCTGCTCCTGCGTGCGTTGCGCGGCGACCAACACCCCCTGTTCCGCCGCCGCCTTGTCGTGCTGCATCTGGCGCAGGCGCAGCGCCAGGCCGAAGCTCATCACCAGCACGTGCACCAATGATGCGGCCTGGTAGATATTGGATGTCACCCCATTCTGGGGCAGCCAGGCCATCTCCATGGCGATGTGGGTCAGGCCACCCACCATGGGAATGATGAAGGCGATGAAGTACACCAGCAACTCGGCCCGGCGGTCGCGCCGCCAGAGAATGCCCAGCAGAATCGGGTTGGCGACCCCGGCCAGCACGGACACCAGATTGATCGACGGCGCGATAGTCCGGTACGCCTCCAGGAAAGCAAACGGCAGCACCGCCACGTTGACCCAGCCGAAGAGCTGGTACAGGCGGTTGATGCGCGGAAAACCCCGCTGCAATTCCAGCAGCCGGGCCCACATCAGCACGAAAAACGCCGTACCCGCTAGGAAGCCAATGCGCGACAGCGCATCGTTGAGCCAGCCTCCGTCAGACACAAACAGCACCGGCAGATAACCGTTGAGCCCCAGGTGCATCACCACCAGCGAGGCCACGTAGCCGGTATACGCCCCCATGGCGGCATCGCGCAGCCATGCGCCCAGCATCAAATAGAACACGACGACGATCAGCAGGGTGCCGAAATACATGCCGTGGTACAGATTGCTGCGGGTCTCGTCGGCAACGAAGGCCTCCGGCTGCCAGACCTCGGCATTGACCGTGACCGAGCTGGTTGTCCGCACCCGCATGTAGATGCCGATGGGGCCACCCACATCGACGGGCACCGTGAACAGGCGGGTTTGCAGCGGACGGGCCTCATAGGGCCGGTGGTCACCCAGCGCGTAGGCGCGAAACCCGCCGCCCGGTTGTTCCACCCACACATCCAGCTCGTCCAGCGTGGGCCTGCCAATGGCCAGAATCCACCGGGTTGGTGCCCCGGCGGCATGATCCAGCCGCAGGCGGTACCAATGGGCCTGCGCGTCGTAGCCCTGACCGCGAAAAGTGGGCAGCAGGGTGAACTCCCGCTGGCGCACCGCCTCGAACGCCAGCGTGTTGGAGGCATCCGCGAAGTGCTCCAGCCGCCCCTCCAGCGAGGCGTGGCGCATGTCCGCCGTCAGCGCCAGGGGCGCTGCGTGCGGCGTCGATGCCATCAGCAGCGCCACCACCAGCGTCAGCAGCAGTCGCATCACGCGCTCACCTCGCACGCCGCTCCAAAGGTATAGCCCTTGCCATAACTCGGGCGCACCGGCAACTCCATGCCGCAGGCCTGCTGCACCTTGCGCCGCAACCGGCTCGCTGCATTGTCCAGATTGCGCAAGTTCGACAAGGAGTCCGGCTTGCCCAACAGGCCCAGCAACTGTTCGCGCTCAACTGCTTCGCTGGGTTTGCCAAACAATGCGCCGAGAAAAATCAGTTCAGCGTGTGTCAAATCAATGGTGTGACCATTGGGGGCTTCCAGCTTCCACTGCTGGCTGGATAGACACCACCGGGTTTTTGGCTGTGGTGTGGGTGTCCCGATGCCCGCCATGTGCGCCACCTTTGCCATACCCAGTCGGCGCAGCACACTGCGGCAAGCCGCTTCAATCACCTCCAGTGAACTGCGCTTGGACAAATAGGCATCTGCTCCCGCTCCAAGGCCTGCCACTTGGTCGTTATCGGTGTCCAGCGCGGTCAGCATCACGATACCGGTGGTGTCCGTCTCTCGCACCCGGTGTGCCACCTCCAGGCCACTGTCGCCCGGCAGGGACACATCCAACAGCAGCAGATCAAACCGCTTCTTCGGCCAGGCCCGATAAAACGCCTCGGCACTTCTGAAGCCTTGCGCCTCGAACCCCCGAAGTTGCAAAAACTCCACCAAGTCGGCGCACAGCCCCGGATCATCTTCTACCACAGCAATGAGGGAAGGGGTCAAAGGCAAAGAAGGCGGTGAAGGAAAGAGATGACGGGAAATCATATGGCGGCCATGAAATTCAATCAGATCAAGTTTAGTAGCTTGCATTCTCCTTGACAGCATTTGACAGCAAATGACAGAAATTAATGAATCAAATGCGTTGAGGTGATTTTTACAATGATCCTGCTCAAACTTCGCAGCACTGTCATTGCCAACATCCAGGTTCAGTTCATGCATATCTAAGGCGAACAAATCCCGCTGTTAGCCACTTTACCCATCAAACCACACAGCCATGAACCACACCTACCGCCTCGTCTGGAACCACCTCACCCAAGCTTGGGTTGCCGTGGCCGAACACATCAAGTCCCACGGCAAACGCAGTGGCAGCGTGCTGGTGGCCGCCGCAGCGCTGTTGAGCGCCCCGGCCTTCGCGCTGGATGCCACTGCCCTGCCCACTGGCGGAAAAATCAACGCGGGCAGCGCCAGCATTGCCAGCACCGGTACGCAGATGACCGTCACCCAGAACAGCCAACGCCTGGTGGCCGACTGGAGCAGCTACAACATCGGGCAAAACGCCAGCGTGACCTACGTGCAACCCGGCAGCTCGGCCATCGCCCTCAACCGCATTGCCGCCACCGCCCCCAGCGAAATCCTGGGCCGTCTCAAAGCCAACGGCCAAGTCTGGCTGCTCAATTCCGCAGGCATCATTTTTGGCCAAACCGCGCAGGTCGATGTGGGGGGGCTGGTGGCCTCTTCGCTGAGCTTGAGCAACGAAGATTTTCTTGCGGGCAAGTTCCGGTTTGCCCAAAATGGTCTCGCTGGCACTGTGCTCAACCAGGGCAGCCTCAAGGGCAAAGTTGTCGCCCTGATCGGCCCGGCGGTTCAAAACAGCGGCAGCATCCAGGCCACCAACGGCGCTGCGGTTCTGGCTGCGGGCGACAAGGTCAGCCTGGATTTCACGGGCGACGGCCTGATCGGCATCACGGTGGACAAAGGCGCACTCAACGCCCTGGCCGAGAACAGCGGCAGCATCCAGGCCGATGGCGGTCTGGTGCAACTTAGCGCCAAGTCGGCCGATGCATTGACCCAATCGGCGGTCAACAACAGCGGGGTCATACAAGCCCGCACGCTGGCAAGCAAAGACGGCAAGATCATGTTGCTGGCTGACATGCAAAGCGGCACGGTCCATGTGGGCGGGGTGCTGGATGCCTCCGCCCCCACGGCGGGCAAGGGCGGCTTCATCGAAACCTCTGCGGCTCACGTCAAGGTGGCCGACGGCGCCAAGGTCACCACCCTCGCGGCCAGTGGCAAATCCGGCACCTGGCTGATCGACCCGGTGGACTTCACCATCGCAGCAAGCGGCGGCGACATGACGGGAGCCACCCTCTCCGCCAACCTCGGCGGCGGCCCCGTTACGATTCAAAGCACCACCGGCGCGGCGGGCACGGCGGGCGACGTGAACGTCAACGACGTCGTCACCTGGTCGGCCAATACCCTGACGCTGAACGCGCAGAACAACATCAACATCAACACCGCCATGATGGGCAGCGGCACCGCCGGTCTGGCGCTGGAATACGGCCAGGGCGCGGTGGCCGCCGGCAATACCGCCACCTACAAGGTCAACGCCCCGGTGAACCTCGCCGCCACCGGCAGCTTCAGCACCAAACTGGGCAATGACGCCGTCGCAACGACCTGGACCATCCTCACCAGCCTGGGCGCGGCGGGCAGCGTCACCGCCACCGACTTGCAGGGCATGAACGGCAACAAGAACGGCAACTATGTGCTGGGCGCCAACATCGACGCCACGCCAACCGGCCTGGGTGCATGGGCGGCGGCGGGCGGCTTCACGCCGGTGGGTACGTCAGGCCCGGGCAGATTCGCCGGCAGCTTCGACGGCCTCGGCCACACCATCAGCGGCCTTTACATCAACCTCCCGGCCATCGCCTATGTCGGCCTGTTCGGCTTTGCCAACAACGCCACGCTACGCAACGTCGGCCTGACCGCTGTCAACATTACCGTTACCGGCCAGGATTATGTCGGCGCACTGGCAGGATACCCCTCGGGCGGCACGATCACGTATAGCTACGCCACGGGCAGCGTCAGCGGCAGGCATTATGTGGGGGGGCTGGTCGGAAATTCTGGAACCGCGAAAATCGATGCCAGCTTCAGCAGCGCCACCGTCACTGGCACGGGCAACTACATCGGCGGACTGGTGGGGAACTCTGGCGGCGAGATCACAGCCAGCTACGCCACCGGCGCGGTCAGCGGCAGCGGTGTGGAGGGCGTCGGCGGTCTGGTGGGCTTTATCGATGGATCGGCCGGGTTTCCAGCCCGGATTGCCGACAGTTACGCCACCGGCGCCGTCAGCGGCGTCGCCAAGGTGGGCGGACTGGTGGGCATCCTTGGCAGCGACGGGGGAGGTCACCACTTCAATCTCAGCAACAGCTACGCCACCGGCACGGTGAGCGGCACCACCAGCGTCGGCGGCTTGATCGGCCGCATCACGCCCGACTCGATGAGCCCGGTGTACAGCGTCACCGGGGCCTACTGGAACACCACCACCTCGGGCACGGGTGCCGGCATCGGCAACAGCGCCGACACCGCGGCCAGCGTCACGGGCAAGACCACGGCGCAACTCGCCGCCGCGCTGCCCGCCGGCTTTTCCGCCACGGTGTGGGGCAACGGCGGCAACCAGACCACGCCGTACCTGCTCTCCCATGCCGCCTTCAACACCGCCGGCCCGGTGTATCTGGGCAGCGATACCTCGCCCACGCCCACGGCCTACGGCGCCATTATCAACCTCAACCAGTTGCAGGCGATGAACAACAACCTGGCCGGCAAATACGTGCTGGGCGCGAACATCGACGCCTCGGGTACCAGCACCTGGAACGCGAATGTCGGCTTCACTGCGGTGGGCACCTCCGCCGCCAAATTCACCGGCAGCTTCGACGGCCTCGGCCACACCGTCACCGGGCTGACCATCAACAGTCCGGGCTGGAACAACGGTACCAACGATTACCGGGGGCTGTTCGGCTATGCCGGCGTCGGCTCCACGTTGCGCAACGTCGGCCTGCTCAACAGCAGCATCAGCGGCGCAAATGTCATCGGTACGTTGGCGGGACGCAGCGACGGCGCGATCAGCAACGTCTACGCCAACGGCGGCAGCGTGACCGCTTCGGTTCATGGGGCCGGCGGCCTATTGGGGCAGATGGGCGGCGGCGGTTCCATCGGCAACAGCTACGCCAACGTCAGCGTGACCGGCACGGACTACGCCTGCTGCGGCGGCGGTGTCTCTTCCACCTCCATCGGCGGACTGGTCGGTAAAACGTTAGGCGGCAGCATCAGCAACAGTTACGCCACCGGCAGCGTCAACGGCGGCACCTATGTCGGCGGCCTGGTGGGACAGAACTACGCCAACATCGACACCAGTTACGCGAGCGGCACCGTCACCGCGAGAATCTCCGGCGGCGGCTTGATCGGCAACCAGATGGCCGGTACGATCACCAACAGCTACTGGGACTGGGCCTCTACCGGCCAAGCAACCAGCGCTTCCGGCACGCGCATCGGTACCAGCAACACCGACACCACCAGCAAACTGGCCCAGGCGAGCTTCACCGGTTTCGACTTCACCGTTACTCCCGTCTGGCGCATCTACGAAGGCCATACCACCCCGCTGCTGAAGAGCTTCCTCACGCCGCTCACCGTCACCGCCAACGCCGCAGCCAAAACCTACGACGGGGCGGCCTACAGCGGCGGCAACGGCGTCGCGTATTCCACCCCGCCCAACGCCAACCTGCTGGGCGCGGCCAGTTACGGCGGCACGTCGCAAGGGGCGAAAAACGTGGGCAGCTATGTCATCACCCTTGGTGGCTTGTATTCCAATCAGCGGGGCTACGACATCGCCATGGTGAATGGCGGTTTGAGCATCACACGCGCCAACCTGGCCGTGAGTGGCCTTGGCGCAGCCAACAAGACCTACGATGCCAGCACCGCAGCCACGCTGACTGGCGCAGCCAGCGTCACTGCCTTGGCTGGCGACAGCGTCACCTTGGGTGGCACAGCAGTGGGCACTTTCGCCACCAAGGGTGTCGGCACAGCCAAGGCGGTGACCGTGACCGGCAACACGCTTGCCGGTGCGGATGCAGACAACTACAACATCGTGCAGCAAACGGGTCTGACGGCTGACATCACCAAGAAAGACATCTCGGTCAGCGGCCTGACTGCCAGCAACAAGACCTACGACGCACGCACGGTTGCCACTTTGGGAGGCACGGCCAGCGTCACTGCCCTGAGCGGTGACAACCTGAGCGTTGGCGGCACGGCTGCTGGCGCTTTTGCAGACAAGAACGTCGGCACGGCCAAAGCTGTCACCGTGACCGGCAACACGCTTGGCGGTACGGATGCAGGCAACTACAACATCGTGCAGCAGACCGGTTTAACAGCCGACATCGCACGAGCCAATCTGGCAGTGACTGGACTTACTGCGGCAAATAAAACCTACGATGCCACAACCACCGCCACCTTGACCGGCACAGCTGCCGTCACCGCGTTGGGCTCAGACAACGTCAGCGTCAGCGGCACAGCAGTGGGCGCATTTGCCACCAAGGGTGTCGGCACGGGCAAGGCAGTGACCGTCACCGGCAACACGCTCTCGGGCACGGATGCAGGCAACTACAACATCGTGCAGCAGACCAGTTTGACGGCTGACATCACCAAGAAAGACATCTCGGTCACCGGCCTGACTGCCAGCAACAAGACCTATGACGCGGGCACTGTTGCTACTTTGGGAGGCGCAGCCAGCGTGACCGCCCTGAGCGGTGACAACCTGAGCGTTGGCGGCACGGCTACTGGCGCTTTTGCCAACAAGAACGTCGGTGCGGCCAAAGCTGTCACCGTCACCGGCAACACCCTTGGCGGTACTGATGCAGGCAACTACAACATCGTGCAGCAAACGGGTCTGACGGCTGACATCACCAAGAAAGACATCTCGGTCAGCGGCCTGACTGCCAGCAACAAGACCTATGACGCGGGCACGGTTGCTACTTTGGGAGGCGCAGCCAGCGTCACTGCCCTGAGCGGTGACAACCTGAGCGTTGGCGGCACGGCTACCGGGGCGTTTGCCAACAAGAACGCCGGCACGGCCAAAGCTGTCACCGTCACCGGCAACACCCTTGGCGGCACGGATGCAGGCAACTACAACCTGGTGCAGCAAACGGGTCTGACGGCTGACATCACCAAGAAAGACATCTCGGTCAGCGGCCTGACTGCCAGCAACAAGACCTATGATGCGGGCACGGTTGCCACTTTGGGAGGCACAGCCAGCGTCACTGCCCTGAGCGGTGACAACCTGAGCGTTGGCGGCACGGCTACCGGGGCGTTTGCCAACAAGAACGCCGGCACGGCCAAAGCTGTCACCGTCACCGGCAACACCCTTGGCGGCACGGATGCAGGCAACTACAACCTGGTGCAGCAAACGGGTCTGACGGCTGACATCACCAAGAAAGACATCTCGGTCAGCGGCCTGACTGCCAGCAACAAGACCTATGACGCGGGCACGGTTGCCACTTTGGGAGGCGCAGCCAGCGTCACTGCCCTGAGCGGTGACAACCTGAGCGTTGGCGGCACGGCTACCGGGACGTTTGCCAACAAGAACGCCGGCACGGCCAAAGCTGTCACCGTCACCGGCAACACGCTCTCTGGCCTTGACGCAGGCAACTACAACATCGTTCAGCAAACGGGTTTGACGGCTGACATCACACGAGCCAATCTGGCAGTGACTGGTCTTGCTGCTGCCAGCAAAACCTACGATGCCACAACCAGCGCAACCCTGACCGGCACAGCTGCGGTCACTGCCTTGGGCTCGGACAGCGTATCTGTCAGCGGCACAGCCGTAGGTACGTTTACGGACAAGAACGCAGGCACAGGCAAAGCCATCACCGTGACCGGCCTGAGCTTAAGTGGGGCCGATGCAGGCAACTACAACGTGGGGCAGCAAATCGGCATTGCTGCCGACATCGCAAGAGCCAATCTGGCGGTGACCGGTTTGGCCGCCAGCAACAAAACCTACGATGCCAGCACCGCTGCCACCCTGACGGGCACAGCAACCGTTGCCACTTTGGGCACAGACAGCGTCAGTGTTGGCGGAACGGCGGTGGGCGCTTTTACAGACAAGAACGTGGGTACAAGCAAAGCCATCGCCGTGACCGGAAACACCTTAAACGGCACGGATGCAGGCAACTACAACCTGATCCAGCAAAGTGGTCTGACGGCTGATATCGCACGGGCCAACATCACTGTCTCTGGCCTGGCCGCAGCCAACAAAACCTACGATGCCAGCATCACCGCCACGCTGATGGGCACAGCAACCGTTGCCGCACTGGGCAGCGATGTGCTCACGCTCGCTGGCACCGCGAGTGCGGCGTTTGCCGACAAGCAGGCGGGCACTGGCAAACGTGTGCTGGTGAGTGGCTTGACGCTGACAGGCAACGATGCCGGCAATTACCAGTTGGTGCAGTCAGCGGGAATCGTTGCCGACATCACGCCCCAACACCTGATCGTGACGGCCCGCGATGACAACAAGGCCTACACCGGCAGTGCCTACTCTGGCGGCAATGGTGTCAGCTACAACGGACTGGTCAGTGGCGAAACCTCTGTGGACTTGGCTGGAACGCTGATTTATGGCGGCAGCAGCCAGGGCGCGACGATGGTGGGTGACTATGTCATCCAGCCCTCGGGGCTTTTGTCGCCAAACTACGCGATCGGCTATGCCAACGGCTCGCTGAAGATCACCCGTCCCGAGGCATTGGATGCCACGGTTTCCAGTCTGAACCAGCAGCAACGGGGTACAGGCCTGCAGACGGGCAAGCCCATCGATGCAACTGTGGCTTGCATCGGCGCAAGTGCAGGTGACAACACAGCAGCCGGTGCTTGCAGCCCGGAGGAGGCGTCTGGTGGCGATGCGCTCAAGACCAAGGATTTGATCTCCAACAACACTTCAACCGATGGGCATTTGCCATCCGGTACGAAAGGCAACTTGTGATTTTTCTTGAACAAAACCCCGCAGAGAACATGCGTGGCAAGCGTGGCAAACGTGCCCGGCCTGCTTTGCGTTGCATGGCCCTGGCACTCCTGTCTGCTGGCCTGCTCAACCCGGCCTTGGCCCAGCCCGATGCGGGACAAATCCTCAACCAACAGCAGCGTGCGCAGCCCCGCCCCGTTGAGCGCCTGCCGCAGAAGGAAGCGACACCCGAACAACTCCAGCGGCCCGCCCCCGGTGCAGTCAAAGTCCTGATCCGTGCCATTCACATCCGCACCGATCCGGCGCTGGCAACGCAGGCCGAACTCCAGGCACAGGTGGCTGATGCCATTGGTCAGGAGTTTGACTACGACGGCTTGCAGTTGATTGCCCAGCGCATCACCGGCTATCTCAGGGCGCGGGGTTATGCGCTGGCCTATGCCTACTTGCCAGCGCAGTCGCTTGATGGCGGCGTGCTGGAAATTGCGATTCAGCCCGGGCGCATGGATGGCAAGGCCGATGGCGGCGGCATCGTCGTGCACGCAGAAGGCGCGCGAATCAAACCAGAGATCATTCGCGACATGGTGGCCACTGCGGTGCTGCGCGCTGGCGAGGGTTTGCCACTGCACACGGGAGCCCTGGAGCGCGGCCTGTTGCTGGTCAACGACTTGCCCGGCATCGTGGCCAGAGCGGCGCTGGAGCCGGGCACGGCAGCGGGTACGAGTCGAGTGCTGGTTCGGGCCGAGGAGGGGCCGCTGTTGGGTGCGAGCGTGTCGGTCGATAACCAGGGCAACCGCTATTCGGGCAAGTGGCGTGGCAACGCCCAGTTCTATCTGAACGATCCGCTTCACATCGGTGACCAGGCCAGCCTGAGTCTTGCGCATGCCAGCGGTCTCAATCAGGTCAGCCTGGCCTATCAGTTACCTGTGGGCAGTGACGGTAGGCAATTGGGGGCGCTTGTCAACTTGATGAACTACCGCATTGGTCAGGAGTTGGTCTCGCTTGACGCGCGGGGCACGATCACCAGCGCCCGCTTGAGCGCCAGCCAGGCGCTGGTGCGCACGCGCGAGCGCAGTCTGTGGGCGAGTTTGGCCTATGAGCACAAGCGGCTGCAAGATGAGACGCTGGGTGTGCCGGTTCATGACAAGCGCGTGGATGCTTTGAACCTGGGCGTGAACGCCAATCTCCAGGATGCGCTGGGGGGTGCGGGCGTGAGCAGTCTTGGCATGACACTGGTGCTGGGCAAGCTCGATCTGTCGGGGGTTGCCGAAGACCTGGGCGCAGACCGGCAAAGTGCTCACACGGATGGCCGCTATACCAAGGCCAGTCTGAACCTGGCCCGGCTGCAGCGCATCACCGAGCGGCTGAGTTTGCATGCCACGGTGAGTGCCCAATTCGCAGGGAGAAACCTGGACTCTTCCGAGAAGTTCATCCTTGGCGGCCCCAGCGGGGTGCGTGCCTATCCGGGTGGTGAAGGCAGTGGTGATACTGGCTGGGTGTCGAGCCTGGAGTTGCGCTACGACCTGCCAGGCTGGTCTGGTTCGGCGGGCAGCCTGCAACTCGTCGGATTTGCCGATACCGGGCAGGTGACGCTGCATCGCAACCCCTGGGTTGGCTCAGTGACCAACGCGGGCAACGCGAACAGCTACGGGCTATCGGGGGCTGGCTTTGGCGTGAACATGAGCACTCGCGCTGGCTTGTCGCTGCGCACCACCCTGGCCAGAACGCTGGGTGACAACCCGGGCTGGTCGGCCACAACGGATCAGAACACCGAGGGCCGCACTGACCGCTGGCAGTTCTGGGTGCAAATCGCGGCGGCGTTTTAGTCTGAATATTTCATACGGCTGAGTCGGCGGTCCCGCCCGAAGGCGCGTTGTGGAGGGTCGCTTTGACGGCGGCAGCATGAGCAGCGATGGCGGTGTCATGCTGTTGGGGGCGAACTCGAGGCCGGTGTCTGCCAGCAACGCGCTCTCAGCCCGGTGCGGCAAACCTGCCATTCGATCAAGCGATGCGGTACGGTGGCAAGCGTTCGAAAAAAGAGGGGGGAAGAATGTCAGATAGCAAGGCGGTCAAGCGACCGGGTTTGGCGCTGCTTTTACGCGAGCCACAATCTCGCTATTCAGTAATCAACGGTTAACCTGCTTCCATGCTCCACCACATTTCCATTGGCGTTCGTGACTTGGCGCTGTCGGGTGCGTTCTATGACGCTGCTCTCGGCGCGCTCGGTTTTCGCCGCGTGTTTGAAGACCCAACTGCAATTGGCTATGGATTGGTCGATGGCAAGGATTTGCTCTGCTTGAAGCTACGTCCCGATGCCTCACCACCTGGCCCCGGCTTTCACTTGGCTTTCGCGGCGCCGTCGAGGTTTGCGGTGCATGCCTTCCATGACTCAGCGCTACGGATTGCTGGAAAAGACAATGGCGCGCCAGGCTTGCGGCCGGACTACGGGCAGAACTACTACGCTGCGTTCCTGGTGGATCCTGACGGTCACAGAATCGAGGCGGTTATCAACCTACCAGCGGGCTGACCGGTCGCTCGAATCGACCTCCCGTGGCAAGCCGAGCGGAGCGGAGACAAGTCAAGCTGTTTGTGCGTCAGGGCTTGACCTCCTGCGGCTGACTGGCGAATCCGCTCATGTACTTGATGGCATCGCCAATCGTTTCGCGCCAGACCGACCATTCGTGGTCGCCGTCGACAACCCGGTATTGAACATACTTCGGCTGGTACTCAAACAGTTTCTGGAACAGCAGGGCCGAGTGGTAGGCGATGGAAAAAGTGTCGTGGTCGCCGCTGTTGAGGTACAGGGGCACAATGATTTTCCGGCTCTTGTACGACTCCCAGTTGGCCGTGTAATTGAGCCGGTCCCAGGAGGCCTGGTCGAACTTGCCGTCTTTCTGAAAAGGCGCGACGCGCATGGCCGACGAATGCTTGGGCGGTGTCGGGCTGTAGATGGCGGGGCTCATGGCCGCGCCGGCGACAAACAGCTCGGGGTATCTGAAGACCGCGCTCACGGTGCCGAAACCGCCGGCCGAGAGGCCCGCGATCATGCGGCCTTCGCGCGCAACTATGGTTCTGAAAGTGGCGTCGATATGCGGAATCAGTTCCTTGATGAGCGCGGTCTCGGCCTGGTCCTTGTTGCCGTCCACCCACCAGGTTGCGCCGCCGCCCGGCATCACGATGATGGCCGGCTGCACCTTGGCCTGCCTGATCAGCGCATCCATGGTGGCCTGCACATGGCCGTCGACCAGCCAATTATTTTCGTTGCCCCCGTTGCCGTGCAGCAGAAAGAGAACCGGGTAACGCAGCCGGCCACTGTCATAGCCATCGGGTAGATAGATGGTGTAGCGGTAGTCGGCGCCCATGGCCCTGGAACTGAATGACCTCAGGGTCACTTCGCTGGCGTGAGCCAGCGAAGCCGAGACGGCGATGAGCAACAAGAACAAGCAGTTCCATAGCGTACGAACGCTCAGCCCGGGCAATGTGGTCTTCCTCATGATTTTCCTTTTTTTCTCAGTTCGGGTCGGGCATGGGGTAGTAGCGGCTGCGCATGCGATCACAGTAGGCCGCAAGTTGCGGGTACTGCAAGGAGTGCTGCTTCAGTTCGGACTCCACCGGCGGCCAGATCAGGTTGGCCAGAAACGCATGGGCGGTGGCATCCAGTGAGCAGGGCTGGCTGCCCATGAAGTAGCGCTTGTCGCCCAGAAAATCGGCCAGCGCCGTGATGTCGCGCTTGCCGATGCCGAAGATTTCCTCCCGGCTGTGGCGGCCCATGCCGTGGCCCAGCATTTGCTTGATCAGTCCGCGCCGCGCCATGGGTGGCACGATCCATTTCAAGGGCAGCGGTAGGTCCCCGAAAAATGCGCTCCTGGTTTGCGGCCAGGCCGCCGGCTCGACCCAGCGCGTGTAGAGCAGCGCCCAATAGAGGTTCTCTTCCATCAAGCGCTGAAACGCCAGTGCAACAGCACGCTGCTGGGTATCCAGCCAGCCGTCCAGCGGGTCGCCGTAGCTGGCCTTCAGATAGTCGATGATGAAAGTCGTGTCGGCCAGCGTTTTCCCCTGGTCCTCGATGTAAGGCATCTTGCCCTTGGGCGCCGTCCTGAAGGCGCGCAGGCTGGCTGGCTGAATCTGGAATGGCAGCTCGGCCATGCGCAGATAGGTTTCCAGCTTCATGCAAAAAGGGCTGGCGTTGGGCAGGCCCAACGCGGGGTCGAATTGGTAAAGCTTGAGCATCCCATTCCCTCCAGCGGTCAGGCCCGGCGTGCGGTATGCAGCCGGCTTGCCGGGCGCCAGTTTAGCGGGCCACTGCGTTTTGTGGCGACAAACTTTTGGCCGGCGCGACTTGCGGCGCCCTTACTCGGGCGTTATGCCCGCCGCCTTGATGATGCGGCCCCACTTCTGCGACTCGGCCTGCTGGAACTTGCCCAGTTCGGCCGGCGTCGTGGTGTAGACCTCGGTGCCGGTGCTCTGGTAGAAGGCGGTGGCGCCGGCCGATCGGGTGGCCTGGAGCAGCAGTTTGTTGAGCTCGGCCACCACCGGCGCCGGCGTACCGGCCGGCACATAGGCGGCAAACCAGTAGCCCATCTCGTAGCCTTTCACGGTTTCGCCGATGGTCGGCACATCGGGCGCCAGCGGCGTGCGCGTGGCACCCGAATAGCCCAACGGGCGCAGCTTGCCGGCCTTGACCTGCGGCAGGCCGGTGGCGTTGTCGGTGATCATCATGTTGATCTGGCCACCCAGCAGGTCGGTCACCGCCAGCGGGTTGCTTTTGTAAGGTATGTGCAGCAGCTTGATGTCGGCCATCTGCATCAGCAACTCGCCGGCAATGCGGCTCGACGAGCTGCCGCTGCCGAAGCTCAATTTGCCCGGCTCCTTCTTCGCCAGGGCAATGAATTCAGCCACCGTTTTGACCGGCAGGCTGGGATTGACCACCATGATCTGGCCGCCCTTGCCCAGGGCGGTGACCGGGGCGAAATCCTTCACCGGGTCGTAGGGCAGTTTCTTGTACAGGTGCTCATTGGCGGCGTGCGTGGTGTTGGTGGTGATGAGCACGGTGTAGCCGTCGGGCGCCGCCTTGGCCGCTTGCTGGGCGGCAATGAAGCCGAAGGCTCCGGGCTTGTTGTCTATCAGCACCGCCTGCTTGCTGTCGCTGGCCACACTCTGGCCCAGCGCCCGCGCCAACTGGTCGGTGGCGCTGCCGGCCGCGAACGGCACCAGAAACGTGATCGGCTTGGCCGGGTAGGTTTGCGCGCTGCTTGGCAGCGCCGGCAAGGCCAGCAGCAAGGCGCTGAGTGCCAGCAGGGGTCGGCGGGGGATCAAGGTCATGGTAAGTCTCCGGTTGTTATGAATTCAAAAGCCGTTCTCTTCGGCGGCGAGGTATTGGGTCAGCGTGGCGGGCACTTCAATGCTCAGATCGAGCAGGAAGAAGGACAGCGCCTTGCCATGACTATCGAGGTTCAGCGCGTCGTTGACGCCACCGTCCAGCGCCTGGTCCAGCACAAAGTTCATAGCCTGCAGGGTCGGCAGCAGGTAGCGCTTGACGGCACTGGGCCGGCGCGTTGCGAAGCGCTGTGCCACACGCTCTTCGGTCAGCTGCGCCACCAGCAACGGATACAGCTCCGGGCAGTAGGCAATGACGCTGATGTTGGAGCGGTTGCCCTTGTCGCCGGTGCGGCCATGGGCGGCGCGGTACAGCGGTACGGTGGTGGTGTCGGTCATGATCAGTCCAGCATCGAGTAACTGGCCGGCGCCGCTTCGCGCGGCACCAGGCAGGACAGGGTGTTCAGGCGCGTGCGCAAGCCGGTGCGGACACCGCCGCCGCCGGCCGGGCCGCAGGTGTAGAGCGCATTGACCTCGCGCGCCAATCGCTCGGCCATGGCGCGATCCGCGTGCGTGGCGGCGACGCGCAGACGGATGTCTTGCCCCAGGCCGGCGGGCGTAGCGGCCAGCAGGCGGCCGGCGTCGTCGCCGAAGATGCTGAGGGCACCGATCAGATCGACACGCAACTGCAGACTATCGCCCAAGCGGCGCTGCAACACCTCGGCCGCCAGCCGGGCGCGCGCTTCAGCGCGTGGGCCGGCATACGAAATCTCGCCTTCGGCAAACCAGCCACCCTGGTAAAACACGTTGACCTTGAGCTCGTCGGGGCGCGCGTGCCCGCGCACGCCCCGGAGCTGTACCCGGTCCGGTCCCACTTGCTGGACCGTGGCCTGGCTGATGTCGGCCACCACGTCCGGCGTCAGGTAAGCGCTGGGGTCGTGCAGCTCGTACAGCAGTTGTTCCTTGACCGTCTGCACACTGACCAGCCCGCCGGTATCAGCGGCCTTGCCGATAATGCAATCGCCCTGGGCATCGATCTCGGCAATCGGAAAGCCGACGTTGTACAAATCCGGCACGTCCTTGTAGCCGGGATCGGCAAAGTAACCGCCAGTGACCTGGGCGCCGCATTCCAGCAAGTGGCCCACCATGGTGGCACGGCCCAGGCGCGGCCAGTCGTCGGCGCGCCAGCCGTAGTGCGCCATGGCCAGGCCCAGCGTCAGTGACGGATCGGCGACGCGCCCGGCGACGACGATCTGGGCGCCCTCGCGCAAAGCCATGGCAATCTGTTCGGCCCCCTGGTAGGCGTTGGCGCAAACGATGTCCTGCTCATCGCAGACGGCACCGAGGCGCTGGCGCAACAGGGCGCGGTGCTGCGGGCCCGATAAATCGTCGCCCGCCAGCACCGCGATGCGCGGCACGGGCAAACCCAGCTCGCGCGCCAAGGCCCGGATACGCAGCGCCGCGGCGGGCGGATTGGCAGCGCCAAAGTTGCTGACGATGGGAATGCCGTGGCGCAGACACAAGCCCAGAATCGGGCTCAGCAGTTCGTCCAGCAACGGCTCGTAGCCACGCGTCGGATCGGCGCGCCGTGCCAGTTGCGCCAGCGCCAGCGTGCGCTCGGCCAGCGTCTCGAAGATCAGCGCTGACGGGCCGGCGTGGGCGATCAGGCTGCGCACCACCGGCAAGGCGGCGTCGGTGCGGTCGCCCGAGAAGCCGGCGGCCGAGCCGATGTGAAGAGTGTCTGTCATGGCGCGATTCTGGGCATTCGTGATACAAAGGAGAAATGGATTATTTGAATTAGCTGATCGGAAAAACAGGTGAATCTGTCGGTCAAGCATTTGCGCGCCTTCCTGGCCCTGGCGCGGCTGCGCAACTTCACCCGCGCGGCCGAGGCTTGCCACCTGTCGCAGTCGGCCTTCAGTGCCCTGATCCAGGGGCTGGAAGAAGATGCCGGCGCGCGTTTCTTCGACCGCAACACGCGCCGCGTCGAGCTGACCGCCGAAGGCCGCCTGTTCGAGCTGTCCGCCGCCCGCCTGCTGGCGGACTTCGAGTCGGCCTATACCGAGCTGAAAGACCATGTCGATTTGCGCAAGGGCCGGGTCGCGGTGGCGGCCTTGCCCTCGCTGGCGGCCGGCACCCTGCCCAAGGTGCTGGCGGCGTTTCACGGCCGTTATCCGGGCATCGCCATCGAGTTGTTCGACGGCCTGTCCGACACCTGCATTGCGCTGGTGCAAAGTGGCCGCGTCGACTTTGCCCTGGCCCCGGCCAGCAGCCCGGTGGCGGGCCTGCAAACCGAACTGTTGTGCTCCGACACTTTTCACGTGGTGTGCCACGCCGCGCACCCGCTGGCCAAGGCGCGCTCGGTGCGGCCGCCCGATCTGCTGCCCTACCCCTTCATCCATTTGGCGCGCAGCACCAGCATCCGCCAGCATCTGGAGCACGCCCTGCACCCGCTGCGCCTGAACAGCATGATGGAGGTGGAGCATCTGGCCACCGCCGCCGCGCTGGTGGCGCAAGGCCTGGGCATCAGCGTCATTTCGTCGCTGGCGCTATTCCAGTTCAAGCTGCCCGGCATCGTGGTCAAACCGTTCAAGCTGCCGGGACTGGTGCGCCACATTCACATCGTTCTTCCGGAAGGCCGCACGCCCTCGGTCGCCGCCGGTGGTTTGCTCAAGCTGGTGCGCGCCAGCTTTGCGCGCTGAGCCTCGATCAGGTAGCACACCCACGCGCCGCAATAACCTTGTCGCCTGGAGCTGAATTTGACAGCGGGTATCGGGTCCGGTGACACTTCGCCGGTGGCGATTGAATTTCTGTTCCTGCCGCCACACAGGGGAGGGCAACATGGCAAGCAAGACCACCAACGCCACGGCCGCCAGCAAGGCCAAGGCGATCTCACTGCACATCGGCCTGAACGCCGTCAGCGCCGCCGCCTACGCCGGCTGGGACGGCCCGCTGGCGGCCTGCGAGTTCGATGCCAATGACATGGCAGCCATCGCCCAATCCAGGGGCATGAACAGCAGCCTGCTGCTGACCCGCAAGGCGACGCGTGCCAAGGTGCTGGCGGGCCTGCGCCGTGCCGCCAAAGCATTGAAGACGGGCGACCTGTTCTTCCTGAGCTACTCCGGCCACGGCGGGCAAGTGCCCGACGTCAGCGGCGACGAGGCTGACAAGCAGGACGAAACCTGGTGCCTGTTCGATGGCCAACTGATAGACGACGAGCTGTATTTCGAGCTGGGCCAATTCGCCGCCGGCGTGCGCATCCTGGTGCTGTCCGACAGTTGCCACAGCGGCACCGTGACACGCGCCGCGCCGCCGGTGCCGGCCAGCCCCCAGCAGCGCCCCAAGCTGATGCCGGCCGCAATGGCGATGCGCACTTACCGTGAACATCAGGTGTTCTACGACAAGCTGCAACTTGCGATCGCCCAGTCTGCGGGCCAGGCCGAAGTGGACCCCGACACGGCGCTGGCCCAGGTCGCCGTCAGTGCGCGCCTGAGCGCCATCGTGAAGAACTTCAAGCCCGCAGTGATACTGATCTCCGGCTGCCAGGATAACCAGACCTCGATGGACGGCCAGCACAACGGCGCCTTCACCGAGCAACTGCTGAAGGTCTGGAACCACGGCACCTTCGCAGGCAACTACGGCAGCTTCCACGCCCGCATCAAAGCCGCGATGCCAGAGAGCCAGTCGCCCAATCTGTTCACGCTGGGCACGGCGGGGGCGTTTCTGGCGCAGGGGCCGTTTACGGTGTGAGGTGGGCAAAGCGGGAGAGAGCACATGAACAGCGACACACACGACATCACGTTCATCATCCCCGGCCAGACGCAGCCGGCCGGGTTAGCTGCCAGCCGCGGCCGCGCTGGCGGCACGGTGAAACATTCGGTGCGCGTCGGCGCGCAACGCGGCGGCGGCGCGCCGGTGCGCGTCACGGCCAGGCCCGGCGAAGACGTGGTGGTGCTGACGATTGCCAATGGCCCGACGCTGGTGCTGCACCCCGAGGACGCGCGCGACCTGTTGCACGCGCAGGCTGCTGGCGCCACGCGCGGCGCGGTAGCGGCCGGCAATGCCAATGAAGTGACGGTGTCAGCGCAACTCGGCTGGCCGGGCCTGGAAGCCAACGCCACGCGCGGTGCGGCGCGCGGCTGGCTGGGCCAGGCGGTGCTGAGCGCGGTCGATGTGATCACCGGCTTGCTGAAGGACCCGGCGGCCGATCTGGCAGCAGCGGCGATCACCCACCAGGTCGACGGCGCGGTCGACGAAGGCGTCTACCAGCTAAAGCCCGAGCCGCTGCCGGCGTCGCTCAAAGGCAGCGGTCTGAAGCTCTCCAGCGTCGCCGCAGCCGCGGACGGTGGCCCGCTGCTGGTGCTGATCCACGGCACCTTCGTCGACACCATCAGCACCTTCGGCAAGCTCTGGACCCTGCACCCGCAGGTGGTGCGCGATCTGTTCCAGCATTACCGCAGCCGGGTCTACGCGCTGGACCATCCGACCATGGGCGAGAGCCCGATCGCCAACGCGCTGGCGCTGGTGCGCGCGCTGCCGATGGGCGCACGGCTGCACCTGGTCACGCACTCGCGCGGCGGGCTGGTGGCCGAGGTGCTGGCACGGGCCTGCGGCGGCGGGCCTCTAAACGCCGAAGAAATGGCCTTGTTCGCGGATGAAAAATACGCGACGCATCGCACCGATTTGCAGGCGCTGGTGAACATGGCGCAGGCCAAGGGTCTGCAGGTCGAGCGCATGGTGCGCGTCGCCTGTCCGGCACGCGGCACCTTGCTGGCCTCCAGGCGTTTCGACGCCTACCTGTCGGTGCTGCAGTGGGGTCTGCAACTGGCCGGCGTGCCGGTGGCGCCGCAGCTGGTCGATTTCTTGCACGAAGTAGCGCGCCGGCGCACCGACCCCAGCGTGCTGCCGGGCATCGAAGCCATGATGCCCGAAAGTCCGGTGGTGGCCTGGCTGAACGGCCGCGACGACACCATCCCGGGCGAGCTGCGCGTGGTGGCCGGCGACCTGCAGGGCGACTCGGTCGGCTCCTGGGTCAAGACGCTGCTGGCGGACGCTTTCTACTGGACCGACAACGACCTGGTGGTGCAGACGCGCTCCATGTACGGCGGCACGCCGCGCGCCGCAAATTCAGCCAGCCCGAGCGCCAGCTTTCTGCTGGACCGCGGCGCCAATGTCACGCACTTCAACTACTTTGCCAATCAGCGCACTGTCAATGCCATCGCCAGCGCCTTGACCGACAGCGCGCCGGCCGGCTTTGCGGCCATCGGCCCGCTGTCCTGGGCCGGCGAAGATGCCAGCGGCACGCGTGCGGCGCTGGCCGTGGCACGCTCGCGCGGCGGGCCAGGCGTCAGCCGCGCCGACAAGCCGGCGGTGTTTGTGCTGCCGGGCATTCTGGGCTCCAACCTCAAGCTCGACGGCCAGCGCATCTGGCTCGGTTTTCGCTTCGTCAACGGCTTGATGAAACTGGCCTGGGACCCGGCCACCGCCGCCCGCATAGAGCCCGATGGCCCGATCGGCGGCAGCTACGACGACTTGATCGACTACCTGGCCGACACGCACGAGGTGATCCCGTTCGCCTACGACTGGCGGCGCCCGATCGAAGACGAGGCACGCCGCCTGGCCAGCGCCGTCGACGCCCACCTCGCCGCGCGCGCCGACAGCGGGCAGCCGGTGCGGCTGCTGGCGCACTCCATGGGCGGACTGGTGGCGCGCACCATGCAGCTGGAACAGCCCGATACCTGGCAGCGCATGATGGCACGCGACGGCGCCCGCCTGCTGATGCTGGGCACACCCAACGGCGGCTCCTGGGCGCCGATGCAGACGCTCTCGGGTGACGACACCTTCGGCAACACGCTGGTCGCCTTCGGCTCGCTGTTCGACAACGGCGGCGCGCGCAAGATGATGGCAGCCATGCCCGGCTTCATCCAGTTGCAGGCGGCGCTGCTGGACCCGGCACAGCGCCTGGACCAGGCCAGCACCTGGCAGAAATTGGCGGACGACGACATGGCCCAGTTGCGGCAACAAAGCATCTGGCACGACGCGGCGGCGCAGCGCACGATCTACGAATGGGGCGCACCGCCGCAAGCGGTGCTGGACCAGGCCGTGGCGCTGCGACGCCGACTCGACGCGCAACTGAACACACTGAGCGGCGACGCCCAGAAGATCCTGCTGGTGGTCGGGCACGCATCGTTCACGCCGGACGGCATCGTCAGCGGCCCGGACGGCCTTGAATACCTGAACACGCCCGACGACGGCGATGGCCGCGTCACGCTGTCCAACGCACTGCTGCCCGGCGTGCGCAGCTGGAAGCTGGACGCCGCACATGGCAAGCTGCCGGATGTGGCGTCCGCCTTCCCGGCCTATGTCGAACTGCTGAGCCAGGGCCAGACCGACAAGCTGGAGGCCTGCGAGCCGGTGGCACGCGGCGCGCCGACCGCAGCGGCTAGGCCCGCGGCACGCGTGCGCAGCCGGCCCTCGCGCGGGCTGCTGGTTTCGCAACCGCCGTCCAGCCAGGCCGAGGTGCTGGGGTTGGCCGGCGACGACCGCACCAAGGTCAGGCGCGCCCGCGCCAAGTCCGCGGCGCTGAGCGTGACGGTGCTCAATGCCGACCTGAAGTTCATCCGCCAGGCGCTGCTGATCGGCCACTACCACGCCCTGACCTTGAGCGGCGCCGAGGCGGTGCTGGACCGATTGGTCGGCAACGGCATGCGCCAGGCGCTGGCTGCCGGTCTGTATCCCGATGCCATCGGTTCGCACCAGATCTTCGGCAACCTGCGCCAGGACCCGGACAACCCGCTGCAGATGGCGCGGCCGCAGGCGGCGCTGGTGGTGGGGCTGGGCGAAGAGGGCAAGTTGAGCGCCGTCAGCCTGGCATTCACCGTGCGCCAGGCGGTGCTGGCCTACGCGCAGCGCCTGTCCGAACAGGCCGGCGGCGCGGCGGCGCAGTTCGAGCTGGCGGCCACGCTGCTGGGCAGTGGCGGCAGCGGCTTCACGGCGGGCGCCGCCGCGCAAGCCATCGCGCAAGGGGCCATGGATGCCAACCTCAAGTTGCAGGGCAACGGCTGGCCGCAGCTGGGCCAGTTGACGCTGGTGGAGCTTTATCTGGACCGCGCCAGCGAGGCCTGGCACGCCTTGCAGGTGCAGGAGACCGCGGCGCCGAACCGGCTCAAGCTGGTCGGCAGGGTGCAGTTCGGCCCCGGCGCCATGCGCTGCGCGCTCGATTCGGGCTACCGCGGCGCGGCTTACGACTTCATCAGCGTCTTGCAGCTTGCCGGCGGCGATCCGGCCAACCCCTGCATCGCCTACACGCTCAACACCCGGCGCGCCCGCACCGAGGTACGGGCCCAGCGGGCCCAGGGCACCTTGCTGCGCCAGCTGGTGGCCAAGGCCTCGAACGACGCCAACACCGACCCGCAGATCGGCCGCACGCTGTTCGACCTGCTGGTGCCGGTCGAGCTGGAGCCCTTCCTGGGCGGCAGCAGCGACATGGTGATCGAGCTGGAAGCCGAGACCGCCGGCATCCCGTGGGAACTGCTGGACAGCAACCCCGACCCGCAGGCGGTCGACGCGCGGCCCTGGGCCATCCGCAGCAAGCTGATCCGCAAGCTGCAACTAAAGGATTTCCGCAGCCAGGTGGTCGACGCCAGCCCGGACGACAGCGTGCTGGTGATCGGCCAGCCGCAGTGCGATCCGGCACTCTACCCGCCGCTCGAAGGTGCGCGGCGCGAGGCCATCGCGGTGGCGGCGCGGCTGACCGCGCCGGGCAGCGGCATCGCCGCCGACAAGGTGAAATCGCTGGTGGAACAGAACGATGCGCAGACCATCATCAACGCCCTCTTGCAGCGACCCTACCGGGTGGTGCACATTGCCGGCCACGGCGAGCCCGGAACGAATGGCGGCGTGGTGCTGTCGGGCGCCAAGACTTATCTGGGCGCCAACGAAGTGCGGGCCATGCGCACGGTGCCCGAGCTGGTGTTCCTGAACTGCTGCCACCTGGCCGGCCGCGATGCCGCGAGCACCCTGAAACACAGTTACGACCGCGCCGCCTTCGCGGCCAACATCGCGGAAGAACTGATCCGAGTCGGCGTGCGCTGCGTGATCGCCGCCGGTTGGGCCGTCGAGGACGACGCGGCCGAGCAGTTTGCCACCGGCTTCTACGCCGCGCTGCTGGGTGGCGCCCCCTTCATCGAAGCCGTCGGCGCGGCACGTAGCGCCGCCTGGAACGCGAACCGCCAGGGCAACACCTGGGCCGCCTACCAGTGCTACGGTGATCCCGAATGGCGCTGGCAGCGTGACGGCGTTGACGCGCCAAGGACAGCGCCGCCGCCGGCCGATGAATTCGCCGGCGTGGCCTCGCCGGTGTTGCTGGCGCTGGCGCTGGAGAACATCGCGCTGCAAAGCCAGTTCGGCGGAGCCCAACCCGAACACCAGCTCGACAAGCTGCGTTACCTGGAAGCGCAGTTCGCGCCGCTGTGGGGCGGCATGGGCGCCGTCGCCGAGGCGTTTGGCGTCGCCTACGCCGGCGCGCTGGCCATCGATCAGGCCATCCACTGGTACCGTGCGGCGGTCGACGCCGAAGACGGCAGTGCCTCGTTTCGCGCCGCCGAGCAGCTCGGCAAGCTGCTGGTGCGCCGCGCCGAAAAACTCGACGACACGGCTGCGGCGCGCCAAGGCATTGCCATGGGCATTGCCCAACTGGAGCGCCTGGTCGCGCTGCAATCGACGGTGGAACGCGAGAGCTTGCTGGGCGCGGCCTACAAGCGGCTGACGCTACTGGAGTGGCGCGCCGGCCGCAAGCCGGCCGCGCAGGCCGCGCTTGACGAAACGATCGTCCACTACCGCGCGGCCGAGGCGCTGGCGCGCAAGGCAGGCGCGGACAACTTCCATGACCCAGCGAAGAACTGCCTCAGCGCGGAGCTGCGCGCGGCCTTCCTGAAAAAGCGCCTGCCCCGGATCGACGCTGCCCGCTTCAAGGCGGTAGGCGCTTCACTGAACCAGGCGGCCATCGACCAGCCGGATTTCCGGACGCTGGTCGGGCAGACCGAGCTGAGAATCCTCGATGCACTTGCCAGGGGTCAACTCGCCAGCGCCGCGCCGGCTTTGATCACGGCCTTGCAGGACCTCAAAGGGCGCGTACCGGCACCCGGGCAATGGGGCTTCGTCTATACGGAAGCGGAGTTCACCCTGCCCCCCTACTTGGCGATGGCGCGCGGGGCGGAACGGGAAGCGGCGCAAAGTCTGCTGGACGGGTTGAAGGCGATGGCGGCGGCGTGAGGCCCGGATTCATTCACTTTTCTCAGCGGCACCGCGCCGGCCCTTCCAGCGCTTCCACAGCCAGCCTGCAATGGGAAGCAGAATGGCGGCCCACAGCCATTGCCAGTTCTTCCCAAAGAAGTCCGAAGCCAACTGCCCGGCGGACACCTCGACTTGAATCGTCTTGTCAAAAGTCCTTACCGCCCGGCGAGTGGCTGCGCCGTCAACGCTGAAAAGAGCGGTAAGGGTCAAGTGCAGACTGTGGCGACCGGCAGCCAGGGGCTTGATCTCCCACTTCCATTCAACCGTGTCGGTCGCGCCAACGGCCTGCTCTTCGTCCGTAACCGCAATAATTTGAAAATCGACTCCTGACAAGCGGGCTTGCATTCGATTCGAGACTTTTACTTTTGCGCCTTCCCGTTCTCCCGCGGCGGTTATTTCCGTGCGCAATTCATCTATCGTCTTGCGCAAGCTGAGCAGGAGCTGGACTTGCGCTGTTTCTTTCAGGTTCAGCCTCGGCGGCGAATTGAATGCAATGTTGGCCCAGTCCATGGACGCCAGAATCCGATCCACGCTGCTCAGTGGACTGGCCGGGGGCGACGGCGACACCGGTGGCATCGATTTTTCAATTGGCGCCGAGTCTGGGGTTACGCTTGGGACTGTTGCTGCTACCGGTACTGGTGCCGGCGCCGGGGCTTCCGCTCTGTTGCCGCCGCCGCACGCCGCCAGCAGTGCCGCGCCAATGGCCAGTGCCATGACCAAGGTTGAAACTTGCTTTGACACGCTGGTTTGAGTACTCATTGGCATCCTCCGGAGCTACCCGCTGCAATGTTGCCCGGACCCGCAAGGGTTCGTGCCGGATGATAGGCCAAAGGGCAGGCGAAGCAAATAGCCGCGCCCTGCGTGTCGAATCCCGGTAATGGGTGCCGGTCCGTCAGGGCTTGGCCACTCTGCGCCGGTCTTCCTCCAGCACTTTGCGCAGCGCTGCCAGGCGGGTTTTGCGGATCGGCAGATCCTTGGCCAATTCCGGCAAAGCGCTCATGCCTTCGCAGAGGCGGTCCATGCTGGCCTGGGCTTTCCGGGCTGGGATGGCGGCGCGGCGGGCGAGTTCCAGCAGGTGCTGGCGCGCCGGCGCCAAGCCTTCACCGGCGATGCTGGTGAAGTGCTCGCCGCGCGGGCCTTCGCTGTAGGTCAGGTCGAAGGCCGGGGCCAGTTTCCAGTGCCGCTGGCGGTCCAGGCAAAAAGCAAAATTGCGGCTGTGGTCGTCGCGGTTGTGGGTCAGCACATTGAACACGCAGCGCTCGAAGGCTTTGCCGACTTCGCGCTCGTCGCCGGTCAGGCGCCGCGTCAGGCGCAGCAGCATTTCGTAATCCAGCGTCGGCTGCCGGTAGTCGGCGTGCAGCGCGGCGGACAAGCTTTGCATGGGCACGCGCAGCCCCGCCTCACGGTCAAAGCGGCGCACGCCAAACGCACTGTAGCGACCGTCCAAGCCAAAGAATTTTGCTGGTGGCATGTCCAGAGCGCAGTGCACGGCCAGCCGGGCGTACAAAGCCTCCACCGCGCAGACATCGCGATGCTCCTGGCTGGCGGGGAATTTGATCAGCCACGGCTCAGCGTCGCTTGCGTTGCCTTCGTCACCCGGGCTGCTGATGCGCCCGCTGGCCGGGTTGTAGTCGACCAGCACCTTGGGCCGCGCACCCTGCGGTGAGCCGCCCAGCACCAGCAAATGCGCCAGTGCTTCATTGGCATCTTCATCGGCCAGTACCAGCGCGGTCTCAAGGGCTAGTTGCTTGAGTGTCAGATCACCCGGCGCCAGCGCCACAGCGTCGGCCGGCTCGAACATCAGCGCCCCCATGGCGCGCGTGCCGATGAAGGCCAGGCGCTCCAGCGGCGACAAGCGCGCGGGTGGCCGCCCGGCCCTTTGATAAGCGCGGTCCATCAACAGCAAGCCCCAGCCATCCGGCAGCGAATCGGCCAACAGCCCCGGCAAACCCATGAAGAAGGGCTCACCCGCAATGGCGCCCACTGCCGCAAGCGGGGCCCGCAGGGGCGAGAGTTCCAGGCCTTGCGCACGCGCTTGCGCCGAGTATTCAAAAAGGATCTGCTGCCCGGTATCGGCCAGCGTGCCCAGTGGCCAGCGTTCGCCCCAGCCGGCGTAGATGACTTGCAGTTTCTTCATGCCTGTTTCTTCGCCCGCCGTGGCGCAGCGGCACGCTGGCGTTGCTTGGCCGCTAGCGCGCGCTCGGCATCGGCAATGCTAAGCGCCGGCACCACCAGCAGGTTTTCCAGATGGCTGACCAGGTGCAGCGCTTGCGTCACGCGCACCAGCAGTTCCAGCGTGGCCTGCCCGCTGGCTTCCAGACGGCGGATCGACGACAGCGAAGCGCCGCCGCGCTGCGCCAGCTCAAGCTGGCTGAGGTTGGCCTGCAGCCGCAAGTGCTTGCAGCGCTGACCGAGTTCACGGCAGATTTCTGTGTGCGTCAGAAGTGCAAATGTTCCCATAGGAGCTATTGTAATCAATAACGCACATTAAAAGCTCTTTATAGATCATTTGATAAATGACGCTGAAAGCCCTCGAATTCGCGGGCCTACAGATCAGCGGCGGCTATCCTGGTTTGGCTAGGTCGACTTCTTCGCGCGCCCTGCAGCGGCACCCCTGGGTTTGTCCTTCTCGTCCTCCAACGGCAGGAACCCGATGGGTCGCTTCGGTGGCTGAGCTGGTGTTGTGAGTTCACGCACAGCGACCTTCGAGAATTTGAGCTTCTGGAGGTGGTCACAGTTTGTGACCACCTCGGCCGTCTCGACTGGTGTGAGTTGAAGCAGAAAATCCGCCATTCCCGCCACAGGGCGGCTACAGATCAGCGGCGTAGCGCCCCAGCATTTCTTCCTGCGTTTCGGCCGGCGCCTCAATGCCCGTTTGGCTGTTGATCATCTGCCCCATGGTCGGCAGCAGCGAGCGCTTTACTTGGGAGGACGCCTGCCACAGACCGGAGCGCATCAGGGCCTTGGCGCAGTGCAGGTAGGCCTCGGCGACCGATACCTCTATCACCAGTTTGGGCCTGTGCTTCTCGCCGGCGAAAAGCTGGAGTTGCTCCTCATCGCACGACAGGCGCGCCGCGCCGTTGACGCGCAAGGTCTCGTCGATGCCGGGAATCATGAACAGCAAGCCGACTTTGCCAGTGCCAAGGATGTTTTCCAGCGTGTCGAGCCGGTTGTTGCCCGGCGCATCGGGGATCAGCAGCGTACGTTCGTCCAGTGCCTTGACGAAGCCAGGCGCTCCGCCGCGTGGGGATGCGTCCATGGCCTGCGTCACGTTGCCGCTGGCGACGACGACAAAAGGCGAAAGTTCGATGAAACGCCGGCAATGCGAATCCAGTGCCGAAAGCTGTTTCCTGACCGCCCGCTCCTTCGGTGCGGCGTACAGAGCGCGGAGTTTTTCCAGGGTGTCTATGTTCATGGTGGATGCGGTGACGGTGTTGCACGGGGAACGCGGGCCGAAGCGATTCGCGGAGTGCATTGACCCCGGCCGAGATCGCAATCGTAACGCGAGATCTTCTGCAGCGACTCAACCCCTGGCGGGGCTGGGGGCTTGAATCGATTTGCGGATGCAACTACCGGATCCGGCTTATGGAGCGACGCTCAGACGCCCATCTTTGCTGGCCCCGGTCGCAGTGCCGACCACACCCTTGGCCTTGATGTAAGCGGCGATCTCGTTGCGGTAGATCAGGCCGGTGTCCTTGGCACCCAATGATTTGATGTCGAAGCCGACAATGCTGCTTGGCAGGCCGGCCAGAACGGGAGCGCCCTTCCAGCCTTCGTTGCCGTTGGAAATGTAGTCGCTGAAAACCACGCGGTACTTGCGCTCCAGCACCGCATCGACCGGCTGTCCGGCCAGCGTGATGTTGAGCGCCTGGGCCTGCGTCGCGTCGCCGCCCAGGCTGACCGTGTAGCGGATGCCGCCGGAGAAATGCAGCAAGCCGCGTGAGACAAAGCCAGCCAGCTTGACCTGCTCGCCGGGGCGCACCAGGCGCTGGGCGTTGCTCTGCAGCATGTCCTTGATCTGCCGGCCGCTCATTTCAACGATGCGTATCACGTCGGCGTAGGGCATCACGGCAAACCAGTCGCTGAAGGTGAGTGCCGCGTCCAGCGGAACGCCGGCCGAGATGCCGGACGCATTGAAGGCGGCAAAGTCGACGCGCCCGCCGGGGAAGCTGGCGCTGCTGGCGACAATCGCGTCGTTCATGAAATTGGCGATGGCCGACTCGCCCACGTAGCGATCCGCCACTGTGCCCGGCGTCCCGATCTCGGCACTGCTTCCGGTCGTGCCCAAGGGCTCGGACAAGCGCACCTGCAGCCGCTCCATCATGGGCGCCATCACCGTTTGCTGGAAGGCCAGATCGACATCCGCGTCCTGCTCGTAATTGGCATGGGCCGGGTCGCTTGCCGGAACGCGGATATCGCGCTCCTTGAGCTTGTGCAGCTTGGCGGAGCGCGTCAGCACCGACACCTTGCCGGCGGCCTTGCTGACGTCGAGCTCGATCTCTCCCAGGTGCGAGCCCCAGCTGCCGGCCTGGAAGATGGGCACGCCGATGACGACGTTGGCGGCGCTGAGCGACTGCTCGTTCAGGACCGAATGCGTGTGGCCGCCGATCACCATGGCGGGCCGGCCCAGGCCCGACAGGTACTGCGCAATCTCGATGTCGCCCTCGGGAATCACATGGCGCGCGCCGGCGGCATCGACGCCGTTGAAGCCGGTGTGCGAGAGGACGACGATCAGGTCGACTTGCCGCGCCAGCGCCGGCGCCAGATTTTTCAGCGTGGCGATCACGCCGGCGAATTTCAGCGCCGGGTCTTCGGCAAATCCGGTCTTGGTCTCCTCCGGCGTGGTGATCCCGATCACGCCGACGCGAACCCCTTTGCTGACGCCGATGATGGCCGGGTGAACCAGCGCGGCGGTAAGCACCTTGGAGTCCTGCACATTGGCCGAGAGGACCGGAAACGTTGCATCCGAGGCAATCATTTTGGCCAGCAGGCGCGAACCCTTGTCGAATTCATGATTGCCCAGCGTGGCCACGTCCAAGCCGGCGGCTGAGTAGGCGCGGTAGGCCGGGCTCATGACAAAGCTCTGCTCGTCGGAGCCCATCAGTTCGTCCAGCACCGTCCCGATGTGGTCGTCCCCGGCGGAGAAGAACAGCACGCCCTCCCTGGGTGCGGCCGCGCGGCGCGCGTCACCGACCATCCTGACCATCTGGGCAAACTTCCGGGTCTCGCCCTTCTTCTGATGGACCTCCATGTGGTGATGATGAAAATCATTGAAATGGAAAATCCGCAAGGTGACCTTGTCGCCGTTCTTGAGGGATGACGCCGGCAGGCGCGTGCCCGGTGCCGCTTTCAGCGACTGGTAAGCAGTCGTCGCCGGGTTGCCGTCGACCCGGTAGATTCGCTCGAAGGCGCTGCTGGGCGCCGGACTCGCGGCCGACACCGATAGCTGTGGTCCCGACTCTTCGGCATGGCTGCCGACGCTGCTCAAAGCGGTCAGCGCCAGCACGACGGCAGCAAGCCATGAAACAAGCGGCCTGGGGCTCGGCCGGCCAGACTGTGGCAAAACGCGTGGCGCTGCGCAAGTGAAGGATTTCATGAATTTCAGGCCTGTTTCAGGCATCAGGTGTGGCACCAGTGGCACGCCAGCGGGAACGCCGGGAAAGCGTGCATGATGTCGCAAGCCTGTGACGTTTCGATGACAGGATGGGCGCGGGCCGTGGCAATCTCGCTCACGCGGGCGCCGGCTTGCCGCTGCCAGTATCGATATTGCGCGCCGTGCCCAGCAAGGTGGCGCACAGCGTCTCCGCGCCGCTGTCGCTCACGGCGTAGACATCCGACGCGCAGACCGTCAGCAGCTTGCTGGCGTTTACTACCCGTCCTCGGGCCCGCAGCCGTTCGCCGCTGGCGGGCGCCACCAACTTGAGGGTGGCATCGATGGTGGCATTGATCCAGCCCGGTGGCAGCAGGGTTCCGGCGGCCGCCACGGCGGCGAAGTCGGCGATGGCAAACACCGCTGTGGCTTGCAGTTGCCCGGGGCGGAAGGTGAAGGCTTCCAGTACCGGAATTTCGAGCTCCACTTCACCGGCCGCGATGCGGCTAAATACCAGGCCCAGCGTGCGTGCCATGGGCATGGCCAGCACCAGTTGTTGAAGTTGCTGAAACTGCGGGTTTGATGGGTTGCTGGCTATGGCCATGGTTTGGTTTTCCTTCGTGCTGTGTGTCCGCGCTGCTGTTTTTTCAACCACGCGATATGCGATATCACCTGGCTGCGCTGGGCTTTCAGGGCTTGGGTCTGCAAGTCGATTTCGGCCACCCGCGCCCGCAGCGACGCCACCATCTGATCGACGCTGAGGCGCCCGGCACGGTAGGCGGGAAGTTGCTCCGCAATCGCCTTGAGTGAAAGCCCGACTTTGCGCGACATGGCGATGAAGATGACCTCGCGCCGCTGCGCCTCGGTGTACTCGCGGTAGCCGCTGGCGCGGCGCGCCGGCTGGAGCATGCCGAGGCGTTCGTAGTGCCGCAAGGCATGCACCGAGACGCCGGTGCGTTGGGCCAGTTCAGAAATCTGCATGCGACCAAGATTAGCAAGCTTCGCCTTGCGCAAAGGTTGCCGCTCTGTCGCCTGAGCGACGCCTAAACCACCTGGTTGCGCCCGCGTTTCTTGGCTTCGTACAAGGCGCTGTCGGCGTCGCTGTACAGCCCCTCGAAACTGGCGGGGTGCTCCGGCGTGGCGGCGGACAAACCAATGCTGACGCTGGTCGGGATCGTCAACTCCTGCCAGACCAGCGGCTGAGCGGCGACGCGCTGGCGCAGTTTTTCGGCCAGCACGCGTGCCGCCTCGGCGCTCGTGTCGGGCAGCAAGACGATGAATTCCTCGCCGCCCAGGCGCCCCACCAGGTCGGTGCCGCGCACCGTATCCCTCAGCAGCGCCGCCACATGGCGCAGCACGGCGTCGCCGGCCGGGTGGCCATGGCTGTCGTTGATGCGCTTGAAATAGTCCAGGTCCAGCAACAGCAGGGTGGTGGCGCTGGCGTGGCGCCGCGCCCGCGCCAGTTCCTGTTCGGTCAACGCCACAAAAGTGTGGCGGTTGAACAAGCCGGTCAAGCCGTCACGGCTGCTCAGGTGCTCCAGTTCGGTTTGCCGGTCTTGCAGCGCGGCATTGACTTCGGCCAGTTGCCATTGCTGACGCGTGATGGTGGTGAAGTGGCGCCACATGAGCACCGTCAAGGCCCAGCCCAGCAAGCAGGCGGTGATGCCGTTGAGCCGGTTCGAGAACAGTTGCTCCGGGTTGCCCTGGGTCAGGCTCAAAGCATAAAAATAGCTGACAAAAGCCAACAGATACAGCAGCGCCGAGCGCAGCGGCCGACTGTAAAAAACCACGCCGATCAGCAGGCAACTGATGAGAAACGGCGTGACGTTGGGCGTGACCCATTGATCGATGGTCACAATCACGACCGCAAACAGCATGCCGATGCCGGCCGTGCCGGCCGGCAGCCAGACGCGCCAGGCTGAGGAACCGGCGTAGCGCAGCGCCACGGCGCAGCCCAGCATCGCCAGCCCCATGGCCAGATGGGCCAGCAACAGGCCTGCTCGCCAGGCCAGCGCCAGCCCCGCGTGCTGCCCCATCCACAGTTGCCCGCCCAGCACCAGCACGTGCACGGCATTGACCAGTGCCACCAGCGGCGCCAGCCAGCCCAAGCGTTGCAGATTGATGCTGTTGGCCGCGTCAACCACGCTGGCGTGCTCGGCCTGCCAGCGCTGGAGGGTGCGGGTCAGATCCGTCAGCCGGAGCATCACAGAGCGGACCGAAAATTTTGACATGGCGCTTCGAGTATCGCACTTGGCCGATCCCACGAATCGCCACACCGGACCCTCTGGCAGCCCAGCATGCGGAGGATGTTTTGTGGTCTAACCCTCAAACTGCGGATGCAGTTGCCGGATGCGGCTCATCGCCATGCCGGCGGCGGCGGTGCGGGTTTCCACGCCCAGCTTGGCAAACACGCGCTCCAGGTGTTTCTTCACGGTCATCGGACTGCTGCCCAGGATGTCGCCGATGTCGCGGTTGATCTTGCCCTTGACGACCCAGTACAACACCTCGGCTTCGCGCGGCGTCAGCTTAAAGCTTAAGGACATGGCCTCGATGACGGACTCGTCCGACACCTCCTGCATGATGATGAGCCAGTCGCCTCCGCCCTCGGAGTCGCCGATTTGCTGGTGCAGGCGAAAGGTCAGGCGCTTGGGGCCCAGCTCGACGCTCAGGCGCGGCGGCTCGATCAGCACTTCGGCGCCGGCCACATGGCGACGCAGCCACTGGCAGACCGGCTCGGGCGTGCGCGGCGCCTCGGTGCCGTAGTAGCGCAGCAGCAGCTCGCGCGCCAGGGGCGTTTGCCACATCAGCTTGCCGTCGCTGGCGCGCACCGTGATGCTGGCATAACCGAAGGCGTCCAGCGCGGATCTGGCTTGGCGTTTCTCGCGTGCGCCCTGCAAGTGCACGCCGATGCGGGCCAGCACTTCCTTCGGCTTGATCGGCTTGGTGACGTAGTCGACGCCACCGGCCTCCAGCGCCGCCACCAGGTATTCGGTCTCGGTCAGGCCGGTCATGAAGATGATCGGAATGTGCGTCGTCAGCGGCGCCGCCTTGAGCCGGCGCGCAACTTCGAAGCCGTCCATGCCAGGCATCATGGCGTCCAGCAGCACGATGTCGGGCAGCACTTGCGCGGCGCGCGCCAGGGCCGCCTCGCCGTGCGTCGCCAGCAGCACGGTGTAGCCGGATTCATCCAGCGCATCGTGCAGCAGCGACAGGTTGTCGGGCACGTCGTCGACGATCAGCACCACATCGCTGTTGGCGCGGTCCAGCGTCTGATCCAGGGCTGATTGGGGCCGGCTAACTGTCATCGCACACCTGCATCAACTGCTGGCTCATGGCCTCGAACTGGAACTGCTTGACCAGCGCCCGCATCTCCAGGACAAAGGGCGCGCACAGCGCCTGGCTCAGCTCGATCTCATTGAGCTGGTTCATGATGCCGCGGTAGTAACCCAGGCTCACCACCTCGCGCAAGGCGGCCAGCGACTTCGGCTCGGGATAAATCAGCGCCGGTGGTGGAGCACCGGCGGCGAGCGACTCCGGCGCGGCCGTCTCCAGCCACGTCAGGGACAGGCGGCGTTCCAGCCAGTCCAGCAGCTCGGAGTGGCGCACCGGCTTGACGATGAAGTCTTCGGCGCGGATGCCCACGTCGTGCTCCAGCCCCTTGTCAAAAGCATTGGCCGACACGATGGCAATCCAGATGCCGGCGTGCCCCAGCGCGCGCAGGCGCCGGATGGTCTCCCAGCCGTCGATGCCGGGCATCGCCAGGTCCATCAAGATGACCTCCGGTTGGTAGCCGGCCGCCAGCAGGTCCAGGCAATCGTGGCCGCTGGCGGCGCTGCGCAGCTCGAAGCCCAGCGGCTGCAGCAAATTGACCAGCAGCTCGCGGTCAGCCTCCTCGTTGTCCACCACCAGCACGCGCCGGCGCGGCCCGGCGTAGCCCAGGCGCGCCCTGCTGGCAAGCGACCCAGGCCAACCCGCCGGGGCAGCGGCGCCGGACGCAAGGGTCACATGCACTTCCGGCAAGAACAGCTTGACGCGAAAGACCGAGCCGACGCCCGGCCTGCTGGTCACGCTCAGCTCACCACCCATCAAGTCGGTCAGCATCTTGGCAATGGTCAGGCCCAGGCCGGCGCCGGGTGCCGTCAACCCCGGGGTGTTGGCGCGCGTGAACGGCTCAAAAATCCGTTCGTGTTCCTGCGCGGAGAAGCCCGGCCCGGTGTCTTCGATGGCGATCGCCGCCATCTCGCGGGCGTAGCGAATGCGAAACCGCACCTGGCCCTTGGCCGTGAACTTGATGGCGTTGCCCAGCAGGTTGATCAGAATCTGGCGCACCCGCTTTTCGTCGGCCCGCACCAGTGCCGGCAGCGCGCCTTCGGTCTCGAAGTGGAACGCCAGTCCCTTGGCCTGCGCTTCCAGTTCGAACATGCTGGCCAGCTCCTGCACGAAGTTGGCGAAATACATGGGCTTCTGCATCAGGGTCAGCTTGCCGCTCTCGATCTGCGCAATGTCCAGCGTGCCCTCGATCAGTGAGAGCAAATGCTCGCCACCGCGCTTGATGACGCTCACCGCCTGCTTGCGATGCGCCGGAATGGACGCGTCCTCCCCCATCAACTGCGCATAACCCAGGATGCTGTTGAGCGGTGTGCGCAGCTCGTGGCTGATGGCGCTGATGTAGCGGCTCTTGGCCTGGTTCGCCAGATCGGCCGCCAGCTTCGCCTGCTCCGCCACCAGTCTGGCGGTTTGCAGGGCCTGGTCGGTTTGCCGGTGCGACTCGATCTCCAGCATCAGCAAATGGGTTTGCCGGTTCGACTCTTCCTGCGCCACCTGGCGGCTCTTGTGCGCCAGCACCACCCACCAGACCACCAGCCCGGCGATCACCAGCAGCGCCATATAGGCCTTCAGAAAGCCCGAGCGCAAGGCCTCGTGCGGCGCCAACAACAAATCGCTGTCGCTCACTGCCAGCGCCAGCGCCCGCAGCTCCTGGTGATAGAGCAGACCGAAGACGCTGGCCAGCAGCGGAACGATCACCGCCATCAGCAGCAGGAAGTTGCCGAGCCCGGTGTCCAGGTACGGCCAACTGCGCCGCGGCAGCAGCCGGTGCAAGGTGGCGGCCCATTGCGCCGACAGGCTGGCGTGCGGCTTGCACAGGTCGCCACAGCGCGCGTCCAGCGTGCAGCACAGCGAGCAGATGGGCCCCTGGTAGGCCGGGCAATGCGCCATGTCCGGACCCTCATACTCGCGCTCGCAGATGACGCAGCGCTTGAGCTCGACGTTCGGTAACGAGCCTGATGAAACCTTGTCATCCCGGCGCACGCCGGGATCCAGGCAAGCGTTAAATGGATCCCGGCCTACGCCGGGATGACAGCCAAAGGCGGAAGTGCGTGCAATGTAGTACCTGCCTTTGGTGGCCCAAGCAATCAGCGGCGCGGCGATGAAAGCGGTGCCCAACGCGATCAGGGCCGAGAACGCCTGCGCCATGGGGCCGAACAGCCCCAGGTGCGCCGCCACCGACAGGACGGAGGCCAGCGCCATGGCGCCGACACCCACCGGGTTGATGTCGTACAGGTGGGCACGCTTGAACTCTATGCCCGGCGGCGACAGGCCCAGCGGCTTGTTGACGACCAGGTCCGCCACCACCGCCATCATCCAGGCGATGGCGATGTTGGCGTACAGGCCCAGCACATCGCCCAGCGCCTGGAACACGTTCATCTCCATCAGCATGAAGGCGATCAAGGTGTTGAACACCACCCACACGACACGCCCCGGGTGACTGTGCGTCAGACGCGAGAAGAAGTTGGACCAGGCCAGCGACCCGGCATAGGCGTTGGTGACGTTGATCTTGAGCTGCGAGATCACCACGAAGAGAGCGGTGGCGGCCACCGCCCAGCCGTAATTCGGGAACACATATTCGTAGGCCGCCAGGTACATCTGGTTCGGGTCGACAGCCCGGTCCGGCGGCACCGCGTGACTGATGGCCAGCCAGGCCAGCAGCGCACCGCCCAGCATCTTGAGCACACCCAGACCGACCCAGCCGGGACCGCCCACCATCACCGCCAGCCACCAGCGACGGCGATTGCGCCCGGTCTGCTGGGGCATGAAGCGCAGGTAGTCGGCCTGCTCGCCCATTTGCGTGATCAAGGCAATGCCCACCGTCAGCGCCGCACCAAACAAGGGCAAGCTGAAACCCGGCGCCGCGCCCTGCTCCCCTTTGTAGTGCAGCACCCCGGCGAAAGCACCAGGATCAAGCGCAAACACATAGCAGAAGGGCAGCACCAGCAACAGCAGCCACAGGGGCTGGGTCCAGACTTGCAGGCGGCTGATGGTGGAGACGCCATGCGTCACCAGCGGAATCACCACCAGCGCACAAATCAGATAGCCCCAACTGGGCGGGATGCCCAGCGCCAGCTCCAGCGCATAGGCCATGACGGCCGCTTCCAGCGCAAAGAAGATGAAGGTGAACGAGGCGTAGATCAGCGAGGTCAGGGTCGAGCCGATGTAGCCGAAGCCGGCGCCCCGGGTCAGCAAGTCCATGTCCACGCCATAGCGGGCGGCGTAGATGCTGATCGGCAGACCGGCCAGGAAAATGATGAGCCCGGTGGCCAGGATGGCCCAGAAGGCATTGGCAAAACCGTATTGCACCAGCAGCGTGGCGCCGACCGCCTCCAGCACCAGGAAGGAGGCGGCGCCGAAAGCGGTGTTGGCGACGCGCCACTCGGACCACTTGCGAAAACGCTGCGGCGTGAAGCGCAGCGCGTAGTCTTCCATGGTCTCGCTGGCGACCCAGGCGTTGTAGTCGCGCCGCACCAAGGTGATGCGTTGCAGCGCTTCGGGCGCGGGGAATGGAGGGGCGGTGGAAGTCACACCTCTGTGGTGCACGTTTCATGCCACGGCACGGGATTTGCATGGAGGGAGTCATGGAACTGACCCCTCGTGTTCGGCCGGCATTTGCGGCCGCACGAGCCAGCTAATCAAAGCATTGAGTGAAACGAAATGGAACTTACCCCTCGTGAAAAAGACAAGCTGCTGATTTTTACCGCCGCCCTGCTGGCCGAGCGCCGCCAGGCGCGCGGCCTGAAACTCAACTACCCCGAGGCGCTGGCCCTGATCAGCGCGGCCGTGATGGAAGGCGCACGCGACGGCAAGAGCGTGGCGCAACTGATGAGCCTGGGCCGCACCGTGCTGACGCGCAACGAAGTGATCGACGGCATCGCCGAGATGATCCCCGACATCCAGGTCGAAGCCACCTTCCCCGACGGCACCAAGCTGGTGACCGTGCATCAACCGATAGTCTGAACAATATGATCCCTGGCGAAATCATCACCGACGGCCCCGACCATGTGCTCAACCCGGGGCGCCGCACCTTGACGCTGGTGGTGCAAAACACGGCAGACCGCCCGATCCAGGTCGGCTCGCACTACCACTTTGCCGAAACCAATGGCGCGCTGGGCTTCGACCGCGCCGCCGCCCAGGGCATGCGCCTCAACATTGCATCGGGCTCGGCGGTGCGCTTCGAGCCCGGGCAGCAGCGCACGGTGGAGCTGGTGGACTACGCCGGCGAGCGCGTGGTGTTTGGTTTTCGCGGGCTAACCCAGGGACCCGTTGACGCCAGCATCAAGGGAGCTCTCTGATGGCAACGATGGGACGACGCGCTTACGCCGAGATCTTCGGCCCCACGGTGGGCGACCGGGTGCGGCTGGCCGACACTGATCTGTTGATCGAGGTGGAGCAGGACTACACGCTGCGCGCTGGCGGCTACGGAGAAGAAGTCAAGTTCGGCGGCGGCAAGACGATACGCGACGGCATGGCACAGTCGCAGAGAACGAGGTCCGAAGGCGCGGTGGACTGCGTCATGACCAACGCCTTGATCCTGGACCACTGGGGCATCGTGAAAGCCGACATCGGCCTGAAGGGCGGGCGCATCGTGGCCATCGGCAAGGCCGGCAACCCGGACGTGCAGAGCGGCGTCGACATCATCATCGGCCCCGGCACCGAGGTCATCAGTTGCGAGGGCAATATCGTCACCGCTGGCGGCATCGACTCGCACATCCACTTTATCTGCCCGCAACAAATTGAAGAGGCGCTGGCCAGCGGCGTCACCACCATGCTGGGCGGCGGCACCGGTCCGGCCACCGGCACTTTTGCCACCACCTGCACACCTGGCCCGTGGAACATCGAGCGCATGCTGCAGGTGGCCGACGCCTTCCCGATGAACCTGGGTTTTCTGGGCAAGGGCAATGCGTCCCTGCCCGCCGCGCTGCACGAGCAGGTCGACGCCGGTGTTATCGGCTTGAAGCTGCACGAGGACTGGGGCACCACACCGGCCGCCATCAGCAACTGCCTGGACGTGGCCGAAGAGAGCGACGTGCAGGTGGCGATCCACTCCGACACGCTGAATGAATCCGGCTTTGTCGAGAACACCATCGCCGCCACCAAGGGGCGAACGCTGTGCGCCTTCCACACCGAGGGTGCCGGCGGCGGCCACGCGCCCGACATCTTGCGCGTGGTGGGTGAGGCCAACTTTTTGCCCTCCTCCACCAACCCCACCATGCCTTACACGGTGAACACGCTGGACGAGCATGTGGACATGCTGATGGTGTGCCATCACCTCGATGCCGGCATAGCCGAAGACCTGGCCTTTGCCGAGAGCCGCATCCGCCGGGAAACCATTGCCGCCGAAGACGTGTTGCACGACCTGGGCGCCATCAGCATGATGTCCAGCGACAGTCAGGCGATGGGCCGCGTCGGTGAGGTCATCATCCGCACCTGGCAGACGGCGCACAAGATGAAGGGGCAGCGCGGCAAGTTGGCGCAGGACAGCCAGCGCAACGACAATTTCCGCGCCAAGCGCTATGTCGCCAAGTACACCATCAACCCGGCCATCGCGCACGGCATCAGCCACGAGGTCGGCAGCATAGAAGTCGGCAAATGGGCCGACCTGGTGGTCTGGAAGCCGGCCTTCTTTGGCGTCAAACCGGCCCTGATTTTGAAGGGCGGCTTCATCGCCATGGCCGCCATGGGCGACCCCAATGCTTCCATCCCGACGCCGCAGCCGGTGCACTACCGAGCCATGTTCGGCGCCTATGGCGGCGCCCTGGCGCGCGGCTCGCTGACCTTCGTTTCGCAAGCCGGTTTGAATGCCGGCATCAAGGAACGCTTCGGCCTGGCCAAAACCTTGAGCGCCGTGAAAAACATTCGCGGCGTGCGCAAGCAGCACATGCTGCATAACAGCTACCTGCCCAAGATGGAGATCGACGCACAAACCTACACCGTGCGCGCCGACGGTCAGTTGCTGACTTGCGAGGCGGCTACGAGTTTGCCGCTGACGCAGCGCTACTTTCTGTTTTGAGGTCAGATCAGGAATTTCCACATTACCAGGGTAAAGTGATAATGTGGTGCCATGCAAACAGCTCAATCAAAGATTGCGTCCAAGGGCGAGCGGATCGTGCTGGACCACTCCAAGCGCCACAGCACGGACGAAGTGCATCAAACCCTTTTTTCGGATGTACCACCGGGTACTCAGCGCGCAAAGACGCTGGTCGAACTCAAGCAGGGGATTCGCCAGCGCATGCAAAGGCTACATGCTCGGGATTGACGCCGACGTGGTAAGTGCCGCGCTGGCGCAATTCCGCGCCAAGCCAGCTCTGGGTTTTTCGGACTGCCTGGTGCTTGAGATTGCCCGCAAGGCCGGCCATCTGCCGCTTGCCACCTTTGACAAGGCACTTGCAAAGTTGACCGGGGCGAAAAAACTTTAGCTTACGGTCATTTGTCCCAGGAGTTCAGGATGGCGACTCTTATGGTGCGTGACCATCGACGCTTGGCCGGCCAGTGCCGAACGGTATCGCCAATCAGTTGGCGC
Source organism: Rhodoferax sp. (assembly GCF_028714215.1). Taxonomy (GTDB): domain Bacteria; phylum Pseudomonadota; class Gammaproteobacteria; order Burkholderiales; family Burkholderiaceae_C; genus Rhodoferax. The sequence goes on along the minus strand of NZ_JAQTMS010000004.1, from coordinate 77,121 downwards.
ACTTTTCAAGGATTGGTTTCTGAAAAGTTGGTCGGCAGCGACGCAACTGCTCACCACTGGCAGCTTTCTGGAAGTTGAATTTCAAAGTATTGCGGACCGGTCAACGCTGGTTTCATAGACCACTGCCGAGCAGCGTTTTCAGTCGATTACAACGAACTTGTCAAATGGCAAAATGCCTGTGAATTTGACTGATTGTCTTGGTTTACACGTTAGTGATTTCTTTACGTTCTCCCATTGCCCTATGCACACAATTCCGCTTACTGCCATCGAAGTCGTCAGAGAGTTTTGGCGACTCATGGCCTCAAACGACTTTCATTCCGTTGGTGCAGTTCTCGCCGATGACTACACCCTTGACTGGCCACAAAGCAATGAGCGGATTCGAGGTAAGGAACGGTTTGCCACGGTGAACGCCGAGTACCCCAGTAGCGGCTTTTGGACCTTCACCGTCAACCGCATCATCGGCAGCGATTCGGAAGTGGTCTCGGACGTCAGCGTAACCGACGGAGTACAGAGTGCGAACGCTATCTCATTCTTCACCGTCGTTGACGGCAAGATTGCCAGGCAAGTCGAATTCTGGCCAGAGCCCTATCCCGCGCCTGGAAATCGGAAGCACCTCGTTGAGAGAATTCAGTGAGTACTCGCGTCTGCTTGTTGGAGCGCTGAAGGTTGATGGTTGGTCGGGACTTTCCTTCCATGCATGGTATCAATGTGCTCGGATGAGCCTTTACACGCAGAAGACTAAGCTAACTGGGCCATGTATTCGGCGTCAAGAAGTAGACCACAGCGTTGTTCGGAACATGCGGGACAAGTGCTGCTGCCATGGCGTGCCTCAGCGATACGCTTCGCCACGTGATGTAGACGTATGTGAAGACCGCAAACACCGCCGCAGCGGGTGGAACCCACGACACCCCCCCTACCCCGTGAAAAGCGCCTCAGCCCGTTGCGGAACAGAGGACGATTTGCCGAGCAGTCAGGCCCGCACTGGTATTTTGCCGTTCGTCTGGCCGGTCTGCCCAAGCGGTCCCTGCGCTCATGCCTTGTAGGGTTGGAGATTTTTTCGAATCCAGTTCGCGAGGTCAGCTTCCGGCAACTTGCCGGCGGCCAGGTCCAGCATGTTGACAACGCAATCAGCATCCGACGTCACCAGCTCAAAGCTGTTGAGCGCCAGGAATAATTCAAGCGCCACAAACGCCGTGCGCTTGTTCCCGTCGACGAAGGGATGGTTGCGTGAAATGCCGAAACCGTAACTGGCAGCCAGTTCAGCAGCGTCGGGCTTGCCGTAGTGCGCCAGTTGCTCTGGTCGGGCCAAGGCCGATGCCAGCAGGTTGGCATCACGCACACCGGCACCACCACCGTGTTCGGCCAATTGCTCCTCGTGAACCGCATGGACCAATGCCGCTTCAAGCCATCTCCATGGCTTGGGCGCGGTGCTCATTTGGCCAACTCATGCAAGACTGCACGGCGCTTTTTCATGATGCGCCGCGCCTCCGTCATTTGAGCCTCAAATTCAGGGTCGTAGGCGCTCAGGTTCACGCCATTGGCCGCTTCGGTCCAAAATACCGTGTCGCCCTTGGTCACCTTCAAGCGAGCGAGCAACTCCTTGGGCAAAATGAGACCTACAGAATTACCAATTTGCGTGAGTTTGAGGGCTGACATGACGGCTCTTCAAGTTATAACAATTGTTATACTAACTGAAAACCCCGACGCCATCAAGCTGATCCAGCATGCTTAGCACCTTCAAGCCCACGCGACACTGGCGGTCAGCCTTGTGCTGGCCCGACTTTTTCATTCTCTCAACCCGCGAATCATTCTCATGCTTCAAGTATCCAAACTCGTTGCCCAAGGCCAGGGTCTGGCAGCCGCTCTGATCAGACGTGCCACCACGGTCGAACTGGACTGGGACGTGCGCCAGAAGAGCCGTTTCGACGCCACCGACTCAGGCGGCCGGCAACTGGGCGTCTTCCTGCCGCGCGGCACGGTGGTGCGCGGCGGCGACGTGTTGGTGGCCGAGGACGGCTCACTGATCAAGGTGCAGGCCGCGGCGCAACCGGTGCTGCGGATCAGCGCCTGCGCCGAGCACGGCAGCGCCTTCGACCTGACGCGCGCCGCCTACCACCTGGGCAATCGCCACGTACCGATTGAACTCAAGCCCGACCATCTGAAAATCGAACCCGACCATGTGCTGGCCGACATGCTGCGCGCCATGCATTTGACGCTGCGTGAGGAAAGCGCTGCCTTCGAGCCGGAGGCTGGCGCCTACTCCAGCAGAGGCCACGACCATGCGCATGCCGCGCCCAAGCCGATCAATATTCCGATCACCACCGCGGCACCCCATGTGCACGGGCCGGGCTGCAAGCACGAGCACGGTCACGGGCACAGCCACTGAGGCACGCAGAGACATGAGCGCCGCGCCGGGCCGCCCCAAGCAAGCTCGCGCCCCCGCGGGGGGCAGCGAACTACACGCAGTGAGTGAGCGTGGGGGCAACATGCGCGATTCCAGTTTGATGCAGCTGATGTGGCTGGCTTCGCCGGCGCTGCCGATCGGCGGCTTTTCCTACTCGGAGGGCCTGGAAGCGGCGGTCGATACGGCGCGCGTCAGCACGGAAGCGGAAGCTGCCCAGTGGCTGCTGGACCAACTGCACCTGCAACTGGCCCGCGCCGACCTGGCGGTGATTGCGCAAGCGGTACCGGCCTGGCAGCGCGCTGACCATGAGCGCATTGGCCAGCTCAATGCCTGGGTGTTGCAGACCCGCGAGAGCAGCGAGCTGCGCGCGCAGACCGAGCAGATGGGCCGCTCGCTACTGGAATGGCTGCGCAACCACACCACGGCGCGGGCCGAACAAATCGAAAGGCTGGCCGAGCTGGGCCCGACCTACCCACTGGCCTTCGCGCTGGCCGCCAGCAGCACGCAAGCCAATGTGCGCGATTGCCTGCTGAGCTACGCCTTCGGCTGGGCCGAGAACATGGTGCAGGCGGCCATCAAGTCGGTGCCGCTGGGCCAGAGCGCCGGGCAACGCATCTTGTCGGCGCTCACGGCCCAGATACCGGCCGCCATTGACCTCGCCTTGGCGCTGCCGGATGGCGAGCGGCAAGCCTTTTCCCCCATGCTGGCGATCCTCAGTGCCCAGCATGAAATTCAATACTCCAGACTGTTCCGATCATGACCCTGCACCACATCAAGAATCGCAGCAAGAAGCTACCTCCCCTGCGCGTCGGCATCGGCGGCCCGGTCGGCTCCGGCAAAACCACCTTGCTGGAAATGCTGTGCAAGGCCATGCGCGACAAGTACGACCTGGTGGCCATCACCAACGACATCTACACCAAGGAAGACCAACGCCTGCTGACCGTCAGCGGCGCGCTGCCGGCCGAGCGCATCATGGGCGTCGAGACCGGCGGTTGCCCGCACACCGCGATCCGCGAGGACGCTTCCATCAACCTGGAGGCGATCGACCGCATGCTGGTCGATTTTCCGGACGCCGACATCGTCTTCATAGAGAGCGGCGGCGACAACCTGGCCGCCACCTTCAGCCCCGAGCTGTCGGACCTGACGATTTACGTGATCGACGTCGCGGCCGGCGAGAAGATCCCGCGCAAAGGCGGCCCCGGCATCACCAAGAGCGATCTGCTGGTCATCAACAAGACCGATCTGGCGCCTTACGTGGGAGCCGATCTGGCCGTGATGGAAGCCGACACGCGCCGCATGAGAACCGGCGCCAAAGGCCTCAAGCCTTTTGTCATGACCAATCTGAAAACACGGGCCGGGCTGGCCGACGTGGTGTCCTTCATCGAGACCAAGGGCATGCTGCTGGCCGGCGACTCGAAGCTCGTCTCAGGGTAGTGTCGGCCCACGCTCGCGCAGCTCGCGTTTGAGCACTTTGCCAATGGCGTTGCGCGGCAGCGCATCCAGCAACTCAAGCCTGGCCAGCCGCTGCGTCTTGCCGACCCGCGCATTAACCCATTGCAGCAGTGACTGGGCCTCGATCCCGCTGCCGGGCCGGAGCACCACAAAAGCGACCGGCGTTTCACCCCACTGCGCCGAGGGCACGCCAACCACCGCCGCCTCCCCCACCTCGGGGTGCGCGCGCAGCACCGCCTCCAGATCGCTGGGGTAGATGTTGAAGCCGCCGGAGATGATCATGTCTTTCTTGCGGTCCAGCAGCACCAGAAAACCGTCGTCATCGAAGCGTCCGATGTCACCGCTGCGGATAAAGCGTTTGCCGCTGCCATCGAACCACTCCACTTCACGTGTTTTGGCGGGCTGGCGGTGGTAGCCGATCATCATGCCGGGCGAATGGCCTACCACCTCACCGGCCATGCCGGCCGGCAGTTCGACACCCGCGTCGTCAATCAAGCGGATGTCGTGACCCTCGGCCGGCCGGCCCACCGTATGCAGCTTCTCGGGGTAGCGCTGCGCTTCCAGAATGCAGGTCCCGCCGCCTTCGGTCATGCCATAAAACTCCACCAGGGCGCCGGGCCAACGCTGGAGCACGTCCGCCTTCAGGCTGGCGGCAAAAGGGGCGCTGGTGGAAAACTTGACCTGAAAGCTGGACAGGTCAAAGTCGGCAAAATCGGTGCGCGCCAGCAGGCGCTGGTATTGCACCGGTACCAGCATGGTGTGGGTGACACGCTGCCGCTGCGCCAGTTGCAGGTATTCCAGCGCCTGGAACTTGGGGCTCAGCAGCACCGTGCCGCCATAGCCCAGGGTCGGGAACAACACCACCAGGGTGGTGTTGGAGTACAGCGGCGTAGCCAGCAGGGTGACGGTCTGCGGCCCGTAGTGGTAGGCCTGGCCGCGCCGCACGTGCGACCAGCGCATGCCGTGCGACTGCACGATACCTTTGGGCTCGCCGGTGGTACCGGACGAATAGATGATGTTGAAGGGTGAGTGCGGCGTTACCGGCACGCGCACCGCGGGCGTGCCCATGGGGGCCAGCCAGTCATGCAGGGCGCGCCCCACGGCGGCGCCATCCAGCGCGACGCGCGGGATGGCAGCGTTGTCGGGCGAGGCCAGCGCGCTGGCGTTGTCGGCGTCGGTGAACACGATGCTGGCCTGCGCGTCGGCCAGCATGCCGGCCAGGCTGGCGGGCGTGGCACCGGGCGCCAGTGGCGCCACCACCACGCCGGCGCGCAGCGCGCCCAGAAAGACGGCGGCATATTCGATCGACATGCCGGCGCAAATGGCAATCGCGTCGCCCGCCTTGAGGCCGTCGCGCTGCAAGGCGGCGGCGATGCGGTCCAGCAGCAGGTCCAGCGAAGCATAGTCAAGCCGCTGCCGGCCTTCGATCAAGGCGCTGCGCCGCGGTGCTTCGACCGCGTGCTGGCGGATCAGGTCGCTGATCAGCCCGAAGTCCTGTTGCAGCAGGACGGCGGCCTGCATCATGGAGCCCCCGCGTGCACGCAATTCAGAACAAGGTGCCCAAAGAAGCGGGCGAGAAGTCCAGCAACTCGGCGTTGCGGCCATCGCGCACCTTGAGCACCCACTGCGGGTCGTTGATCAAGGCGCGGCCCACCGCCACCAGATCGAAGTCGCCGCGATCGAGCCGGCGCAGCAGCTCATCGAGCGAGGCCGGCTTGGACGATTCGCCGCCGAAGGCGGCGATGAACTCACCCGACAGTCCCACCGAACCGACCGTGATGGTCGGTTTGCCGATCAACTTCTTGGCCCAGCCGGCAAAGTTCAGATCCGAGCCCTCGAATTCGGGCTCCCAGAAACGCCTTTGCGAGCAATGGAAGATGTCGGCCCCGGCATCGGCCAGCGGGCGCAGCCAGGCTTCCATCTCCTGCGGCGTTTTGGCCATCCGCACCGCGTAATCCTGCTGCTTCCACTGCGACAAGCGGATGATCACCGGGTAGTCGGGACCGACCGCGGCACGCACCGCGCGCAGGATCTCGGCCGCGAACTGGCCGCGTTGCGCCAGCGTGGCGCCGCCGTAGCGGTCGCTGCGCTGATTGGTGCCGTCCCAGAAGAACTGGTCGATCAGGTAGCCGTGGGCGCCGTGCAATTCGATGGCATCGAAACCCAGCGCCTTGGCGTCCGCGGCGGCGCGCGCAAAAGCGGCGATGGTGTCGGCAATGGCCGCATCGGTCATCGCCTCGCCATACAGTTTGCCGGGTGAAGACAAGCCCGAGGGACCGTCCACCGGTCCCGGCGGGACCCAATCGGTACGGCGGTTGCGAACCGCCCCGACGTGCCACAGCTGCGGCGCCATGACGCCGCCGCCGGCATGCACGCTGTCGATCACCTGCTGCCAAGCCGGCAAGGCGTCGCCCCAGAAGCGCGGCACATTGGGATCGTTGGCAGCGGCTGGGCGATTCACCACGGTCCCTTCGGAGATGATCAGTCCGACCGCCGCTTCGGCGCGGCGCCGGTAGTACTGTGCCACTTCGGCCGTGGGTACGCCATGGGGCGAGAACGAGCGTGTCATGGGCGCCATCACGACCCGGTTGGGCAGTTTCAGCGACTTGAATTGAAAGGGGGAATACAGGGAATCCAGCGACATCATTCGTCCTTTGCGTTGTACCAGGGTCAGCGTTTCGATTGTAGGGTTGCACCGCCAGGGCGCAGCCTCAACGCGATCACCTTGGCGACCCCTGGCAACCCGACAAACTACTGGCAGGTCGCGCCGGCCTGGATCGCCTGGACCGCCTGCAGGGCGGCGGCAAAGCGTCCGTCGCCCTGCCCGGCGATGCTGGCCACAGGCAGCGCCAGGGCGCCCAGCTCGCGGCTGATCATCTGCGTCACCGGCTGGCGCACCTGCTCGCCGTCGCGCTGCAGGCCGTCGGCGACCCAGGCGATATCGGGCGCCAGCAGCAGCGTCAAGGCATAGCCGGCATGCAGGGCGCGGGCGCGCGCATAGAGCGAGCGATCGCCGAAGATGTAGTCGCTGTAGATGGCGGTCAGCAGCGGCGCGGTGTCGCAGAAGACGAACGGCGATGCCATCTGCCCGGCTTGCGCCTGCGCCGCCAGTTGGGCCTGGTGCTGCATCTCAAGCACGTCCTGCTGCTCTTCACGGGTCGGCGTTCTGGCGTGCTGCTGGCAGAAGTGGCGCAGATACTCCGGCACCCAGGGGCAAGCAAAATGCGCCGCCAGGGACTGCGCCAGCGTGGTCTTGCCGGTGCTTTCGGCACCCATGATGCAGATCAGCCGCAGTGTCTTCATGGCGTCGGGCCGGTGGCACTGGCCATGCGTATTTTCCAGCCCAGCCAACCCCAGATCGCCAGCAGGAAGAAGATGACGTAAAGCAGCACCGTCAGTTGCAGTCCCTTGTAGGCGAACAAGGCCACGCTGGCGGCATTGACCAGCAGCCACAGGGGCCAGTTGTCGATGAACTTGCGCGCCAGCAGGACCGTGCCGACGACGCTGCCGGCTGTCACAAAGCCATCGGCCCAGGGCACCTCGGAGTCGGTGACGCTGCGCAGCAGGAGTGCGCACAGCAGCCACAGCAAAGCGTAGCCAAGCAGGCACCACTGGAGGCCACGCCGGTCCAGCCGTTCGATGCGCAAGGGCGCGCCGGAGCCAGCCCGGTGACCGTGCAGCCACTGCCACCAACCCCACAGCGCGGTGACGGCGAAGAACAGGTTGACACCCGCTTCGCCATAGAGCTTGCTGGCGTAAAACAGCCATGCATACAGCGCACTGGCGACGATGGTCAGGGGCCAGCCCCAATGGATCTCGAAAACATTGCACGCGATGTTGGCCAGTGCCAGCACAAACGCCACCAGCTCCAGCCAGCTGACGGCCGTGCCAAGCAGCGTGAAGGCGGTGGCCAACATTCGTTAGAGCTCGATGGTGGCGCTCAGGCGCAGGGTGCGCGGCGTCGATGGGAACAGATAGATGCCGCCCCAATCGGTGGTCGGCGCCTCGCGCCAGTAAGTGCGGTTGCTCAGGTTCTCCACATTCAAGCGCCACAGGGTGGAGCGCCCCGCGATGCGCTGCTGGTAGCTCAGCCCGGCATCGAGTTGCCAGGCTGCCGGCAGTTCGACGCTGCCATCGGCGGTGGCGGTTTTGGGGCTCTCGAAGCTGGCCGTGGCATTGAGCGCCAGACCGGGCACGGCGGCGACCTTGTAGTCGGCAAACAGGGAACTCTTGAAGCGCGGCACATTGGTGACGCGCTGGTCCAGCAAGGCCGGATCGACCGCCTGCGTGTAGCGGGCATCCAGCGCCATCAGGCTGGCCTGGATAGAGAGCGCTTCGCTGACGCGGCCGCTGGCCGAGAGTTCAAGCCCGCGATGGCGTGCCGTCTTGGCCCCCGCCACGCGCACCGGCAAGGCGCCCGCGCCGGTGGCCGGCAGATCGTCGGCATAGGGTTTGTCTATGCTGAACGCGGCGGCGCTCAGCAGCAGGCGTGAATTGGCTTGCCATTTCATGCCGATCTCGGTCTGCTCGCTCTTGAGCGCCGGCAGCGCCTGGCCGTAGTTGGAAAACTGCGCCGGGCGATTCGGCACCACTGCCAGTTCGACGCCCTGGCCCCAGGAGGCATAGAGCATGCTGGCGGCGCTGGGCGACCAGGCCAGTCCGGCCCACGGCGTGTTCACCGTCTGCTGGTACGACACCGCCTCGGTGCCGTCGCTGAGTTCGCTGCCGCGGCTCAGGCGCGAGCTGCGCACGCCGACGAACGATTGCAGGCTGGCGCTCAAGTTAGAGTTCAGCGTGGCATAGGCTTCGACGGCGCGCTCTCGGCGGTTGGTGTTGAGCACGGTGAGCGAGGGATCGGCCGGCAACGTAATAGGCGTATAGATGTTGCTGGTGCCCACATAGTTGTAGGCCTGCATGGGCGCCAGGTCGGCGTGGGCGCTGCGGCCGCTGAGGCCCAAGCGGGTTGCGTGGCTGACGCCCAGCGCGTCGAATTTGCCGTCCAGGTGGGCGTCCCAGCTCGACAAGGTACGTTGCTCGCCCTCGCTGCGGTAGTCGTAGACATCGACATCGCCATTGCCGCACAAGCCCGGATAGACCTTGTTTGCAGCGCAGCCGTCCGGGAAGGCGATCCGGTCGTTGATGCTGCTGCTCTGCCGATGGGCCGCGAAGCTGGCCTGCCAGTCGGCATTGAGGCGGTGCTTGACGGCGATCTGGGCGGTCGTGCTGCTGACCTGAAACGGCAGCGACCAGGATTGATTGTTCAGGTTCAGGCGCGGATTGATGAGCGCCGGCAGCGTGTCGGCTACACCATCGCCATTGCTGTCGAGCAGCCCCAAGCCCGGCACCGAGGGCTGGCTCTTGTACTGGTATTCCAGATCGGCCGAGACCGAGGTGTCCGCGCTCAAGGCCCAGCCCAGGGCCAGGCTGAGCAACTGGCGCGTGCCGTTGGCGTGATCGAAGTGGGAATGCAGTTGTTCATCCACCAGATTGAGGCGCAAGCCGAGGGCGCCCACGCTGCTGTTGGCGTCCAGATGAACCTTGCTGCCGCCGTTGCCGTCCAGACCCACGGTGACGGTGGTGAACGCTTCCTTCTGCGGCGTCTTGGTGACGTAATTGACCCTGCCGCCGGGCGCCGAGACGCCCGATTGCAGGCCCGCCACGCCCTTCAGAATTTCGATCCGCTCCTTGTTCTCCAGGGCAATGGGGACGTAGTTGGAGGCCGCCAGACCATTGCGGCTGAAGTTGCCGCCCTGGTCCAGCAAAAAGCCGCGAATCGAAAGGCTCTCGATATAGCCGGTGGTGTTGTAGCTGTCAGCCAGGGAGGCATCGAGCTTGAGCAGCTGGGACAGCGATTGCGCGGCCGTGTCGGCCAGCAGATCGGCGGTGAATACCGTCACGCTTTGCGGCGTCTTGGCCAGCGGCGCGCCGAAGCCGCCGACCTCCGCGCTGCTGGCGTCCAGCGTCGGCGCCGCCTTGGCCGTCACCGTGATCGGCTCGAGGCGCGGCGGCGTGGTCTGTGCGAGTACGGGGAAAGTGGTGGTTGCGGCAAGTGCGGCAAGCAGCGGGGTAAGTCTTAAATCGAATGCCATCGAAAATCCTTTATCGACGGCAGGGGGTTGCGGAATGAGTCGGGTTGACGGCCAGACTGAATTCAGCGACGCTTCCCTGCGCAAGTATTATCTTGATCAAGTTCCAGGGTGTCATCTCAGCCGGGCGTCTTGCGACACCCAGCACCCCTAGCGTTTACCGGCATGCCTGGGGCCTGCCGGAGCGCGCATTGTAGCTGCCGGCGCCGCCGCGGACTTTGTCGCTGGTCAAGAGGGCATGGCCCTTCTTCAGGCAGCCTTAAGACATGGCACCTATAGTGGGGCCTTCGAATCCAGCAGCCCGCGCCAAGCTGGCGCTGACACCTTCACGGGTATTCACTTTATTGTTTGCAGCATTTTTCTCAGGAGTCAGATCCATGAATGAAACCCCTCTGTCAACCTTCCGTTTTCCGGAAAACACCTGCATTCCGCAAGCCCAGCCGAAAGCCAAGGGCGCCGTCACCCTGAGCTCGCCGGGCCTGGATGTGATGACCGATCTGGCGCAGGTGAAAGCCGCCACCATCGAGCCGCAAACGCCGCTCGACAAGGCCGAGAAGGCGATGATCCAGCAAGGCGTTCGCTCGCTCTTTGTGGTGCGCGATTTCCCCTGCGTCGAGGGGCTGCTGACGGCCGCCGACTTGATCGGCGAAAAGCCGACCCGGCTGGTCAACGAGCGCTACATCCGGCGCCAGGATTTGTGCGCCAGCGATTTGATGACCGAGCTGTCGCAACTGGACTCCCTGGACTACGACGAACTGAAATCGGCCAGCGTGGGCCGCGTCATCGCCACCTTCAAGAAAACCGGACGCACCCATCTGCTGGTGATTCAGGCCGCCACCGGACAAGGTCCGGCGCGCATTCGCGGCGTCATTTCACTGACCCAGATCGAGCGTCAACTGGGCCACGCCATTCTGTAGCTGATCCCCATCCGGCGGCCGCCCTATTTGGCCGTCAGTCCCAGCTTCAGCGCCACCGCCTTGCCGGCTGCGCCGTCCACGCTTTCGGGCGCGGCGGCAGCCAGACTGGCCGGGGCTACGCCGTCTTCTTGCAGAGCCGCCAGAATGGCGCTGGCGCGTTGCGCGCCCAGATCGGTCAGGGCAGCAGCTGGCAGCGTCTGTTGCTGCGCCAGCTGGTCCTGCAATTGGCGGTAGAAGGCACTGGCATCGGCGACTTGCGGCTCACCCTGAAGCAGCTTGCTGGCGCGCTGCCACAGCGGCAATTTCTCAGTCGCAAGGTCGGTCTGGCCGCCCGGCGCCGCCGGCGCGCTGGCCGCCGCCTGCTTCTGCCGGTCCAGCGCCGCGGTGCCAAAACGCTGGGCGTACGCGTCGCGCAAGGCCACGCGAACACTGCGCTCGCCCAGGGCCAGCGGCCCGACTTGCTCGCCGGCTTCCAGCTTGATGCCGGCCCGTTGGGCAACTTCCAGCCGCATGGCACGCGTCCTCAGCGCGGCACCGTCGGCCGCCTCGCTGTAGTGGCCCGGCACCGAAAGTTTCAGTTGGCTGCGCTTGGCCAGAATCTGCGCCATCTGCTTGAGTTTCTCGCGCTCGGGCGGCAACAGCGTGGCGCTGCCCGGATCGAAATCGATGGCCTCCAGTTTGTCGCTACTGAAGCCCAGCAGACTGCCCAGGGCGCGAAACGGCGCCGTCACGATCTTGCCCAGCACATTGCCGATCGCTTTCCAGACGACGGCCCCATAGCTGAACTGCGGATCGCTCAGGTCGCCGGAAACCGGCAGCCCCAGATCGATGCGCCCGTCGCTGTCCTTCAGGACCGCAATCGCCAGTTCCAGCGGTAGCTTGAGCGCATCGGGGCTGTCGACCCGCTCGCCCAGGGTCAGCCGGTCGATGACGATCTGGTTGGCGCCTTCGAGCTGGCTGTTGCGCACCTTGTATTGCAGATCGAGCGAGATCCGGCCTTCGGCGATCCGGTAGCCGGCGAACTTCATGCTGTAGGGCGAGGCCGGCACCATGTCGACGTTCTTGAACACCACGTTGAGGTCGGTGCTGTTGCGTGGCGCGAACGGGTTGAGTTCGCCGCGAATGCGCGCCAGACCGAACTCATCGACCCGGCCGTCAAGTTCGATCTGGCTGCGTGAATCGCGGTTCGACGACAGGCCGGTGACCACGCCGTTCAGCTCAACGATCTTGGCCGCGAACTGCGGCCGCAAGCTGAGGTCGGTGAAGTCGAGCTTGCCGTTCTGCAAGCGCAGACGCGGGATGCGTACCGGAAACGGTTCGGCCGACGCCGCCGCCGGGGCCGGCGCCTCGACGCCGGCCGCCGCGGGGGCAGCCGGCACCAGCAGACGCGCCGCATTGAACGTGCGGTCGTTCTCGATGATCAGCTTGGCGTTGGGCTCCAGCACGCGCAGTTCCGAGATCGCCAGCAGATTGGGTTGCAGGCTGAAAGTGAGCTGCTGGGCGCCCACATTGTTCCAGGAGGCGAACAGATCGCCGTCTTCCTCGTTGAGCACCAGGCCGGCCACATCCAGGCCGCCGACGTAGCGCAGGGCCGCGCTCTTGGCCGTCCCGCTGCCCGTCGTCAGGAGTCCTTGCGCGGAGACGCTGCCGCCGGCAATTTTCAGCTTCAGATAATGGTCCAGCAGGGGCTGCAAGGGGCGCAGCGCCAGTTGTTTGACCCGGACATCGGCCCGCACGGCGCCGCTGCCGGGCAGCAGGCTGCCCTGCGCCGACAACCGGCCGCCTTCACGCAGGCTCAGACCGGCCTTGAACTTGACCGGTCGCCGCAGATCGCTGCTGACGCCCTCAAGCTTGGCGCCAAAGTCTTGCAGCCGGACCTTGACGCCGCTGCCCTGGTCTTCCAGGTCGGCGCCAAATTGGCTCAATACCACGCTGCCGGCGACGGCGCTCCAGGGTGCAACAACAGGCTTCGCTGGCGCGCCGGCCGGTTTGGCGCCGGCGGCGCCGAACTTGGGCAACAGGCGCAACAGGTCCAGCTGCCCTTGCCGATCGCGCGTCAGCCGCAACTGCCCGCCGGTGGCAAAGATGCGCCCGAAACGGGCCTGCCGCGCGGCGGAGTCGACCACCCCATCGCTAAAGCCCAGCCGGGCCAGTTTGACCGGTGCTTGGGTGCCGCTGGTGAGCACCAGGTCCGCCAGTGAAAAGCCGGCGTCGCTGATCTTCCACTGGAAGTCGGCGGCGGCCTGCCGGGCCACCAGTTGCAGACGCAATTGCACTTTGTCCGCATTCACCCTGAGCGCCGGGCTGACGCTTTCATCGAGCGCGCTGACCGCCAGCTGATCGAAAACCAGTTGCTTGACGGCCAGCTTCCAGTTGTTGACCGGCACCGGCTGGACCGCCACCGCGGCCGGCGCCAGCGCCGCCTTCATGAGACCGGCCAGATCGAGTTCGCCCTTGGCATTGCGCCGGAGCGCCAGCCGGCCGCCCTGAGCCCGCACTTCGCCCAGCGTCGCCTCGCGGCGCGCCAGATCGGCGGCTATGCCGCTGAGCTCCAGCCGCGTCAAGGTGGCGAAGGAATCGCGGTTGCCCTCGTGCGCCAGCGCCAAGTCGCGCAGCGCCAGCTTGGCACCGGCCAGACGGGCCTCCAATTTGCCGTCGGCCAGGGAGAAGCGGTAAGGCAGGGTGGCGGCGAGTTTGCCGGCGGCCAGCGTGGCGCGGGTATACGACTTGAGATAGACCGCCAGCTCCGGCAGGGAGGCGTTTTCCAGCGTCAGCTGGCCGCTGCCGCCCAGCGGAGCCAGCGACAGTTCGCCGCTGGCGCGAAGGCTGGCGCCGCGCGCCGAGGTGGCACTGAAGGTGTAGCTGTTGTTCTGGCCCGCCAGGGTGCTGAAATTGTTCAGGGTGAAGTTGATCGGCAGCCAGCTTTCCGCGTAGCCGGCGCGGCGATCGCTGAGCGCCAGCTTGCCGCCTTCCAGCAGCAGTTGCCCGACGCTCAGGCGCGGCAGACGCTTGTCAGTGGCGGAGTCTGGGGGACCACGCTGCAGCGTGGCCAGCAGTTGAGCCAGATTGAAGCTGCCGTCCGGCGCGACGGTCAGGCTGGCGCTGGGCGCGATGATGCGGATTTCGGTAAAACACCAGGCCCGCCGCAGCAGCGACTGCCACTGCAGTTGCAGCGCCAGTTGCTCAAGCGCCAACAGCGGCGCGCCATCGGCCTCGGACAAGCGCAGGTCCCGTGCTTGCAGGCGCAGGGTATAGGGATTGAAACTGAGCTGGCCGATGCTGGCCTGGCGCGCCAGTTGGGTCTGCGCCAGCCCCGGCAACTGCTGCCTGACCAGCAGCGGCAGCAACACAAAACCGGCCAGCGTGTAGAGGCCCAACACGCCGACCAACCCTGTCACCCACCACTTCCAACGAATCTTCATCGCCTGTACCTGTGCCAATCCAAGATGCGCCAATCAGCGCCGCGCCTGCAAGTATGCCTCTTCGCCGTGGCAACACCGTCCGGAACCGCCGCCCAAACCCGAAATACCGCGTTTCATCGCAATTCCGTCTTGACCCCGGATCAGCGCGCGCTTATCTTCGCCGCATGAGCCTGCAAGCACACTCCAACGCCGCGGCCTGGCGCCGCCGGCTGCCGGGCCTGACCGCGGGACCGCGCCAACTGGCGCTGGTGATCTGCCTGGCCCTGCTGACGGCGCTGCTGCTGAAGCCCTGGACCCACAACTCCTACCTTGAGGTCGCCGGCGAGACACTTTTTGTCGGCGTCGTGCTGCTGTTCGCCTTCAACGCCGCCGGCAGCTGGCGCCAGCGCTGGTTGCCGGCCTGGGTGGCGCAGTTGCTGGCCATCGGGCTGGGTGCGGCGCTGGCGCCGCTGGCGGTTCAGCTGCTCTCGCTGGGCGGCGATTTTTCGGCCTTCCTGCATTCCCGTCCACGGCTGGCCGGCTATTGGATGGTCTTCACCAATGCCGCCATCATCGGCACCTTGTTCGCGCTGGGTGCGCTGTACCGCGAGCGCGACGCCCAGGCCAGGGCGCAGGCACTGCAATTTGCACTGGAGCGGGAGACCTTGCTGCGCCAGGCGGCGGACGCCCGGCTGCACCTGCTGACGGCGCAGATCGAGCCGCACTTTCTTCTCAACACCCTGGCCAACGTGCAGGAGTTGGTGGAAAGCGGCTCGCCGCGGGCGGTGCCGGTGTTTCGCAGCCTGATCGCCTACCTGCGCGCGGCCCTGCCGCAACTACAGCAGGAGACGGCGACGCTGGGCGACGAGGAGCGGCTGCTGCGCAGCTACCTGGAACTGATGCTGATGCGCATGCCCGACCGGCTGACGTTTCAGATCGACATGGCGCCCGAATTGCGGTGCCTGCGCTTTCCGCCCATGGCCTTGCTGACCCTGGTGGAGAACGCGATCCGACATGGCATCGATCCGGCCTGCGCTGGCGGCGCCATCGACATCGGCGCCCGCCGGCTGGCCGACAACACGGTCCAGGTCTGGGTCGCCGACACCGGCGTCGGGATGAGCGAAACGGCCGGCCTGGGCACCGGACTGAGCAACTTGCAGCATCGCTTGCAGGCCTTCTTCGGACCGGACGCCCGGCTTGACCTCAGCGAACAAAGTCCGCACGGCTTGCGCGCCGAACTGCGCTTCGTCGCGCCGCCGGCCTGACATGAGCGCAGTCACCGCCCTGATTGCCGACGACGAGCCGCTGCTGCGCGAGCGGCTGATCTCGCTGCTGGCGCGCCTGTGGCCCGAGCTGCGGGTGGTGGCGCAAGCCCGCAATGGTCCAGAGGCGGTTGAATTGTTCGACCAGTTTGAACCGCAAGTGGCCTTCCTGGACGTGCAAATGCCGGGTCTGAACGGAGTCGAAGTGGGGCGCTGCATCGGCCGCCGCGCGGCGCTGGTTTTCGTCACCGCTTTCGACAATTTTGCGGTCGAGGCCTTTCGGCAAGGGGCCATCGACTACGTCGTCAAACCGATAGAGGAAGAGCGTCTGCGCGATACCGTGCAGCGCCTGCGTGAACGGCTGGCGCGCCCGACGCCGCCGGCGGCGCCAGACCTTGACGCGCTGCTGGAGCGCGTGGCCGGGCAATTGCGCCAGCGGCTGGAGCCGCGGCCCAGTCTGAAATGGATCAAGGCCGCGGTCGGCGGCGTGGTGCGGCTGATCCCGGTGGAGCAGGTGATCTATCTGAAGTCCGACACCAAATACACCCTGGTGGTCTGGAGCGGCGGCGAAGCCCTGATTCGCAAGACGATTCGGGAGCTGGCCGAGCAACTCGATCCCCAGCAGTTCGCGCAGATTCACCGCGCTGCCATCGTCAACCTGAGCCAGGTGGGCCAGTTCTCGCACGGACCGGGGGACGCCGGCGAGATCCAGCTCAAGGGCCGCCAGGAGCGTTTGCCGGTGAGCCGCAGCTACGTTCATCTGTTTCGCCAGATGTAGGGTTGCCGGCGCTCCGGCCGGCGTCGGCAGTGCACAATGCGGCCAGGAGAAATCATGGCATCCAGCACCGAACTCGCATCCGACATCACACCCTGGCACAGCGTTACCAGCCAGCCCTGCAGCCTGGGCGAATCGCCGTTCTGGCAGCCGCAGGAGCAGATGCTGTACTGGGTCGATATTGCGGGCCGGCAAGTGCTGCGCGCCAACGTCTACATGGGCACGGTGGAGCACTGGGACTTGCCGTCGGAGCCCGGCTGCATTGCGCCGGCGGCGCGCGGCGGCTGGGTGCTGGCGCTGCGCCACGGCGTCTTTCGGGCGCACCACTGGCAGGGGCCGCTGGAGCGCATCGCCACGCTGGACTACGACCCGTCGCAGATGCGCGCCAACGACGGCAAATGCGACGCCCTGGGGCGCTTCTGGATCGGCACCATCGACGAGACCCGGGTCAAGCGCAACGCCGCCCTGTACTGTCTGGACTGCCGCGCCGGCGGCACTCCCGTGCTGGAGCGCATGACCGATCCGGCCGTCTTGCCCGCCAGCACCGGCAACGGTCTGGCCTGGAGTCCGGACGGGCGCACCCTGTACTGGGCCGACACCTCCAGCCACCGGGTGCACGCCTGGGACTTCGAGCCGCGCAGCAAGGCCATGACGGCGCACCGAATCTTTCACCAGTTCGCGCCCAAGCCGGCCGACTGGCAGTTCGACCGGCGCGAGTTGCCCGGCGCCGGCGGCTACGGTGGACGCCCCGATGGCGCGGCGGTGGACCGGCAGGGCAACTACTTTGTGGCCATGTACGAGGGCCGCCGGGTCTGCAAATTGGCGCCCGACGGCAGCTTGCTGGAGCAATGGGCGACACCGGCGCAATGCCCCACCATGCCCTGCTTTGGCGGCGAGGACTTGCAGACCCTGTACCTCAGCACGGCGCGGCAAAAGCGCAGCGCCGATGAGCTGGCGGCGCTGCCCCTGTCGGGCTGTGTTTTTTCAATGCGCGTGACGGTACCGGGCTTGCCGGTAAACTTCTTTGTTGACTGACAAGACCCGCCCGCCATGAACCCAGCACTGAGCCAGATTACCGACCGATTGCGCGCCGCGCTGGCCGACCGCACGCCGCTGCGCATTCGGGGTGGCGGCTCGAAAGACTTTTACGGCCAGTCGCTACAAGGCGAAGTGCTGGACGTCAGCGCCTTGAGCGGCATCGTCAGCTACGAGCCGACCGAACTGGTGGTCACGGTGCGCGCCGGCACGCCGCTGCTGGAACTGCAAGCCGCGCTGGCCGAGAAAGGCCAGCAACTGGCGTTCGAGCCGCCCGCCTTCGGCGCCGGCGCCACCTGCGGCGGCATGGTGGCGGCCGGCCTGAGCGGCCCGGCCCGCGCCAGCGCCGGTGCCGTGCGCGACTTCGTGCTGGGCGTGACCCTGCTCAACGGGCGCGCCGAGTTGCTGACGTTTGGCGGCCAGGTGATCAAGAACGTGGCCGGCTACGACGTCTCGCGCCTGATGGTGGGGGCACTGGGAACGCTAGGCCTGCTGACCGAGATTTCGCTCAAGGTCTTGCCCCGTGCGCCGGCCGAGGCGACCCTGCTGTGCCGCGGTCTGAAGCAGCAGCAGGCGCTCGATCTGCTGAATCGCTGGGGCGGCCAGCCGCTGCCTTTGAACGCCAGTTGCTGGCTGTTCGACGACACCGCCAGCCCGCCCTGCGACTGCCTGTTTGTGCGCTTGCGGGGTGCCGTCGCCGCGGTGCAGGCGGCCGGCCCGCGCATGCTGGCCGATATGCAGGCACTGGGGGGTGAGGTTACTCAAATCGACAACGCGCAGGCTGCTCCCGACTGGCAGGCCTGCGGCGATCAGACCCTGCCCTTCTTCAAGGCGCCGGCGCCCGAGCTGGGCCTGTGGCGGCTCTCCTTGCCGCAGACCGCGCCGGCGCTGCCCCTGCCCTACCCGCAACTGATCGAATGGCACGGCGCCCAGCGCTGGCTGTGGGCGCCGGTGGAGGCCTGCTCGCCGCTGCGCCAGGCGGCCGCCGAGGTGGGCGGGACGGCCACCCTGTTCCGCTCGCCGCAAACCGCGCCGGCCCAGTCCGTGGCCCGGTTCAGCCCCCTGGCGCCGGCGCTGAGCCAGATTCACCAGCGGCTGAAGAACGAGTTCGATCCGGCCGGCATCCTCAACCGCGGGCGTATGTACCCCGATTTTTAAAGGAAGTTTGTCATCCCGGCCCTGAGCCGGGATCCACCACGACCTGTGAACCACCTGGATTCCGGCTCAAGGCCGGAATGACAATATTGATATGCATACCCATCTCGCCCCTGAATACCAGGACAACGCCGACGCCAGCGCGGCGGCGGCCATTCTGCGCAAGTGCGTGCACTGCGGTTTTTGCACCGCGACCTGCCCCACTTACCAATTGCTGGGGGATGAACTGGATGGACCGCGCGGCCGCATTTACCTGATCAAGCAGGTGCTGGAGGGCAACGCCCCGACCCGCAAGACGCAGGCCCACCTGGACCGCTGCCTGACCTGCCGCAGTTGCGAAAGCACCTGCCCGTCGGGCGTCGCCTACGGGCATCTGCTGGACATCGGGCGCAAGCTGGTGGAGGCCAAGGTGGCGCGCCCGCCGGCCGAGCGCGCCCTGCGCTGGGTCCTCAAGGAAGGCCTGACTTCGCCCCTGTTCGGCCCGGCCATGAAACTGGGCCAACGGGTGCGCCC
The DNA here is from genome assembly GCF_028714215.1 of Rhodoferax sp. Taxonomy (GTDB): domain Bacteria; phylum Pseudomonadota; class Gammaproteobacteria; order Burkholderiales; family Burkholderiaceae_C; genus Rhodoferax. The sequence goes on along the minus strand of NZ_JAQTMS010000004.1, from coordinate 58,121 downwards.
GCTGCTGCCGCAGGCCCTGAAAAACAAGGTGCCGGCGCCGCAAGCCGCCGGCGCCTGGCCGACCGCCCAGCACGCGCGCAAAGTGTTGCTGCTGGCCGGTTGCGTGCAGCCGGCCATGAGCCCCAACATCAACCGCGCAACCGCCCGCGTGCTGGATGCGATGGGCGTCCAGACCCTGATCGCACCGGATGCCGGTTGCTGCGGCGCGGTCAAGTTCCATCTGAACGACCAGGAGGGCGGCAAGGCCCAGATGCGCGCCAACATCGATGCCTGGTGGCCGCTGCTGCCAGGCGTGGAGGCGATCATCATGAACGCCTCCGGCTGCGGCGTCACCGTCAAGGAATACGGCCACCTGCTGCAGGACGACCCGCTGTATGCGGCGAAGGCCCGGCGCGTCAGCGAACTGACGCAAGACCTGAGTCAATGGCTGCCCCAACTCGGTGCCGCACTGCGCGGCAAGGTCCGCCCGCCCGCCGGGCCGATTGTGTTTCACCCGCCCTGCTCGCTGCAACACGGCCAGCAATTGCGCGGCGCGGTCGAGCAGCACCTGGGCGAGCTGGGCTTCCAGATCAAGGTGACGGGTGCCGAGTCGCACCTGTGCTGCGGCTCGGCCGGCACTTACTCGGTGCTCAACCCGGAGCTGGCTTACCAACTGCGCGACCGCAAGCTGGGCCACCTGAACAGCACTTTTGGCGCGGAAAAACCAGCCCTGATAGTCTCCGCCAACATGGGTTGCATCACCCATCTGCAAAGCGGCACCAGCACGCCGGTGCGGCACTGGATCGAGGTGCTGGATGAAGCACTCCTAAAATCACCTTGAGGCGCGCTCTGCGTCCGCCCATTTCCAGACTTGCCACCGCCATGACTTTCCCGACCGCCCTTGAAAACCTGAACATCGTTTCGCAACACACACTGTTGCCACCGAGCCAGTTGCACGAAGACATCCCGGCCAGTGCGCGGGCGACCCGGACGGTGGGCGCGGCACGCCGCGCGCTGGCCGAGATCCTGAGCGGGCGCGACCGGCGCCTGTTTGTGGTGGTCGGGCCCTGCTCCATCCACGACACCACGGCGGCGCTCGAATACGCCCAGCATTTGAAGGCGCTGGCGGACGAAGTGGCGGACCAGCTTTTCATCGTGATGCGGGTCTATTTTGAAAAGCCGCGCACCACCGTCGGCTGGAAGGGCTTGATCAATGACCCGCGCATGGACGATTCGTTCCGCATCGACGAAGGCCTGCATGTGGCGCGCCGTCTGCTGGTGGACCTGAACGACCTGGGGCTGCCCTGCGGCACCGAGGCGCTGGACCCGATCACGCCGCAGTACCTGGGCGACCTGATTGCCTGGAGCGCGATTGGCGCGCGCACCACCGAAAGCCAGACGCACCGGGAACTGGCCAGCGGCTTGTCGAGCCCGGTCGGCTTCAAGAACAGCACCGACGGCAATCTGGAAGTGGCCATGAACGCCATGCTCTCGGCGGCCCAGCCGCATGCGTTTCTGGGCATCAACGGCGACGGCCAGGTGGCCGTCACGCAAACCCGGGGCAATGCCTTCGGGCATCTGATTCTGCGCGGCGGCACGGTGCCCAATTACGACTCGGTAGCGGTCGCCGAGGCCGAGGCGGCACTCAGCGCGGCCCAACTGCCGGTCAACATCGTGGTCGATTGCAGCCACGCCAATTCACGCAAGAATCACGCCCTGCAAACGCTGGTGCTCAAAGACGTGGTGCATCAAATTGCCGATGGCAACCAATCGATCAAGGGCGTGATGCTGGAGTCCAACCTGTTCGAAGGCAATCAGAAACTGGGCCGCCCGCAGGACTTGCGTTATGGCGTCTCCATCACCGATGCCTGCCTGGGCTGGGATACCACGGCCGCCTGCCTGCGCGAAGCGGCGGCCCGCCTGCGTTCGCGCCCTTGAGCCCTTGATTGCGCACGGCGGGTCTTGTCGTGAACCAGCCGCTCCGGGGTGCGGGCGGGGCGGACGCCGGGGGCTCATACGCTTCGCTTTTTAAAATCGCCCCCAACATCCGCCCCGCCCGCACCCCGGAGCAAGTTGTAGCGCCACAAAAGCGATTCATCCGGACTCGCACAGCGTCAGCTTTGCAGCGGGAGCCACATCAAGGGCGCGGTCTGATGGGCTATAGTCCGGCAACATGAAGCGTCGGGAACAGCGAGCCCGGCGTTGACAGAATTTCGCCAGGATAGGCGACACGGTTCAAGGGGACGGAAATGACTTCAATATCCAGTGCAATTGACGCAACCCGGGCTCCCGTGCGCCTTGCCGCGTTGCTGGTCAACGCCGTCCGCAGACGGCATTCCAGGATGTCCCGTCGTCTGGCTTGGGAATGCCAAGATAGACGCTCGGCTCCATTACGTTAGAGCTCACTCCATGACCACCGTCATCGCCATTGTTGCCCTGATTATTTCGCTTGGAAGCTTTGCGTTTAGCATTTATCAGTACCGTATTCTCCACAAGGTTCGCGTCGACGATTGTGCTGAGTTCTTAGCCAAGGTGAATGCTTTCGCCGAAGAAAGCATTCCAAGCCTTGTGCTTTCGAAAGATCGGTCACTCCAAGAACTTTTCGAAATCGAACAACATCTACTCTCGTTGGAATTGGAGACTGACTTACTCTACAAGCAGGTTGTGGAAGTAGGTCGATTCAATGAGGAAGTCAACGACTACGAAACAAAGAGGACTCAACGCAATGAGCTCTAACTCATTCGTTAAGCCGCACAGGACACACAGTGGCTCACCGCAACAATCCAACCCAACTTCAAGACACCTTGCTGGCCACGGTGCCGCGCTATATGGAGAAGGCCATCGGCGGGGTTTCGGTACTTGTCGCAACCTCCCTTGGTGCTTTTGGCTTGTTCATCTTCTTTGCGCCCATCGTTCGCGGGAAGGCTAATCTGCTGGGCCTGTGGGTCCTACTTCCTGTCTCTGCGGTTCTGTTCTACTTCTTTGCGTCCGTTGGGTATCGCCTGCTGCGCTCCAGGCCCAACGCCGTCGGTTCAATAGCAAGCCCCACTGTTTGGCTAACGTGCTTCGTGTTTTTCGGAGTTCTCACGCTGGCCTTCATTGCAGTTGCCATCGCAAAACAGGACTTCGCAAGCGCTCAGGGTGCGGCTTTATCAGCCCTTTTGGCGCTATTGTCCTACGGCGCGGCTTCGCACTTCCGTCGTCGAAAGTAGTCGAGTGCAGCCTACCCTGCGTTCGAGGCGACCTGCTCGAAAAGCCGCTCAGGTCGCCTCAACTCCAGGTCATGACCGCCACCGCCGGCGTTGTTCTGCTCTGACTCCCGTCGGCGTGGACGACCAACAGCGCAAGGCGGGGGTGGGGCGGATGTTGGGGGCGATTTTAAAAAGCGAAGCGTATGAGCCCCCGGCATCCGCCCCGCCCCCGCCGCCCAGGTTGTGGCGAGACGCCGGTACGGCGCCTCACACAAGCTCAGCCACAATGGGACCGGTTCATTACCGGGCTCCGGTCACCTCGGTCAAGGTGCCGGTACCGACCGGCACGCCGTAGATCTGAACCACGCCGTTGCTGTTGATGGTGACCGGAACCGGCGAGCCAGTGGAGGCGATATTGCCTAGTCTGAGCGTCACGCTGCGCGTACTCGCAGAGCCGCTGGCCGGTGCACCGCTGGTGTTGACCACCAAGTTGCACGGGTCGATCACAATGACCTGACCCACCGCCAGCGGCGACCCGGCCGGGAAGGAGGAGGTCCGGATGGTGAAGTGACAGGAGCCGAAGGTGGTGACGCCGGTTGCCGTATTGCCGCCGGATGCAATGCTGAAATCGGGTGTTGCGGAAGTGCCCGAGAGCACCAGCGTCGTGGGCGCAGTGGTGCCGAATTCCGGCACCCCAGTCGGGAACGCCATCGGCGTAGCATTTGTCGATAGTGCCGCAACCGTGGCGCTGGTGACCGGCGCCGTTACATCATTGGCTACGACAGGGGGCGCGACCGTACCGCCGCAGGCCACCACCAGCAGTGCCGTCGAAATAGCCGCGGCAACGCCAGCGCCCCATTTGATGTTTGTATTCTTCATCGTGGATCCTTTAAAGCTTTCCTTTTTACCTGGCGACACGTCGGCCGCCAGTCCGCTCGTCGCGGGTGTTTAAATGATTGAATGTTTCGAAACGAAAATATTCGGAAGGTCGCTGTTTAAGGCGATTTCCAGCACGGCGGAGCCCGGACGCCGTTTAACTTTCAGGCGCCGGGACAATACCACATCTAATTGATCTACGTCATTTCCAGATATTTTTCAATGAGGTGTGCGTGGAGCAATCGGCTTGGACGAGCAACAGCGCAAGGCGGAGGCGGGGCGGATGTTGGGGGCGATTTTAAAAAGCGAAGCGCATGAGCCCCCGGCATCCGCCCCGCCCCCGCCGCCCAGGCACAGTGGACAGTGGCAGCCCCCGAAAATCAGACCGAAAATTCCAGCTCGGTCACCCGCAGCACTTCACCGGCCATGCTGCCCTTGAGTTTGACCTTGGCGCCCACCTTCAGGTCAGCCGCTGTGCCGTGGCCAAAGGAGGTCAGGCCAGAGGCGTCGCAGCGCTGTCCGCGGACCGTGAAGTTGCTCAGACTGCTGAAGGTTTCCACAGAACCGGAGATCTCCAGCGTTTGCTGGGCCTGCTCATCCTGCAGTGCCACGCTGGTGGCTTGCAGCACGCCGGAGCGCCAGGTGCCGTTCACCTCGACCCGCGCACCGATGAAAAGCTGTGCGTTGGCCGGGCTGTAAACAGCCTGGCTGGCATCGACCACGATAGTGCCCAGGCTAAAACCGCTGGCTGAGGGCGCGGTCGTTATCACGCCTTCAATTTCCGCATCGCCTTGGGGTGACGCGCCGCCAGAGCCGCTCAGCGGCTTGGCACTCAGCACCTCGAGGCTGCTGCCGTTGGCGGATAAAGTGCCCTGAACCCGCACCAGGGCGCCCTGCGCCAGAGTGCCGGCCAGCGCCCCCGTGAGCAGCAGTCCGTTGAGCGTGCGCTGCGAATCTTCGACGCTGAGCATGCCGCTGCTGACCACGGCGCTGTCCGCCACCAGCGCCACCCGCGTGGCACTCCAGCTGCGGCCATCGGCACCGGCCTGCAAGCCCCACACCGCAACGCGCTGGCCCACCGACAGCGGCGCCGTCGCGCTGAAGCCGTCGAATACTGTGTTCGGGTCGGTCAGCACGGTCATGCCGGCCACGCTGAACCGGCCGCTGGCGCCAGGCGTCGCCTGGCCCTGGGTCACCTGCCCCTGCGCGATCGACCAGACCTCGATGCTGCTGGCCGTGCCTAGCGTGACGTCGGCGCCGCGCTGGCCCTGCACGCTGGCCACCATGCCCAGACGCAGGTCCGAGGAGCCGGCGGCCAGACCGTCAAGCTGCACCGTCGCTGCCGTGTCGTCAAAGCGAATGCCGTTGAGGATGACGCTGCCAAAGCCCGAAATGGGGCCTTGCGCAAACAGACCCGTGCCGCCCGTGCCGGGCAGGCTCGCCATACTCACGCTGCCGCCACCGCAGCCGGTCACGGCAGACGCCGCCAACACCAGCCAACTGCGCCGCGTCAGCGGCGTATCCAGGTTTTCAGGTTGACTCATAAAACTTTTTTCCTTTTGCTCTTGCGCGCCTTCGGGCCGGCGGGCGCCGCCAGTGGCGCCTCGGCCTGCACGGCGTCATGAAAGTAGACGCCAAAGCAAACCCGATGCTTGGGCCCGGCGGCGGTTTCGCTGCGTTGCTCGGCGACCGTGGCCGTGCGCAAGAAGTGCTGCAGCACGGTGGCCCACAGACGACGCGCCTGCTGCTGCAACTGCTGCGCCTGCTCGGCTGACAAATTCTGCGAAAAAGCGCTTTGGTCCAGCATCAGCGGGCTGCGCCGCTGCGGTGCCAGATTGTGCACCGCGGTAGCCAGGTGATCGCTGACGTTGGCGGCCAGAAAGTGGAACGATTCGCGCAAGCCCTCATGCGGCACAAAAGCGCTTGACTTGAGCGCGACGTAGCCGTCGGCCTGCAGTTCCACCACGCCCAAACGCGCCAGTTCGTCGAACACCGCGCGGGCTCCGACGTCGCGGCTGACCTCGGCCACCAGTGTCGTGAAGTCGGGCTCGCCGGCACTGCCGCGGCCGGGCGTGCGGGCCAGGGCGCGGGCCGTTTGGTCGGCGTTCAAATAGCGCGGTTCACTGATCCAGCGCGCCACCACCATGGCCGCCACCGGCACCATGGGGCTGGCCGGATCGGCGCTGACCGGCGCCTCACGCAGCCGTCTCACGTCCTTGCGGTGCACCCCGGTGAGCAAGGCAATGCGGGTGTCCGAGCTGCCTTTGTCAGCCAGCCCATAAGCTGTCATCGCTTCCTGCACCAGTGCCTTCTTCAGCAACTCCACCAGCGAGGGCAGTTGCAGCCCGTGATCGATCATCAAACGTGCCAGCGGTTGCAGCACCAGTGCGATGGCTTGCGCCGCCAACGCCGGCTCCGGCAGGCCGGCGTCAAGCGCTGGCGCTGGATCGGTGGCGGGTATCGGAGTCGTCATGGAGCAGTGCGTCTTTCGAGGAGCGAATTGTGCACGAACACATTGCCACTCATAAATTTAGGGCTTTTTTCCCGAATTTATTAAACCACAAAGCCCCCAAGGACGCCGGCGTGGAACAAAGCCTTACACATTTTCAGTATCAATCAAGCCAATTTAGTGGGAAACTTTCCCTAAATTGTGAGATTGAAAACTTTCTCATCCCTTTTCACCCTGAAGGAGTTTCACCATGAAATTTGCCACCTCCCCATTCACGCTCAGCTTGCTGACCGCCGCCGTTGTCGCACTCACCGCCTGCGGCGGCGGTGGCGGCAGCGGCGCAGGCACGCCGGTCCCCAGCACTGCCAAATCGATCACCGTGATGGACGGACTGATAGCCAACGCCCTGGTCTGCGTCGACAGCAACCAGAACGGCGTCTGCGACCCGACGGAAGTCCAGGGTCACACGGACCGCATGGGCCAGGTTACCTTGGACATCCCGACCGCCGATCTGGCCAGCGCGAAACTGGTCGCCAACGTCACGGCCGGCCTGGCCACGGATGCCGATACCGGTGCCGTCACCAGCAGCTACACGCTGCAAGCCCCGGCCGGCAAGCTCGACGTCATCAGCCCCCTGACCAGCATGGTGCAAGCCAAGATCAACGCCGACAAGGCGGCCGGTAGCAGCACCAGCGTGGCAGCCGCCGACTCCTATGTGATGCGCCAACTGGGCCTGGACCCGAGCCAAGTTTCCGCCTTCGACAACTTCGTGGCCAAGCGCGGCAACAGCGCCCAGCACAAGAAAGCCGGCGAGCGGGCGCATTTACTGGTGGTCGGCGCCCAAGCTTCGGCCAGCCAAAACGAATCCGATCTGCTCGACAAACTGGGTGCCATCGGTAGAGTTGCCGACGACATCGAAACTCTGTCCTGCGCCAGTGGCAGCGAGAATGTGGCGCATGACTGCGAAACCGAAATAGAAGACCATGTCAGCGCCGTGACCGGCCCCAACGCCATGCTGGGGGCCTCCGCCAGCAACGGCGCGGCGCTTTATGCGGCCAATGGCTGCGGCAGTTGCCACGGCACGCCGCCCCACAGCAAAGATGTCCTGAATGGCGCCAACCGGCCCACCGCCATTGGCAATGCCATCAATGACGTCGCCGGGATGACTTCCTACAAGGGCTTGTTCAGCAGCGCGCAACTGACCGACATGGCGGCCTATCTGGCCGCCCCCAATACCGCCGCTCCCGCGCCTACACCTACACCTACACCTACACCTACACCTACACCTACACCCACTCCAACTCCAACTCCAACTCCAACTCCAACACCTACTCCTACACCCACGCCCACTCCCACACCGACTCCAACCACGGCGTCAGCACTCAATGGCAAAGCGCTTTACTCGGCCAACGGCTGCCAAGCTTGCCACGGCACACCGCCCAGCACCAACCTGGTCCTCAATGGCGCCAACTCGCCCGGCATCATCCTCGCGGCCATCAATGGCAATCGGGGCGGCATGGGGAAATACATTGGAAAATTAACTGGCACGCAGTTGAGTGACGTGGCGGCCTATCTGGCCACCCCAACAATCTGATAGGTCCAGTACGCCGCTAGCCAAGCCTGCGCCGGGTCCGGACCCGGCGCTTGATGTTCAAGCCGCCAGCGCAGCCTCAATTCAGGAGAATCTGCGCCGGCTAAATGACAGTACGGCCAGCAGCGAGGCCAACAGAATCAGGCCGCCGCCCAGCAAGGTGCGCGTCGACAACTCACCGGCACCGGCCAGCACCGAAGAGACACTGGCGAACACCACTTCCGACAGCATGATGAGTGAGGTGGTGCCGGCGTTCAGATGGGCGGCACCGTATTGCAGGGCCAGATTGGCGGCCAGTAGCGCCAGACCGGTGAACAAGGCCAGGGCAGCCCAGCTCATGTCGGGTGCCGGCGGCGGCGCCACCACACCCAGGCCAAGGCCCAGTAGCGCGGTGCAGGTGGCCATCAGGGTACCGCCGGCAAACATCGCCAGCATGCGCGACGGACCCGGTGTCTGGTTGAGTTTGCGCAGCAGGATGTTGGTCAGCGCAAAACAGAAGCCGCCCATCAAGGCCAGCCAGTCGGCCAGCACCTCGGGGACAGGCCACGGCGAAGCCGGCGTCTTGAGCACGATCACGACACCGGTGAGCGCCAGCGCCAGACGAAAGAGCGAACCGGCGCTCGGCTTTTCGCCCAGCAGCGGCCACGCCAACAGCACCACCCAGGCCGGCATCAAATAGAACAGCAGGACCACCCGCACCACGTCGCCCACCGTCACCGCCCAATTGAACCCCACATTGGCGGTGCCGGAGGCCAGCACCAGCCACCACAGCGCAGGGTGCTTCAGCAGGCCGCGCCAGGCAGCGGGCCGCAGCAGCAGCAAACAAACCAGGGCAAAACCCAAGATGGCGGCGGTGGCCCACAAAGGATGCAAGCCATGTTTTTGCAGCTCTCGAAACGGCCACCAGGAGAGCCCGAAGACAAAGGCGTTAAGTAGCAGTGCCGCCGCTGCCAGGGCCGCGCTATTCAATTGCCGCGCAATTCCTGGTTCGTCCCGCAAAGTATCAGGAGATCAACCATGAAAATTGTCGTTGCGGGCGATGCTCAGCAAGTGATCGACCTCGGCGCGGTGCAGGACGCAATTGCTGGCATGCCAGCGCCGGATCAGCCACATGAAGCCGGCAATCACCAAACCAAACATGGTGATCGCGGCAAAGGTCGGCAGGCCCAGACCGGTGGACAGGCTGTAGACCGCGCCCAGCGCCAGGATACAGGCCTGCTCGTTGAAGTTCTGCACCGCGATGCTGCGTCCGGCGCCCATCAGGTTGTGGCCCCGGTGCTGCAACAAGGCATTCATGGGCACCACCAGAAAACCGCCCAGGGCGCCGAGCAAGATCAGGAACGGCACAGCGACCCAAACATTGCCGATAAAGATCAGCAGGATGATCAACAGACCCATGCCAATGCCCAGTGTGATGACACTGGGACCGTCTTCCAGCCGCATGCGCAGCGAGGCCACCACCGCGCCAACGGCCATGCCAATCGCCACCACCCCCTGCAAGGCCGAGGCCTGCGTCACCGAATAGCCCAGGGCCACGGCAGCCCAGGCCAGCACAATGAAGCGCAAATTGCCCGCCACGCCCCAGATGAGGGTGGTCGCAGCGAGTGAAATCTGGCCCAGCTTGTCACGCCACAAACGGACGTTGCAGGTCCAGAAATCGGGCAGCAAAGAGCTCAGCCGCTTTGGCATGGCCCGCATTTCGACCCCGCTCAGGGGAATATGGGTATTGAACCAGGCCGCCAGCAGGTAGACCAGTATCAGCACGCTGATGGCGGCCTCCGGCGCCGTTTCGACGCCGGTGTCGATCAGCGGCAGGTCAAATGCCAGCAGCCAGTGCGACACCGTCGGTCCCACCAGCTGGCCACCCAGCAAGACGCCCAAAATAATGGAGGCGATGGTCAAGCCTTCGATCCAGCCGTTGGCTTTGACCAGCTGCGAGGCCGGCAGCAATTCGGTCAGGATGCCATATTTGGCCGGTGAGTAGGCGGCCGCGCCCAGGCCCACAATGGCGTAGGACATCAGGGGATGGGTGCCGAACAACATCAACACGCAACCGCCGACCTTGATGAAGTTGCTGATCAACATCACCCGGCCTTTGGGCAGGGAGTCGGCAAAAGCCCCGACAAAAGGCGCCAGAATCACGTAGAACAGCGCAAACATGGGCACCAAGGCAGCTTGTTGCCATTCGGGTCCCTTGCTGCTTCTGAGTAATTGAACGGCTGCCACAAACAACGCATTGTCGGCCAGTGAACTGAAAAACTGCGCCGACATGATGGTAAAAAAACCGCGTTTCATTGTCTACGAGCGCGCATAAGTGACTCTGGCATGGTGTTTTTGTGATGTGTTTCCAAACGTTGCAGGGTTATAGCACGTCCCCGGGTGTCAAAATCCGGTCTCCCGTCGTCACTCCCGAAACACCATGCCACGCCCGATACTCGCCACCATCCATAGCCAAGCACTGCGCCAGAACCTGGCGCGGGCCCGCGCCGCCGCACCCGATGCACGGGTCTGGGCCATCGTCAAGGCAAATGCCTACGGGCATGGCATCGAGCGGGTGTTCGAGGGTTTGCGCGGCGCCGATGGCTTTGCGCTGCTGGACCTGGAAGAAGCCCAGCGCGTGCGGCGCTTAGGTTGGCGTGGTCCGATCCTGTTGCTGGAGGGCGTGTTCGAGTTGCGCGATCTGGAGCTGTGTTCGCGCCTGGACCTGTGGCACACGGTGCACTGCGACGAGCAGATCGACATGCTGGCCACGCACAAGACCAATGTGCCGCACCGGGTGTTTCTGAAAATGAATTCCGGCATGAACCGGCTCGGCTTTACACCGCAGCGTTACCGCGCGGCCTGGACCCGCCTGAACGCCTTGCCGCAAGTCGATGAAATCTCGCTGATGACCCATTTCAGCGACGCCGATGGCCAGCGCGGCATCGCTGCCCAGATGGCGGTCTTTGCCGCGGTCACGCGCGACCTGCCGGGCGAGCGCTCCCTGAGCAACAGTGCCGCCACCTTGCGCTACCCGCCGGGAGCCCGGGATGCCAGTGCCGATCCGGCCGGCTATGTGGCCTCGGACTGGATCCGCCCCGGCATTGCGATCTACGGCAGCGCACCCGATTTTCCTGAGCACACGGCCGCCGACTGGGGCCTGGCACCGGGCATGACGTTGGCGTCAAAAATAATAGCAACCCAGAATCTGTTGCCAGGCGACAGTGTCGGCTACAGCTCCACCTTTATCGCCGAACAACCGATGCGCATCGGCGTTGTGGCCTGCGGTTACGCCGACGGCTACCCGCGGATCTGCCCCAGCGGCACGCCGGTGCTGGTGAACGGTGTTCGCACGCGCACCGTGGGACGCGTCAGCATGGACATGCTGAGCGTCGACCTGACGCCCCTGGCCGATGCCGGTTTTGGCAGCGAGGTCACCTTGTGGGGCCGCGCCGCCAATGGCGTCGTACTGGGCATCGACGAGGTGGCGCAGTGCGCCGGTACCGTGGGCTACGAACTGATGTGCGCGCTGGCGCCGCGGGTGCCGGTCAGCGTGGCCGACGCCGACTGAACTTGATCGCTTCAAACCACAACACGCTGAGCAAGCCCAGGGCGACGGCCGTCAGCAGGTGGGGAAGGCTCAATGGCGCGAACAGGAACAAGCGCGCCAGCCAGGGCAGGTAAAGCACCAGACCCAGGAGTCCCAGCGTGACACCGGTCACCAGCCACAAGGTGCGGTTCGGCACGCGCAACGTTGCCCACAACGAGCCAGAGTGCGAACGGTTGGAAAATATCAGCGCCAGATTGCCGATGACCAGTGTCGTGAAGGCAAAAGCACGCGCCGCCGCCTCCGTCATCGCGCCCACGCCCCAGGCGTAGGCCGCCATCACCACCAGCAGGACGCCCAAGCCTTGCAGCAGCGCCAGCAGCAGCGTCATGCCACCAAACAGGGGCGTGTTCACATCACGCGGCGCGCGCTGCATCACATCCGACTCGGAAGGTTCGTTCTCGAACACCATGGAGCAGGCCGGGTCGATGACCAGCTCCAGAAAAGCGATGTGCAAGGGGAACAGCGCGGTCGGCCAGCCCAGCAGCACCGGCAGCAAGGCCATGCCGGCGATCGGCACGTGCACCGCCAGGATGTAGGACATGGACTTGCGCAGGTTGTCAAAAATGCGCCGCCCCAGCCGCACCGCCCGCACGATGGAGGCGAAGTTGTCGTCCAGCAGCACCAGCGAGGCCGCCTCGCGCGCCACATCGGTGCCGCGTCCGCCCATCGCCACACCGACATGCGCCGCTTTCAGCGCCGGTGCGTCGTTCACGCCATCGCCGGTCATGGCCACAATCTGACCTTCGGCCTTGAGCGCCTGCACGATGCGCAACTTTTGTTCCGGTGCAATGCGGGCGCAGACGCTGACGCTTTTCATGCACGCCTGCAGCTCCGCATCGCTCAGGAGCGCCATCGCGTCGCCGGTCAGAACCTGGCCCGCGTCCAGTTGCGCCTGCGCGGCGATGGCGTGGGCCGTTGCCGGGTAGTCGCCGGTGATCATCACGATCCGGATGCCGGCACTGCGACACTGGGCTACCGCTTCCCTGATCTCGGCGCGCAGGGGATCGGCCAGCCCCAGCAGGCCGACGAACTCGAAATCGAATTCATGCTCCTGGGCCGGCCATCGCTGGCCATGGAAGCGCGCCTGCGCCACGCCCAGCACGCGCAAGCCCCGCTCCGCCATGGCCTCCACGGCGCTGGCCAGGCGGGCCTGCGCGGCGCCGTCCAGGTGGCACAGATCGAAGATGGCCTCGGGCGCGCCTTTGGCGGCCACCACATGCGCATCCCCGTCCACCGCCTTCCAGACGTGGGACATGGCGCGCAACTGGGGCGTCAGCCCGTATTCCTGCATCAAGGTCCAGTCGCGGTGCAGGTGCTCGGTATTTTCAAGAAAATGCTGGCCCAGCCGGTGAAAGGCCTTCTCCATCGGATCGAAGGGATCGGCCACGCTGGCCAGGATGGAAAATTCCACCAGGGTATGGAATGACTCGGGCAATTCCCGGGTCACCGCATAGTCGACCTCCAGACTCTGGCCCGCTGCCTGGCTGTCTGCCTGCGCATAAAGCTGCACCACGGTCATGCGGTTTTCGGTCAGCGTGCCGGTCTTGTCCACGCACAGCACCGAGGTCGCGCCCAGCGTCTCGATGGCAGCGATGCGCCGGGTCAACACTTTTTCCCGGGACAGGCGCCATGCGCCTAGTGCCGGCAGCACCGTCAGCACCACTGTGAATTCCTGCGGCAACAAGGCCATCGCCAACGCAATACCGGCCAACAAAGCGCCCAGCCAGTCGCCACGAATCAAGCCGTAGGCCACGACCAGAAAGAGGCTGGCACCGAAGGCAATCACGGCCAGTATTTGCACCAGCTTGGCAGTCTGTTTTTTAAGCGGTGAGCGTTCGCTGCTGAGCGTCTCCAGCGCCCTTCCAATGCGCCCAATTTCGCTGCGTGAACCGGTAGCGCTGACACGCGCCGAGCCGTGGCCCTTAACCAGCAGTGTGCCGGAGAACAATGCGGCCTGACCATCACCACCGGGGCGCGGCGGCGCTGAGGCCTGCGGGGCCGCTGGCCCTGCCTCGGGCACCTTGCTCACTGGCACCGCCTCGCCCGTCAACAGGGATTCATCGACCTGCACATCGCTGCCGCCAATCAGCACCGCATCGGCCGCAACGCGGTCGCCCTCGGCCAGCAGCAAAACGTCGCCGCACACTACCTCGCTGCCGGCAATGCGCTGCGGCTGACCGTCGCGCAGCACCAGCGCCCGTGGGCTGGAGAGGTCGCGCAAGGCGGCCATCGCGCGCTCGGTCTTGCCCTCCTGGTACAGCGTCAGCGCCAACACCACCAGCACCAGGCCGAACAGGATCAGCCCCTCCTGCAAGTCACCCAACAGCAGGTAGAGCGAGCCCGCCGCCAGCAGCAGCATGAACATGGGTTCAGCCAGGGTCTCGTGGGCAATGGCGCGCAGGGTGCGCCGCTGATCGCCCGGCAGCGCATTGGGACCGTCTTCCAGCAGACGCTGTGCGGCTTGCGCCGTGCTCAAGCCTTCGTCAGATGTTTGTAAAACCATTGCTTGGCTCCTTCAACCATCAGCAGGTACGAAATCAAGAGCACCGCCAGCAGGCCAAAAAATGACGCCGGCAGCGCCGTGAAGCCCAGGTAGGACGCCAGCGGCGTGAATGGCAGGATCATGGCCACGGCGACCACCGCCAGGGAGGTCAAAATCAGCCACCGGTTGGGACTGCTGCGCAAGGGGTTGCGTCGCGTGCGGATGACAAATATCACCAACACCTGGGTGGCGATCGATTCGACGAACCAGCCGGTGCGAAACAGCGACTCATGCGCATCGAACAAGTGGATCAGCAGGTAGAAGGTCAGGAAGTCAAACAGCGAGCTGACCGGACCGATGGTCAGCATGAAATTGCGGATGAATGCCATGTCCCAGCGTTTCGGTTGCGCCAAGTCTTCGGCGTCCACATGGTCCAGTGGCAGCGTGACTTCCGATACGTCGTAGAGCAGGTTGTTGAGCAGAATCTGCAACGGCAGCATCGGCAGAAACGGCAGGAACAAAGTCGCCGCCGCCATGCTGAACATGTTGCCGAAGTTGGAGCTGGTGGCCATCATGATGTACTTCATCACGTTGCCGAAGGTGCGCCGCCCCTCCAGAATGCCTTGGTGCAGCACCATCAAGTCCTTTTCCAGCAGGATCATGGCGGCCGCTTGTTTGGCCACGTCCACCGCGCCCTCGACCGAGAGGCCCACGTCGGCGGTGTGCAGGGAGGGCGCGTCGTTGATGCCGTCGCCCAGATAACCGACCACGTGGCCACGTGCCTTGAGGGCCAGGATGATGCGGTTCTTCTGCGCCGGATTGACGCGGCAAAACAGGTTGACGCTTTCCACCCGCGCCCGCAGCGCGTCATCGTTCATGGCGGCCAGCTCGGTACCGGTCAGCACGCCTGCAATGGGCACGCCCAGCTGGGCGCAGACATGGCGCGTCACCAATTCGTTGTCGCCGGTGACGATTTTGACCGCCACGCCGCTGTCCGCCAGCGCCTTGAGTGCCTCGCCGGCACTCGCCTTGGGCGGGTCCAGAAAAGCAGCAAAACCGGCAAACATGAGTTCACTCTCATCGGAGACCACGGCATGCGGGTGATCCATGGGCACGTCGCGCCAGGCGATGCCCAGCACCCGGAAGCCCTCCCGGCCCAGACTGTCGAACAAGGCATCGATGCGGCTGCGCGCCGTGGCATCCAGGGCCACGGCGGCACCGGTGCCGTCCTGGTAGTGGGTGCAGAGCCGCAAAATATCTTCCGGTGCGCCCTTCACCACCAGCCGACGCGCGCCGGAACGCTGCACCAGCACCGAGACGCGGCGGCGCTCGAAATCGAACGGCACCTCGTCGATCTTGGCCCAGCCTGAAACATCGATTTCCGAGTGCTGCAGGATGGCGTCGTCGAGCGGACTTTTCAGGCCGCTCTCGAAATAGCTATTGAGGTAGGCCAGCGCCAGCACCTGCGGGCTGTCCTGCCCGGCCGCGTCAACGTGACGCTCAAGCCGGATGCGGGCCTCGGTCAGGGTGCCGGTCTTGTCGGTGCACAAGACGTCCATCGCGCCCATGTCCTGGATCGCCGAGGGACGCTTGACAATGACTTTCAAGGCGGCCATGCGCAGGGCACCGCGCGTCAGCGTGACCGACACCACCATAGGCAGCAACTCGGGCGTCAGCCCCACCGCCAACGCCACCGCAAACAGGAAGGACTCCAGCAGCGGCCGGTGGAAGGCGACATTGACCAGCAAGGTGAACAGCACCAGCAGCAGGGTCAAGCGCATGATGAGCAGGCCGAAGCGCCGGGTGCCGATCTCGAAAGCGGTGGGCGGCGCCGACTCGTTCAGGCTGACCGCAATTTGACCCAGGGCGCTGGCGCTGCCGGTACGGCCGATCAGCACGCGGGCCGAGCCGCTGACCACGGAACTGCCCATGAAGACGGTGTCAAGCGCGTCCAGCGCCCAGGCCTCGGCCTCGGCCGGGGCCGCTGCGGTGCCGGCGGGTGCCGTCGGCAGGACTTTCTTTTCCACCGGAAAAGGCTCGCCCGTCAGTTGCGCCTGGTTGACGAAGAAGTCGTCGGCTTCCAGCAGTCGGGCGTCGGCCGGTATCAGATTGCCGGCCGACAACAGCACGACGTCACCGGGCGCCAGCTCGGTCACCGGCAGTTGACACGGTTTGCCGTCACGCAACACCGTAGCCGTTACCGCCACTTGCAGGGCCAGGCGTTCCGCCGCACGGCCAGCCCGGTAAGCCTGCACGAAATCCAGCGTGACACTCATGATCACGATGAGGCCGATGATGAGAGCGCCCGGAAGATCGCCGGTCACTGCGGAAATGCCGCTGGCCACCAACAGGATGAGTACCAGGGGATTACGGAATTGGGCCAGAAACTGCAGCAGCACCGCACGTTGTAAAGCGGGCCTGAGCCGATTCGGGCCGTATTGCTTGAGCCGGCCGGCTGCCTCGGCGCTGGTCAGACCGTTCAATACAAGCCCCGCACCCGCGCCTGCAATCGCGACAAACCCAGCAAGGCATCGGTAAATGGCGTGGCAACTTCGGTCAAAACGCCAAGTTCCCGCACCACCGTCACCAGCGCATCGAGTTCGACGGCCTTGCCCGCCTCCACATCCTGCAGCATGGAAGTCTTGAAAGCGCCAAGCTTGAGGGTAACGGCGTGGCGATCTTCGGGCTGTTGCTGGATCGGGATACCGATGCGCGCACCGATCTCCCTGGCTTCCAGCATCACCCTGGAGACAAAGCCGCGCACCAGTTCGTCGCCCAGAATCAGATCGGTGGTGGCGCCGGTGAGGGCGCTGATCGGGTTCATGGTCATATTGCCCCACAGCTTGTACCAGATGTCTTTCTGAATCTGCTCCGAGACGCTCGCCTCGAACCCGGCGTCTTGAAAAAGCGCGGCCAGTTGCGCCACCCGCTCGGTCTGCCGACCTGAGGGCTCACCGATGATCAACTTGTTGCCGAAGTGATGCCGTACGCAGCCCGGTTCCGAGGCGCAACTGGCATGCACCACGCAGCCAACGACACAGGCCGCGGGAATGGCGGCGCCGATCTCACCGGTGGCATCGACGGCGCTGAGCCGGCTGTTTTCAAATGGGCCGCCAAAGCCCTGAAAAAACCACCAGGGCACGCCGTTCATGGCCGTCAGCACGACGGTGCCGGGGCCGATCAGGGGGCTCATGCAGCGCGCCACCGCCAGCAGCGCGGGCGCCTTGACGGCTATCACGACCAGGTCCTGCACACCCAGTTGGGCAGGCTCGGCACTGGCCAGTACCGGCCACACGCCATCCCGGCCGGCTTCGCGCAGGCGCAAGCCATGCTGCGACAGGGCATCGAGCGTCGCGCCGCGCGCCACCGTGCTGACCTGACAACCGGCGCCGGCCAGCCGGGCACCGATCCAGCCGCCAATGGCGCCAACGCCGTAAATGCAAACCTTGTTGAAGTTCTTGAAAGTCATATCGGGGCTCATTTTGCGCCCTAAGACTGCCTTAAGGCTGTACCCCGAAGATAGCGGCATCGATTCACTTTACCCGGGAGCTGGTCCATGAATTCATCCTTACGCTTGTTCGTCAGCCAATACCTTGGCGTCGTCGCCGCGACATTGGCGCCGGTCATCCTGATGGCATTTTTGTCCATCCCGTTCAGCCTGGGCGGACACCCCGGCGATGTGCGTCTGGCCGCCAGCACCGCGGCCCAGCACATGACTTAATTGTTGCGCCGTCTTACACTCTGCTGATTATGAAATTTACCGAACTTGCAGACGACGGCGAAGACTCCGAGCATAGCCCAGCCGAACGTATCGCGGCGGCCTCCCGCAGCACCTGGGTCAGCGTCGGCGTCAACCTGGTCCTGACCATCACCCAGATCGTGGTCGGTGTCGTCGCCAAGTCGCAAGGTTTGATCGCCGACGGCATTCACTCGCTGTCTGATCTGGTCGCCGACTTTGTCGTCTTGTTCGCCAGTTACCACAGCAAAAAAGACGCCGATGCCGATCACCCCTACGGCCACCAGCGCTTCGAGACCGCTGCCTCGCTGGTACTGGGCACCCTGTTGCTGGCGGTAGGCATCGGCATGCTGTGGTCGGCGGCGCGCAAGCTGGAAGCGCCCGAGACGGTGCAAACCGTCCATATCCTTGCCCTCTGGGTCGCCGCTGGCGCGCTGATTGCCAAGGAACTCCTGTTTCGCTACATGCTGTCGGTGGCGAAACGCGTCAAGTCCAGCATGCTGGTGGCCAATGCCTGGCATGCGCGCTCGGACGCGGCGTCGTCCCTGGTGGTGGGTATCGGCATCATCGGCAACCTGGCGGGCTACCCGATCCTGGACCCGATCGCGGCCCTCATCGTCGGCTTCATGGTGACCAAAATGGGCTGGGGTTTCAGTTGGGACGCGTTGCACGACCTGATGGACCGGGCGGTCGACGAGCAGGAGGTGCAGGCCATTCGCCAGACGCTTCTGGAAACACCCGGTGTCAGTGATGTGCACGATGTGCACACGCGCAAGATGGGCGACATGATCGTGGTGGACGCGCACATCGAGGTCGATGCCACCATCACGGTGGAAGCCGGTCACGACATTGCGGTTGCCGCCAGGCAGCGCGTGCTGCAGCGCCATCGCGTGCTCAACCTGATGACGCACGTGGACCCCTGGCGCCGCCCCGATCTGGACCACCCGGCACGGACTGCGTCACCGCAGGCCCATTGAATTGAACCAACTCACCCAGGGCCCGTTCACCCTGATTTGACCGAACGAGTGCCGGGGACAAGGCGGCCAGGCCGCCATGTAATACTAGGCACCGCAGACGCCCGTTTAACATAGCGCCTGCACGCACGAAGCACCGGTTATTTTGAGGAGTACCAATGTTTCCTGAATACAGCGATCTGATCGCCCGTTTGAATGCCTCCAATCAAGAGTTCATGCGCTTATTCGAACAGCACCACGCGTTGGACCAGAGAGTCAAGAACATGGAGACGCGCATAGAACCCGCCACCCATGAGCAAATTGAAAACCTGAAGAAGGAAAAGCTCCTGATCAAGGACCATCTCTACGTCATCCTGAAGAAACACCTGGCCGCCAAGGCTTGATGCCTGGCAGGCAGCACCAGGACGTTTGAAGTGCGCTGGCGCCAGCTTGTAGCGCCCTGTAAGACTGGGTTCAAGAAAGCAAATCCGGCCACGCCGGCGTTGCCGGCGGGAGAGTCCGCACCTTACCCTGGCGCCCACTCGTGTCAATGCCTGCACGGCAAACTGCGACACATCTCCCACGCGACCCCGCAACTGCTGGCGCCAAAGACAGCCTCTTGACTGCAAGGTCACTGATTTCAATACCCTCCTCAACTTGTTAAAAAGGATCACCTTGCCATGAAGACCAAGATCACTGAGCTATTCGGTATCCAGCACCCCATCATCCAGGGTGGCATGCACTTTGTCGGCTTCGCCGAACTGGCCGCTGCCGTGTCGAACGCCGGTGGGCTGGGCCTCATCACCGGTTTGACGCAGCGCACGCCGGAGTTGCTGGCCAATGAGATCCGCCGCTGCCGGGAAATGACCGACAAACCGTTCGGCGTGAACCTGACCTTCCTGCCGATCGTCAACTCGCCCGACTACCCGGGCTACATCCGCGCCATCATCGACGGCGGCGTCAAGGCGGTGGAGACGGCGGGCAACAACCCGCAGAAATGGATGCCGATGCTGCATGAGGCGGGCATCAAGGTGATCCACAAATGCACCTCGGTGCGCCATGCGCTCAAAGCCGAGGCCATCGGCTGCGATGCGGTCAGCGTGGATGGGTTCGAGTGCGGCGGCCATCCGGGCGAGGACGATGTGCCCAACTTCATCCTGCTGCCGCGTGCCGCCGAGTCGCTGAAGATCCCCTTCGTCGCCTCGGGCGGCATGGCCGACGGCCGCTCGCTGGTGGCGGCGCTGGCGCTCGGCGCGGATGGCATGAACATGGGCACGCGCTTCATCGCCACGAAAGAAGCGCCGGTGCACGAGAAGGTCAAGCAGGCCATCGTGGCCGCCAGCGAACTCGATACCCGCCTGGTGATGCGCCCCCTGCGCAACACCGAACGCGTGCTGCACAACGCCGCGGTCGATCGCCTGCTGGCCAAGGAGGCGGCCCTGGGCGCGAACCTCAAGTTCGACGACATCATCGAGGAGGTGGCCGGGGTCTACCCGCGCATCATGCAGCAGGGCGACATGGAAGCCGGCGCCTGGTCGTGCGGCATGGTGGCCGGGCTGATCCATGACATTCCGAGCGTCAAGGAGCTGGTAGAGCGCATCATGCTGGAAGCCGAAAGCATCATCCGGCAGCGCCTGATCGGCATGATAGGTGCCTGAACGCTGGTGTTGAATATTCCCTGGCATCATCCCGGTGCCGGATGGTCACCTGTGCCGCTCGCCGATTTCTGATTTTTGGCGTCGCCACGCGAGGTGGCGCACCACGATTCATGTTGCATAAATCGTGGAAGATGCTGCGGATGGCGCCTGGTTATCATCACCGGCCATGTCACGAGTTCATTCCAATCCATTCAACCCGACCCTGCGTGCATGGTTGCACGCCGAGGGTTCTCTCACGGCACGGCTGCGTGACCATGGCGCCGTTGAAGTGCGGGTCCTGCGCCAGGGCGCTCAGCGCTTGTGGCCCGCTGAGCAGGACGATCTGAATTGCCTGAGCGGCCATGTGCGGGAGGTTGCCTTGCTGCTTGACGGCGCTCCCGTTGTATGGGCACGCAGCGCGGTATCCCATCACGCACTGCAAGGCCCGTGGAAAGCGCTGGCCAACCTGGGAAACCGTCCCTTGGCAGAATTGTTGTTCCGGGACAAGAGCATAGAACGCAACCGGCTTAAACCCCATCACTTTCCGCGCCACGGACTGATGGAATGCCGGCTTCGAAATTCGTGGACCGAACTCCATGCGGGGATGCCGGCAGGTTTATTGCCTCGATGGGCGCGCAGTTCGGTGTTCTGGCACCAAGGTCAGCCATTGCGTGTGCTGGAGGCTTTCGCGCCGTGGATTGTTCGCTTGAAAGTGGGCTGACTCGCCAACGACGGGTAGCGCCGGCCAGCTTCGCGCGCGCACTGAAACACCCGGCACATTTCCAATGTGCCCTATTTCAGCCGAGGCAATTCCGTGGCGACACAGGCCTCGTCACAAAAGCAAACGCCAACATAAAGTTGGCGTTTGCTTCTAGCGTGGACCGCTAGTTTGTTGGTTGCGCGAGCAGGATTTGAACCTGCGACCTTTGGGTTATGAGCCCAACGAGCTACCAGACTGCTCCATCGCGCGGTAGCTTTGTATTGTAACCTATCAGGGCTTGTCTGTCTCAGCCGCAGGCACTTCCGTCGGCTCAGGGCGATCCAGCAATTCAACCAGGGCCATGGGCGCATTGTCGCCAACACGAAAACCCATTTTCAGAATTCGCGTATAGCCGCCGGGACGCGTCTTGAAACGCGGGCCTAGGTCGTTGAACAACTTGACCACGCTATCGCGGTCCCGCAGACGGTCGAAGGCCAGACGGCGGTTGGCCACGGTCGCTTCCTTGGCCAGGGTAATCATGGGTTCAATGACGCGCCGCAGCTCCTTGGCTTTTGGAACGGTGGTTTTAATGACCTCGTGCTCGATGAGCGAGTTCATCATGTTGCGCAGCATCGCCAAGCGGTGCTCGCTGGTGCGATTGAGTTTACGTAGTCCGTGTCCGTGACGCATGGTGCTTTCCTTTGGTTTTATAACAAGGCAGCCGTATCAGGTACTGCCCGTGGCACTGAGCCCCTCTTCAGGGCTCAAAAAAATCAACGCTTTTCAAGAGCGGCTGGGGGCCAACTTTCAAGCTTCATGCCCAAAGTCAGACCGCGCGAAGCCAGCACTTCCTTGATTTCGTTAAGTGACTTGCGACCCAGATTCGGAGTTTTCAACAACTCGTTTTCGGTGCGTTGAATCAGGTCACCAATGTAATAAATATTTTCCGCCTTCAAGCAGTTGGCCGAGCGAACCGTCAGTTCCAGCTCATCCACCGGACGCAGCAGGATCGGATCGAACTGGGCGCTGCCCCGTGGTGCAGGTGCATCAAACGCCGCCAGTTCCGTGCCTTCGAGTTGCGCGAAGACAGCCAACTGCTCGACCAGAATTCTGGCCGACGCACGGACTGCTTCCTCGGCCGAAATGGCGCCGTTGGTCTCGATGTCAACGACCAACTTGTCAAGGTCGGTACGCTGCTCGACACGCGCGCTCTCGACGGTGTAGCTGACGCGCTTGACGGGAGAAAAAGAGGCATCCAGCACGATACGGCCAATTGACTTGGTCGGCTCATCGCCATGGCGGCGCATCGTGCCCGGGACGTAGCCGCGGCCTTTTTCAACCTTGATTTGCATGTCCAGCTTGCCGCCCTGCGACAAATGAGCAATCACATGCTCCGGATTGACGATTTCGACATCATGAGGGGTCTGGATATCGCTGGCCGTGACAGCTCCCTCGCCGTCTTTTCGTAAGCTGAGCGTGACTTCTTCGCGGTTGTGAAGCTTGAACACCACGCCTTTGAGGTTCAATAAAATATTGACCACATCTTCCTGCACCCCGTCGATCGACGAGTACTCGTGCAAGACGCCGGCAATCGTGACTTCGGTCGCGGCAAAGCCCGGCATGGAGGACAGTAAAACCCGGCGCAAGGCGTTGCCAAGGGTGTGCCCGTAGCCGCGCTCAAAGGGTTCGAGCGCAACTTTGGCGCGATTCGCAGCAAGATGCTCGACGTTGATGGCTTTTGGTTTCAGTAGACTATTTTGCATGCAGACTTCCTCTCAATACCCCCGGTTCGTTACACCGGTAAGGCTGACGAAGCACCTGAGACGCAGTACTTCGCCTCAGGAACGATTTTGAACGAAAAAATACGTTTAATTCTATTAACGTGAATACAATTCAACAATCAACGACTCATTGACGTCAGCGGCAAACTGATCCCGATCAGGAACCGACTTGAAAATGCCCTCGGCCTTTTCAAGATTCACTTCAACCCAGGTCGGCATGCCAACTTGTTGCGCCAACTGAAGCGCCTCTACAACCCGATTTTGCTTCTTCGACTTGTCACGCACGGCAATCACGTCACCGGCTTTGACCAGATAGGACGGAATGTTGACGCATTTCCCATTCACGGTCATGGCCTTGTGCGAAACCAGCTGGCGCGCTTCGGCGCGCGTCGAGCCGAAGCCCATGCGATACACCACATTGTCAAGACGCGATTCCAACAGAGACAACAGGTTCGCACCGGTGTTGCCCTTGCGGCTATCGGCTTCCTCGAAATAGCGGCGGAATTGCTTCTCAAGCACACCGTACATGCGCTTGACCTTCTGCTTTTCGCGAAGTTGCAAGCCATAGTCAGAGGTGCGAGCACCCGAGGTGCGCCCGTGCTGACCCGGTTTGGTATCGAATTTCGCCTTGTCTCCAATCGAGCGACGGGCACTCTTGAGGAACAGGTCGGTGCCTTCACGGCGGGATAATTTGGCCTTGGGGCCTAGATAGCGTGCCACTTGATCTTCCTTTATGTCATCTGCCGTACATTGGTACGGGAGCCACCGGCGCGGGGCCAGTGGCGGTGGGCTTGGTTAAAAACTGGATGTCGAATCAGATCCGGCGACGCTTCTGTGGGCGGCATCCGTTGTGCGGCACCGGGGTCACGTCCGCAATCATGTTGATGCGAATGCCAAGAGCAGCCAGAGCCCGAACCGAAGATTCACGGCCGGGACCAGGGCCCTTGATTTCAACGTCGAGATTCTTGATACCCTGCTCGATCGCAGCGCGACCGGCCACCTCGGAGGCAACCTGAGCTGCAAACGGCGTCGATTTGCGGGAACCTTTGAAACCCTGACCACCGGACGAAGCCCAGGACAGGGCATTGCCTTGACGATCGGCGATCGTGATGATGGTGTTGTTGAATGACGCGTGAACGTGCGCTATGCCGTCAGCGACATTTTTACGAACCTTTTTGCGGACCCGTTGGGCCGCGTTATTGGCGGGAGCTTTTGCCATGTTGGTCTTTCAATCCCTGTTATTTCTTCAATGAAGCAGCAGCCTTGCGGGGGCCTTTGCGGGTGCGGGCGTTGGTGCGCGTACGCTGTCCGCGCATGGGGAGGCCACGCCGATGACGGAAGCCACGGTAGCAGCCAATGTCCATCAAACGCTTGATGTTCATCGTCGTCTCACGACGCAGATCACCTTCGATGGTGAATTGGGCAATATGGTCGCGAATTTTCTCCAGCTCCAGGTCGGTCAAATCCTTGACCTTCTTGGAATAGGGAATGCCACAAGCCTCGCAGATTTTTCGTGCGCGGTTGCGACCGATCCCG
The DNA here is from genome assembly GCF_028714215.1 of Rhodoferax sp. GTDB lineage: Bacteria > Pseudomonadota > Gammaproteobacteria > Burkholderiales > Burkholderiaceae_C > Rhodoferax. The sequence goes on along the minus strand of NZ_JAQTMS010000004.1, from coordinate 33,621 downwards.
AAGATAGCCGTCAGGCCAATCTCGGAATGTTGTTGCGGCGGAATATTGATGCCAGCGATACGTGCCATTTTCGTCCTCTAAAACTATTGCAATTAACCCTGGCGCTGCTTGTGACGCGGATCACTACAGATCACACGCACAACGCCCTTGCGCCGAATTACCTTGCAGTTACGGCAAATTTTTTTGACCGAAGCCGAAACCTTCATTTCATTCTCCTAAAACCATTCTCAGTGTTTCCGCAGCAGATCGCCGAAACACATGCCATTACTACTTAGCTCTGAATACAATCCGTGCCCGACTCAAATCGTAGGGCGTCAATTCAACGGTGACCTTGTCCCCAGGAAGAATACGGATGTAGTGCATACGCATTTTTCCGGAAATATGCCCAAGGACGACGTGTCCGTTTTCCAGCTTGACACGAAATGTCGCGTTGGGCAGGTTTTCAACCACCTCTCCCTGCATCTGAATAACATCGTCTTTTGACATATTTACCAATCGCCTTATGAAGACTTGAAATTAGCCTTCTTCAACAGCGACTCATACTGCTGCGACATCATGTAGTTCTGCACCTGCGCCATGAAATCCATGGTCACAACAACAATAATCAAAAGCGATGTTCCACCGAAGTAAAACGGCACGTTGTACTTCAGGATCAAAAATTCGGGCAGCAAGCACACCAGGGTGATGTAAATGGCACCGGCAAACGTCAGGCGCAGCAAAATCTTGTCGATGTACCTGGCCGTTTGGTCACCCGGCCGAATGCCGGGGATAAATGCGCCGCTCTTTTTCAGGTTGTCTGCCGTCTCACGGCTGTTGAACACCAGCGCCGTATAAAAAAAGCAGAAAAACACAATCGCGGCAGCATAGAGGATCACATAAATCGGTTGCCCCGGAGTCAATGAGCCTGCCATATCCTTCAGTCTCTCCATGAGCCAATTCTTCGACTCGCCAGCGGTGAACCAACCGACTACCGTTGCCGGCAACAAAATAATGGAGGAGGCGAAAATCGGAGGAATCACACCCGCCATGTTCAGCTTCAAAGGCAAATGAGACGACTGTCCACCATAAACCTTGTTGCCGACCTGACGCCGCGCATAGTTCACCAGAATCTTGCGTTGCCCACGTTCGACAAATACGACAAAGTAAGTGACCAGAGCCACCAAAACAACAATGAACAAGGCAATGATGATGCTCATCGCACCGGTACGAACCAATTCAAGTAAACCGCCAATGGCGTTGGGCAAACCGGCCGCAATACCGCCGAAAATCAGGATCGAAATACCATTGCCGAGTCCGCGCTCGGTGATCTGCTCGCCCAGCCACATCAGGAACAAGGTTCCAGACGTCAAGGTGACGACCGCCGTCATGCGAAATCCAAATCCAGGAGCCAACACCAGACCCGGCGAGCTTTCCAGCGCCAGCGCAATACCCATCGACTGGAACAAGGCCAACCCAAGGGTCCCGTAACGGGTGTACTGGGTAATTTTGCGGCGCCCGGCTTCGCCCTCTTTCTTCAATTGCTCGAAGGTCGGCAGCACATAGGTGAGCAACTGCATGATGATCGACGCCGAAATGTACGGCATGATCCCCAACGCAAAAACAGTAAACCGTGACAGCGCGCCGCCGGAGAACATATTGAACATACCCAATATGCCGCCTTGCTGGCCTTTAAAGAACTGCGCCAATTGCGCAGGATCTATGCCAGGAACCGGGATATGCGCGCCAACGCGGTACACCACCAGCGCGAGCAGCAAGAAAACAAGCCGACGACGCAGGTCGCCGAATTTGCCAGTTTTTGCCAGTTGAGCTGCGTTAGTTGCCACGTGTGGAGTCTTTCTCGATTACGCTCTTAAGCGATGCTGCCGCCAGCCGCTTCAATCGCAACTTTGGCAGCTGCCGTCGCACCAATGCCAGTGAGCTTCACGGCTTTGGTGATTTCACCGGTTTTAATGACCTTGACGACCCTGGCGAGTTCACCCACCAGACCAGCCTGCTTGAGAGTCACCAAATCGACTTCAGCAGCGCCCAGCAGTTCCAGCGACGTCAACGTGACCTCAGCATTGAACTTCAGCAGATGGGATTTGAAACCGCGCTTGGGTAAGCGCCGTTGCATAGGCATCTGACCGCCTTCAAAACCTACTTTGTGATAGCCACCGGCGCGCGACTTCTGACCCTTGTGGCCGCGCCCGGCGGTCTTGCCCAGACCAGAGCCGATACCACGACCGACACGACGCTTGTAGTGCTTTGCACCGTCAGCGGGCTTGATGCCATTGAGTTCCATCATCAACCTCTTAAAGCACTTTGACCAGGTAACTGATCTTGTTAATCATGCCGCGGACCTCGGGCGTATCCACCAACTCGCTGACGCTGCGAATCTTGCGGAGACCAAGGCCACGAACGGTGGCACGGTGCGATTCCTGGCAGCCGATAGGGCTGCGAACCAACTGCACTTTGACTGTTTGTTGTGTTGTCATTTTTAGGACTCCCGGTTAAGCGAAGAGTTCTTCAACGGTCTTGCCACGCTTGGCCGCCACGTTGGCGGGCGTGGTGGCATGAGAAAGCGCATCCAATGTGGCGCGAACCATGTTGTACGGGTTGGTCGAGCCATGGCTTTTGGCCACGATGTCGGTGATACCGACCACTTCGAACACGGCGCGCATCGGACCACCGGCGATAATACCGGTGCCCTTGGGGGCCGGCGCCATCATGACTGCCGCGGCGCCGTGTTGACCCATCACCTTGTGGTGAATGGAGCCGTTTTTGAGCGAGACCTTGGTCAGGTTACGGCGCGCTTCTTCCATCGCCTTCTGCACTGCCGCCGGCACTTCTTTGGACTTGCCCTTGCCCATGCCGACACGGCCATCACCGTCACCGACCACGGTCAAGGCGGCGAAACCAAGAATACGGCCACCCTTGACCACCTTGGTAACGCGATTGATCGCGATCATCTTTTCACGCAGACCGTCTTCAGGCCCTTCAGCCTTACCCTGCATTTTCGCTTGAACTTTAGCCATCTTAATTTCCGATCTGCTTAGAACTGCAAGCCTGCTTCACGTGCCGCATCGGCCAGCGCCTTGACGCGGCCATGGTACGCAAAACCTGCACGATCAAAGGCGACTTTCTCGACACCAACCGCTTTGGCTTTTTCAGCCAGGCGCTTGCCAACAACTTGGGCAGCGGCAACATTGCCGCCCTTGCCCGAACCACCTAACGCTTTGCGCACTTCGGCCTCCGCAGTCGATGCGCTTGCCAAAATCTTGTCGCCATCGCCGGAAACCACGCTGGCATAAATGTGCAAGTTGGTACGGTTCACGGTCAAACGAACGACGCCCTGAGTGGCGATCCGGATACGGGTTTGACGGGCTCTGCGCAGACGCTGCTCTTTTTTGGTCAACATGTTGCAGCTCCTTATTTCTTCTTGGTTTCTTTGATCGTGATCTTTTCGTCCGCATAGCGGATACCCTTGCCCTTGTAAGGTTCGGGAGGACGAATTGCACGAATCTCGGCAGCCACCTGGCCGACGCGCTGACGGTCAGCACCCTTGACCACGATTTCCGTGGGAAGAGGCGTCGCAACGCTGATACCGGCCGGCATATCCTTGTTAACCGGATGGGAGTAGCCAACCGTCAGATTGAGTTTTGCACCTTGTGCCTGGGCCTTGTAGCCGACACCAACAAGCGTCAGCTTCTTCTCAAAGCCCTTGGTCACACCAAGCACCATGTTGTTCACCAGTTGCCGCATGGTGCCGCTCATGGCATTGGCTTCGCGCGAATCGTTAGCGGGCAGAAAACTCAGCTTTCCAGCTTCACTGCTCACCTTGACCAAGGCGTTCTGAGCCAAATTCAAACTGCCACCAGAACCCTTGACACTGATCTGGTCGGCTCCAATGGACACATCCACGCCAGCCGGGACGGCGACGGGCATTTTTCCTATACGAGACATTTTCTGTTTCTCCTCAATGTCACGCTTTAGGCGACGTAGCAAAGCACTTCACCACCGACACCGGTAGCGCGCGCTTTGCGATCAGTCATGACGCCCTTGGGGGTTGTGACGATCGCCACACCCAGGCCGTTCTGAACTTGGGGAATGGCATCGCTGCCACGGTAAACCCGCAGACCTGGGCGACTGACGCGCTCGATGCGCTCGATCACCGGCCGGCCAGCGTAATATTTCAAGGCGATTTCAAGTTCAGGCTTGCCGTCTTCGGTATTAACCTTGAAGCCGTCAATATAGCCTTCGTCCTTCAATACTTGGGCAATCGCCACCTTGACTTTGGAAGAGGGTACGCTGACAGTAGTTTTCGCCACCATTTGCGCATTGCGAATGCGTGTCAACAGGTCGGCGATGGGATCACTCATGCTCATATCTATGTCTCCTACCGCTTACCAGCTGGCCTTGATGATGCCGGGGATTTCCCCGGCAAAAGCCATTTCACGAATCTTTGCACGCGCCAGACCGAAATGCTGGAAGGTGCCACGGGGGCGACCGGTGATCGCACAACGGTTGCGCTGGCGCGTCGGGTTCGCATTGCGCGGAAGTTTTTCCAAACCCAGTCGCGCTGCGGCACGCTCTTCGTCACTGCGTTGCAGGTCGCTCGCGATCGCCTTCAACTCGGCGTGTTTTTTCGCGTACTTGGCAACCAGTTTGTCGCGTTTGAGCTCGCGCTCGATTAAAGCCTTTTTAGCCACGGGTCACCTCAATTCTTGAAGGGGAAACGGAAGCCCGCGAGCAGTGCCTTGCACTCTTCATCGGTCTTGGCCGTTGTGGTAATACTGATATTGAGACCGCGCAAGGCATCCACCTTATCGTATTCAATTTCAGGGAAAATGATCTGCTCTTTGACACCGATGTTGTAGTTGCCACGGCCGTCGAAGGCACGACCGGAAATACCCCGGAAGTCACGCACTCGAGGCAAAGCAACGGTCACGAAGCGGTCAAGAAACTCGAACATCCGGACACCGCGCAGCGTGACCATGCAGCCAACCGCTTGATTCTCGCGAATTTTGAAGCCGGCAATGGCTTTCTTGGACATGGTGACCACAGGCTTCTGGCCCGCAATCTTGCTCAGGTCGGCAACCGCATGGTCCATCACCTTCTTGTCAGCCACCGCCTCACTGACGCCCATGTTCAGGGTAATTTTGGTCAGACGCGGAACCTGCATTGCCGAGGTGTAGCCAAACTTGGCCATCAGCTCCGGCGCCACTTTTTCACGATAGTGTTTTTGCAAACGAGCCATGTTTATGCCACCTTGATTTCTTCACCGCTGGACTTGTAAACGCGAACGCGCTTACCGTCAGCCAGCAGCTTGATGCCGACACGATCTGCCTTGCCGGCAGCGGTGTTAAAAATCGCCACATTGGACTGGTGAATGGGCATGGCCTTCTCGACGATACCGCCAACCGTGCCCTTGAGGGGATTGGGCTTGGTGTGCTTTTTCACCAAATTGACACCCTCGACCAGAACATGCGAGTCGTCTTTACGCGCTGCAACTTTGCCGCGCTTACCCTTGTCGCGCCCTGTCAGCACGATGATTTCGTCGCCTTTGCGAATCTTGTTCATGGCGCGTCCTTACAAAACTTCAGGAGCCAGGGACACGATCTTCATGAACTTCTCGGTGCGCAACTCACGCGTCACCGGGCCGAAGATACGGGTGCCGATTGGCTCCAATTTGGCGTTCAGCAACACTGCCGCATTGCCATCGAATTTGACCAGCGAGCCGTCACTGCGACGAATACCCTTGGCCGTACGAACCACCACCGCACTGTAAATCTCGCCTTTTTTGACGCGACCGCGCGGAGCAGCTTCCTTAATACTCACTTTGATGACGTCGCCAACACTTGCATAACGGCGCTTCGATCCACCCAGTACCTTGATGCACAGAACGGACTTTGCGCCGGTATTGTCGGCAACTTCTAATCGAGATTCAGCTTGGATCATTTCATTATTCCCAACTTGCACCAGCAACCATCAGACCGCCAACTTTCCGGTTGGCGACCGACCGTTTGCCAGTCAGTCTTGGGCCCGTCGTTTGCGATATAAACCACTTACATCACAGCCGTTGGGCAGACACTTCATGCTTTTTCAAGCGAAGCCCTTAATTATGCACACCTTTCGCAGGCCCGTCAAGCGCAATTTTCCCGGCCCGCTCAAATAGTGCTGCGCAAGCCCTGCTTACGACCCCAACGGATAGCCGGGAAACGCACCTCGCCCGGCGCGAAACAAATACGCCCTCGGTGACCTCCTTGCATTTTTCCAGCGCGCCATGACCCGGCCTGCGCGTGATGCAGGCCCGGGCGGTGCCAAAGACCCCGTCGCCGATGGCGCCATGGACGCCATCGTTTTTTTCCTCATGCCTCCAAGCGTAGGCCGCTGGCCGGGTCGAACAAGTGCATATGCTGCTCCTCAAAGCGCAGCGGTAGCGCGCCATCATGGGCCTGCGCCGATGTCGCATGCAGGCGTGCCGCCAGACGCACGCCGCGCTTGTCCCCGCCCAGGTAACCATACACCAGGGAGTCCGAGCCCAGCAGCTCGACAAAATTGATCATCGGCGTGAGCAGCGCGGAAGCCTCGTCGCAAGCCTCCAGGTGCTCCGGGCGTACCCCCAGCAGGACATCGCGGCCAACCAGGGAAGCGATGCTGCGTGGCAGGCGCACCTGGGCCTGCTCCTCGGTGACCAGCGCGGTGCCGTCGGCCTCGATCCGTCCGGGAATCAGATTCATCGGCGGCGAACCGATGAAGCCGGCGACGAAAGTCGTGGCCGGGCGCGTGTACACCTCCAGCGGCGCGCCGATCTGCTCGGCGCGGCCCTGGTTCATGACCAGCATGCGTTGCGCCAGCGTCATCGCCTCCACCTGGTCGTGTGTGACGTACAAGGTCGTGGTCCCCAGACGCCGGTGCAATGCCTGCAGTTCGGCCCGCATTTGCACCCGCAACTTGGCGTCCAGGTTGGACAGCGGCTCGTCGAACAAAAACACCGCCGGCTGGCGCACGATGGCGCGCCCCATGGCCACGCGCTGGCGCTGGCCGCCGGAGAGCTCGCGCGGCGCGCGTTGGAGCAAGGCCGACAGCTCCAGCGTTGCGGCGGCGCGCTGCACCAACTCCTCGATTTTGTCTTTCGGCAGACCCCGAATCTTCAGCCCGTAGGCCATGTTGTCGTAGACGCTTTTATGCGGGTACAGGGCGTAGTTCTGAAACACCATGGCGATGTCCCGGTCCTTCGGCTCGACCCGGTTCACCACCCGCCCACCAATCGCAATGTCGCCGGAACTGATGCTCTCCAGGCCGGCAATCATGCGCAGCAGCGTGGACTTGCCGCAGCCCGACGGCCCCACCATGACCACGAACTCGCCATCCGCGACCTCCATTGAAATGCCCTGAATCACCTTCACCGGGCCGAAGGATTTGTAGACATTGCGAATCGAAACGGCGGCCATTTATTTCTCCTGCTCGACCAGGCCCTTGACGAACCATTTCTGCATCACGATCACCACCAGGGCCGGCGGCAGCATGGCCAGCATGGCGGCCGACATCACCAGGTTCCAGTCGACCGAGGCATCACCGCCGGGGATCATGCGCTTGATGCCGATGACTGCCGTATACATCGACTCGTCGGTGGTGACGAGCAGCGGCCAGAGGTACTGGTTCCAGCCGTAGATGAACAGGATCACGAACAGCGCCGCCATGTTGGTGCGCGACAGCGGCAGCACCACGTCCCAGAAAAAGCGCATGGCACTGGCACCGTCCATGCGCGCGGCCTCCATCATCTCGTCCGGAATGGTCATGAAGAACTGGCGAAACAAAAAGGTCGCCGTGGCGGAGGCAATCAAGGGCAGCGTCAGCCCGCCGTAGGTGTTGATCAAATGCAGGTCCGACACCACCTTGTAGGTCGGGAAGATGCGCACCTCCACCGGCAGCATCAGGGTGATGAAGATCATCCAGAAGAACACCATGCGCAAGGGGAAGCGGAAGTACACGATGGCAAACGCCGAGAGCAACGAGATGATGATCTTGCCGACGGAAATCGACAGCGCCATCACCAAGCTGTTGAACATCATGCGGCTCACCGGCGCCGCGCTGGCACCGGCCACGCCCTTGAGCAGCACGGTGCGGTAGTTGTCCAGCAGTTCAGTGCCCGGCCACAGTGGAATGGGCACCGTGAGCATGCGTTCGGCGGTGTGGGTGGAGGCGACGAAGGCAATCCACACCGGAAACGCCAGCGTCAGCACGCTCAGCAGCAGCATCGCGTGGCAGAACAACCGCAAGCCGGGACGGTTCTCGATCATCAGTACTGCACCTTTCGTTCGATGTAGCGGAATTGCACCACCGTCAGCACCATCACGATCACCATCAGCACCACCGACTGCGCCGCCGAGCCACCCAGGTCGCCGCCCTTGAAACCGTCGTGGTACACCTTGTAGACCAGCACCTGCGTGGCCTGCACCGGGCCGCCTTGGGTCGTGGCGTCAATCACGCCGAAGGTGTCGAAGAAGGCATAGACGATGTTGACCACCAGCAGGAAGAAGGTGGTGGGCGAAATCAGCGGCAGCACTACCGTGAGAAAGCGTTTCAGGGGTCCGGCGCCATCGATCGCGGCGGCCTCGATCAGCGACTTTGGAATCGCCTGCATGCCGGCCAGGAAGAACAGGAAGTTATAGGAAATCTGCTTCCAGCCGGAGGCGATGATGATCAGCGTCATGGCCTGGTTGCCGTTGAGCATGTGGTTCCACTCGACGCCGAACCAGCTGTGCAGCACGTAAGTGAGAATGCCCACCGACGGGTTGAAGATGAATGACCACAGCACCGCCGCCACCACCGGCGCCACCGCGTAAGGCCAGATCAGCAGCGTCTGGTACACCTGCGCGCCGCGCACCAGGTAGTCGCAACTGCCCGCCAGCAGCAGCGAGATCAGCAGCGCGCCCAGCGTCATCAGCACGCTGAACACGGCCGTGACCTTGAATGAGTTCAGGTAGTACGGGTCGGCCAGCAGCTCACGGAAATTGAGCAAGCCCACGAACTGCACGTTCAGGCCGAACGAATCCTCCACCAGCAGGGATTGCCACATGGCCTGCGACGCCGGCCACATGAAGAACACCAGCGTGATGGCCAGCTGCGGCGCCACCAGTGCGTAGGGCAACCAACCGGCCGGGAAGTAAGCGCGCTTTTCAGCAGCCATGGGCAAGGTCTTACTTGGCAGCCCCCTTGTTGGCGCGCTCGAACTTGCGCAATTCCTCATCACCGCGCTTTACCGCTTCGTCCAGCGCTGCCTTGGCGGTCTTCTTGCCGGACCAGACGGCTTCCAGTTCCTCGTCGATGATGTCGCGGATCTGCACCAGGTTGCCCAGACGTACGCCCTTGGACATCTTGGTCGGGTTCTTCAGCAGCAACTGCTCGATGGCCACGTTGGTACCGGGGTTCTTGTCGTAGAAGCCCTGCGCTTTGCTCAAGTCGTAGGCCGCGGTGGTGATCGGCACATAGCCGGTGGCCTGGTGCCAGGCGGCCTGGATTTTGGCCGAGGACATGAAGGTGAAGAACTTGGCAACGCCACGGTATTCGTCCTTGGGGCGGCCGGCGTACACCCACAGGCTGGCGCCGCCGATGATGGAGTTCTGCGGTGCGCCCTTGACATCTGCGTGATAAGGCAGGGCGGAGATGGCGAACTCGAATTTGGAACTGCGTTTGATGTTGCCGTAAGCCGCCGACGAGGTGGTGATCATGGCGCACTCGCCGCTGTAGAACTTGGCCTCCGGCTGGGTGGTGCGTCCGGCGTAGGTGAAGCGCCCGTCCTTGGCCCAGTCACCCAGCATGCCGATGTGGCGCACCAGCAGCGGGTTGTTGAACACCAGGCGCGCGTCCATGCCGCCAAAGCCGTTGTCCTTGGTGGCGAAGGCCACGTTGTGCCAGGCACTGGCGTTTTCCAGCTGCACCCAGGACTGCCAGGCGGTGGTGTAGCCGCAGGGCAGTGTGTTGGTATCCTTGATTCTCTTCGCAGCCTCGCCCACTTCGGCCCAGGTCTTGGGTGGCTGGTCCGGGTTCAGCCCGGCTTTGCGGAACGCATCCTTGTTGTAATAGAAGACGGTGGTGGAGCTGTTGAAAGGCATCGACAGCATGCGCCCCGCGGTGTCGGTGTAATAGCTGGTGACCGCCGGCATGTAGCTCTTGGGATCGAAGGTCTCGCCCGATTCGGCCATCACCTGGTACACCGGTTTGATGGCCTGGCGCGCCGCCATCATGGTGGCGGTGCCGACCTCGAACACCTGCGCAATGTGCGGTGGACTCTTGGCCCGGTAGGCGGCGATGGCGGCGGACATCGATTCGGCGTAGCCGCCCTTGTACACCGGCACCACCTTGAACTCGGATTGCGAGGCATTGAACTGGCTGGCAATGTCGTTGAGCTGATCGCTCAGGGCGCCGGTCATCGAGTGCCACCACTGGATCTCGGTCTCGGCGTGAACCAGCGCCGGTGAAAGCAAGGCGGAGGCCATCGTAAGTGCTATCAATTTGCGAGTGCGCATGAACTCTCTCCTTTATCTATGAGCGGCACAGCGCCACCCCATGAACAAACCATAGCCCCGCCCCCCGGTGCCGGATTGAGAAAAATCAACAAGGCGTCAGGTTCCGGTGGCCTGCGCCATCAGCGAGCGCCAGCGCCGGTAGCGCTCGGCGAGTGGCGGGTCGCCCGTCACCGGGAAGACCTCTTCATGGGCCGCGTTGTTCCATTCGGCTGGGCGCTGAGCTGCCAGGTAGGCGATGCCGCGCGCGCTGGCTTCCGGATCGTCGCGCCGGTGCACCGGCAGGCCGCTGACCGAGGCCAGGCGCCGGCACAAACCGTCGAGCTGCGATACGCCGCCGCTGACACGGATACGCCGCGCCGGCGCAACGTAGCGCGCCATGTGCTCGATATTGGCTTGCAGCAGGAACACGATGCTCTCGACCACCGCCACGGCTTTCTGCCAGGGCTCGCCCTCGCCGACAAAACGCGAGGGAAACTCGGCTTGCCAGAAGGGCCCGCCCAGGCCGGCGATGCCGTTCAAAAACAGTGGCGGCTCCTCGGGGCGCTCGAACCACTGCGGCAACTTCTGCGTCAAGTGGTCAATGCCCAGTTCGCCACTGATCCAGGCCAGCGCGGTGCCGGCACCGTTCACATTGCCCTCCACCATGTAGACGCGGGTTGCGCCATCGTCCAGGATGATGCCGGTGAGCTGGCGCGGCACGTAGCCGGGAAAAGCCAGCAGCGCGCGCTGCACGAAAGCGCTGCTGCCAATGTTGATGTAGGCCGAATCGGCCTCGGGCCAGCCAAAGGCAAAGACGGCGGCCGACTGATCGCCATTGACCGCCGTGAGGGCAATATCGGCCCCCACCGCTTCCAGCGTGCCCCAGGCATGGCAGGTCGGCACGCTGCGCGGCAAGAACCCGGCCGGCAGACCGAACAGCGCCAGCAGTTCGGGGTCCCAGTCATGTGTCTGCAAGTTCCACAGTTGCGTGCGCGCGGCGCATTGCGGGTCGGCCAGCAACGGCCGCTCGCGGCACAGGCGAAACACCAGAAAGCTGGCCAGCGGGCTCCAGCACAAGGTCTGCGCCGCCAGCCCCTGACGCACGGCCGGCAGGTGGTCCAGCGCCCAGCGCAGCTTGCTGGCGCCGTAGTGGGGCGAAAGGAACAAACCGGTCTTGCGATGCACCGTCTCGCCGTGCGCCTGCAACTGGTCGATCCAGGCGTGGGCGCGTCTGTCTTGCCAGCTGAAAACGGGAGACAGCGGCTGACCGCTGAGCCGATCCCAACAGATGGCACTGGCGCGCTGACTGGCCAGACCGGCCGCCACCACGTCCTGAGCGCGCTCGCCCAATGCCAGCAAGGCCTGCCGGACTGCCGTCTGCACCGAGGCCACCAGCTCGTCGCCGTCCTGCTCGGCCCAATCGTCCCGCGGCTGGCTGAGGGACACTGCCACCGTGCCGCTGGAGAGCGCCTGCCCGCGCCGATCGAACACCAGCGCACGGCTGGCATGGGTGCCCTGGTCAATCGCCAGGTAGAGCGGATCCGCCGGCGCGGAGGCGGTCTGGTTCACGGCAACTCTTTGGAAAACATGACTCTTTCACTCTAGGGCTGCGAGTTGCTCCGGGCTTGAGAATAATCAAGGGAGCGACTGGCATGGTGCGTAGAGTGTGTTTTTGTGTTGACGCTTCTTGTTCATGAAAAGTTGGGGGATGCCATGCTTCACTACCTGAAAAAATTCACTCTTGCTATTGCCGCCACCTCGCTTGCCACGGGCCTGGTTTCGGCGCAGCAGGCAGCGCCGGTGATCGAGGACGAACTGGTCCTCATCACGCCGGTCGCCAAGACCTTGACCGACCCAGCCTTGGCGGACTTTGCCAAGTACGCCAAGGAAACCTGGAATATCAACCTCAAAACCAGCGCCCTGGCGGCCGGAACGCCGGTCGCCTACGGACGCATCCTGGAATGGAAGGGACGCCCGGAGGTGGATATTGTCTGGGGCGGCGAGAGTGCGCTGTATGACAAGCTGGCCGAGCAAAAGCTGCTGGTCCGGCTGGACCTGCCGAAGGCCGTCATGGACGCCATTCCGGCCACCATCGGCAAGCCCAAGCCGATCTACCTGAAGGACCCGAAAGGCTTCTGGACCGGCACCGTGCTGGAGCCCTATGGCCTGGTGTACCAACCGACGGTGCTCAAGCGCCTGGGGGTGCCCGAGCCCAAGGACTGGGACGACTTGCTGCACCCCAAACTCAAAGGCCAGGTGGCGCAGTGCGCCCCCAGCCGCTCCAGCAGCAGCCACGCCACTTATGAGGTGATCCTGCAGCGCGACGGCGATGAAAAAGGCTGGGCTTGGCTCAAGCGCCTGGGCGCCAACACCGGCATGTTCACGGCCCGCAGCCGCGACGTGCCTTCGGTGGTGGCGCGGGGTGAGTTCGCCGCCGGCTTTGCGGTGCCCAGCTACATGGCCTTTGAAGACCGGCTGGCCGGTTTCGACATCAAGTTCGTGGCACCGAAGACGGCTTGGATCACGCCCGAACCGATAGCGGTGCTGGCCGGCGCCAAACATCCCAAGGCGGCGCGGGCCTTCATCGAGTACCTGCTGTCCGAGCGCGGCCAGCGGGTGGCCATGGAACGGGGTGTGTTTCCCATCACGCCCAAGTTCCGCGTGCAGGGTGCAGCCGGTTCGCGCGCCGAAATGGCGGTCGAATTCACCGGCGGCATCCGCTCCTACTTTGACATCGACGTGACCAACATCTACGAAGATGACAAGGCCCAGGGCCGCTACGAGCAGGTGAACGAACAGTTCCGCAAGGACATCGAGTCGGTCTGGGATCAACTCAAGCGTTAGTGTCCGCGGCGCCAGCAAGGAGGCACGGGAGTAAGGCATGCGCATCACGGTGCAGGATCTGTGCAAGAGTTTTGGCAAGCAGGAGGTCGTGAGCCACGTCAGCTTCTCGATCGAGGAGGGTGAGTTGTTCACACTCCTGGGCCCCTCGGGCTGCGGCAAGACGACACTGTTGCGCCTGATTGCCGGATTCAATGCGCCGGACGGCGGTCAGGTGCTGTTTGACGACCGGCTGGTCAACGATTTGCCGCCGCATGAGCGCGGCATCGGCATGGTGTTCCAGAACTACGCGCTGTGGCCGCACATGACGGTGTTCGAAAATGCGGCCTACGGACTCAAGCTGCGCCAGCAGCCCCAGGACAAGATTGCCCAGCGCATTGGCGCGGTGCTGGAGAAGGTCAGGCTGTCCGGCTTGGCCGACCGCTATCCCGGGCAACTCTCCGGCGGCCAGCAACAGCGCGTGGCGCTGGCGCGGGCGCTGGTCCTGAATCCCAGGATCCTGCTGCTGGATGAGCCCCTGTCGAATCTGGACGCGAAAGTCCGCATCCAGGTGCGCGCCGAGATCCGCAAGCTGCAAAGAGAGCTGGGCATTACCACCGTCTATGTGACGCACGACCAGGAAGAGGCGCTGACGCTGTCCGACCGCATCGTGGTCTTCAACCAGGGCAAGGTGTTGCAGATCGGCCCACCCAAGGCCTTGTACGAACGACCGGAAAACCGCTTCGTGGCGGATTTCATCGGCATCAACAACCTGATCGAGGGCAGCGTGGAAGCGGTGCCTGCAGCGGATTCACCGCAACGCTACTTACGCGTGAAAACCGCGCTGGGCGAATTCAGCACGCTGATGAATCATCACTTGCAGCCGGGCGATCCGTGCGTGCTTTCGATTCGTCCGGAAAACGCCGCCCTCGACGGCGCCAGCGCCCCCGGGCATAACCAGGTCCAGGGCCACATCGCCTTTGCCGCCTATCTGGGTCACACCGTGCGCTATGACGTCGATCTGGGGCAGGGCATCCTGTTCAAGGTGGACATCCGCGATCCCTGGCACCACGACCCGCGGCCCACCGGCACGCCGGTGGCGCTCAGCTTCGAGGCGGCCAGCACGGTGGCGATTGCGGCTTGATCATGAAGCTGCCGCGGGCACCTTTGTCGGTATTCGGGTTCGGCCTGATCTGGGCCTTCCTGCTGTTGTTCGTGCTGTTTCCGCTGACCCGCATTTTTTATGACGCTGTCACCAATGAAATGGGGCAGTTCACGCTGCGCAATTTTCAGGACTTTTTCACCGACTCCTTCTATTTGCGCGCGTTCTGGCGCTCCATGGCGTTGGGCCTGGCGGCGGTTGTCACGACTTCGGTGATCGGCATCGCGGTGGCTTTTCTGATCGTGCGCTACGACTTCCCCTACCGCACGCTGTTCTCCTACCTGACCATGACACCGATGATCCTGCCGCCGCTGGTGGGAGTGCTGGGTTTTGTCTTTATCCTGGGACGCGCCGGCACCGTCAACATCCTGCTGATGGACTGGTTCGGCATGCAACAACCGATCAATTTCATGTACGGCATGCACGGCATCCTGCTGGTGGAGACGGTGCACCTGTTCCCCATGATGACACTGAGCATTCTGGACGCGCTGGCCAAGGTCGACCCGACGCTGGAGGAAGCGGCGCAAGGCATGGGCGCAAACGGCTGGAAACGCTTCTGGAGCATCACCTTGCCGCTGACGACGCCGGGCTACGTCTCCGGCGCGCTGCTGGTGTTCATCTGGACCTTTGCCGACTTCATCACGCCGCTGGTGCTGGGCGTGCAGGACTTGCTGGCGCCGCAGGCCTACCTCAACATCATGCAGTTTGTCGATCGCAAGATCTTCCGCATGGGGATCGTGATTTCGGCCCTGCTGGTGCTGCTGGCCATCGTCTTCGTGCTGGCGGCACGCCAGTATGTGGCAATCAAGGATTACAGCTCGCTGGCCTATTCCAAGGTCGAACGGCGCCGCCTGGGGCCGTTCCAGCGCTGGCTGGCGGTGGGCGTACTGTCGCTGCTAATGCTGGTCTGTGTCATTCCGCAAGCGGGCGTCATGTTGGCCGCGGTCGGGCGCGGCTGGGCGCTGACGCCGTTCCCGGTCAACTACACGCTGGAGTTCTTCAAGGCGGTCAGCATCGATACGCCCAAGTTCATCGTCAATTCCTTCCTGTACGCCGGGCTGGCCTTGCTGCTGTGCCTGATCGTGGGCGTGCCTATGGCCTGGATCATGGCGCGCACCCGAGCCCCGGGGCGCAAGACCATGGACGCGTTGACGACACTGATTCTGGCCATTCCCGGCACGGCCATCGGCATCGCCTACATCCGCGCCTTCAATATTCCGCTGCCTTTGATCGGCATCCCGCTGACCGGCATGTGGATCATCCTGCCGCTGGTGCTGGCAGTGCGGCGTTTGCCCTACACCGTGCGTGGCAGCTTCTCCTCTTTGCAGCTGGTGCATCCGGCAATGGAGGAGGCGGCGGCCAACGTTGGCGCCTCCAAGCTGCGCACCTTCCGCGACATCACGGTACCGCTGGTCTGGAAAGGCATTCTGGTCGGTGCGCTGTTCTCCTTCATCATGTCGATTCAGGAGGCCTCGGCCACCATCTTCCTGACACTGGGCGGCTGGGAGATGATTCCGTTCGGCATCTTCACCTTTTACATCGCCGGCTCGCAGAGCCAGGCGGCGGCCCTGGGCGTGATCCTGATCGCTGTTTGCGCGGCCAGCCTGTACGTGGTGAACCGGATTGCCGGCACCCGGGTTGGCGGCTTGTTCGGCTGACGCCAGCAGTGCGTAGCTCCTGACCATGTCGCCCTTTGTTCTGCTGGTGACCCTGTTCGTGCTGGCCTTGCTGTTCGACTTTCTCAACGGTTTTCACGACGGCGCCAACGTCGTCGCCACCATCATTGCTTCGCGCGCCATGAGTGGGCGCGGCGCGCTCGCCCTGACCGCTCTGGCCAACCTGGCCGGACCCTTTCTGCTGGGCGTCGCGGTGGCGCACACCATTGGCACGGAGGTGGTGCGTCCGCAGGCGATCGGCATCGCGGTGCTGCTGACAGCGCTGCTCAGCGCCTGCCTGTGGGACTTTGCCACCTGGTATTTGGGCATTCCCGTCAGTTCCTCGCATGCCTTGCTGGGCGGCATGCTGGGCGCGGCGCTGATGGAGGCAGGCCCCGGGGCGATCCAGTCGGCCGGACTGTGGAAGATCGGAGCGGCGCTGCTGCTGGCACCCCTGCTGGGCCTGGCGGCCGGGCTGCTGGTCATGCTGACCACCCGCTGGCTGCTGCGCGCGGCCAGCCCGAAAGCAAATCTGCTGCTGTCGCGCGCGCAAATCGTTACCGCCACCGCACTGGCCCTGAGCCACGGTGCCAACGACGCGCAAAAAACCATGGGGGTGCTGGCCCTGGGCCTGCTGGTGCTCGGCTATACACCCAGCTTCACAGTCCCTTGGTGGCTCATTACGCTGTGCGCCGGCGCCATGGCCCTGGGCACGGCGCTGGGGGGCTCGCGCCTGATACGCACGCTGGGCCTAGGCCTGTACCGCGTGCGTCCGATCCACGGTTTCAGCGCGCAACTGGCCTCCGGCATGGTCATCCTGGCGGCCTCGGTGGTCGGCGGGCCGGTCAGTTCGACCCAGGTCACGAGCATGGCGATCGCCGGCGCCGGTGCGGCCGAGCGACGTTCCAAAGTGCGCTGGGCCGTGCTGGGCGAGATTGCGCTGGCTTGGCTGTTGACGCTGCCGGTGTGTGCCCTGCTGGCGCTGCCCGTTTACCTGGTGACCAGGGCGCTATTGCGGACCGGAGGTGGATGATGGGTATTTTCGACTTGGGTGTGAAGGACGGGAACCGCTTTGTCTCGATGCTGATGGCGCAATCGGCCAATACCGTCAAGGGCATTGGCTTTCTGGAAGCCTCGCTGGACCAGGTCAATGACGCCGCGGTGCAGCAACTGCACGCACTGGCGGATGATTCGGGCGAACTGCGCCGGGTGCTGGTCGACGAGCTGCACCGGACCTTTATCACGCCGCTGGACCGGGAGGATATCTTCAACCTGTCGCACGAATACCAGGGCATGGTGACTTACGCGCTGACCACCCTCGAGGAAATGAACATTCTCAACGTTGCCGCCGACGACTACATCCGGCGCATGGTGGCGCTGGTCTACGGCCAGGCGCAAGAGTTGCAGCTGGCGATTGCGCGGCTGGCCAAGAATCCGCGTGTGGCGACCGACCACGCGCATGAAGTGGGGAAGAAAGAGCGGCAGGTCGAGCGCTTGTACCGGGCCGCGATCAAGGACTTGTTTGCGCCCCCGCTGGCGCTACAGGACCTGCCGGCGCTGTTTTACCGGCGCGAGGTTTATCGGCACATCTCCAACATGTCGCATCGCGCCGACGCCGCGGCCAACGTGTTTGGCATGGTGGTGATGAAGCTCTCGTAAACGCCAGACACCCCGCAGCGGGCCGGCCCATCGGCGCCGCTCGGCGCCTCTTATTCCGGCAAGCGCAAATAGTGTTGTGCCAGTTCCGTAAAAGGCGCAACTTGCGGGTCCAGCCCGGTTTCCTGAAACAGGATTTCACCCACCCGCGCCGCCAGGGAACTTGCCAGGCGGGCATCCAGGAACAACAAGCGGGAGCGGCGCGCCAGCACATCCTCGACGTGAACCGCGTACTCATGGCGGGCAGCAAAACGGACCATGGCTTCCGTCAAGCCGGGACACAACTCGGTCTGCGCGCCCGGCAGACTCATCACCCTTGACTGTTCGTTGCCATACGAATGAATGCCGGGCGGCTGGCTGATGGAGTGTGGTTGCGCGCCCGCCGCATCGGCCCCGATCAACTTCAAATGAACGGTCACACCAGCACTTCTGTTCTCGATCAGCGACTTGGCGGCACATTGGCGCAACACATCCTCCGCCATGGCGCGGTAAGTGGTCCACTTGCCGCCGGTCACCGTCACCAGCCCGCTGCGGCTGACCAGCACGGTGTGCTCACGACTCAAGCCCTTGGTGTTATCGCCGTCGTCGTCCTGCGGTTTGACCAGCGGACGCAAGCCGACCCAGACGCTCTTGACGTCGCAGCGCCGCGGCGCACGCCGCAGATAACGCGCCGACTCGGTCAGGATGAAATCGATCTCTTCCTTGAACGGCAGCGGTTCGCGCGCCAGGTCATGGCGCGGCGTATCGGTGGTGCCGAGAATCACCTTGCCCAGCCACGGCACCGCAAACAGGACCCGGCCGTCGGCGGTCTTGGGCACCATCAGAGCGCTTTCGCCACCCAGAAATTCGCGATCCACCACAATGTGGACACCCTGGCTGGGTGCCACCATGGGCTTGGTCGGGCGCCGGCCATCCGTGCTGTTGGCGGCGCCGTCCTTCTGACGCAGTTCATCGACCCAGACCCCAGTGGCGTTGACGACGCAGCGCGACCGGATACGGTAGGACTGGCCGGTGAGACTGTCTTCGCACAGCAGGCCGGCGACCTTGCCGCCTTCATAGAACAAATCGGTCGCGCGGCAATAGTTCACCAGCAGGGCGCCACGCACCGCCGCCGTGCGCGCCAACGCCAACGCCAGGCGCGCATCGTTGAACTGGCCGTCCCAGTACTTGACGCCACCTTGGAGGCCTTGCGGCTGCGCGGCTGGCAACAGCGCCAGGGTTTGCGCGCGGCTCAAAAACTCGGTATGCCCCAAGCCGGCCCGACCCGCCAGGGCGTCGTACAGGGTGAGGCCAATGCCATAAAAAGGAGTCTCCCACCATTTGTAGGACGGCATGACGAAGGCCAGCGGCTGCGCCAGATAGGGCGCATTGTCCAGTAGCGTGCTGCGCTCGCGCAGCGCTTCGCGCACCAGGGAAATATTGCCCTGCGCCAGATAGCGCACGCCGCCGTGCACCAGTTTGGTGGCACGTGACGATGTGCCTTTGGCAAAATCGTGCGACTCCACCAGCGCGACGCTCAAGCCGCGTGCCGCCGCATCCAGCGCAACCCCCAGACCGGTAGCGCCACCCCCGACAATGGCGATATCGTATTGACGCGGCTCGGCCAGACGAGCGATCAAATCCTCACGGCGGGTTGGCAGGGGCGGCACTTCGGTAGTCATCGGTGGCACTTTGAACATAAATCTGAAGGGTGCAATTATTGTTCGCTTTAAGGCTGTTCTGTGTTCACTTTGGGTTAAAAATGCCGGTCTCCCTTTTCTCTTTTCAATGGTGCGCTCATGACTTATCTGCTTGCCCTGGACCAGGGCACCTCCAGTTCCCGCAGCATTGTGTTCAACGCCAAGGGGCATGTCGTGGCGCAGGCACAGCAGGAACTGGCGCAAATCTACCCGCAACCAGGCTGGGTGGAGCACGACCCGCAGGAGATCTGGCGTACCCAGCTTGCCACCGCGCGCCAGGCGCTGGCCAAGGCCGGCATTCAGGCCCGCGATGTGCGCGCGCTGGGCATCACCAACCAGCGTGAAACCACGCTGGTCTGGAACCGCCATACAGGTTTGCCGATTCACCATGCCATCGTCTGGCAGGACCGGCGCGCCGAACCCACTTGCGTTGCCCTGCGCCAGCGCGGCCTGGCCGACATGATCCAGGCCAAAACAGGATTGCGGGTGGATGCTTATTTTTCCGGCACCAAGCTGAAATGGCTGCTGGACCATGTGCCAGGGGCCCGCCAGCAGGCGGCCGATGGCGAACTGCTGTTCGGCACGGTCGATAGCTGGCTGATCTGGCGCCTCACCGGCGGCACCGTTCACGCCACCGATGTGAGCAATGCGTCGCGCACCATGCTGTTCAATATCCACAACAACCAGTGGGACCCGGCGTTGCTGCAGGCGCTGGACATTCCGTCCAACATGCTGCCCAGCGTCAAACCATCGAGCGCCCTGTACGGCGAGGTCAGCCCCACGCTGCTGGGTCATGCCATTCCCATTGGCGGTGTCGCGGGCGACCAGCAAAGCGCCTTGTTCGGCCAGGCCTGCTTCAAGGCCGGGATGGTGAAAAACACTTATGGCACGGGTTGCTTCATGCTGATGCACACCGGGGACCAGTCCCGAACCTCTGACAACGGCTTGATCACGACCAGCGCGGCGCAACCTTCCGCGCAGCCCGCGTTCGCCCTTGAAGGCAGCGTGTTTGTGGGCGGTGCCGTGGTGCAGTGGCTGCGCGACGGCTTGCGCGCCATCCCCAGCAGCAGCGAAGTGCAGGCGCTGGCTGAAAGTGTGCCGGACGCCGGCGGCGTGATGGTGGTGCCCGCCTTCACCGGACTGGGCGCACCGTACTGGAAGCCGGATGCCCGCGGCACCATTACCGGCCTGACGCGCGGCACCACCCTGGCGCACATTGCGCGCGCGGCGCTGGAAAGCATTGCCTATCAAAGTGCCGCCCTGCTGCAAGCCATGAGCCGGGACACCGTGGCGGCGGGCGAAGCCACGGTGGCCGAACTCCGGGTTGACGGCGGCGCCTGCGTCAATGATCTGCTGATGCAGTTTCAGGCCGATTTGCTGGGCATTCCAGTGGTGCGTCCGGCAGTCACCGAAACCACCGCGCTGGGTGCCGCCTACCTGGCGGGCCTGGCCACCGGCGTCTACCAGAGCACCGACGAACTGGCTACCCTGTGGCGATCGGAACGGCGCTTTTTACCAACACTGGAGACCGAGCGCGCCAGGGAATTGATGCAGCGCTGGGAGCATGCCGTCAGACAAACGGTACTTTGATTAGACTCACGCCTTAACGCCACAGCCTGTGGCGATCCCCAAGGAGATTCATGAGCAAACGTATTGCATTCATCGGCGGCGGCAACATGGCCCGCGCCATCATCGGCGGCTTGATCGGCCAGGGCTTTGCAGCGAGCCAGATTGACGTGGTGGAACCGTTCGCCGAGGCCCGGGAGAAATTGAAAAGCAGCTACGGTCTGAACGCCCGAGCGCAACCCGGCAAGTTTTTGGATCAGGCCGACATGGTCATCTGGGCCGTCAAGCCGCAAACCTTCAAGGAGGCCGCGCTGCTGGCTTGCCCGCACACCTCAAACGCCTTGCACCTGAGCGTGGCGGCCGGTATTCGCAGCGACAGCATCGCACGCTGGCTGGGCACCGAGCGCGTGGTGCGCGCCATGCCCAATACACCGGCCCTGATCGGCAAAGGCATCAGCGCCCTGTTCGCGCGGCCGGCGGTGAGCAGCGAAGACAAGGACTGGGTCGGCCAGGTGATGCAGACGACCGGCGAGTTTCTGTGGCTGGACGCCGAGGAGAAACTCGACGCGGTGACCGCCTTGTCCGGGTCCGGCCCGGCTTACATGTTCTATTTCATGGAGGCCATGACCACCGCCGGCACCGAAATGGGCCTCACGCGCGAGCAAGCCCACCGCTTGACCGTGGCCACCTTCATTGGCGCCGGTGAGCTGGCACGCAGCGCCAGCGAGCCGCCCAAAGTCTTGCGCCAGCGCGTCACCTCCAAAGGCGGCACCACTTATGCCGCCCTCTCGTCGCTGGAAGACGACGACGTTCAAGCCCAGTTGATCAACGCGATTTACGCCGCGCGCCAACGCGCCAAGGAACTGGGCGATGAGTTTGGCGCTGCCTGAGAGTAAACCGGCAGTGGCTGCCAAACGTTACAAGGGCTCGTGCCCACAGTCATCCGACCGCGAGTACGCGACGGCGACCCACCTCTTCTTTACCGACAGGACCGATTCATGAAAAAACTGCTTACCGCGCTCATCAGCGCCGCCCTGATCGCCATGCCGCTGGCTGTCATCTCCACTCCGGCATCGGCTGCAACAACGACCCAGGTCAAACATGCCAAGAAAGGCAGTAAAGCCAAAGCCAAGTCGAAAGCCAAGAAAAAGGCCAAAACCAAAAAATCCAGCAGCGCGCCAACGCAGTGATCCTCGCGGTGCCGGCGCAGCGTTGAAAAACGGCTGCCCTTGCCTACCCAAGCCGCCGACCCGGGCGGTATTTTCACTTCAAGGCGTAACTCGCCGCGATACCGGCAAACAGGGTGAAGCCGAGCCAGTGGTTCAGGCGAAATGCCCTGAAACAACCGGCGCGCGAGCGGTCGCGAATCAGTGTGTAATGCCAGGCCACCTGCCCAAAGGCCAGCGTAAATGCCAGGTAAGACCAGGTGCCTTGCGCATACGGCATGAGCGCCACATCCCAAACCACCAAATAGACAAGGTAGCTGAGCATCACCGCCGGAACGTCCCATTGGCCCAAGGTGATGGCCGATGTTTTCATGCCAATGGCCAGGTCGTCATCCCGGTCCACCATGGCGTACTCGGTGTCGTAGGCCAGGACCCAGAACAGATTGCCCAGCAACAAGACCCAGGCCAGCAGCGGAACCGTGGCCTGTACCGCGGAAAAAGCCATCGGAATGCCAAAGCTGAAGGCCACGCCCAACACCGCTTGCGGCATTGCAAAAAATCGTTTGGCGTAAGGGTAGATCAAGGCGATGGCGAGCGCCGCGAACGACCAGCCAATGGTTGCGGCGTTGGTGCTGAGCACCAGCGCGAAGGCCAGCAGCGCCAGCACGGCACCCAGTAGCAGCGCCTCTTTGACCGACACGGCACCGGTGGTTACCGGGCGCGCTTGCGTGCGTTTGACATGCCGGTCGAATTCGCGGTCGGCGACGTCGTTGAAGCAGCAGCCGGCACTGCGCATCAAAATGGTACCCAATGTAAATACCGACAGCAGATGCCAGCCCGGGAAGCCGTTGGCGGCAATCCACAGTGCGCTCAAGGTCGGCCACAGCAGCAGTAGCCAGCCGGCCGGCCGGTTCCAGCGAACCAGATCGAGGTACAGGACAAGACGGGGATAAATAGATTTCACGCCATGACTCTCAAGATAAACGCTTCACGCCCGGCAACTCGCAGGCGTAAATTGCATTGCGCAAGGCCGCAATGGCCTCGTAGCGGGTAAAGCTGCGACGCCAGGCCAGGACCACGCGCCGGGTTGGTGGATCGCCGGCAAAAGGAAGGTATTTGATATAGGGATCTTCATCGCGCTTGCGCCGCGGCTTGGACGTCAGCGCTTCTTTCGGCACGCTCAGGCGCGGCACCAGGGTGACACCCATGCCGGCCGCCACCATGTGCTTGATGGTCTCCAGGGATGAGCCTTCGAAGTTCCTGCGAAGGCCCTCCGTCTGGCTGGAAAAGCGGGCAAACTCCGGGCAAACTTCCAGCACATGGTCGCGAAAACAATGACCGCTGCCCAACAGCAGCATGGTCTCGCGTTTCAGTTCCTCGGTGCTGACTTCGTGATGCGCGGCCAACGGGTGGTGGCTGGGAAACGCCGCCAAGAAGGGCTCGTCATAAAGGGGGGCGATGGCCAGGCCGGCATCCGGGAAAGGCTCGGCCAAAATGGCGCAGTCGAGCTCCCCGGTACGCAACATCTCAAGCAGCTTGAAAGTGAAATTTTCTTGCAGGATCAGTGGCATTTGTGGCGTGTGGGCAATTATCTGGCGCACCAGATCGGGCAGCAGGTAGGGGCCTATGGTGTAGATCAAGCCCAGCGTGAGCGACCCGGCCAGCGGGTCCTTGCCGCGCTTCGCAATCTCCTTGATACTGGCCGCCTGCTCCAGCACGCTTTGCGCCTGGCGCACGATTTCTTCCCCCAGGGGGGTCACCGAAACCTCGTTGGCACTGCGCTCGAACAGTTTGATGTCGAGTTCCTCTTCGAGTTTCTTGACGGCCACCGACAGCGTCGGCTGGGACACAAAGCAGGCGTCCGCCGCCTTGCCAAAATGGCGTTCGCGCGCCACCGCCACGATGTATTTGAGTTCGGTCAGGGTCATGGCGCTATTGTCCTACCAGTGCGCAAACGCCTCAGCGCGGCATCAAGCTGCCGCAATTCCAGCACTGCTCGAAACCGCCTTCCACCAGTTCGCCGCAGCGACAGTGCCACCGATGCTGCGGCACATGCTGCAAGTGGTACAGCAGTTCACGCGCTCTGGGCTCCTGCGCCGGATGCGCGATCCAGACCTCCGGCAGACATTGGTCCGGCGGCAGTTCGCCGGCCACACCGGCCAGGTACTGGCGTTGCACGCTGCTGGCGATGCCCTCGGCGGCAAGTGCGTCGGCCCATAGCGTGGCGATCGCCAGGTTGGGGGCTTGGGTCAAACGAAGCATGGTGCCTAAGCCTATACGGGTAGCGCAAGCCCGCCTCAGGCCTTCAAATAATCTGCCTTGCCGCCCAACCAGCGCGCAATGTGCTGGTCGACCAACGCAGGATACTGGTCAAGCATCAGGGAGGCCAGGCGGCGCGCCGACGCCAGCAACGCCGTGTCGGTGGCCAGGTCGGCAAAGCGCAGCAGCGCCGCACCCGACTGGCGGGCGCCCAGAAACTCGCCGGGGCCGCGAATTTCCAGATCGCGCCGGGCGATCTCGAAACCATCGTCGGTCTCGACCATCGCCTTGAGACGCTCGCGTGCCGTTTCCCCGAGCCGGGAGGCGTCGCCAGTGGAATACAACAGCACGCAGGCCGATGCCGCCGCGCCGCGCCCGACCCGGCCGCGCAGCTGGTGCAACTGCGACAGGCCAAAGCGTTCCGCATGCTCGATCACCATCAGGGAGGCATTGGGCACATCGACCCCGACTTCGATCACGGTGGTACTGACCAGCACACCCAGTTGGCCACCGGTGAACATGGCCATCACTGCTTTCTTTTCAGCCACCGGCATGCGTGAATGCAGCAAGCCGACCCGTACTGGCGCACCCCGGTAGGCCGGAGCGCCTTGCAAAGCCGCGCTCAGTTGCGCGTGCGTCTCGGTGGCGTTGACCAGATCGAGCGCTTCGCTCTCTTCAATCAAGGGACAGACCCAATACACCTGTCTGCCCTGCGCCAACTGGGCGCTGATGCGCGCAATCACCTCGTCGCGGCGCGTGTCGCTCACCAGCTTGGTAACAACAGGAGTGCGCCCCGGCGGCAGCTCATCAAGGGTGGAGACGTCCAGGTCCGCGTAGTAGCTCATCGCCAAGGTGCGGGGAATCGGGGTCGCGGTCATCATCAGCAGATGGGGCTCCTGATCGCCCTCGTCGAGCTTGCTGCGCAAGGCCAGCCGCTGGGCCACGCCAAAGCGGTGTTGCTCGTCAATGATGGCCAGCGCCAGGTTTTTGAACACAACCTTGTCCTGGATGATGGCATGCGTGCCCACCACCAAGGAAGCCTCGCCACTGGCAATCAGTGCCAGCATCTGACGCCGCTCCTTGGCTTTTTGGCTACCGGTCAGCCAGGCCGTTTTGACGCCCAGCGGTTCAAGCCAGCCAATCAGTTTGGAGAAGTGCTGCTGAGCCAGAATTTCGGTCGGCGCCATCAAAGCGCACTGCCGGCCGGCGTCCACGCAAATGGCTCCAGCCAGCGCCGCCACCACGGTTTTGCCGGAACCGACGTCGCCTTGCAGCAGCCGGTGCATGGGCACCGAACGCGCCAGGTCGCGTTTGATTTCCTCGCTGACACGGCGCTGCGCCGGCGTCAGCACAAAAGGCAGCGCCGAAAGCAATTGCTGCGGCAACGGCAAGCCCCCATCGGCCGACTGGTGAACCGTCTTCAGCTCTGGCGCACGCAGCCCGGCGCGCTCGCGTTTGGCCTGTAATTGCGACAGCTGTTGCGCCAGCAACTCCTCCAGCTTGAGCCGTTGCCAGGCCGGGTGGCTGTGGTCCTCCAGCGTCGCCAGTTTCACGTCGGGCGTCGGGTTGTGCAAAAAGAACAAGGCCTCACGCAGACTCCAGCGGGAACCCGGACCGATGCTTTCCAGATTGTGGGGTGGCAGCGTTTCTGTCAGATCGGCACGCGCCAGTCCCCCTTGCACCGCCCGCCGCAAATACGCCTGCGGCAGACCGGCCACGCTCGGGTAGACCGGCGTCAGCGCCACCGCCAGCTCGCCATCAGCGGCCTTGAATGCCGGGTGCAGCATCTGCCGCCCCAGGAACCCACCCCTGATTTCGCCGCGTGCCCGGATCCGCTTGCCGACTGCCAGGGCTTGTTGCTGTGACGGGTAAAAGCTGAAGAAGCGCAGCGTGCACGTGTCGGAACCATCGTCAAGCGTCACCAGCAACTGGCGGCGACCCATGGGACGCACCTCGCAGGCGGTTACCACGCCCTCGATCTGGGCCAGATCGCCATCGCGCACATCGCACAGTTTGACGATGCGGGTTTCATCCTCGTAACGCAGCGGCAAGTGCAAGGCCAGGTCAATCGGCCGCAGCAGACCGAGCTTGCGCAACGCCTTTTGCGGGCCGGTCAGCGCTGGCGTCGGCAATTTGGCAGCTGGCGGATTCATGCTTGGATTTTGCCTGTTCCTTCACA
Source organism: Rhodoferax sp. (assembly GCF_028714215.1). Classification (GTDB taxonomy): domain Bacteria; phylum Pseudomonadota; class Gammaproteobacteria; order Burkholderiales; family Burkholderiaceae_C; genus Rhodoferax. The sequence goes on along the minus strand of NZ_JAQTMS010000004.1, from coordinate 6,989 downwards.
GGTTGGGGCCTGCACCAGCCCGGCCTCCGGTAAAACTGCTTTCCCGTTCGACGGCAATGGAAATATTGCCTCTTCAGACATGGGACAATTCGGCCCTGATCTTTCAACTTGGTACGGGTTTGTCCGACCCTCAAGCATCATGTCAACGTCTGTTCCCCGCGCCGCCCGCCAATTCACCTTGAGCGACTTCGACTTCGTGTTACCCGAAGCGCTGATCGCCCAGCGCCCTGCCGCCGAGCGCAGCGGTTCGCGCCTGCTCGACGGCACCGGGGCGACGCCGGTGGACCGGATCTTTCGGGATCTGCCAGCTCAACTGCGCCGCGGCGATCTGTTGGTCTTCAACGATACCAAGGTCATCAAGGCTCGCTTCTTTGGAGAGAAACCCAGTGGCGGCAAGCTCGAACTTTTGATCGAGCGGGTGTTGGGCGGCAATCGGGTGGCAGCCCAGATGCGGGTCAGCAAAAAGCCGGAAGCCGGCACCACGCTGACTCTGACCGGTGCGCCCGGCAGCCACGACAAGTTGCAGGCCACGCTGCTGGGTCGCTGGCCGGACGCCAACGGGGCGCTTTTTCGATTCGTGCTCAGCAACGACGCCGGCGACGACCCCTATACGCTGATGGAGCGTCATGGCCATGTGCCGCTGCCGCCCTATATCAAGCACGGCGATTCGGTTGAGGATGCAGCGCGTTACCAGACCGTGTTCGCCAAGAACCCCGGGGCCGTCGCCGCGCCCACCGCCGCGCTGCATTTTGATGACGCCCTGCTTGCCGCCTTTGAAGCCGCCGGTATCGAGCGCGCCCACGTCACGCTGCATGTGGGCGCCGGTACCTTTCAACCGGTCAAAACCGAAAACCTGGCGGAGCACCAGATGCACAGCGAATGGTATGAGGTGCCCGCCAGCACCCAGCGCGCGATTGCCGATTGCCGCGCCCGCGGTGGCCGCGTGGTGGCGGTTGGCACCACCACCGTGCGGGCGCTGGAATCCTGGGCAAGTTCAATGAAAGACGGGGATCCGGCCAGCGGCCAGACCATAGGCGACACGCGTATTTTCATCACACCGGGATTTGACTTCAAACTGGTAGACCTGCTGGTAACCAACTTTCACCTGCCCAAATCCAGCCTGATGATGCTGGTGAGCGCGTTTGCCGGCTACGACCCTATCATGGCCTTGTACCGGTACGCGATTGCCGAAAATTACCGCTTTTTCAGCTATGGCGACGCCATGCTGCTAACCCTTGCCACGCCCCGCAATTCAGACCGCTAGCGATGGTGTTCGCGCCGCCGTTCTTCAAAAACAAACTCTTCCAGATCTGGGTCCATCGCATTGCGCGACGAGACGATGCCAATCGGGCGGCCATTTTCAACCACCGGGACATGGCGAAAACCGTTCTCCTGCATCAGAAGCAGGGCGTGTCCGTAGGATCTGCCAGGCTCCAAGGTCTTGGGCTCCTTGGTCATGACCTCGGTCAGCTTGGTGATTTTGGCATCCAGCCCTTGTGCGATGACGCGGAACACGACGTCGCGCTCGGAAAAAATACCGACCAGGCGTTCGCCTTCGACGACCAAGACGGCGCCTACATTTTTGTGTGCCATCAGCTTGGCGGCATTACTAACGGTTGTCTCTGGTGGAGCAGTAAGAAATTTCTTCTTCTCCATGATGTTTTTGATGGGTTGATCAAACATAGCAGCCTCCAAAGGTAAATGCTAACTACCTTTCGAATTACTTCTTTGACCTATGTCAACCGTCGCGTACGGCAATTCATCAAGCTGATCGCGCTTCATCAAAAGCCCTAGCGCGCGGCAGGGTAATTCGAAAGACAGGCAGCTCGGATTTTTCAGTTTTGCGCGGGTAAACCCAAAGTGCCAATCGGATGGCTGGGCACTCCGTGGCAGGCATCAGCGCCAGGTCAATGACGATCAGGAGCGCGCTGCCAATTTGCTTGATGGCGCGTTGTAATGGTGCGGCTGGCGGGGATCGAACCCACGACCCTTGGCTTCGGAGGCCAATACTCTATCCACTGAGCTACAGCCGCTTTCCCGAGCCCGCATTGTAGGTGCTTTCGCAGGGGTGGCCGCTATAATCGCGGCTCCTTTCACGCCCCCACACCCGAGAACACCATGAGTGACAACCACCTCGCCTCAGTTGACGATGAGGCCCACAGCGGCCCCATCAAAAACCCCAAGCAGTTGCTGCTTACCGTTTTCTTCTCTTTTGTACTCCCCATTTTCGTGATTATCGGCATCGTCTACTACGTGACTTCAGCCGACAAACCGGCTGCTGGCGCAGTCGACCTTGAGCAAGCCGTGACGGCCCGCATCCAGAAAATCGGCAGCATCGAAATTCGCGATGCCAACCGGCCGCTCAAGACCGGCGAGGAAGTCTTCAAGGCCCAGTGCACCACCTGTCACAGTGCCGGGCTTGTCGGCGCACCCAAGTTTGGTGACGCCGCGGCCTGGGCACCGCGCATCAAAACCGGCTATGAGGCACTGTTGAACTCCGCCGTCAAAGGCAAGAATGCCATGGCCCCGCAGGGCGGCGGTAACTTTGAAACGCTGGAAATCGGCCGCGCCGTGGTTTACATGGCCAATGCCGCCGGTGCCAAGTTCGAAGAACCCAAGGCAGCCGCGACTCCGGCCGAGGCGGCGTCTGCGGCGGCTTCAGCGGCCAAATAAGCCAGCTGGCATGCAACCGCAAAAGCCGGTCATGGACCGGCTTTTTTTTGGCCTGCGCCCAGGTTCGGGCTACACCGGAGACATCATTCCTTGCCGCATTTGCGGGCTCGTCACATAGCCGAAACGCCGCGGCAAATCGGCGCCAAGCACTGCCTGCGGCGCCCACAAACCCTGTTCGACGGCGTCTGCCGCATGCACCATGTCCAGGCTATGGACCAGACCGAAACCGGCATCGGTCTGCAGGTACAGGCGACCCTGCTCGTCCAGCAGACAGTTTTGCACGCGAGCCACTCTGCCGTTGTGGTCCTGCACCGACAAATCACCATTGACACGCCAGATCAAGGGTGTGGCTTCCAGTTCCACGTAAACGCGTTGCGGACCATTCTGGAAAAACCACTGCCCCTGTGCATCAGCTTGGTAGTTGCGTCCTATGAAGTCGATCAATTTCTCGTGCTTTAACAGTGCGCCCTTGCTCGGCGCCACACCCTCCGAAAAAGGTCCGCGGGCCTGAACGCTGTCGTCGCGCAGATACCAGTTACCGCGCGCGTCCAGACCCAGCCAGCCGTAGCAAAGAGGTACGTTGGGCCATTTGACCATGGCTTGTTTGACGATCTGGTCCATGGCGCTACCTGGTGTCAAAAGTGGCTTCAATGGGGTCGACCAACCGACTGCTGTTGGCCGCTTGTTTTTGGGCTTTGGACATGATGCGGGTTATGAAGAGCTTTCATTTTGCCGCGAAATCGGCGCAGGCTTTTGTCAAGGCAAACCTTTGTTCAATGGAAATCGCGATTGGGTACCTGGTTTGTGCTACTGTTACGTTTCACAAGTTGGAGTTACCTATGACACGCTGGCTTCTGATCCTGATGAGCGCACTTACCCTGGCAGGGTGCGGCTATAACGATTTTCAACGCCTCGATGAGCAAACCAAGTCGGCTTGGAGCGAAGTGCTCAATCAGTACCAGCGCCGCGCCGATCTGGTACCCAATATTGTGGCCACGGTCAAAGGCGAGGCCGCGTTCGAACAGGAAACGCTGACCAAGGTGATAGAGGCGCGCGCCAAGGCCACTTCGATCCAGGTCACGCCGGAAACCTTGAACGACCCGCAAGCGTTCCAGAAGTTCCAGGCCGCGCAAGGCGAACTGGGATCGGCCTTGAGCCGTCTGATGGTGGTGTCGGAGCGCTACCCCAGCCTGAAAGCCAATGAAGGATTTCGAGATCTGCGGGTCCAGCTCGAAGGTACCGAGAACCGGGTCACGGTGGCCCGTAACAGGTACATCAAGGCGGTGCAGGACTATAACGTGCTGAGCCGCAGTTTCCCCAGCAACCTGACTGCCATGGTGTTCGGCTACCAGACCAAACCCAACTTCACCGTCCAGAATGAGGCCGCCATCAGCACCCCGCCAGTGGTCGATTTCAACAAGAAATAGCTGGCTCAAGTCCGGAGCCATCCGTGCCCGCGCTGCTTCCCTGGTCGAACCACTTGTCCGTTTTGGGCCGCTGGCTGACGGGTCTGTGCTGTGGACTCCTGCTGTCGCTCGCGCCAGCGTTGGCGCAACAAGCGGTGCCGGCGCTCACCGGACGTGTCATGGACACCACCCACACGCTGAGCGCAGAGCAGTTGCGGCAACTTGAAAGCAAGCTGGCCGCCTTTGAACAAAGCGCTGGCGCGCAAATCGTGTTGCTGCTGGTGCCCACCACGCAACCCGAGGACATTGCCAGTTACGCCAACCGCGTCACCAACGTCTGGGAAATCGGGCGCAAGGAAATTGGCGATGGTTTGCTGTTGCTGGTGGCCAAGGACGACCATAAGGTACGCATTGAAGTTGCCAAGACGCTGGAAGGTGCCGTCCCCGACCTGGCGGCCAAACGCATCATCGACCAAGCCATCGCTCCGCGCTTCAAGCAGAACGATTTTGCCGGCGGACTGGACGCCGGCGTGGAACAAATCATGAAACTCGTCTCTGGCGAGGCCTTGCCGGCGCCCCCTTCCGAATCCCGACGCAACAAAAGCGGTTTCGGTTTCGATTGGATGGATCTGGCCATTTTTGCTTTTTTTGCGGTGCCCATCGTTGGCGCACTGACGCGCGCCGTCCTGGGTCCCAAGTTGGGTGCCCTGGCGACCGGCGGGACCGTTGGGGCGCTGGCGCTGTTCATCACTTCCAGTCTTCTGATTGCTGGCCTGGCGGGCGTGGCGGCGCTTTTATTTGCGCTGTTCTCGAACGTCACTCGTGGCGGCGGCTGGGGCTCCGGCCACTCCGGTGGTGGCTGGGGGACTGGTGGTGGCGGTTTTAGTTCCGGCAGCGGCGGTGGCGGTGGCTTCAGTTCCGGCGGCGGTGGCGATTTTGGCGGCGGCGGCGCCTCGGGAGACTGGTGATGCTGAGCCGTATTCAACGAATTCTGAAACACCGCTGGCTGGACCGGGCCACTACGCAACGCGCCATCCCGCCGGACATGGTGCGCCGGCTGGGGCAACGCGTGGCCGCCAGCGAGCAGCGCCACTCCGGCGAAGTTCGCATTTACGTCGAAGCCGGTCTGCCCTTGAGCTACCTCTGGCGCAAGGCAACAACGCGGCAGATCACCCGGCAACGCGCATTGACGATGTTTGGCAAACTGCGGGTCTGGGATACCGCCCACAACAACGGCGTTCTGATTTACCTGCTGCTGGCGGAGCGATCGATTGAGCTGGTGGCTGATCGGGGGCTGAACAACGTGGTCGAGCCGAAGGTCTGGCAAGCCATGGTTTTGCGCATGCGCGGCGCATTCCGGCAAGGACAGTTCGAGGACGGCCTGACAACGGCACTGGAAGAAGTGTCGGCCCTGTTGGTGCAACACTTTCCGCTCCAGCCGGGCGAGACCAATCCGAATGAATTACCGGATGCCCCGGTATTGAATTGAGCCGTCCTGCGGCGACAGCGCCGGTGATTGGCCTTATTTTTTCTGACGGTACTTGCGCAGGGCGGCGATCTGCGCCGCCATCACGGCCAATTCGGACGTCGCCTTGGCCAGATCCAGATCGGTCTTGGCGTTCTTGATCGCTTCTTCCGCGGCAGCTTTCGCTTCGTTGGCTTTCTCGTCGTCCAGATCCTTGCCACGAATGGCGGTGTCGGACAACACCGTGACGCACTGGGGCTGCACTTCCAGGATGCCGCCGGCGACGAAGATGAATTCCTCGCTGCCATCGGCTTTTTCAATACGCACCGAGCCCGCCTTGATGCGCGTGATCAGGGGAGTGTGACGCGGGTAAATGCCAAGCTCGCCCACTTCACCGGGCAAAGCTACAAAACGCGCCTCGCCGGAGAAGATGGATTCTTCGGCGCTGACCACATCGACGTGGATGGTGTTCATGGGATTCCTAATCTGTTGGGGACCAGCCTGCCGCTACGCGCCTTCGGACAATCCCGCAAGGTATTTAGATTTTCTTGGCCTTTTCGAACGCTTCGTCGATCGTGCCAACCATGTAGAACGCCTGCTCGGGCAGATGATCGCACTCGCCGGCCACAATCATCTTGAAGCCGCGAATGGTCTCGGCCAGGCTGACGTATTTGCCCGGCGTGCCGGTGAACACTTCAGCCACGTGGAACGGCTGCGACAGGAAACGCTGGATCTTGCGAGCCCGCGCCACCGCCAGCTTGTCTTCCGGAGCCAGTTCGTCCATGCCCAGAATCGCGATGATGTCGCGCAGTTCCTTGTAACGCTGCAAGGTACCTTGCACGGCACGCGCGGTTTCATAATGGTCGGCACCCACCACCAGGGGATCGAGCTGGCGGCTGGTCGAGTCCAGCGGGTCCACCGCCGGGTAGATACCCAGCGAGGCAATATCGCGGCTCAGCACCACGGTGGAATCCAGGTGGGCAAAAGTGGTGGCAGGCGACGGGTCGGTCAAGTCATCGGCCGGCACGTAAACCGCCTGGATCGACGTGATGGAACCGACCTTGGTGGAGGTAATACGCTCTTGCAAGCGGCCCATTTCCTCGGCCAGCGTCGGCTGGTAACCGACGGCCGACGGCATCCGGCCCAGCAGCGCGGAGACCTCGGTGCCGGCCAGGGTGAAGCGGTAAATGTTGTCGACGAAGAACAGCACGTCCTTGCCTTCGTCGCGGAACGACTCGGCAATGGTCAGACCGGTCAGCGCCACGCGCAGACGGTTGCCCGGCGGCTCGTTCATCTGGCCGTACACCATGGACACTTTCGACTCGCCCAGGTTCTTGCTGTTGACAACGCCGGAGTCCATCATCTCGTGATAGAAGTCGTTGCCTTCGCGGGTACGTTCGCCAACGCCGGCAAAGACCGACAGACCGGAGTGGGCCTTGGCGATG